>CAZTVG010000024.1:0-1792 GCA_964617015.1 Candidatus Woesearchaeota archaeon | reverse complement strand
GTTAATCACAGCCTTATTCTTGTCTCACAATTTAAGTTCATAACTAATTTTATAAACATCTTACTCTAAATAATACCATGATTGTTTTAAAAGGAGGGAAGTTGAGGGTGAAGAAACCGGAGGTGTCTTACCATGCCTTATGATATTATAGTCGGGAGAGGTACTGCTGACAAAAAAGCTTTTGCTGACAAAGGACTGGTTTTTGTCGGAAAGGGTTATGTCAAAATGGGGCAGTATACCTCATTAAGTAATAAAATCTTTATGGATATTGCCCGCAGCCACGTGATTCTAGTCGCAGGAAAAAGAGGCTCTGGAAAATCTTACACTCTTGGAGTTATTGCAGAAGAACTTTCAAATCTTCCCAAGGAAGCAAGCCAAAACATAGGTTCTCTGATTTTTGACACAATGGGTATTTACTGGACAATGAAATTCAAAAACGAAAAAGACAAAGAGCTTCTCAACGAATGGAAACTCAAGCCAGAAAAACTTCCTGTAAAAGTTTTCGTTCCTTTCGGACATTATAATGCCTATCTTGAAAAAGGAATTCCGATTGATGAACCTTTTGCCTTGGATGTCACGGAATTAAATCCTGAAGACTGGATTTTAACTTTTGGACTTGACATAATAGATCCTGTTTCTGTTTTAATACAAAGAACTCTGACAAGACTTAAAGAAAAAGGGAATTTTGATATTGATGAAATAATTGAAACTATTGAAAAGGATGAAAGAACTACTCCAGAAACAAGGAATGCTGCTGTCGGACTTTTTGAAACTGCGAATACATGGGGAATATTTGCAAAAAAAGATGAGGAAGCCACGCAGGTAAAGGATTTAATCTCTGGCGGAACAACAACTGTTCTTGACTTAAGCGTTTATAACGCTGTCGGTGCTTTTAACATAAGAGCCCTTACAATAAGCCTGCTTTCCAGAAAGATATTCAGCCAGAGAATGGATGCGAGAAAAAAAGAAGAAATCCAGGCAATCGGAAAAGGTCTTGACTTTTTGTCTGGAACAGAGAAAAAAGAATATCCTTTAGTCTGGATTTTTATTGATGAAGCCCATGAATTTCTTCCACTTAACCAAAAAACAATTGCAACTGATGCATTAATCCAGCTTTTAAGAGAGGGGAGGCAGCCTGGAATTTCACTTGTTCTTGCCACACAGCAGCCAGGCCAGATCCACAGGGATGTAATGACTCAGTCTGATATAGTCATAGCTCATCGTGTAACCTCCAAACCAGACCTGGAAGCACTGAATTACATAATGCAAAGCTATATTCTTGAAAGCATAAAAAAACACATGGACGACCTTCCTGCCTTAAAAGGTTCTGCAATAATTCTTGATGATAATTCAGAAAGAATTTACCCTATGAGAATGCGGCCAAGATTTACATGGCATGGAGGAGAGGCTCCTACTGCTATAAAGGCTGAGAAGAGGTTATAGAACCCTGAAATCAACCCTCACGCGGATTTTGTAGGGAGCTATTTCTCCTGCTTTTTTTATTTTTAATATTTTAATTCTCTTTCTATTTTTTTTAGCTTCTGATTTTATTTTGTTGGTGATTAGGTTAACCTCATCTTCCTTGCAAAAGTCATAATAAAATATTCTTGTTCCCTTCTTGCTTAACATAAAAGCTTCTCTCAAAAAACTGTCCTTTAACCGTGGGCGGGGCATAATTATCATGTCGAACTTGTGAGGGATAGTTGCTCGCTTATTATCATTCGTTCGATTTTTATAATTAATTGTTAAACTTCGAACATTTCTGTTATTAACAATTCTGGGTGGGTGGGTT
>CAZTVG010000023.1:0-2377 GCA_964617015.1 Candidatus Woesearchaeota archaeon | reverse complement strand
CTTTATATTTTTATTTTCTCAGAAATGTGAAGAAGGATTCTAAAAAGATAGAAATAGAATTCTATAATAAAAGAACATTCAAAAATATTAGAAGATTGAGAAATGCAGAAATCAGACAGTAGAAGCAATAATTTTTCAGTATCCTCGTTTGTACAAAAACTAAAAATACAGAGAACAAAAACCCAAATCCTGAACCAAAGATGAGGAGAGTTTTAACTATCCCATTTATATTAAAAAATAATAAAAAAGCACCAATTATTACAGAAATATAAAATAAAAGTCCTAGAACGTCATTTCTTATAAAAAATATTTTATTCCATTTGCTATTTAAAACAGCATTACATTTCTCTCCAATAGGACACACTAATGGCTGTTTTTTTCTGCTTTTCCAGATTAAATAAGAAGTATCCACTACACCTAAAATGCCTAGTACAATTAATGTTGAAATGAATTGGGACGCCATTTATTTTTTCCGAGAAAGTACAGCTAGTGCAATAGCCATAAATAATATTGCTACATCTCTAAAAACAATATCAAACAAGAATATGTTTGTAATTACAATAACTAACATAGTCGCTGCAGAAAGGATTGATGCGTAAAATATTTTTTTATTAGACAGAAGCCAACCTCCTAAAACGATTTCATAAATAGAAAATAAAATAAGAAATATAGATGCTGGAAAAAAATCTCTGATAAAATTAGGAATAAATCCAATCCAATTTTCAGGAGCAAGAAGAGAGGCTATTCCAGCATAAAAAAACACAATTGCTAAACCAGATCTCAAGAAAAAAGAAACCAAGACTTCCCTATCGAATTCTTTTTTGATCATGTTCTCTAATTCACAATTATTGTTCCTGTTCTGGAAATAGATAGGTGATCGTGGTATTTCCAGGTTCCTTTTTCATTAAAAGTAAAAGAATAAGATTCTCCTGCTGAAAGCCCATTACATGCATCAAAAATTTCACTTTCTGCAGAAGTTCCGCATTTACTTATTGAGGAACCAGGATAAACTGTGTGTGTCGGATGAATGGCTGAAGCAGGCCAGTGGTTTCTAGAATCTTTGTTTGTCCATGTTACAGTATCCCCTGCATTTATTTCCAATGTTTTTGGAGAAAATCCAGAAGAAGTTATTTCTATATCATATGTGGATGAACTTCCTGAGCCAGTATCTATAGTTTCTTCAACCTCTCCACTTCCAACTATAGGAATAACCAGAGCAGGCTCTTGATTTTCCTGAACGTTATTTTGGTTTCCTGTAAAACCAAATGTAAAAAATAAAATGATTAAAGCCAAAACAACCAGAATACCAATAATCACACCTATTTTCATTTTTTTATTAGGGGATTTTAATTTATAAATTTATGTTTAACTTTTTAAAAGTAAGATTGAAAGCTTAAAAATAAAATAAATGATTATTCTCTGAATGCATAATAAATCATCCACAAGGCACTAAGTCCTATAAGAGAGTATATTACTCTTGAAACTGTTGACAGAGTTCCGAAGATTACTTCAACAAAGTCATAATTAAAGAATCCTATAAGTCCCCAGTTAAGGCCTCCTATTATGACAAATATAAATGCAATCAAGTCAAGTGCATGTCTCATTTTACCTCCTTTGTTTAATTAATATTATTAAAAATTTAGAATATAAAAACTTTTACCTGTTGAAAATGGGCGCGGAGGGAATCGAACCCCCAGCTGTCGGGCTGGAGCCAACTATTTTACCATTAAACTACGCACCCTGTTTTTAAGAGAAATATTCTGTATTTAACCCTTTTGTTCAGTATAATTTAGCATATATATTTTTAAAAATAAGACAATACATCTTAACTCATGATTTTGGTTGATCATGAAAAAGGGGGAACTATAATCAATCCTTATATAGTAATTAGCAATCCTACAGGGCACCATTCTCTTGTCATTAATACTTCTACTTTTGGATTAGAAGCCCAAGAAGTGCTTGTAAGCATACATGATTGGGAAAGAATACATAAATTATATGGTGATAAATCTAAATTGTATCTTGTGGAAGCATGTGTTGGGCAACAGAGAGATGTAATGAATCTTAATAAATTTTTTTCTCCGTTTTATGAAAGAGGAGTGGATGCGGGTGGGCATGCTATAAGAATTCCTTTAGGATATCTTATTGAAGAAGTAGTAAAAAAAGCTTTTCCGCGTTCTTTTGAAACTTTTAGTGATTTAGAAAAAAAAGCAGGAGCAATTGCCTAATTTTATCCAATTCTTTTTATCTGCTCTATTTCATCACCAGAAATAGCAGCTCCTTTAAACTTGACAGCATATAGAAGAGCATCAAGGACGAGATCACCCTTAAGTTTCACAAGACCTTTTTTGTATGCAACATAAACCAGTTCTGCAGA
>CAZTVG010000022.1:0-4199 GCA_964617015.1 Candidatus Woesearchaeota archaeon | reverse complement strand
ATGTTAACTAAGATGAGTGCCTTAACATTGTGCATACTAAAAACAGAAAGCATTAAGGTATGAGGTATGTAGAAGCTAATCACTTAGTTGTATTTCTTTATGTAGCCAATAGTTAGGATTTGTGTGAAGTGTTCTCCAATCTTATAGGGAGAATGCGGAGCTGATTATTATCTTTTAATAAGTATGAAGTTCTTTAAATCCAGTTGATCCTGCTGGCGGCTGCGGCTCTTTGGTTTGCACTTAGACATGCAAGTTATTTTCTTTAGAAATAAGGAGAAAGCGAACTGCTCAGTAACACGTAGCTAACCTACCCTTAGGTCAAGGATAATCTCGGGAAACTGAGTCTAATACTTGATAGGAGATATACCCTGGAATGATTTATCTCTTAAACTCGAGCCTAAGGACGGGGCTGCGGCGGATTAGGTTGTTGGCGGGGTAATAGCCCACCAAGCCTGTGATCCGTAAGGGCTCTTAGCGGAGAAGCCCTGAGAGGGAATCTGAGACACTATTCCCAGCCCTACGGGGTGCAGCAGTTAGGAATAATCTGCAATGCGCGCAAGCGTGACAGTTTGAACCAGAGTGCTTCTCATTGAGAGGCTTTTGCCGAATGTAAAAAGTTCGGCGAATAAGGACTGGGTAAGACTAGTGCCAGCCGCCGCGGTAATACTAGCGGTCCAAGTCGCAGCCATTTTTATTGGGTCTAAAACATCCGTAGCTTGCTAGGTAAGTTTCCTGTGAAATCTTATTTCTTAAAAATAGGGCGTGCGGGAAATACTGCCTGGCTAGAGACCGGAAGACGTAGGAAGTACGCCCAAAGTAGCGGTAAAATGTTTTAATCTTGGGCGGACTCACAACAGCGAAGGCATCCTACGAGTACGGTTCTGACAGTAAGGGATGAAGGCTAGGGGCGCAAAACGGATTAGATACCCGTGTAGTCCTAGCAGTAAACACTGCACACTAAACATCAGTACCTCCTCGAGAGGCATTGGTGCTGCAGCGAAGGCGAAGAGTGTGCTACCTGGGAAGTATAGTCGCAAGGCCGAAACTTAAAGGAATTGGCGGGGAGACACTACAACGGGTGACGCGTGCGGTTCAATTAGATTATACACCGTGAACCTCACCAGGAGCGACAGCAGAATGAAGGTCAGTCTGAAGGGCTTACCTGACACGCTGAGAGGAGTTGCATGGCCGACGTCAGCCTGTGTCGTGAGATGACCTGTTAAATCAGGTAACAGGCAAGACCCACATCTCTATTTACTACGTGTACAATAGAGAGATTGCCTTGGTAACGAGGATGAAAGTGTGGACTACGTTAGGTGAGTACAGCCCGAATCCCCTGGGCGACACGCGCGCGGCAATGGCAGATACAATGAGATGCGACTCTGAAAAGAGAAGCT
Organism: Candidatus Woesearchaeota archaeon; assembly: GCA_964617015.1. Taxonomy (GTDB): domain Archaea; phylum Nanobdellota; class Nanobdellia; order Pacearchaeales; family GW2011-AR1; genus ASMP01. Next base: position 2,802 of record CAZTVG010000022.1, on the reverse strand, counting down.
AATCTCCTAAAGTCTGTCTAAGTTCAGATTGAGGCTTGCAACCCAGCCTCATGACGCTGGAATCCGTAGTAATCGTTTGTTAGCAGCGAACGGTGAATACGTCACTGTCTCTTGCACACACTGCCCGTCAAACCAACCAAGTTGTGTTATAGTGAAACTTATTAAGGAGAACTTTAATATGACAAGGTAGGTTAAGTCGTCACAAGGTATCTGTAGGGGAACCTGCAGATGGATCACCTCCTAAATTTTTTAAAGAGTACATTTTTTGATTTGAATTTTCTTAAAGGAAAGTTTGATATGGGAAACTTTGGTTTCCTTTATGTTTTTACATACTCATCTTAGGTTCAGAAAAAATTTAAAAACTGCCACGGGCTCAGAAAATAGATTCGGGCCTGTAATTTAACGGTAAAATACCTCGTTTGCACGCGGTTTCGTGCTTTGCGCGGAAACGCTTTTTGCGTAAAATCGCCAAAAACCGAGGAGCTCCGTGTTCGATTCACGGCAGGTCCATTTTTTCTGAATACTAATTAGTTAACATCATGAACTTCAATTGAAAAATTGGAGTGATGGAGAAATGAAAATGAAATATCAAACAAACAGAGTATCATACAGCACAACAGTAATGCCAGTTTCAAATGTATCTCTACAAGGATTGTATGATTTTCAAGCAAGTATGTATGAGAGAGTAATTAAATACTCAAGAAGTCCTCCGAAGGGAGATTATATGACAGGCGAATCCCACCAAAAATAGAGGACTTTATTTAAAATTCATATTCAACAAATTAAGTTGATACTTGGTGAAAGAATAAAAATCTTTTATCAATTTGAGAACATTTTTATGTTCAATGAGATAAGCAGAAGAAACCCACTTTAGTTCAGAACATATTACTACCGACGCTGTTAGACGGATAGCTTGGTTTTGGTTTGAGAAAGACGTGGCAAGCTGCGATAAGCTTAGGGAAGCTGCATGCAAGCGTTGATCCTAAGATATCTTAATCATCCTGAGAAGGAATATCACGCCGGGAATTGAAACATCTTAGTACCGGCAGGAAAAGAAAATAAAAACCGATGTTTAATCCTATTTATAGGATTTTGCCTTCGGTAAATGATTCCCTTATTAGCAGAGAGCGAAAAGGGAAAAGGGCAAACCGAATCTGCTCTTGAAAAAGAGTTAGAGATGTGGTGAGCATAAACTTCTAAGTCGTTGAGTCAAATTTCTCTGGAACGAGAAGCCTTAGAGGGTGATAGCCCCGTAGACGAAGATGATATGAAGTTGCTCAAAGAGTAGGGCTCCCTGGATTGGGGGTCTGAATATGGCAGGATTAACTGCCAACCCTAAATATAACCAAAGTCCGATAGCGCACTAGTACCGCGAGGGAAAGCTGAAAAGTTCTCTTGACAGAGAGTGAAAAGACTTGAAATCTGACAGCTACAGTTTGTTACTGCTTTTGGCGCATTTAATGCGTCGGGGTTGTAACGTACGTTTCGAAGAACGGGCCAGGGAGTTTATTTGTGTGGCAAGGCTAACTTTCTATGAAAGGTAACCGAAGCGAAAGCAAGTTGGAAACAGCGTTAGTCACATGGACAAGACCTGAAGCCAGGTGATCTATTCATGGGCAAGGTGAAGTCTCTCGAAAGGGGGATGGAGGCCTGAACCGGTGTTGTGTACATGCACTCGAATGATCTGTGAATAGGGGTGAAAAGCTTATCTAACCTGGTGATGGCTGGTTCCTGCTGAAATATGCCTTCGTATAGTCTTGTTCTGTTTGTCAGCGGGGTAAAGTACGGATAAAATTTGCAGGGGCTAATGCCTACGGAATTTTTTCCAACTCAGAAACTGTTGACTGCATAGAACAGGAAACAGGGGCAGTGTGTAAGATACTGTTCCGAGACCGGAACAACGGAGACTAGAGTTAAGGTCCTTAAATTCATGCTAAGTGTATCAAAAGGTGTCCTAAACCTGAGACACTAGGGATGTAAGCTTAGAAGCAGCTATCATTTAAAGAAAGCGTAACAGCTCACCTATCGAGGCTTGGGGCCCTGAAAATGGACAGGGCTAAGCATGATACCGATACTCTGGAGGCGCTCGGAAGAGCGTTCTGGTAAGCAGGCGTCTTTTCTGCACAGAAGTTTTCCTTAAAGGGAGAATGGAGCGGGAAGGAATGAGAATCCTGGTGGTAGTAGGATGTGATTTTTCTGAGAATGAAAAACGTCGAAAGGGTAAGGTTTCCTTGGCAATATATGTTAGCCAAGGGTTAGTCAGAACCTAAGTCGTATCTTAACTGAGTACGACGATGGACAACAGGTTAATATTCCTGTACTGGTTAAACCTTACAAGTATGGATCGCTTTCGGATAAGTAAACACCCTGAAGGGTGTTCTGGTGGAGAAACAAAAGGAGCGTAATGCCTAGATCTTTGTGAATCTGTCAGACAAAATTGCTGATTCCAGGAGCCAGTGAAAAGTCCATATATTTGGTTTAGTCATCTGTACCCACAACCGGCACTGGTGCCCTGGCTGAGAAGGCTAAGACGTGAAAGGGAAAACCAATTAAGGGAATTCGGCAAGTTAGTCCTGTAGCTTAGGCTTAAGGGATGTCTATTTTTGTGTCTCTAGAAATATGGGTGCATTTATAGATCTCAGTAACAAGGACGGCCCGACTGTTTACCAAAAACGTAGCCAAGTGCTAATCTGAAAAGACTTGTATACTTGGTGAGACCTGCCCAGTGGTGGTGTGTGAAACTTCTTTTCAAGGGAGCTAAGCCCCATCAAACGGCGGGGGTAACTATGACCCTCTTAAGGT
>CAZTVG010000021.1:0-5233 GCA_964617015.1 Candidatus Woesearchaeota archaeon | reverse complement strand
TGAGCTACTGAGGCTTTTACCAATAACTTTTGTTATTTTCGATATTTTCTCCCATAAAAGGAGGGCTATACAAAAAAGTCAGAACAAGAGTATAAAAATATTTTCAATTAAGTCCTTCCTGCTTTAGAAATAGATAGAACAATGAGAGCAATTAAAAATGCAAAAGTCAAAAATCCAAGAATTATTGAAAGAATTCCAAAGAAGTTTACCAGCAGGGAACTTGAGGAAAGGCTATAGAGTACAAAAGACAGTATGAAGAGAATTAAGAATAAAGTAAGATTTTTCCATGCGACACTAATCCTTTCCCTAATGACAGAAAGTGATTTTCCTGACTTAAGTTTCCTCTTTTTTCTTACCATTTTAGTAATAAGCAAAGATAGTTTATAAAGATTACTCAGAAAACCAGCCAAGTTTTACAGTTTCTCCTGTCAAAATTTGAACATTCACATAAATCAGTTTAGATATAGTTCAGAAAATGCTTCATTTTACAGAGCTGTTAGTTGCACCCCAATCCAGCTTTATTGCTTGAACTGTTACTGTCTTAAAATTTTTAAATACATTTACTAACCAAGAAAAATAAAGTTTGTTTGCTGTCACAAATCCTGAGACAGTTGTTAAATCAAGATTTTCATCTCTGATGGTAACACTAAAACTGATATAAGTAAATAAGATTATGGCTATTAAAAGTACTGCAAATATTTTATATTTGATGTTGCTAAAGGCATTTATGAACCATACAATTATCATTATGCTGCCTATAACAAAAAGAATAATCCCAAGAGCTCCGATGGCCATATAACCAAAAAGTCCAAGAAGTATAAAAAGCTTTCTGGAAAGATAATATTTTAATACTCTTTTTACAGCTAATGAAAGTATGTTGGGTGTCAAGGAACCTTGGTTCCCCTCAGTGCCCTACAAAAGCCCTGTAGTATAGCGGTCAAGTATGATGGGTTCTGAACCCATTGACCCAGGTTCGAATCCTGGCAGGGCTATCACTAGATTTAAATATGTGTCATTCCTAAAAAATTCATGAAAGAAAAAGCCAAAGAAAAGGAAATCGGGAGGGTCTCAAGCTACTTCAGCCACGTTAGTGTAGCTGCTATAAAACTTTCAGGCAAGTTGAAGGTAGGTGATAAGGTCCATGTAAAGGGTGCTACAACTGATTTTGAAATACCTGTGAAGAGCATACAGATAGAAAGAAAGGCTGTCAAAACAGCAAAAAAAGGAGACCACATAGGGATAAAAGTTCCTGAAAAAGTAAGACCCAACGACAGAGTTTTTCTTGTGAAGTAAAATAGCAATAAGTTAAGATAAGAAAAATTTGATGTTTCTAAAGCTGAATATATTTCAAAGAATAATCTGAATCTAATAATAAATTATAAGAGAAAGGAAAATATTTTTATTAAAACAAGAATTCTATTAATAAAACTTAAATAGGTTCAAATCCCCAAATTAAAATGCCTTATGTCAAGTTTACTTGATATTGGGCGAATGAAATGAGCCCCTGTAGTCTAGAGGCCAAGGATACCACCTTCTCACGGTGGAGACCCGGGTTCAAATCCCGGCAGGGGCATCTTACCTTTCTGGCAAATTTTGAAAGCCACGATTTCTTATACGTCCACATAGGAAAGTTTATAAATAATGTAGACGTACACTTAATATGGTATATACAGAGATAAAAAAAAGAAATAGGAGGAAATACTATTATAGGGTGGCCTCTATCAGAAAAGGAGCAAAAGTAACTAAGAAAAGAAAATATTTGGGTGTGAATATATCTAAAAAAGAACTGCATGAAAAAGAAAATGAAGCAGACAAACTTCTTATTAAAGAGAAAGCTAATAAAAATATAGAAAAAGTAAAGCAAAAAATTGTGAAAATTCTAAAAAATCAGGGAGTAAAAAGGGCAGGAATTTTTGGAAGTTATGCCAGAGGCAATCAGAAAACAAATAGTGATATTGATATATTGATTGAACCTCCTAAGGGAATGGGATTTGGTTTTGCAGGAATTGGGATTGAATTAGAAGAAAAGTTAGGTAAAAAAGTACATTTAGTCACTTATAAATATATTAGCCCTTATATAAAAAAGGATATTTTAAAAGAGGAGGTGAGGATAATATGACTAAAAGAGAAGATTTAGTTTTTATCAAACATGTATTAGATGCTATTAATGATATACAATCTTCAATCAAAAATTTATCTAAAAAGGAATTCACAGAAAGTAAAGATATAAAAGATGCGACTATTAGAAGAATTGAGATTATCGGAGAAGCTATTAAAAATATTTCTAAAAAAACAAAAAAGAAATATCCTAAAATTGAATGGAAAAAGATAATAGGTACAAGAGACAGATTAATTCATGCTTATTTTAATGTAGACTTAGATATAACATGGGAAATAATTAAAAAAGATATTCCTAAATTAAAAGATAAAATATTAGAAATCAAAAAAGATTTGGAAAAATAAGAATAGATTTCGGCGGGGGCATTCTCTATCAGATAACTTTAAAAATAAATTTCTCTAGAGTTTATTATGAAACGATCAAGCCGTAGATGGAAGAAAAAAAGACAGATGAGATGGAAGTGGCAGAGAAAAAGGCTCAGAAAAGAGAAACGCAAGAGAAAAGCCCGAAAAGCCAGAAGTAAATAACTCTTCTCTAACATAATAACATTTATTAAGAAATCTATAATTAATTCTAATATGAGTATTAGATATGACTTTAGAAATCCTGAAGAGTTAGCGGAATTTGTCGTTGGTAAAAGTATTTTAGAATCTATGGCTAAAGGAAAAAGAAAAGATCTGATAGAAAGAGTGGTTTCTGTTATGAATAAGTATAGAGGATCAGAGCTTTTTGTATGTGAGATTTTATCAATTAGTGCCGAACAAGGAAAATTAGAAAAATATTTGGGAAAATTAGAGATGCATCGTTATCAAAGACATGCTTCATATTCAGGTCGTTTAATAAGGCTGAGTGTATGTGAAATGTAAGGGTGCATGATTTTTTTCAAAAATGTTTTTAAAAACAGCGCATGAATAGCGTCTAAAAGATGATAATTCTTCTCAAGCCCCATAATATTTATAAGTTGCGCCGTGGATATTTTATAATGGTAAGCGAAATCTGGACTGAAAAATATCGTCCTAGAGAATTTCATGAGGTTGTCGGGCAGGATGATATAGTGAAAAGAATTAAATCTCTTACAGATTCATTAAACATTCCCCACCTGCTTTTTGCAGGACCTGCAGGAACAGGAAAATCCACACTTGCTCTTATAATTGTCAGAGAGCTTTTTGGGAAAAACTGGAGGGAAAATTATTTGGAGCTCAATGCAAGTGATGAAAGAGGCATTAATGTTGTAAGAGAAAAAGTAAAGAACTTTGCAAGGACAAAATCCTTAGGAAATGTTGCTTTTAAGATAATTTTCCTGGATGAGGCAGATGCCTTAACTCCTGAAGCCCAGCAGGCATTAAGAAGAACCATGGAAAACTATTCCGCAACCTGCAGATTTATTCTTTCATGTAATTATTCAAGTAAAATAATTGACCCCATACAGTCAAGGTGTGCAATTTTCAGATTCAAGCTTCTTGAAAAAAAAGATATTGAAAAAGTAATCAGGAAAATTGAAGAAGGTGAGAAATTAGAGATAGGTCCTGAATCAGTTGAAATGTTATATGAGGGAAGTGAGGGAGATTGCAGAAGATGTATAAATATCCTGCAGTCAACAGCCTCAATATCTCCAGTAATAAGTACAGAGCTTGTTTCAACAGTTATTTCAAGTGCAAAACCAAAGGATATCAAAATTGTTCTTGACTATGCCATCTCAGGAGATTTCCAGAAATCAAGGGAAAAGTTGCTTGATGTAATGCTTAAGGAATCTATTTCAGGACAAGATGTTATTAAAGCCATTCAAAAAGAAATATGGAATCTTCCTGTAGAACCGGAACTGAAAGTGAAACTCACGGAAAAAACAGGTGAGGCTGAGTTTAGAATAGTTGAAGGCTCTGACCCGTTTATTCAGCTTCAAAGCTTGTTGGCCAGTTTTGTGCTGGCTGGCCTGGGAAAATAATAGAGAATTAAATAAATTATTATAAAGTCTCTTTTTTTAAAGATTAAAATGCAATGGACTGAAAAATATCGTCCTGGGAAATTTTTTGATGTAAGAGGACAGGATCTGGTAATTGGAAAAATAAAAGAATTTCTGAAAAAATTCGGAAAAGGAAAAAAAGCAATAATTCTTCATGGACCTCCAGGAACAGGTAAAACAGCCCTGGCTTATGTGGCTGCAAATGAGACAGACTCTGAGACATTTGAACTTAATGCTTCTGACTTAAGAAATAAGGAAAAACTTAGAGAAATCTTAAAGCCTGCAACAGAGCAGAAATCACTGACAAAAAAAAGCAAAATTATTCTTGTTGATGAGGTTGATGGAATTTCAGGAGTTGATAGGGGGGGTTTGACAGAGCTTGTCAGATTAATTGAATCGTCATATTATCCATTGATTATAACTGCAAATGATATATGGAACAAAAAATTCAGTGAACTAAGAAGAAAAACAGAACTAATCCAGTTAAAAGAAATTGATTACAGAACAATAAGAGATGTTATGATTTCAATCTTGAGAAGAGAGAGAAAATTCATTGACAATGATACCCTGACAAACATTGCTATAAAAGCCCGTGGAGATTTAAGGGCTGCGATAAATGATTTGCAGACAGCAGCAAGTCTTCCTGACCCCTCTGAAATTTTGATTGGTGAAAGGAACAAAGAGATAGATATTTTCAGTGCTTTAAGAATTATATTTAAAGGAAAACCCAGTAATGCTCTTTTAAGAATTTTTGACTCTGTAAACAAACCAATAGACGAAATACTTCTTTGGGTAGAGGAAAACATTCCCGCAGAATACTCTGGAGAAGAGCTCGCAAAAGCCTATGATGCATTAAGCAAGGTTGATATATTCAAAGGAAGGATTTACAGGCAGCAATACTGGAGATTCCTTGTGTATGAAAATGCTTTTTTGAGTTACGGAATCTCAAGCTCAAAAAAGTCTGAAAAAACAGGCTTTACAAGTTACAAAAAACCAACAAGAATCCTTAAAATGTGGCTAAACAACAGAAAAATAGAAAAGAAAAAATCAATTGTCAAGAAATACTCAAAATATGTTCACGTTGGCGAGAAGCGTGCCTTAAAGGAATTTCCAACAATAAAATCTTTTCTCCTGAAACCAGAGATACAAAAAGA
>CAZTVG010000020.1:0-5937 GCA_964617015.1 Candidatus Woesearchaeota archaeon | reverse complement strand
GGAGCCATCATAATGCAGGGCATGCACCAGTCTGCAAAGAAATCCACCAAAACAATTCCCTTCTTTGTGGAATTTTCAAATTCTTTTCTTGAAAGCTCTGGAACTTTGTCATTATCTGTCATAAGGTTTAAGAATTCTGAGGATTTATAAAAGTTTTCTTAAGGGTTTATTCTCTTCTCATAGGTCAAAAAAGAGTAGGGGAATCCGCTTTCACTTAAATTTTTTTCTTCATGAACTAGATTCCAATCTTTCCAATCTACTTCCGGAAAGAAGGCATCTCCCTTGAAATGCCGATGAATTCTTGTGAGTTCTATCTTGTCTGTAAATGGTAAAAATAATTCATAAATTTCTCCTCCACCAATAATATAGCTGTCCTTATCATCTGTTAACCCTAATGCTTCTTCAATATTCTCTGCAATATAAATTCCTTCTTCTGATGCAAGGGTGTTTGAAAGAATGATGTTTTTTCTTTGAGGCAAGGGTCTGAATTTAGGGGGAAGTGATTCATATGTTTTTCTTCCCATAATCACAGGATGGTCTTTTGTAAGACCTCTGAACCTTTTCTTGTCTTCAGGAATATTCCATGGAATTCTTCCTTCTATGCCAATAACATTATTTTCTGAAGCAGCAGCAATTATTATTAAATTCATTTAAACAGCCAGAGTTCTTCTTATCGCTGGTTCTGGATTATAACCCTCAAGTCTGAAATCACCTATAGTTAATTCGTTGTAAGGCTTATCAGCAATAATTACCCTTGGTAATTCTCTTGGAGCTCTTGCTAATTGCTCAAGAATTCCTGTAACATGATCCATTCCCTCTTTTCCCTTATCTTCCGGAGGCAGTTTATTGTTTAATTCTTCAAGAAAAGATTGATAACCTTCAGGAGTGTTGGTATTTCTTATCCTGCGCTTAAACTTATCAAAGTTATCTCTGTACCATTTTGCCCTCTCACCAGCTCCGCAATAGAAATGAACATCTCCAAACGTGTGCACAAATTCTCCCACTTTTAATCCTAATTCTTTTGCAAGAATCGTTGTAAGCAGGGAATAACTGGCTATATTGAACGGGACACCTAGAAACATGTCGCAAGCCCTTTGATAGAGTTGTAAATCCAGTTGTTTTCCATCAGAATTAAGTTGAAAAAGCGTATGACATGGAGGCAAGGCCATCTCTGAAATTTCTTGTGGGTTCCAGGCATTAACCATGTGTCTTGCAGAAGCAACATCTTTTTTCATGCCTTGAATTACTGATTCAATCTGATTTATACCGTTAGGATCTTTTACATAATACTCTTTTCTCTCTCCATTAATCTCAAGAGTAATAGGGCTAAACTTCGGCCAGTGCAGCCATTGTGAACCATAAACAGGCCCCAAATCCCCCCATCTCGCAGCAAATTCAGAATCTTCTTTTATCATTTTAACATATTTTTCTCTTGCAGCGAGCCACTCTTCAGAATACTTTGTAAATACTTCTGGAAATATGCTTTCTTTTACCATTCCCTCAAGGTTATGATTAAAAGTGTCATCATCCCATATGTGAACATTATTATCAGCAAGATATTTTATGTTGGTTTCACCGCTTAAAAACCAAATTAATTCGTGAGAAATTGTTTTAAAACCAACTCTTTTAGTTGTCAATAATGGAAAGCCTTCATTAAGGTCATACCTGTTTTGACATCCAAAAAGATAAATGCGTCCCAGGCCTCTTCTTTCATTGAATTTAAATTTTGCAGATTTTGAAGAAAGAATTTCCTTGGAATGCTTTAAATATTGTTTTACCATGTTGTAATTTTAATAAGTTTCAGTTTTGTTTTTCTTTTTCTCCTTGGCTGGTAATTCTTCCTCCCTGGTGCTGTCCGGAATATGCTCTCTTTATGCCACCGACCACAGGTTTCCAATAAATCTTAAACATTCTCGCACCCAGTTCAAAATTAAAATTATGTTTGCTATTATTTGCCATTCCAAATACAAGTTGCCCAGAATATCCTGGGTTTGTTGTTGAGCAATCAAGACTAATTCCTGCTTTTTGAAGAGAAACTCTTGGGCGTATATCAGGTATAATATAGCCTGGAGGCAGGCTTTTTTCATAGAGGACAGGACTAGAAGGACAATTAACCTTTTCCATAGTCCTTACAAGAAAATAATCTCCAGGTTTCATAGTAATTCTCTTTTCACCATCATTTTCTATATCTGCTATTAAATTAGTCTTAGCTGAATGTCTTTCAGTTACACCGAGAAAACTATCACCAACAATTTCCTCAACTCTCCCAACTCTCAAATCAATATCAACTCCTTCTGGATTAGATTGTTCTCTTTCACTTAAACCACTGACTAAATTATGTTCTTTATTCAACTCTAAAACTCTTAATGCAGAAATTATCATTTCAGAATGAAATTTGTTAATTTTATAAAGATATTTGTGATGAAATATTACCTTTTAATTTTTAACTAACCACCACAACCAGTTAAGTCTCGATGACCACAAGAATTACAAATTTGCTCACAGTTACCTCTTTTAGTCATTTGATTTCCACAACCCATACAAAAACTTCCCATCTCTTCTTCACCATTATTTTGATTTAAATTACTATGCATATCATTGGTTTTTGGACGTTCTATTTTTGGTTGCTGTCCTGAAGACACTTCACCATTTTCCATATTTGGTAAAAATTGTTTGCCCAACCAATTAAAAATATAATCAATGATGGAATCTGCTGTTTTAATCTCTGGATGGCCTTCATAAACCATTCCCGAAGGTTCAAATCTTTGATGCCTGAATTTTTTAACTAAAGTCTCTAGCGGCACACCATATTGTAAGTTTAATGAAGTAGAGGTTGCAAATGCATCCATTAAGCCACCAATAGTTGTTCCTTCTTTTGACATATTGATAAATATTTCTCCAGGAACCCCATCTTTATATAACCCAACATGAAGATAGCCTTCATGCCCGACAACACTAAATTTATGTCTTATTGAATTACTAGTGATGGGAAGTTTCCTTCTTACAGGATTCTGAACTACTTCCTCAAGCCCACCCTTTCTAAAGCTCAAAACCTGAACTCCTTTGCTTCCATCTCTATAAATGGCAATTGATTTAATTCCTTTTTGATGAGCTTCTCTATAAATTCTTTCTATATCTTCAATAGTGGACTCTTTCGGCATGTTGACTGTTTTAGAGATAGCACCAGAAATAAAAGGCTGCACAGAAGCCATCATGTTTACATGCCCTTCAGCAGAAATAGATCTTTTGGCCCAAGATGGTTTATTTGAGCAATCAAAAATAGCTAAATGCTCTTCTTGAATATGCGGGGCGCCCTCCATTGTTTCATGACCATCCAAGTAATCCATAATGTCTTTTATTTGTTGATTGTTATAGCCCACCGCTTCCAATTCCTCTTTTCCATTTGATATAGTTACTTTACTTTTTCTAATCCTTTCGACTAAATCATGATCTTCACTCTTTAAATGAGGTGTTCCTTCAAGCTCTTGGTGTCCTGCAATATAACTTTTAATGTCTGAAACTTGAACTTCACTATATCCTAGTTTTGTCAGAACAGACTCCACCATTCCGTTGACTCTTCTCAAAACTCCTGCCTTGTCGGCAAGCAATTTTGTTTGTACCATCCCTATTTCAGGTTCAACGCCTAAAGTATCACAATCCATAAAATAACCAATTGTTCCTGTTGGAGCCAAAACAGTTGCCTGTGCATTTCTAAATCCGTGCTTTTCACCTTTCTCAACCACTCTATTCCATGTGGCATAAGCTTCATCCAGAACAGCTTCCAATCCTTTAGGAAGTTTTGGACGATCAATATTGTCTAAAGCATCTCTGTGCATTCTCATAACGTTAAGCATAGGGATTTTATTTTTTTCAAATTCCTTGAATGGCCCAATTTTTTCAGCCATCTCTGCCGAAGTTTCATAAACTATTCCTGTTTGAAGAGCAGTTATGGAAGCAGCAACAGCTCTTGCTTCAGGTGAATCATAAGGCAAAGCCAGAGACATTATCAAGGAGCCAAGGTTAGCATAACCCATTCCCAGATTTCTTAATCTGTGGGAATTTCTGGCAATAGACTCTGTTGGATAACTAGAATTGTCAAACTCCAAATCCTGGGCTATTGCAGTTGTTCTGACAGCATTTCTAAAATCTTCTACTTTGAAAACACTACTTTCTATAAATTTCATAAGGTTTAGGGAAGCCAAATTACACGAACTATCATCTACATGCATGTATTCAGAGCAAGGGTTAGATGCTCTTATTGGGGCTGTGTTAGGGGCTGTATGCCATCTATTTATTGTGTCGTGAAATTGGATTCCTGGATCTCCGCAACCATGAGCTCCTTCAGCCATAGCTTTCATGAGTTCTCTCGCATCATACACAGGCATTTCATCTACCATTGATTTACTATGGACAGGAACTGTTTTCCATTCTTCCCCCATTTCAACAGCTTCCATGAAAGAATCTGTAACTCTTATAGAAATATTTGTGTTTTGATAATTAACACTTTCTTGAGCTTCAACAACACTAATTCCAGCCTTTCTTAGTATGTGTATTTTTTCTTCTTCTCTTTGTTTAGATTTTAGAAATTCCATTATATCAGGGTGGTCAACGTTAAGAATATCCATTTTGGCAGCTCTCCTTGTTTTACCTCCTGATTTAACAATTCCAGCAACCTTGTCATAAAAAGCCCAATAAGCCAGAGGTCCCGAGGGTTTTCCTCCACCAGATAATTTTTCCCTGGAAGATCTCAAAGAGGAAAGATTGGTTCCTGTGCCAGAACCGTGCTTAAACAACATGGCTTCGTTGTAGGCTAATTGCATAATGCTTTCCATGGTGTCATCAACACGTTGAATGAAACAAGCAGATGTTTGAGGATAAAATCTATCCATACCAATAGGTAATCTTTTAACTTCTCTTTCTTCAGACTCATCAACAACAAATCCTAACTTTTGTTCATCTACCCCGTTACCTGCAATTTTGTGAATCCCAACATTAAACCAGACAGGAGAATTAAAAGCCATTCTTTGACTAATGTGCAAATATGCCAGTTCATCTCTAAAAGCTTCAACAGCTTCAGGAGAATCAAAATAATTTTGTCTTTCAGCCCATTCTGAAATATACCCACTAACTCTTCCGACCAAATCTCTTAGGGACACCTCTCTTTCAGAAGTTTTTTTCTCCCCATAAAAATACTTTGAGGCAACAATTTTTCTTGCAAGAGGACTCCATTTAGAAGGAAACTCAACATCTTTTTGAACAAAAGTGACGAGACCATTTTCATCAGTTATAGCAATATCATTTTTAGTGTATGTAAAACCATCATAAACATTCCGGCCTTCTGTAGTAAAGTGTCTTCCATAATTTAATCCTGTTCTTTGCTCACCCATTTTACAAACCCCTCAGTTCTTTTTTAAAATCACTGACATCCTGAAAATCCCTGTAAACAGATGCAAATCTTATGTATGCCACGTTATCAAGCTTCTTTATTTTTTTCATAACCAATTCCCCTATAAAATCGCTTTTAATTTCTTTTTTTCCTTTTTTCATTAACTGTTCCTCAATTTCGTTTATCATTTTTTCTATTTTTTCCTTTGAGATAGGACGTTTTTCAAAAGCTTTCTCTATTCCTTTCTCAAGCTTTTCCCTGGAAAACTTCTCGCGACGGCCGTCTTTCTTTGTAACAAAGAATTCACCTTTGCTTATTTTTTCATAAGTGGTGAATCTTTTTTTGCATTTCAGGCACTCTCTTCGCCTCCTTATTCCATCAGGAGATTTTCGCCTATCAGTTACTCTGGTGTTGCCAGAGCAATACATGCAATCCATGTTAATACAATATGTTGTGCCTACAAGCCCTTCTTATTACCAGGGGTTGTAGAAATTAGAAACTTTAAAGCTAAGGAGTATTTAAATATTTATGTTTATCTGGGCGTGATAACA
>CAZTVG010000019.1:0-6495 GCA_964617015.1 Candidatus Woesearchaeota archaeon | reverse complement strand
CGCAACTTCTCTCGTTGTGAATTATGCAATTTAGTCTCGTGAAATTGCTCACCACCACCCTGAAAGTTATTAATAGAATTACTTTTTTTATTATCATCTTCTTTAGTTTTATCATCATCATTTTCACCGACAAACTTTCCCTCAACAATAATTATTTCAGGATTCTCTTTGAAAGGCTGAGAAATTTTCCATCCTTTGTTTTCCAGTCTTTTTTTCAGCTCTTCAGGGGAAATCTTTAGTTTGTTTGCTCTGATAGACCTTACAGGTTCATGTTTTAAAATTTCCATATAATCCTGAAAATCTTTTCCGAGAAGTTCCCTCATTCTTTCTATGAAAAGAGGTTTTGGTTGATAAATTTTCATTCTAGAAATCTCCAAGCTTTGTTTGTTTTTTTCCTTCAATAATCTCCTTTATATCTATATTAAAGACCTGGAAAATATTCTCAACAGCAGGAAGCACCTGTCTTTCCAGGTAATATTTTATATTATACTGGCCTTTTTCTTCGGGAAGTTTTACTTTTTCACGAACAAGCTTTTTTCTCTCATCGCTTTCCGCTATGTAATACTCAATAAGATTCCCGTCGCTTATTGGAATTTCCTTTTCCTGCATCTTTCTTGCAGCAACGACATGAGGGGAAATTGCTTTGTATTCTGAGAGAGGTTTCTTGAGCATTGTTCTTATTATAATATCTTCTTTGTTTACTTCTCTTTGCTTTATTTTTTTGACTATTTCTTTGATATATTTCAGGGATTTTTTCTCATTCCCATCCTCAAGAATTTGTTTTATTACTTTATTCTGGACTTCTCTTGCCAGATTACACCAGTCTCTTCTTACTGTTTCAAATCCGCGGACTTTTAATTTTTTATCCTCTCCCAATAAAGCATACTTCTTTTTTGCCCCGAAAGTTCCTGTTCTTTTCGTGACCCACAGGCCTCTTTTAAAAAAGCCTTCAAGCTCAAGTTCCATGACGCCGGGAAGTTCTGAATTAAGTTTATTTAGAAGTTTCTTAACATCTTCTTTTTTCTTTTTGCCTATTAAAAAAGCTATGCTGTCTGTATCGCCATAAATAACTTCATATCCCGCTTTCTTTACTTTTTCTATGATATCCTTGTTGAATCTCCTGACAAATGCCAGAATTGATGCAGATGATTCAATAGAGTAATATCTTGCGCCAAAGAATCCTATGTAACCGTGAACAGAGGCCGAGAGCAGTTTAAAGGCATTGCTTCTGGCCAGTGTTATTTGATTTGGATTTTTCCTGTATTCTTCCTTGAAATTTTTTCTTTTTTCAAGGATTTCCTTCAGGAGTGAAGGGATAAATCCTGGCTTTTTTGAAAAATAAAATACTGTTTTTTTTCCATTAAGGACAAGTTCGGGAGATTTGTAAGAGTTCTTTTCTTTTTTTGAGAGAAGAGTTGATTTTGAGATATTCATGGAGATTATGATGCTCGTATGCATGGAAGTGAAGTCAAACATTACGATGTTTTTGTAAAGTCCAGGGGTTGGTTCGTAGACAAAGGCTCCTTCCACACTATCTCTGTGTCTTCTTTCGCCAATCTCATCATGGGTAGGTCTTTTCTCCGGAATCTCATTGAATCTTTCCAAGTTGTGCAGGATATAGCCTTCTACCTGTTTTGAGAGACCATTTCTTGAAATTTCATAAACAGGTTCCTGGATAACTCTTGTAAATTCCAAAAAATCCGGCCAGAATTTCTCAAACAGTGAAAAAGTCAGGAAGGAATCATGCAGATTGTATTCATAATAGCTTTCCCAGTTATCATCACTGAGTTTTGAAGAGTGTTTTATCTTAAAAACTTTTTTGGTATCTCCCAAAAACTCCTTAGCCACTTCATTTAGTGAGAGAGTTTCTGACTGCATGTATTGGGAGTACGTTGTTCTTATAAATTTAAGAATATCTACATGGACAATTCCTTTTATCTTTCCAGACATAATTATGCCGCGGGAGAGCCTTGGCTGGCTTTCATCCAGTCCAAGATTTAAGGGAACTTTTAGTTTTTCAGCTCTTGCTTTTAGGTAAGGCAGGTCAAATCCGTCGGAAAAATAACCAACAAGAAAATCAGGATCTTCTTTTCTTACATATTCCACAAATTTTTCTATGAGTTCTGCCTCATCCCTTACATATTCAACATAACCAATATTTTTACCAGCACTGGTCTTGGCTTTTTTCCAAGTTAAAACTTTCTGAAAATTTTTTCCAACAAGGGAAATCATCAGGATTTCTCCTTCACCCATTTTAATACTGTCTGTCTCTATGTCATATGCAAGGACTTTTGGAGTGAAGTCTTTTTCGGGAATTTTTTTCATTTCTCCCAGTTTGATGCACAAATCAACATCTAATCCAGAATCAATTCCGCCAAATTCCATGGAATTATTAAGCAAGTTTCCTGTGATTTCATACCAGCAAAGAGGATTTATTTTTTTCTCAATTATGTAATGAGTTATAAATCCAAGGTCATAGCCTCTTCTGTTCACTATCTCGGGAAAATCCAGTTTATCTGCAATGTCATGCAAATCTTTGTAATTTGTGGCAAAGATTTTCAGTGCTTTCACCTTTTTTCCAATGAAATTCTTATCATGCAATTCTACAGACTCTACATGTGTCTGCCTTCCTTTTATGTCAAGTTTTATCTCTTTGATTTTTCCTATCAGCTTTTTTATCCTGTCTTTCTTCAGGTCATCTTTGAGTATGGCCCACAGGTATATCTGGCATGAATCAATAACACAGACTCTTTTTCCCTTGCTATTTCTTCCTATTATTTTTGCATAGTTTCTTCCCTCAAAATCAAAGTAATCGTAATCCACGGGAATAAAATCTGTTGTTATCATTAATTTTAAAGTCATTTAAGTTATTTAAAGGTTAATAGTAACTCTCTGATTTCAGGGAGCAAAGTTTATATACTCTTATCGAGTAGTTACAATATGACAGCTTTACAATTAACTTTTTTTGAAGGACCCAAGACTATACCTAGGACTATCGAGTCAAGAGTTGAAGCAGACCCAAACTTAGATTGGGAAAGAATTGCAAAAATAGTTCTGCCAAGATTCTCAGAATTGCAGCCAGGGGAGCGTATTGGTCGTAAAGAAATAGAAAGAAGATTGAGAGAGTTAAAAAAAACAGGATTTCCTGTTGAAAATTATGGAAAAATGTCTCAGAGTGAAATGTTTAATTATTTAGTTAAGAATATCAGACCGCGTGTTTACAGGATGGCTGGAAAATATTGTTCTGGAGTTGTGAGTGAAATAAGAGATAGAAACAGGAGATCACAAAGAGATGTTTATCTACTCAAATAAGTTAATTATTTATATTTTCTTTACTTTTGTTTAAAATGGGATTAAATATAAGGGAAATAATTTCGAGAAAAGAAATAGAAATCGGTGATTTGAAAGGAAAAATAGTTTGCGTGGATGCCTACAACATGCTTTACCAATTTCTTTCCACGATAAGACAGCCAGATGGCACGCCTTTGATGGATAACAAAAAAAGAGTTACAAGTCATTTGTCAGGAATTTTTTACAGGAATGTTAATCTGCTTTCAGAGGGGATAAAGATTGTATATGCCTTTGATGGCCAGGCTCCTGATTTGAAAGCAGGCACCCACAAAAAAAGAGAATCAGGCAGGGATATTGCAAAAACCAGATACGAAGAAGCAAAGCAGGCCGAGGATTTTGAAAGGATGAGGAGATACAGCAGTCAACTTATAAGACTTGATGAAACCATGATACGTGAAAGCAAAGAGCTTCTTGAAGCCATGGGTATTGTTGTTGTTCAGGCTCCTGGAGAAGGAGAGGCTGAGGCAGCTTATCTTAGCAGGTTCAAAGAAGATGTTTATGCAGCTGTAAGTCAGGATTATGACAGTCTGCTTTTCGGAGCTCCAAGACTTATAAGAAATCTTGCTCTTTCCAGAAAAAGGAAAACTTTTTCAGGATGGATAGATACAAAGCCAGAATTGATAGAGTTGCAGAAAGTTCTGAATTTTTTGGAAATAAACCTGGACCAGTTAATTTGTCTAGGAATTATGGTAGGCACAGATTACAATCCAAAAGGTATTCCTGGAATCGGGCAAAAAAGAGCGCTTGAAATCGTAAAAAGATACAGGCAGCCTGTATTAATTTTTAAGGGTGTTGAAGAACAGATAATGTCTTTGCCAGAAGAAGACAGGTTTGACTGGAAGGAAATCTTTGAACTTTTCCATAAGCCAAAAGTAATTGATATTGATATCAAGTTCGAAAATGTTGATGAGGAAAAAATAAAAAAAATTCTTGTTGAAGAGCATGATTTCTCTGATGAAAGAGTTGAAAAGCAGCTTGACAAGTTACGTGAGTTAAAGGAGCAGAAGAAACAGAAAGGTCTTGGCGAGTGGGTTTAGAATTTTTATCTTACAAAGAGAAAACTAATTAAGGATTTTTCTTTTTGGCAGACAAAAACAATAAAAATGCTCCGATAAAGATTAAGGCCAGTGAAGATATTAGGGTAATACTTTTATTTTTTATCACATCTGAAATAACTGCCCCAGTGATAGTCAAATTTTGATATAAAAAAATAAATCCGAGTAAAATAAAAATACTTCCCAAAATTCTTTTACCTAACCTATATATATCTCTAAAAGGGTTGGATTTTCCTAATAAACTTGCTTGGTTTCTATATCCTGATCCTATCCCTCTTGAGAGAAAATATTTTCTTCCTGTTTTTTCAGCTGTCCCCCTTACCGCACCATATTCAATTAATTCTCCTAATGCATCATTAATATCCTCAAATTCTGTTGGATGATGTTCCTCTTCAAGGAATTCATGTATATTTTTTAGGGACTTTGACCTAGAACGTCCAGGATTTAGACTTTTTAAAATTTCTTTTTGCAAATCAGTAAGATCTTCTAATCTTTTCATTCTGTCACAATTATTGTTCTATTCTATTTAAATATTTCCACTATGTTCTCTTCTGAGTCTTCTTATTTCGTTTTCAAGATCTCTTCTTTGTTGTTTGATACGTGTTCTTTCTTGTTCTAATATCATTACTTGTTGTTGATTTCCTCGTTTATTTGCCGCACCTATTCTTGCGGGAATACTCTTTAGTTCTTTGTCTATTCTTCTTATTTCATTGATTGTATCATGTGTTCTGTGTCTAATATCTTGCCTAGCCTGAGTTCTTTGTTGTTCCTGTTGCCTTTGTTGTTGTCTTTGTATCTGTTTTTGCTTAATTTTTCCACCAGCCCATTTTGCAGCTCCCCACGCACCTCTTCCAGTCGCACCAAGACCTCTTCCAATTCCCCGACCTGTAGCACTAATACCTTCTCCATAACCTAAACTATCTCTTCTTTTTCTCCACCAAAGCCATAAACCAATTAAAAATAATACAAACCCAATAATCAAAGCAGTTCCTTTTTCATAAATTAAATCTGTGAATATTGTTATTAAAAGCATGAGCAAACCAAAAATAAGGAATAATGCAGCCCAACCAATTTTTGAGACAATAAAGATTGCTGCCACAATCAGGATTATTGGTATAATAAAAAATAACATACCCTCTGAGATTCCTACATTGTAAAATAACCCACTTATATCAAATCCTGTTCTCCAGAATCCGTAAACTATTAATGAAGTTACTGAAAAGGCAACAACTCCTGCTGTCGCTTTGTTTGGATTTCCATAAGAGTCTCTGAAAATTTTTCCCAAAGAAAAATTGATGAAAGCAAAGATAATTATGAATAATGTCATAAGAATCATATCATCCGGATTTATGCTGCTAAAGAAACCTGTGATTGAGAATCTGTTATAGCCATAATGAGAAAAGGCACTAACAAAGCTGATTAATAATATGCCAAGGACAGGAAGCACGCTCTTTTTCTGCATTATTAAATTAGGAAACATATTCTTATAAATCTTTTCAGAAAGCAATAGGTTTAAATTTCTTTTTACACTTTGTTTGTTATGAAACAGGGAGCATTTGATGTTCTGGGAAACATAGCTATTGTAAAATTTTCAAGAGATACAAAAATTAAAACCAAAAAACAATTTGCAAATAAACTTCTTCATCAGAACAAATCAGTAAAAACAGTTCTTGAGAAAACAGGAAAGTTTAAGGGAAGATTAAGAAAACAGGTTACAAAACACATTGCGGGAGAGAAAACAAAAGAAGCTCTTTACAAAGAAAATGGCTGTGTTTTTAGGTTTAATGTTGACAAGACTTATTTTTCTCCCAGACTAAGCAATGAGAGAAAGGAACTTTCAAAACTTGTGAAAAAAGGGGAAGAAGTTTTGGTGATGTTTGCAGGTGTTGGACCTTATCCGATTGTGATTGCAAAAAACTCCCAAGCCAAGAAAGTTTATTCTAATGAGATAAACAGAGAGGCAAATAAATACGCTAAACTGAATATTGAACTGAACAAGCTGAAAAACAAAGTTGAATTGCTTCAGGGAGACATTAAAAGAATTGCTAAAGGATTGGTTGCTAAATCCACCACATCCCCAACCCGCCCA
>CAZTVG010000018.1:0-8158 GCA_964617015.1 Candidatus Woesearchaeota archaeon | reverse complement strand
ACTTCTTCAACAACTTTTATTTCTGCTCTTTTTTTCTCTGATTCTTTTCTTTTCAGGGGGCCCACGACCTTAACCAGAAGACCGGGCAATCCTGTTCCGATAGGCACAGGCTGATTCAGTATTACATTCTCAATAACGCTTGTGAGATAGTCTTTGTTGCCTTTTATCGTCGCATTTACAAACTGCTTTACAGGAGTTTCAAAAGTAGCCCTCGCAAGTATTGAAGACTTCTGCGCAATGATTCCTATCCTTGTGACTCCCTTGACCTCTCCTGTATTGGTCATGGCATCTGAGACAAGCTTTAAGTGCCTCTTGTCAATGTTGAGTCCCTGGGTATTAAGAACGTCCTGGATTTCATTGATTATAAGCTGTCTTGCAGCCTCAATTCCAAACACGTTCGCGACTTCATGAAGGTCATTTGAAATTAATTTGTCAAGGTTAACTTCTTTCATCTCAAGCATTTTTTTCAGATTTGTACCAAGAGTTATCACAACATAATCTCTGTCTTTTTTTACAATCAGGATTTGTTTTATTCCCTTGACTCCTGAGATTATTGTCTTTTTGAGTTTTTCCTTGAGCTGATATATCTCTTTAAAATTCATTTCAGAAGCATTTAATACTATTAAATCTGCTTTTTCCCTCGCACCAAATCCCAGATCACGAAGCCTCTCAACAACCTTTTTCAAGGATATATGGGCATGTCTTATTCCTTCCTTATCAATCTTTATCTCTATCTTTTTGTTGCTGAAGTTAAGTTCAATCTCTGAGGCAATATCTTTTATTGTAACTTCTTTTATTTTTTCAGCAAAGACTCTGGCATCTTTTTCATTATTATACTCTTTTTTGAGATAGATTTCCATCTTTGGAGAAGAAGGTTTTTTTCTCGCATCAAAAATTTCTATAAGCCTTGGCAGACCCCTGGTTACCTGCATTTCAGAAACACCTGCGAAATGGAATGTTCTCAGGACCATCTGAGTGGAAGGCTCTCCGAAACTCTGCGACGTGACTATGCCAATTGCCTCTCCTGGCTCCAGCTCCCCGTTGGTATGAAGCTTTGAAACATCGAGGTTATCGTCTCCGTATTCAAACTGAATGACATTGTTATTGCTGTCTCTTATTGTTCTGTCATATTCTTTTCTTAAATCCTGAAGGGCATTTGCAAGCCTTCTGTAAAGATAACCAGACCTTGGAGTTCTCAGTGCGGTATCCATCAGTGTTGCCCTTCCTGTTACTGCTCCGAAGAAAAATTCATCAGGTCTTAAGCCTTTTATGAACGGACTTCTTATGAATCCTTTTGCTTTCGGAGACAAATCCCCTTCCCTGAAAAAAGAAAGGGTTCTGTTATTGTAGCCAATATCAATTCTCTTGCCCTCAAGGTCCTGCTGTCCAACGCAGCAGGCAATCTGTGTTATATTCAGGATATTTCCACCGCCACCAGACCTTATCATGTGGGTTACAGGATTGTCTTCAGGAAATTCTTTTCTGGTAATTTCACCTATCTTTGTTCTTACTTCATTCAAAACCTTGAGAATTTTTATTTCCCTGGAATCTTCCCTTGTTTTTCCCTGAATTATTTCAAGAGTTCTCTGATTGTAAGAGTCAATTATCTCTTTGGTTTTTTCTTCTGCTTTCTTAACTATTTCCTCTGCCATTTCAACGATTTTATCCTCTACATTAAGGTCTTCTAGTGAGATGGTAATTCCCCTCTCTGTAAGATAATTCTTCCCCAGATCAAATGCTTTCTTAATTGTATCAAATGCAACTGTTCTTCCGAATTTTTTATCAATTTCCTTGATCAAGACACCGTCTTCGTCACCAAAAACATTTTTATCTATAATTCCTTTGACAATCTCTCCTTCTTTGATTGTGATTTTTTTGCCTGAGAAATTAATCTTTGGAAGTATCTTGGAGAAAATTTCTGTTCCTGAGACTGTTTTCTTTGAAAACACATGATTAATTCCTGCCTGATACATAATCTGATTTGCATTCTCTCTTGAAAATTCTTCAAGTCCCAGAAGGTAGCCCCCTGTAATGGCATCACCCACACAACCTATCCAGTTTGTATTGTTCTTTGGTGAGATAAGATTCTTTTTAACTTCAAGAAGAATTTTTGCCTCTGCCCTGGCTTCTTCTGTCTGTGGTGAGTGAATGTTCATCTCGTCTCCGTCAAAATCGGCATTGTAAGGTGTTGCAACAGCGGGATGCAGTCTGAATGTTCTTCCCGGGAGGACTTTTACATAATGGGCCATAAGACTTCCCCTATGCAGGCTGGGATGTCTGTTGAATAAAACAATATCTCCTTTTTCAAGATGCCTCTCTACCTGGTATCCCGGCGTAAGTTCACTGATTATTTCTTCCTTAAGTTCTTGTGTTATCTTTTTCCTCTTTCCATCAGGTCTTATAACATAATTTGCTCCGGGATACTCTGAACCTCTTTCCACAAGTTTCTTTAGCTTGTCAATATTCAGGTCATTCACTGTTTCAGCAACAGTAACAACTCTGGCGATTTCATAAGGAATTCCTACTTCATTAATTTGTATTGAAGGGTCAGGAGAGATAACAGTTCTTCCGGAGTAATTTACTCTTTTTCCTGCTAAGTTTTTTCTTATTCTCCCTTCTTTTCCTTTAATTCTTTCTGTAATTGTTTTCAGCGGCTGGCCGGATCTGTGTCTTGCAGGAGGAATTCTTGCAACAGTGTTATCAAAGAAAGTTGTGATGTGGAACTGGAGCAAATCCCAAAGGTCCTCGATGATAACTTCAGGAGCTCCTGCATTCAGATTCTCCCAGAGTCTCTGGTTGGACCTTATAATATCAGAAAGTTTGTGGGTCAGGTCATCCTCGCTTCTCTCACCCGATTCAAGAATAATGCTTGGTCTTACAGTTACAGGAGGAACAAGCAAAGCAGTAAGAACAGCCCATTCCGGCCTAAAATTTTTTGGATTCATTCCTATCTTTACCAGCTCTTCATCAGGAATATTTACAAGAACCTCTCTGATTTCATTTGGGAAAAGACGTGTTTTTCCCTTGTAGAATGTTGTTGGCTTATCTAGACGAATTTTTTCCTGAGACGTATTGCAGTGAGGACATTTTTTTGAGTCTTTTGCTTTCTTGACTCTCTGGCTTGGTGTATTTTTTTTGACATCTTCGTCAGTTAACATTAATTTTCCGCACTCCTGGCAGAAACATCTCAGACTCAATTCAATTACAGGAACATATTTTAAATGAATAATTGGTCTTGCAAGGTCAATGCTTCCGGGATGTCCAAGGCATTCCTTAATTCTTCCTCCGCAGGTCCTGCATCTGACTCCAGGGTCTATGGCTCCGAGTCTCAAATCCATTAAACCGCCATCAACAGGATATCCGTCTATATCATAAAGCTCAGGAGTCACGATTTTCGCGACTGAAAGTTTCTTTACCTTTTCAGGATTAATCAGGGAAAATCCAATTTCCTTTATTTTTTTCTTTATTGGTCTCATCTTATTCGTATTTGTTTTTTAGGCCAAACGTTGTATGAATGTGAAGCCCCTGGAGCTCTTCTATTAATAATTTGAATGCGTATGAAACTTCAATAAAATCAACTTCCTCGCTGTCACACACAGAACAGATTTTTTTATTTCTGATATTGTCTTCTATTGCAACGGCTCCGCATCTTATGCATATAGGCAGAACAACTTTATCAGAATCATACCTTTCTTTCAGCAGCAAAGAAGCACCATGCGCAACAAGTGCCTGTTGCTCCATCTCCCCGAGTCTTAGAGCACCACCTCTTGACCTGCCTTCTATTGGCTGCCTTGTAAGCAAAGCAACTTTTCCAGAAGCCCTTCCATGAAGCTTGTTTCCAACCATGTGTTTAAGTTTTAGATAATAAAGATCTCCTATGAAAATTTTTGCATTCATCTTTTTTCCTGTAATTCCGCTGTACATTGTTTCTTTTCCGTCATATCTAAATCCGAGTTTTTTTAGCTGCTCTTCAAGTTCTTCTTTGCTTGCTCCTGAGAAAGATGTTCCATCCATTATTTCACCCTTAAGGCATCCGACTTTTCCTGCAATCAGTTCGAGCAAATAGCCAACAGTCATCCTGCTTGGAAGTCCGTGGGGATTGAATATAACATCTGGCCTGATTCCTTTTGAAGTGAAGGGTACGTCCTCCTCGTCAGCAAGCATGCCAATAACTCCTTTCTGGCCATGAGAAGTAGCAAATTTGTCTCCAAGCTCAGGAATTCTCTGATCCCTTGTTTTTACCTGAACGATTTTGTTTCCGTCTTCATCTTCTGTGATAAATACAGATTCAATAGTCCCTTTTTCTTCCTGTTTCATGTATATGCTTGACTCTTTTTTTGTTCTTACAGAAATTTCCCTTGCTTCTGACAGGAATTTTGGAGGGGATATCTTACCAATCAAGACTTCTCCTTCACCGATTTCTGCTTCAGGGTAAACTATTCCATCGCTTTCAAGAAATCTGTAACTCGTTTCTAGTTTGTATCCTGATGCATCTTTTTCAGGAATCGCGATTTCATCTTTCAGGCCACCGGCATAATTCATTTCAACCGCAGAATAAGGTTTGAAATAAAAACTTCTTCCAACTCCCCTATCAAGGCTTCCTTTGTTAAAAACCAGGGCATCTTCCATATTGTATCCATCATAAGTCATTACAGCGACGACAAGGTTCTGTCCTGCAGGATAATTATTAAGAGTATCATAAACAAAACTTCTTACTACCGGTTTTTGCGGGTACTGAAGGATGCTTACATCGGTGTCAATTCTTGAAAGATAATTTGCAGCATATAAACCCAAGGACTGCTTTTGTGTTTTACTTCCACGATTCAACCTTGAACTTTGGTCATGGTTTCCATAGGGAACTAAAGAAGTTACGACACCAAACAAATCTATTGAATCTATTTCCAGGTGAGTGTGCTCAGGTGTGATTTCCTCTTCATAAAGAGCAACCAAGGCACTTTCTTCTTCTGAAGCATCAAGATACTCAATTAATCCTTCTTTAATCAGATCTTTCCATGTAAATTCTCCCTGTTCCAGCCTTAAGAGATGTTCTTTCTTCATCCTTGAATTTCCATTTTCGACAATTATCAAAGGTCTTAAAACCCTGCCTGGCTCTGTTGAAATTAAAATGTTTTGAAAATATAAATCATATCTGATATTCATCTGTACAGGCAGTTCAGAGCGTCTTCTTTTTTCCTTTATTTTCTTTACAAATTCCTCTGGATTCTTGACACTACCCATAAATTTTCCATTAAAGAAAACCTCTGTTCCCTCAACACCTTCCTTGTCAAGCCCTTCAGATTCCATGTCACTGAAGAATTTGTTTTCATCAAGATTTGTTCTTGTAGATACCTGAGCCAAAATTGCCAGATTTTTTCTTAAGCCGATTTCTGTTCCTTCAGGAGTCTCAATAGGACAGAATCTTCCGTAATGGGTTGGATGAAGCGTTCTCGCTAAAAAATTTTCTTGGTCGCTTGGAAGCATGCTTGAAACTCTCTGGAGCTGGGAAATTGTTGCAAGATAGTTGGTTTTGTCCATGTTTTGCGTAATTCCTGACCTCTCTCCAGTCCAGCTCCCTGTTGCAATTGCTGATTCAACCCTGTGAGAAAAAAGAGTGGATTTTGCAATTATTTTTATGGAAAAGAATCTTTTCCTTTTTGCTGATTTTTGCAGAGAATACTGAATATCACGGATTAGAATTCCTAAATTAACCCTGAACAAAGTTGCCAAAAGATCTCCTGAAAGTCTTACTCTCTTATTTGAATAATGGTCTTTATCTGTTCTTAACTGGGGATTTTCTTTTGCAAGGAGGAATTGCTTTATTAGTTTGCAGAGTGTTATGGCTTTTTTCATCCTGTCTTCTTTGCCCTGGCCTATGTGGGGAAACAAATATGAGTCAATTCTTTGCTTTACTCTGTCAAGAATTTCTTTCTTTGTCCCCTGCAGGTTTGTCTTTTCAGAAATATACATCATTGCATCTTCTTTTGTTGAAATGTTTACAAATTCATAAAGATTGACAATAACCGAATCTGTTTCTTTTCCGATGTATTTCTGGATGTCTGATTCTTTAATCATCCCTAATGCCTTAATAATAATTACCGCAGGAATATCCTTGAATTTACTAAACGAAATATCAAGAATTCCTTCTTTACTTTCTGAAATCAGTACAGGAATTCTGTAAGTTCCTTTTAATGAGAAAAGCTTTAAAGTTAAGTTTCCTTTTGCGTTTGTTTCCACAAAAGGCTGGTTTTCCGCAAGGTCTTCTGTCATTACCATGACTCTTTCGTTTCCTTTTATTATAAAATAACCGCCGGGGTCAAGAGGATCATAATAACCTTTTATTAATTCCTCGCGGGACATGTCACAATTATTACAGGCTTTGCTTTTTACCATTATAGGTATCTTGCCTATTTCAACAACTTCTGAATCAATCTGGTCATCTTTTTTTACAGTAATCTCAAGAGTAACAGGAGCAGCATAAGTCAAATTTCTGAGCTTTGCCTCGGCAGGTGAAACAAGAGAAGAGCTTCCGTCAGCTTCAATGATTCTTGGTTTTCCGACATTTATTTTCCCGAGACTTATTTCAAAGTCTTCATTGTTGATGCTTTTTGAGATTTCATCCACAATTTCCTGCATTCTTTTTTCAATGAAATTATTGAAGGAAATGATGTTGGATTCAACAAGTGAATGTTCTTCCAGATACTTTTTTACAATTATGTGTTTATTGTTTTTCATCTTTTTTGTATCTTAAGGGGTTTTCTTGCATCTTAAGATGGGTTGATATGGAAACCTTGGTTTCCTTTATTCTACAACAACCCTGTAATACGTATTAATTTTATCTCCTTCTTTTCTTTCTATTTTTATAATATCCCCTGTTTCATACTCCTCGGGGAGAACAGGATCTCCTGAAAGAATTTTTGGCAACTGAGATTCAGAAATGTTAAATTTTTTTAATAGATCCTGGACCTCTTTTTCCTTCAGTTTTATGTGTTTTGCATGTAGTATGTGCATAGTCCAGGTTTTAAGTTTTTAAGTTATTGAAGGGAATTTATATTTTTTTGGATGAAATTTAAAGCCAGGGGTGAATTTTAATAACTTACCAATAATAAAAGATACCAAATTTTTATTTAAAAACCTTTCTATGGGTTAGGCTTTGTTTAAAAAGTCTGAATTTTGATTGACTTATTAAACAGAAATATTAAGACTGATAAAATAGTATTTGTAATAAAAACCCTATTAAAACACAAAGGAATCCTATCGTATTCCACTTATGTTTAGGGGGCATAAATCCGCGCGTTGATACCATGCAGTTCAATTTTATTCTCCAATATGCTTTTTTAGAAGGGGGACGTATCTTAAAGATAGGTCTCCACCCACTCCAAGAATATCTTTTTTCCCACCACTTTAAATCTTCTCTCTTTTGATATGATGGGTCCCAAATAGATACCATAACCAATATAAAAACCCCAAAAATATCAAGAATCAATCCCCAAATAACTAAGCTTATTCCCATTATACTCTAATAGGTTCTTCCAATTTAAACTTTGCTTTAATCCCTAATTCACAAATTTCTTGAATTACATAAAAATGGCTCCGGTGGGATTTGAACCCACGACACCTGGATCTCTTCGATTTCCCATTCCAAAAAGGAGAGGGTATTGTAGGGAGAACCTTGGTTCTCCTCATAAAAGTCCAGTGCTCTGACCAAGCTGAGCTACGGAGCCAAATTTCTTTGAAATTTGTCACTGCATCGTCCATGCGTGGCCGACACAGAGCCTTTTGCAGATGAATAAACAAGTTTGTATTTAAAAATCTTTTATATGAAGTGCCTGATATTAATAAAAAAGTGGATTATAAGTTAACTTAAAATATTCTTCACAGCTAAAACCCCAAAATTATCTTCAAATATGCTTTTCCAGTTTATCTGAAAAATCTTCAAGAGACCTTGCACCCATAAATTGCTCTGCAACTTTACCATCTTTGAAGAGAACAAAATTAGGAATAGACACCACACTAAATTTCTGTGCCAGCTCATGATTTTCATCAACATTCACTTTTGCAAACCTTATTTTTCCCCTGAATTTTTCAGAAAGTTCATCAATAACAGGAGCCATCATAATGCAGGGCATGCACCAGTCTGCAAAGAAATCCACCAAAACAA
>CAZTVG010000017.1:2742-10307 GCA_964617015.1 Candidatus Woesearchaeota archaeon | reverse complement strand
ATAAAACATCTATCTCATAAGCTGCTGGTGAACCTGTTGCATTTATTGTCCAGCTTACTGTAAAGTTCTCTCCAACTTTAATAATTTCAGAACTTGTCTTCAAATTATTTCCTATTACTTCATATTCAAGGACTCTATTATTGTCAGCACCGATTATATAGAAATGAGTGCCATTGAAATCTAAATCATGAGGAAATACATCTTCACTTCCAACACTAAAATTAAATCCAGTATAGCTACCAGTTAAATTATATTCAAAAACTCTGTCAGCATTAGAACCAACAACATAAAAATTAGTGCCATCAAAAGTAACACCTGTAGGACTTGACAATTCATCTGTTACACTAAAATTAAATCCAGTATAGCTACCAGTTAAATTATATTCAAAAACTCTGTCAGCATTAGAACCAACAACATAAAAATTAGTGCCATTGAAATATATTCCACTGGAGGAAGACTCTTGACTGTTAACATTAAAATTAAACCCTGTATAAGTACCATTGACAAAATACTCAAAAACTCTATCTGGGAATACAGAATCAACTATGTAGAAGTATGTTCCATTAAAAGTAACACCTGTAGGATTTGCGGCTTCACTTTCAACACTAAAATTAAATCCAGTATAGTCTCCACTTAAATTATACTCATAAACTCTTCTAGTATTTGCACCAACAACATAAAAATGAGTGCCATTAAAAGTAACACCTCTAGAAATTGTCTCTTCACTTCCAACACTAAAATTAAACCCTGTGTAGTTTCCATCAAATTTTATATCGATATCATATAATGGTTTTTTCCCTTTTAGTGCACTTATTCCTGTATCAGGATTTGCACCACTTCTATTATATCTTGCTAATGCAGTTACAATCCCACATCTGTCTAATGCCTCTCCTTCACAAATAACAGTCGCATTTATTGTGAATGTTTCATTTTGATTTACATTTGTATTGTCTGTTGGTAAAGAAATGCTTACATTAAGAGTTCCTACTCTCTTAAGAAGTGTCCAATTCCATCGTATTTCCTGGTCATTGTCTCCTGCTTCTCCTTCATGGCGAAATAATTCCTCATCTGTGTCCCCATCTATCCAATCTTCATCAACCTGAAAAATAACTCCCCAATAATAAAATTCCCCACTCGTCATATCTTTAGAATTCCATCCAGTAAATCCCCCGTTTTCAGGGTCTGTGTCTCCTGATGTTTGTTCTGAATTTGTATAATCAACAATAGTTGAACCAAGGACATAAAAGTCATCAAAAATAACATTTGCTGGAACACCACTCGGTTCATAGGTATTAGCATCCACAGAATAATTTATAGAATCTGCTACAGATTCTGTTATAGAAGCATCAAAAACAGTTGACCAAAATGGAACATCTGATGAACTTATGTCGTCAGTAGGAACATAATCTGGAGGAAATCCGTCTTGATTAAATAGACCTGTTCCTTTGACTAAGTATTGTCCAAAACTTGAGTTTGATACTTTATCTGCCCAAGGTCTTCCCTCTTCAGAGCTTGTATAAGTAATACTTCTTATAAAAGTTTCTCCAACTACATCTGCATCATAATTATAATCTCCTTCTGTCGTGTTTCCTTTTATCCTTAGGAAATAAGTGTGACCTGTAGTTAAATTAACGAAATTCGCTCCTCCACAAAATGTTCCTTTATTACCTTCCTGGACTGTTATCTGGCAAGTCCCAACAACCGTATCATCTCCTGGGTCTGTAGAATCCCCAACATCAAAAACAGTTATGTTATAAGTCCAAAAATCTGCATCAAGCCAAAACATAGTTGTCTGTTTTTTCTGACCTGCTGATAAAGTTCCTATATTTATTCCCAAGGTTACTGGTGCATTATACTGTCCTGCTTCACTCTTTACTGATAATTCATAATCTAGACTTTCATTCCATTTCAGAAATAAACTAGAACCAGATTTATCAAATAAAGTATAGATGGCATTTTCTAGGTTTGTATAGATATTATCTAAAGTCTGATTCAAAAGATATTCTGTATTATTAATCTGTATTGTATCATCCTCTTGTCCGTTTATTTGTATATCTTTAGTAATCCAAGCAAATCCTAAGTCTTTGTTTATAGGTATATTTCCATTATTTTCTACGCTTAATTCTATCGTTAAATTTTCATCATTAGTTTTTAAATGATAATTTACTTCTGCTTTAAATTCATTACTTCCTACTAATATATCTTTAAATCCTGTATAATTTACATAAGTCTCGTTATCTGTATCTATACTCCAGTTAAAGGGGAGTGCGTCATTACAAGCATAAATCCAGTCTTCATTAGGATTGGGTTTAAAACCTCCACAAAATACATTTCTAGTCCAAAAATCTTGGAAATTATTAGTAAATTGGATTCCAGAGGATTTATTAAAGAAATAATCGTGTTTTGTGTTCCAAGTGTGAATTGTATCGGCATCTGATTCGTTTACAATGCTTCCATTAGAATCCAGATATTCGTATCCGATTGTTCTATTGTCAAACAGATCAAAAGAAGGGTCAATAATATGGTCAATCTCTAAGCTTCCTCCGACAATCCTTAAATCAAAAACATCTTGTGCTCCTTGTAGATTTGTTAACAAAACAGTGTTATATTGATTTGAATTTAAACTTGTAAATTCTGCAATTAATTCATTCTGATTAAATTCATAGACTTCAATTCTGGGGTTTCCTGAAATAACTCTTGGGTAAAGAGTAATATCCCTGTCAGATGTTAATGGTATTTCAAAAGTAACTCTGATATAATCTTGGTTTGATATTGTTTCAGACCAGACATCATCAAGTTCTCTAACTTCTTCATAAATATCACTTATGAAGTTTCTATTGCTGTCAAGATGCTCTGCCTTTGTTATAACAATAATATCAAAAGTCTGCTCAGATAATAAAGGTGCAATCCACTCGATGTAATCATAGATTCCGTTGTTGTTAGTGTCTTGAATAGATTTTGGATTAATATAAGTATTTTGTTCACGCCAGTAGATTTTTACATTTCTTGGGTTTTGAATGTTAAGACTTTCATCAAGATTTGTAAAAGATAAAACATTCTTATAGTGAATTGTTTCAGGACCAATGATTTTTACTCTTTTGCCTTTGCCTGTTGTTAAGGGTTCTTCAATTGCATAAGGTGCAGGTGTTTCATATTCAATCTCGTATTCTGTTGCAGTATCATTAATCTCAATCTCTTGGAGTGGTTCCTGAACAACTTGGCCTGTTATTTCTCCAATCCTTCTTAAGAATTTTAAAATAATTGATTCTCCGTCAGTTCCTGAAATCACTGCTCCTGTTATTCTGAATTTTGTTTCAGAAGGAAGAGACCCTTCTTCTTGGGAAGGACTCGAATCTTCCTGTTTTAGAAGAGTCTCTTCTTTGTTTATTTCTTCTGAATATGACTTCCCTTCTTCAAATTCTATAATCTTATTTACAGATATATTTGTAGCATCCTCCGGCAATCTTATTTTAGTGATTGCTGGCTTGTCAAGAGAAATAGTTTTAGTCCATTTTACAGGCTGACCTAGGATAGCCTGCTGCTGTGTTGTTGTAATTGTGACATTTGCTTCACTTATAGCTTCTGGAATTTCTCCCTGAATAAGAAAACCAACAAAAGTTGGACGAATATAAAAGGCTGAAGCAAGTAAAATAAAAATAAAGATGAAAGAGAAGAAGATTATGGGAAGTCTATTCCTGGCGATATTCTTTTTTTGTTCTTTAATCCTGTTTTCACACTCTTTTATATAAGCCTTGAAATAATCAATCCATTCGTACAAATTTCTTCCATCTCTTTTTTTATAGACTATTTCAATGTAATCAGAATGAGAAATTTCTTGTTTCAGATATTTTTTATGTAGCTTATAAAAATATTCTATAAGCTCTCTTTTTTCTTTTTCAGCAGTACTTATTCTTTTCTTGAGCTCCTCTATAATAGCTCTTGCTATTCGAGTCCTTCCCATACTTATTATTCATGTATTAATAGTTATAAATCTTACTTATTATACATGTAATAAAATAAAGGGATAAAAAAAGGAATTCAAAGAATATAATAAATGATACTATAGAAAATGAATTAAATTAGACAAGTAGAATCTTACTTATAGTGACTTAGGATATCCCAAATCCTTGGCTTCAAGCTCAAGAATAAGTTTCCCTTTCAAAAGGTCATATTTTCTTATTGGAAGGTTTATGGGTATTATCTTGTAGAATACTTTGTTCCTTGCAAGGGCTTTGATTTCAATGCTGTTTTCCAGCTGAATTATGGAAACATCTTTAATAGATTTAACGCCAGGCATATTTATCTCATAAACAACTTTATTTGAAAGTCTTCTTACATTTGTGACAGGCTCTTTCTTTGGCAACCCGGCAAATTTTTTTGTATTTTGTCCGGGAAGTTTCAGGCTTTTTGTCTTTTTTCTTATCTGGTTTTCCTGTTTTTTGAATTCAGGAATATTTCCAAAAGACCTTACCATTATCTCAGGGGGCTTGTCTCCTGAAGTGCTTATTGAAATGCTTATTCCGCCTTTTTTTACATTTGCTTTTTCAGTTTCTTTTTCTGCTCTATTGTCAAGCTCCCTGAATTGTTTGTTGAGACTCTTGACTAAAGAATTAAACAGAGCATTAATTCCCATGGGAAGTTTTATTTCTCCTGGATTAATGGAATCATTTCTGCCTAAAAACCCCCAATCTTCATTTTCAAAATCTTTAATCGAAGCTCTGCAGTAGGGGCAGAAGTTGTAACTGTTGCTTATCTTTTCTCCGCAATTTTCACACTTTTTTTTGCCGAACATGTTCAGTAGAATTGGTTTTCGTTTAAATAGTTTTCTAAGAAAGCTATTTTTTACAATAATTATTATATACTCGTAATTTATTTTAAGAATTATGGTTAACAGGGAATTTTTGTGGAATAGGGTAACAGATACTGGAGAACAAGAGGCATTGCCACAGAGGTATATCATTGTGATGATTAATGAGGAAGGTAACATAAAAAAAATTAAACAAAGTATTCTTGAGCAAATGTTTGTGGGTGAATTAAGTAATATTTGTGACTTCCCCTTACCTTCTGATACCGACAGTCACTGTAAATTCCACTGTGTTGCTATCTCTTTTTCAAGTGATACATATATAGATACGAGGAAAATATATGGCAATCCAGGGAAAATTATACATGATAAAAGACTTTATATACGGAAAAGAGGAGACCTTCTTAGTTATATTGAGAAACTAACTTTAGAATAAGTTAAGTTTTTATATCTTCTTCTTTTAGAGAATTCATGAAAAAGTTTTATGTCACGACGGCAATTGATTATGTTAATGCAGAGCCACATTAAGGAGTTATTACTAAACTTTATATAGATGCTTTAATTAATTATATTATGAAAAGATTGAATATTTCTAGAGAACAATTAAAAAATATGTATGAAAATGAAAATCTTACAACGTTTCAAATAGCAGACAAAATGGGATGTTGTCAAGCAACTATTTGGAAAAAACTTAAAGAATTTAATATAAAATCTAAATTACCCGGAGTAAAAAGAGTTAATATTTCGAAAGAACAGCTAGAAAATTTTTATATTATGAAGAAATTATCTACATGGAAAATAGAAAAAGAAACTGGAATTTCAAGAGGTACAATTCATAGAAAGCTGAAAGAATTCAAAATAGAAACAAGAGACCGATCAACATCCCACATTATTCATGAAAAGTTTAATTTCTCAGGGGATTTAATAGAAAAAGCCTATTTGATTGGTTTTAGAATGGGGGATCTTGGAGTTAGGAAGCAATATCCTAATAGCAAGACTATTTGCGTTGCTAGCGGAAGTACAATAAATGAACAAATTGAATTAATAAAGAATTTATTCAAAAATTATGGAAAAGTCTGGATAAGTAAATCAAAGAATAATAAAATAAATATACAAGTTATATTAAATGAATCATTTGAATTTTTGTTGAGTAAGGATTATCCGGATTGGGTAAACCAAAATAAAGAAACTTTTTTTTCATTCCTATCAGGATTCACAGACGCTGAAGGAAATATTGGGGTATATAACAATATGGCAAGATATTCATTGGGAAATTATGACTCTAAAACACTATTACTAATACATAAAAAACTCAATCAGTATGCTATAGAATGCTTAAAGCCGTATCCGGATAAAAGAAAGGGGAAACTAAACAGTCAGGGATATACATACAAGCAAAACTATTGGCATTTAAGGATTCATAAGAAGGAACAGTTGAATAAACTTTTCAAAGAGATAATCCCCCATATAAAGCACAAAAACAAAATAAAAGCTTTAAATAAAGCCATTTCGAATGTTAATCAAAGGAGTAAATAAAATGGTCAACAAAAAAATCTTCTATATTACAACGACAATTCCATATGCAAATGCCCCTCCACATATAGGATTTGCTTTAGAAATAATTCAAGCAGATGTTTTAGCTAGATGGGGTAGGTTAATCGGAAAACAAGTTTTCTTTCTGACAGGAACAGACGAGCATGGAGTTAAGAATTATCAAACAGCAAAGAAAGAGGGAATTTCCACAAAGAAATTTGTCGATAGAAACTCAGAAAAATTCAGGGAATTAACAAGAATACTAAATATATCAAACGATTATTTTATTAGAACGACAGATAAAAAAGTCCACTGGCCAGGAGTTCTTAAGATATGGGAAATTCTTGTCAAAAAAGGAGATTTATATAAAAAAGAATATACCGGACATTATTGTTCAGGATGTGAGAGATTTATAACAGAAAAAGAATTAATTAGTGGAAAATGTCCTAACCACTTAAATTTAAAAATTGAGAAAATTTCCGAAGAAAATTATTTTTTTAGATTATCTAGATATTCCAATAAAATCAGGAAACTAATAAAAAAAGACAAATTAAAAATAACTCCAACAACATGGAAAAATGATTTTTTAAGTTTGGTTAAAGACGGTTTGACCGATGTTAGTTTTTCAAGAGACAAAAAACATCTTCCATGGGGCATTCCTGTTCCTGGAAACAATAATCAGATTATGTATGTCTGGCCAGATGCATTGAGCAATTATTTGACAGGAATTGGTTTTCCAAAAGAAAAATATAAAAAATTTTGGCCTGCCGACATACATGTTGTTGGTAAAGATATGTTAAGATTTCATGCAGGTATTTGGCCTGGTATGTTATTAAGTGTGGGTTTACCCCTACCAAAAGAAATAATCGTGCACGGATTTTTAACAATTGACGGAAACAAAATATCTAAATCAATTGGCAATGTTATTGATCCAATCGAAATAACAAAAAAATACAGTGCAGATAGTATAAGATATTATACATTAAGGAATTTCGTCTTTGGAGAAGACGGGGATTTTTCTGAGAAGGTTTTAATTGACAGACACAATAACGAGCTTGCAAACAAACTTGGGAATCTAGTGAGCAGAGTTACAGGTCTTGCTGAGAAAATTGGAATTAAGAAAACCTCAAATAAATTGTTGAAAAAATTAAAATCAAAGAAAATAGAGGAACATATAGGAAATTATCAATTTGATAAGGCTCTTAATGAAATTTTTGCATTTATTGAT
>CAZTVG010000017.1:0-2642 GCA_964617015.1 Candidatus Woesearchaeota archaeon | reverse complement strand
TTAACTAACCCTGCTGCCTTCTTTGATTTCTTCGTCAGGCTGTAGAAGTCTTACTTTATTTTTGTCTTCAGAACTGGCAGCTAGAATCATCCCCTGGCTTTCTATTCCGCGAATCTTCCTTGGCTCGAGGTTTGTGAAAACAATGCACCCCTTTCCCTGAAGTTCTTCTTTTTTGTAATAAGGTTTTAAGCCAGCCACAAGAGTTCTTTTTTCTTTTCCCAAATCCAACAGAAGTTTGTATAACTTATCTGTGTTTTCAATATCCTTGACTTCAATGATTTTTCCTGTTCTTAAATCAAGTTTCTCCCAGTCACTGAATTTTATGATTTCCATTTTTTAAATTTATTAAAGATTGTTTTTAAATTTTGTTGGAAATATTAATGAAGTAAGAAAAGTTCATAGTTTATTAATTATGGTATTGATTTGTTGATTAATTTTGAAAAGCACTAATTTAAACATAAATCCCTATTTTCTCAATCCAAGCTTTTTCAGAATTCTTTCAATAATCTTTTCCCTGTCTTTCTCAGAATCATACTCCATACCGAGAAGTTTTGCCGCGATTTCTTTATATGCTCTTGCTGCATTGCTTTTTGGGTGGGTATGGACAACGGCATTTTTTATACTTATTGATTTTCTTACAGAATTATCTTCAGGAATCATTCCAAGTATAGGCACTTCAAGCATGTCCTTTACGACTTCTGGGGGAAGCTCTATGTCATCTTTGTTAACTCTTGTCACGATGACGCCTTTTACAGGTTTCTTTAGCTGTTCTGCAAGTTTTACTGTTTTCAAAGCATCTGTAATTGCAGGCATTTCAGGATTTGTAACAATAATCAACTCATCCGCCATTTCTATAGCAGAAGAAGCTTCACGCCCAAGACCTGCAGCACTATCCACAATAATGTGCTCTGAAATTTTTTTAAAATCACGTTTAAAATTTTTCATTTTTTCTGGCTTGGTTCTCTTTAGCTCTTTTATCGAGAGAGATGAAGGCATAATTTTTATTCCAGATTCGTGTTCATAGACAGCTTCAAAGGGCTCTGCCTTGCCTTTTAAAATATGATTTAAATTTATCGGAACTTCTGGAGCATTTAAATGCAGTCCTACATTGGGAGTAGAAAGATTTCCGTCAATAACCAGCACGTCCTTTCCAAAATAATTGATTGCAGCAGCTAAATTTATTGCGGTGGTTGTTTTTCCTACACCACCTTTTCCTGAAGTAATAACAATTATTTTTGACATTTTGGGTCAAATTTATTGAAGAAGTTTTAATCTCCTTTTATGCTAGAAGAAATTGCTTTGTGGTACTTATAAACTTTTCCAACTTATCTGCATAATCTTTGAGTTTTTCCAGGTTTATATTTATCTCTTCCCCTTTGTAAAAAACCCTGAGATTTACATTTTTTCTGAACTCTCCGATTCTTTCTTTTCGCAACCCCTCTATCTTTCTGAACATTTCATACATAGTCAGGACTTCCAAAAAATTCTTGTCTTTCTTGAAAAGAACTTGTACAGCTTCTGTTTTGCCTACAGGATTTGTAGGAATTGAAGAAATCTTTTTTTTCTTTTTTGCATGTTTCAGGATTTCATTAATACTTGTTTCTATCATTTTTCTCCATCTTAGAATAAGGTTTGTTATAACATCACAGGTTTTGGTATATTTCAGACTAACATAAAGAAGATGATCTGCGCTTATTTTTTCCTGAATTATTTCCTCCATCAAGGACTTTCCCCTCTACAGAATTATATCCTACAAGGATTACGGGCTTTTTATACTTTTCTCAGAAATCCCTATTCATAGTTTCTCTGGTTTTTCTCAGGATATTCTTGCCAAGTACCAGAAATTCCTTTGTTTTTTCTAAAGTCAGGATTTTTTGCTTTAAATTATTTGATAAGATAATTACCTTTTCATCTTTTACAAATTCAAAAGGACTTTCTCTGTGCTTTTCTATAAAATCGAATAAGTCCAGGATTAAGTTTATTTCTTCTTTGGTTATCTTATATCGCGGAGCGCATCTCTCAACGAATATTTTAAGATTTGATTTTGAATCTTTATAAAGGGTTATTCTTTTGTAAAGATATTCATACTGAAGTATTGAATTTATGCAGTTAGTGATTGCATTTCTTGTTTCCTGCATGATTTTTAAGAGAAGTCTTTTGTCTTTCACTACGGGAAAAGTCACATAAATCAGGTGGTCAGCGGTCTGGAGGGTTTTTTCAGCAGCAAGAATATTTTCTAAGAATTTTTCCATATATTTTTGCAGGGTTTGAGATTAATATAATTGTTGGTGATGAAAAATTCGTTTATTTATTTTTCATTCACTTAATTTTAGAATAGCTTCTGCAAGGTCTCCACCGGCATTCTCAAGGGCTTTTCTCGCTTCCTCTTTGCCTGCATTTGTTTTTTCCACTACAGTTTTTATGTCTTCTTCGGAAATAATCTGTTCTTCCTTAACCTCACCAGAAATCTGAAAGCTTTCCTGACCCTGGATTTTGAGCTTTACTACAGAGGGGTTTTCGATAATAATCTTATTATTGTCTGATTTTTCTATTGTAACTCTTGAAGCGGGAATCTCTTCCTGACTCATGCCAAGTTGCTTCATGGCTGCCTGCATCTTTTTCGGATTTAAACTGCCGAACAT
>CAZTVG010000016.1:0-10790 GCA_964617015.1 Candidatus Woesearchaeota archaeon | reverse complement strand
TAGAAAAACTCAAACAAAAGAAATCTATAAAAGAGCTTTTGGAGTTTGGAATTATAAACCTGGATAAGCCATCTGGTCCTACTAGTTTTGATGTTTCTGAAGCTGTTAAAATCAGGCTTAACCTCAGAAAAACAAGTCATTTTGGAACTCTTGACCCCAAGGTTACAGGAGTCCTTCCCATAGCTTTAAACC
Source organism: Candidatus Woesearchaeota archaeon (assembly GCA_964617015.1). Taxonomy (GTDB): domain Archaea; phylum Nanobdellota; class Nanobdellia; order Pacearchaeales; family GW2011-AR1; genus ASMP01. Next base: position 10,598 of record CAZTVG010000016.1, on the reverse strand, counting down.
GTGCATGCAAACTCACAGGATTTTTTTTGGGAGAGGATAAAGAGTATGTTGGAATAATGAGAATTCATAAGGAAATTCCCCTCAGAGAGATTAAAAAAGCGATAAAAGAAAAATTCCTTGGAAAAATCATTCAAAAACCACCTGTTAAATCCCGTGTAAAGCGTGAGGAACGTGAAAGAGAGATAAAGAATTTTGAAATTTTGGAAAAAGATGGACAAGATATTTTATTTAAGGTGGAATGCCAGGGAGGAACGTATATAAGAAAACTGATTCATGACCTCGGCACTCATCTTAGGACTGGCGCACACATGCTGGAGCTTAGAAGAATCAGAGCAGGCATATTTAAAGAATATGATAAAAAATATCCAACCATAAATTTGTATGAATTTGAGAAAGCTGTTTCAGAATATGAAAACAGAAATGAAAAAAATTTAAAGGAAATAATAATCCCGGGAGAAATAATTTCCGAAATTTATCCTGTTGTTCGAGTAAAAAAAGCGTATATTAAAAATATTTCGCATGGAAGTCCTGTATATTATGAATATTTAAAAAATAGTGAAGACAGGAAAAATAAAGATAGATTCTGTATTTTTGAAGGAGATAAATTTATGGGAATTTACAATGTCACAGCTGAAGGAAAAATATTCGCAAGACCTGAATTTGTCCTGCAGGAAATAAAATGACAACTGTGAAAGTGAACAAGGAAAATTTTGAGGGGGAAGTTACTAATTCAGATATTCCTGTTATTATTGATTTCTGGGCAGGTTGGTGTATGCCTTGCAAAGTAATGGGGCCAATTTTTGAAGAGCTTAGCGCAGAGTATGAGGGAACCTTAAAATTCTGCAAAGCAGATGTTGAAGAAGAATTGGAAATGGCTTCGTTTTTCAAGGTAAGCAGTATTCCAACACTTGCAGTAGTTTATCAAAAACAAGTTAAGGATAAAATTCTTGGCTCTCTCAGGAAAGATTTATTGAGGGAGAAGCTTGATAAAATTTTGGAGAAATTAAAGGATGGAAAATAAAAAAAGATGCGCGTGGCCGGGTAAAGAAGAAAAGAACAAATTAATGATAAAATATCATGATGAAGAGTGGGGTGTCCCTGTTCATGATGATAAAAAACTGTTTGAATATTTTTTGCTTGATACCTTCCAGGCAGGATTAAGCTGGGAAATTATCCTAAAAAAGAGGGAGAACTTCAGAAAAGCATTTGATAATTTCAATCCAGTCAAAATAGCAGGATACATAGACCAGGACAGAAAAAGGCTGCTTGATGATGCAAGCATAGTAAGGAACAGATTAAAAATTGAAGGGGCTATTGTGAACGCTCAAAAGTTTTTGGAAATTCAAAAAGAGTTTGGGGCTTTTGATAAATATATATGGCAGTTTACCAAACACAAAACAATAAGAAATAAATTTAAAGAGCTAAAAGAGCTGCCTTCCAGAACAAAAGAATCAGACACTATGAGCAAAGATTTAAAGGAAAGGGGATTTAAATTTGTCGGTCCCACAATCTGTTATGCTTTCATGCAGGGAACCGGAATAGTCAATGACCATTTAATTGACTGCTTCAGATACAAGGAGCTAAAAGAATGAGACATTTCGTGTACTTTTCAAGCGAGGCAAGAACATCCGGAAACTTCAACGTGAGTGAGTTAATGAAAGCAGGCAGAATGGATATTGTAATACATGTCATAATAAATTCATTCTTCCTTTCACACAGTTTAAGGGATGATGTTAAACTGCACTTGATTTTTTACGGAGCGCCGGATCCTCCGAAACACATAGAAATTCAGGTAAAGCCAGAGACAAGGTTAAGCAAGAAAGATGTTGCAAATTTAATTAAAAAAATTCTTTACAAGTACAGGGAAGGAAAAAAGACAGAAGTTCTGCCAGGCTGTTCTATAGAAAAAAAGAGTTTTCTGAATGTCATTAGTGAGCTTGCCAAAGAGGGTAAAAAAATTTTTGTCCTGGATAAAAGAGGAAAGGATATAAGGAACGTAAGAATTCCCGAGAAAAGCGTTTTTATTCTTGGAGACCATAACGGGCTTCCAAGGAAAGAGCTGAAAAGACTGAAAAAAATAGCAGAGAGTATTTCTGTCGGGCCAAGGATTTATTTTGCGAGCCAGATTATTACAATCCTCAATAATGCGCTGGACTTAAGAGAACTCTAGATTTAAACTCTCGCGAAATTTAACTCTTATAAGATACTCAAGTTCTTCTATCTCAACTCCAAGATTGTAAAGAAGAGATATTTCCTCTTTTGTATCTGCAGGAACTCCCTCAAGGTAAAGTTTTTCTTTCATTTCCTCTTTTTAAATCCTTTTTTATCTTGGTCTCAATACAAAAATTTTAAGGGTTTTTTATTGCCCCTAAAGGGGGTTGAGTATGAGTTCCCTTTCTTTGAAAGGGAACGGTTGAAAAGAGGGTTGGACTCAATTTTAGGATTACTAAAATGAAGAAAATGGTTTATAAAACAATTGTGAAAAAACAATAAAGAAAAAAGACATAGAACCTGATTTCATAAGGTTTTTAAATGAAAACCAATTTTCTGAGGAATGAGGATAGTTCCTACTCCTGACTGGTTTTTGGGCAAGGATGTTTTGATTGAGACTTTTAGCTTTATTGTACTTTTAATTTTCACTGTCCTAGCTTTAAAATATTACAAACTAAATAAGAACAGGAATATTTTTTATCTGGGACTTGGATTCGGACTGATTGCTCTTGCACAGCTTGCAACAATTTTTACAAAGCTGGTTCTGTATTACAATATCGGACCGAGCCAGGCAATAGGACAGGCAATTATTACAAGCCAGATTGTAAGTTCAGTTGATATCTTTTATTATGCTGGTTTTATGTTTCACAGATTTCTTACACTGGCCGGACTTTACATTATTTACAGGCTTCCAAGAGAAAGGAAATCTATCGGAGATTATGCTCTTGTAATTTATTTTATCATGATTTCAGCTCTGTTAAGCAGGGAATTTTTCTATCTTTTCCATCTGACAGCCCTTGTTATTTTAGTCTTGATAGTTGAAAATTATTACAGAATTTACAAAAGAAACAGATTTATTAATACAAAAATTCTTATGATTGCGTTTGGAATTCTTGCCTTGAGCCAGCTGATATTTATACTTCCTGGAGTTGAGATAATGTTTGTCCTGGGAAACATGGTAGAATTAATAAGCTATACTATTTTGTTAGCCTTAATTATAAGGATATGGAAATATGGAAAGAAAAAGAAGCCGTATGGAAATAATCTCAGATATGCTGGCAATTCTTCAGGAAAAAGGCGGAAGCATTAAGCCGACGCATATGATGTATAAAGCAAACCTTTCTCACAGCCAGATGAAAACATATCTTGACGAGCTGATTGATAAAAAACTCATAAATAGAGAAAACACGAAAAAAGGCAACCTTATTGTAATAACAAAACAGGGAAAGGATTTTTTCTTCCAGTACAGCCAGATGCGTGAATTTGAAAAAACCTTCGGTCTTTAAAATTGTTCAGGCGTGACCAATTTAGAGAAGATTTTCGGGTTGTGATTTATCACAATTATATTTATATAGTTATTTAATAAAATTATAGAATGGCTTTAATACTTGATGAAAAAGGGATATATACACCCAGACCAGATGGTAGAAATTATGGCTGTACTACAAGAGAGGAAATAAATGGGCAAACTTTGTATAATTTTAATCCTGAATCAGGAATCTTACAGATTTCTATGAGTCTTGGTGATTTAGAGATTTTATTGCGAAAAGTTGGCAAAATTCCTGAAGATGGAAAAGACATAGAAATTCAACTACCTCTTCCTTTTGGAGTTGATGGTCCTGCAAGATTCCAAGGAGTAAAAAGAATTGAATCACTGCCTGGAATTGAGGAAGGAAGATATATGCTTGGTTCTAATCCACAGTAACTTTATTTTTATAAAAATTAATAAACTCTTTTCTTCTTGTACCCTCATGAAGAAATCAGTCAGGCTTTACATTGATGGAACAGTTCAGGGGATATTCTTCAGGTCTTTTATCAAGGAAAATGCTGAAAGATATAATGTGAAGGGTTTTGTAAGAAACCTTGAAGATGGCCGTGTGGAGATTTTTCTTGAGGGAGGTACTGATGATGTAAATAAAATGATAGAGATTTCCAAAAAAGGTCCAAAGCATTCTCAGATAAGAAAAGTTCAGTTAAAACCGGAAAAATTCCAAGAATTTAAAACTTTTAAAATACTGCATATTTAAAGTGAGATATGATAAGTTAGTAAGAGATAAAATTCCTGAAAGGATTAGTCAAGAAGGGGAAGTACCAATTACACACATTGCCGATGATGAGGAATACTGGGAAAAATTGAAAGAAAAATTGAAAGAAGAAGTGGATGAATTTCTGGAAAACAATAATAATGAAGAATTATCTGATATCTTAGATGTTATTAATACTATTTGTGATTTTAAAAATATTGATAGAGACAAATTAGAGATTTTTAGAAAAAAGAAGTTGGAGGAAAAAGGTGGATTTAAAAATAAAATAATCCTCGATGAAGTAAAATAAAACAGAAAATGGGAAGAGAAGAACAAATAATTCATGAACGGGAAAGGAAACTTGAAGAATTAAGAAAGAAAGGGATAAATCCTTATCCGCACAATTTTGACAAGCAGCATGTTATCAGGAAATGCCTAAGTTTAAAGCTTGGAGCCAAAACAAAAACAGCAGGGAGGATTATGACTAAAAGGGAGATTGGAAAAATAATTTTTGCTGATTTGATGGATTTTTCAGGAAAAATCCAGATAGTTTTTCAGGATAAAGAAACTCCAAAAAAAGATTTTGATTTTTTTACCATATATGTAGATATAGGAGACATAATTGGTGTTGAAGGAAAGATTATTAAAACAAAAACAGGACAGCATTCAATACTTGTTAAAAAACTCACTCTCCTTACAAAGTCTCTTCTTCCATTACCGTCAAAGTGGTATGGACTTCAGGATAAAGAGGAAAGATACAGGAAAAGGTATCTTGATTTAATCATGAATCCTGAAATTAAGGATATCTTTATAAAAAAGGAAAAATTCTGGGGCACTATGAGAACTTTTCTTTTGGAAAAAGGATTTACAGAAGTAGAGACGCCTATTTTGGAAAATTCTGCGGGTGGTGCTGCAGCAACTCCTTTCAAAACACACCATAATGCTCTTGATATGGACGTTTATTTAAGAATTTCCATGGGAGAACTATGGCAAAAAAGATTAATGATTGCGGGTTTTGAAAAAACATTTGAAATAGGAAGACAATTTAGAAATGAGGGAATGGATATGGAACATCTCCAAGATTATACTCAAATGGAATTTTATTGGGCTTATGCCGATTATAAAGACGGGATGAAATTAGTTGAAGAACTTTACAAAAGAATTGCAAAAGAAATTCTGGGAACTTTGAAATTCAAAACCCATGGTTATAATATTGATTTGGGAAAAAAATGGCAAACTTATGATTATGAAAAAACAATTAAAAAATATACTGGGATAAATATTTATGACGTTACTGAAAAACAAATTAAAAATAAGTTGGATAAATTAAAAATGGAATACCAAAAAGACCTTGGCAAATGGAGATTTGTAGATATATTATGGAAATATTGCAGAAAAAAACTTTCAGGTCCGGGATTTTTAATTAACCAGCCTGTTCAGGTTACTCCTTTAGCTAAAAGAGACACTAAAGATCCAAAAAAAGTTCAACAATTTCAGGTTGTAATTGCGGGAACAGAAATTGGAAATGGTTATAGTGAATTAAATGATCCCATGGACCAAGAAACAAGATTTATACAGCAGCAAGAGTTAAAAGAAAAAGGAGACACAGAAACACATGAACATGATAAGGATTTTGTGGAAGCTTTGAAATATGGTATGCCCCCCACATGCGGTTTTGGGGTATCTGAAAGATTATTTTCCTATCTTCTGGACAAACCAATAAGAGAATGTGTTATTTTTCCCCTAATGAAACCGGAGAAGTAAGATGACATCTCTCCCAATAACACGAGAAAAGGCATGGGAACTCGTTAAAAAGTATAATTCAGACAAGACAGATCTGAATCATTATCTGGAAAGCAGCGCAGTTATACGGGAACTTGCGAAAAAACTAGGGGAAGATGAGGATTACTGGGAGATGCTTGGACTAATTCATGACATAGACTGGGGAATTACAAAAGATGATATTCAGACCCATCTGACAAAAGCTCCCATAATTTTAAAAGAAATCGGATTTGACGATGAGTTTATCAATGTAATCATCTCTCATGGATATGGTTTTGATGTTTCAGATTTGAAGGATAAAGAAAGAACAAAAAAAATTGAACATGCTCTCGCCTGCTCTGAAACCATAACAGGTTTGATATATGCCTACGCATTAATGCGGGATGGAAGAGTAAGTGATATGGAACCAAAAGGTTTAAAGAAAAAATTCAAGGACAAAACTTTCGCAAGAGCTGTCAGGAGAGATGTGATTCGTGAATGTGAAAAATTAGGTTTAACGCTTGATGAATTTTTTGAAGTGGCGATAAATGGCATGAGGAAAATTGCAAAAGAGGTTGGATTAAAGTAAATGGTATCTACAGAATTTTTTGATGTTTTTGGATTTATGGCTTTTATAATCATTGCAATTGTTGGAACATGGATGTTAAAATCAAAAGAAAGGTTACCTAACTGGATTGGAATGGTTGTTTTATCTATTGGTATTTTAGGAATAATAATCGATGGATTTATAGTAATTAAAACTTACATAATCGGAGGATAAAATGGGGCTGATTGTAAAGAGCAATATAAGAAAAACTGTAAAAGAGCTTGACAAGGAAAATGCAATTTCAGGTGTTGCAGATGAAGTAGGAAATGCGCTTGAAAGAAAAACTGAAGAGCTTTTGAGAGAAGCAATAAAGCGTGCAAAATCCAACAAAAGACGAACCTTGCTGGCGAGGGATTTATGACATGATGAAAAGAAAAAGCTCTATCAAGAAAAGACAAGGCAAAAGGAACAGAGCAGCAGGAGCAAGGTTTGAATTAAAAGTCAGAAATAAACTTGAAGGAGAAGGATGGGTCGTTGACAAATGGACAAATAATGTTGACCTTGAAGAGTGTAAACTTGTAAAGGCAAAAAGAAAATTCAATCCTTTCCTGAAAATCTTGGGCATTGGAACAGGATTTCCTGATTTCATTGCATTTAAAAGAAAAGGAAAAAACTATGAAATAATCGGGATAGAGGTAAAAGGTGGAGGTTGGCTTGAAAAAACCGAGAAGGAAAAATGCGGATTTCTTCTTCGCAAAAAAATTTTCAGCAGAATTTTGGTGGCTAAAAAAGGAAAAAAGAGGGGAGAAATTGAATATGTTGATTTTGAAAAGAAATACAATAAAATTTAAAATTAAGAAAAAGCATTATTAAACATGAAAAGAATTATTTTTCTAATTATATTTATAATTTTAATTACAAATGTTTCTGCTGTTAGAATAAATGAGATTGAAATAAATCCTATCGGAGGAACTTCTGGAAACGAATGGATTGAATTGTATAATGATAAAAATATAGAGGTAAATATTTCCGGTTGGGAAGTTTGGGAAGGTATATATGGTAAACAAGGTCCCAAATTAATTCTCTCAATTCCAGAAGGAATTATTATTCAAAAAGATGATTTTTATGTCATTAAATTAGATAATGCAAGAACTCTTAACAATGCCGGAGATTTTGTAATTCTTTACAATTCTGAGGGGAATGAAGTGGACAGAACGGAAACATTAAAAGAACAAGAAATTAGCAGTAAAACATGGCAATTGTGTAATGTATGGGAATTTAGAGCTTCCACGAAAGGTGAAGAAAATAATTGTTCGAAAGAAACAGACACTAATAAAGAAAGCACAACACAAACTATTGAGGAAACAACTGAAAGTGAAACATCATCCAGCGATGAGCAATCATCAAGTGAAAAAGAGATTACTTATGAAACACTAGCTGAAAAAATTCCTTCTTCAATCAAGCTTGAAACAATAAATCTAAATCCAAAAGCTATAAAAACCGAAAATAATAATGAAGGAATAAGCAAAAGTTACGCATTTTACGGATTTGTGGCTTTTTCCGTCTTTTTGGGAGTTTTATTTATAATCAGGAAAAAAAGATACAAAAATGAGTTCAGATGAAGTAAATGTAAGGGCAGCAATAATTCTTGACGTCATAGGCAAGCCACCGGAACATCTTATCGAGAGCCTTGAAAGGATAATAGATGAAATAGACAAGGAGAAAGGCATCACAGTAAAGACAAAAGAAATAAAAGTACCAACCCTTATGAAAGACCAGAAAAATTTCTACACAACCTTTGCAGAAATTGAGGTTGAGGTTGAAGATATTCTGTATCTTACTATTTTGTTATTCAAATACATGCCTGCCCATATTGAAATTATTTCTCCTGAAAATATTGTTTTAACAAACAACGGGCTGAATGATATTCTGAACGAACTGATAAGAAGGCTTCACGGATATGATGAAATAGCAAGAATTCTGCAGGCTGAAAAAGCCGTGATGCTTAAAAAAATCCGGGAGATTACAGGAAAAACTCCTGAAGAAGTCTTTAAAAAACCCGAAGCTCCAAAAGAACCTGCAAAAAAGAATCCAAGGAAACTAAAAAAGACGAAAGCAGGGGAAAAGTGATTATCTTTTAAGAATCCTGAGATGGCCAAGAAAATAGGAGATAATGGGAGGAATAGAATTTTAAGGGAATTTGCAGGGACATCCACTAATCCCTTCATAAAAATCTTGGAAAAAATTTAAAAGTAGAGTATTCTAACACATAACATGAAATTATTTTTAATAAGACACGGAGAAGCAAAAGTGATGGAAAATGACGCTCCATTGACGAAAAAGGGGTTGGAGCAATCCAAAGCTGTAGCTCAAAGACTTAAAAACTATGAATTTGATGAAATTTTTTGTAGTGATCTGACTAGAGCAAAACAAACATGTGAAGAATATCTAAAGTTAACTAATAAAAAAGCAAATTATACTGAAGATTTAAGGGAAATTTATAGGGTAATTGTTGGAGGTTCCGAGAAAGAAGGGACATCAGAGGGAAGAGAGGAAAGGGATAAGAAAATAGCAGACCAGATTTTTAATCAATTATCAAGTAAGAAAGGTAAGAATATTTTAATATTTACACATGGAAACTTAATAAGATACTTCATTACAAAATCTACAAATTTTGATCCTAAGAAATCTTGGGATGGTCTTGAACTCCATCCTTCATCTATTTCAATCATTAATTTCGAAAATGAAAAAACTACAATCAAAACAATAAATTCAATTAGTCATCTGCCGAAAGAAGAAAAAGAAAGTTTCTTTTCAAAAGAAAAAATAGATCAAGATTATTTGCCTTAGTTAAATAGATTTGTACAAAATATATACCCTTATTTTTATTTTTTTGCTTAAAAACCTGTTTTTCTTTTAACGCCAAAATATCTTTTTTTGAAGAACCAGAACAAAGCCAGGATAATTGCCGTGATTATAAGCCATCCCATAATTTTTCCTGTTGAACTTTCCTTGACCTCCTGGCATTGCGCCAAGCAACAAACCCCATCCCTTACAAAAACAGACTCTTCGCTGCATTCTTCTTCCTGAGAACATATAATTCCTTCAAGCTGGCCACAGGTCGTGACAATTACTTCCTTATCTTCACCCTCAGCAGGAATATAATCTTTTATGAAATTCAAAACAAGCGTTACAGAAGTTGAGAAGTTTTCCGTGTGTGCAGTTATCTTTCCCTCAATTACCGCCACTTCTGTATCTGAAATCAGAAATATCTCAAGTTTTTCAGTGGAATTTTCTTCAAGGTCATTTATTGTTTCGGGAGAGAGAATTACATAAGGTTCTAGAATTCCTGAAACAGAAAAAATTATATTTTCTATTGTTTCTTTTCCTGTGTTGACAAGATAGATTATCCTCTTTGCATCTGAATCTGTAGCCATGGAAACGCTGACTATACCCGGCTGAAACTCAAAACCCTCATCCTTTTTTTCTTCTGTTGTTACAGTTGAAAAGATAAAAACAGGAACAGAATAATTTATATTTTCAGAGCTTAACTTGATTTCTTCAAGAAAAGATTCCTGTGTATTCAGTTTAAAATTAATTTTCTTTGTTTCTCCTGATTTTAAATCAAGGGAGTCTGTTGCTTCAAGTTTTTCAGACACGGTTATCTTAACTGTTATCCGACTCTCTTGCAGATTCTGTAATTCCAGACTGAAATCTTCCGAAGTAATTAAAAATCCCGGATTTACAGAAAAATCAGCTGTTTCTCCTGTGATTATGAAATTCCTTACAATATCTTCCTCACTTATTTCTGCCCCTTTCATGTATCTTATGTTTTCTAGAGCAACAGAATAATTGCCTTCATCTTTTCCTGTCAGCAAGGCATAAATATAAAATTCATCGTTGATTCTCGCAACAGCGTAAACAACAGGAATTCTTACAGTGCCCCTGTAAAAGAATACATTGTCTTTACCTGGCTGCTCTAAAAAATTTCCAGAGACTTTTGCAAGAAGGGTTTCCCCCTTGTCAAAAACTTCCTTTAGCTGAAACTCAACCGC
>CAZTVG010000015.1:2313-13045 GCA_964617015.1 Candidatus Woesearchaeota archaeon | reverse complement strand
AATGCGAGAATGCTTATCGCGAACAGACCCAAAAATTTTGATTGCATTTTCTGTAATCATTTTGCAGTTACTATGATTTATAAAGATTTCTGTTATCAAGAATATAGTTATTTTTCCCTTGATTTTATTTTTCCAAAAAGTTTATATAATTTAGATGCTAAATGTAAAAAAGAGAAAAATGGTGATAAAATCCCGGGAGAATTCTGTAGGTGCGAAGGCGTTTCTTATAGGAGTTGTCTTGGCGGTTGCAATAGGACTTTCAACAACACTTATTCCCATTCCTGCACTGGCTACATATAGTGCGCAGATATATGCCATACTTGTTATCCTGGGTTTAATCGTGGGATTCATGAATGTTGCGGGAAAAGACTCCCAAACTTTCCTGTGGGCAGGAGCTGTTTTGGTTGTGGTCAGTAAGTTTGGAATGGAAAGTGTTACAGGATCACTGATAGGAATCGGAATTGGCGATGCTGTTTCCTCAACTTTTGCCGCACTTCTTGCTTTGTTCGTGCCTGCAACAATAATAGTAGCCCTGAAAACAGTTTTCTCCATATCCAAGATTTAATTAGGCCTAAATAGCCGGATATTGAAATATTGCCATATCTATTAAAAAATTGAAAACTGATTAAAAGTTTGATAATGTATTAGTAATTATGCAAATTAATAACTGAGATGGGGTTGAATTCTACAGTTAACTTAAGAAAAAACGTATTAAATAAATTATATTAACAAAACATCAAATTTCACTCAAATCTGCTTTTTTCTTCTTTTGGTTTTGGATGTTCTTTATGAATTTTTGCAAAAGAAGGTGTCGCGATTACCATATTTTCACCAAAACCGGCAATATTTCCTTCCAGAGCATCTATTGTCTTTTTTATTTTAGAAACAGCCCTTTTCAGTTCAATAGAATCTTTTTGCCTCAGGGTTTTTATATCAATTATAGCAATGGTGTAGCCTTCTCTCAGGGAATTGAGAATATTATTGACATCATCATAGTCTTTTAGCGCAAAAAGCTTTACAAAAACCTTGCTTTCCTGTTCCTCTTTTCCCAAGTCAATTTCAAGATACTCATCACCAAATTCTTCTCCAGATGAGCCTAAAAAGGCTTTTTTTATCCTATCAAAAACCATAATAGTTTTAAATTGTGGATATTTATAAAGATTTCGTAAGTTTTTCGCATATGTTCCGTCGTTATTCTAAAACTTCTTTCCCGAGGCCTTCAAGTTTTCCTGCAAGGGAACTCTCTTGTTTTTCTATAGATTTTATCCTTAAATCCAAAAGTTTCTCTTTATTTGAAAGCTCTTCTTCCATTTTTCCCCTGTCTGTTTTTATCATCAGCTGCCCTATAATCTTGAAAACATCTTCCCCTGATCTTTCGATTTCTTTTTTTGCTGCGCGGGTTTCCGAAAGCTCCATCTGGAAAGCCTGTTTTTGAAAAAGTAAATTTTGAAGGTTCTGCTCCAGTATATGCATTTCCTGAATTTTTCTTTCCTTGTCCTTCATTTTTTTCTATCCAATTTCTTTTTATGACGTAGTCTCCCACCCATTTCTATCCAATTTCTTTTTAAGAAATTGTTTTGAAAGTTTTTATTAATCTGCCTTCACTCTCTTTACCCGTGTTCTTGGTTTATAGAAAATCTTGCCGCCACAGTGGGGACAGACAAATCTCTTGTCAAGACTTGTACTCTGAATCTTCTTCTCGCAATTAAAACATTTGTAAGTTGGCATGATGGTGTTTGTCGCCTCGCGTTATTTGTTTGATTGTTAATACAAACCTGTAATATCAGACTTTATTAAACTTAACTTTTTATTATTTAACTATTATTTTATTTAATTTGCTGTTTTATTTATCATTCTAAGTGATATGTATCTGATGCAAATTTTTTACTGCACTTTTTGCAGTGCCATATTCCTTTTGACAGTCTTTTTGCCCCTAGCTTCCCGCAAAAGGGACATTTCTGCTTGACTCTTTGCTTTGTTTCAACACGGACCAGAGCATCTTTGGCTCTTTTGCCGTATCTTGCCCCGTATCTTCCTGCTGATTTTGTCTTTTTTGATTTTGAAGTCATTTTTGATTAAGGCTGATTTGGAATTAGATCAAGTAAAGGCCTTACATTTTCAGAATCTATATGTTCATAAGGTATAGCTTCAGAGACACGTTTTGCTAATTCACTTATTTCTGTTCTTCGGCTATCAGGAATATTGAGATTAACAAGTTTTATTTCTCCATCTTTTATAAATGAATAAAATTGCTTTATTTGTTCAGGAGCCATTAGATGAAAGGTTCCGTATGATGGTATCTGAAAAATGCCGTATTCTTTTATTGCTCCATTTCCAATCTGTAATAAAAAAACAGTCTGATCACCTTGTGAGTTGGCATAATAAGCAGTCATTTCTTCTACCATTAAATCTCAATTAAAGAATAGTTTTTAAAATTTTCTAAATGGGACCACCCGGATTTGAACCGGGGTCGCGAGCTCCCAAAGCTCGAAGGCTACCAAGCTACCCCATGATCCCATATATAATTTTTAAAGGTCTTATTTCATTAATAAATCTTACTACCTCCTTTTTTCTATAAAGACACCAATTTCTTTTATTTGCCTTTGCAAAAGAATAATCTAATTTAATTGTAAGTTTCTTAAAATCATCTAATAATTGTTCATTAAAGTTTGTAAATTTTATGTAAGTTTGTCCTTCTCTTTTACAAATATAAATACACCCATCAGTATCAATTAAACCCCTTATACATCTCTTGGAATATCTCTTATTTAATTTTATCCACTCAGGAATTCCTATCTGATTCTTTATTTTATTTCCCCTTTTTAGACCATAATCAATTAACCTCTGTGCTACAAACTTATTGTAACAGTAGAGATTTGCTTGGTTCGTATTTTTAGTTAATTTTAATCTTAAATCAATTCCAAAAACTGCCTTAAATAAATCTCTAACGTAAGATATGTAATTATTGTGTCTTCTATCAAAAGATATTTTTATTTGATTCTTAAATAAATTCCCGTCTCCCAACATTATTCCAATTAATTCTGATAAATTTCCATTCCTATTTACCTTTTTTATCGGTTGTGTAAATGCATTCTTTCCCAAATTTTTTCCATAATCCAAGTGTATTTCCTTCAAAACAAATTCATTATTAAAAAAGGCAGATAATTTAGCCATGTGATCTTCTCTAATGCTAAAGTTTTTGTGCACAACATTTTTAACTTCAAACCCAAGAATTCTACTGATTTCTCTCATGCTTTCGGGATTATTTATTACAGTTTTTCTTAATTTATTTGTTATAAGGTATCTTCTCATTTTAGCCTAACCTAATTACACCAATACCACCTACTTAATAAACTTCTATTTTCATTAAAGAATTAATACTATTTCTTTTCAGTCTCTTCCTCTTCTTCTGGCTTTTCCTCTTCTGGTTTTTCTTCAGATGTTCCTGCCTCGGCAGCAGCTTTTGCAGCTTCTTCCTGCTGGATAACCTGTTCCTGTTTGCCTTTTATCTCTTCAAAATACTGATCTAATTCTACTTTTTTCTCAGGAGAAGTTTCTGTTCTCTCTTCTTCAATTTCCTTGCTAAACTTACCCCCTGCTATCTGATGCCCCAATTCTGCAGCCAACTGGTTTTCAACCAGAACTCCAAGACTTGCGCAGGTTCCAATAACTGTCTTTACAGCGCTTTTCAGATCTTTACAAAGCAAGTTTGGCAATTTTGTTTTTGCTATAGAAATTATCTGTTCTATTGAAGCATTAGCAGCATATAGTTTATGCTGTATGCCTGAGCCCTTTTCAATTCCCAACTCTTTCTTCAGGAGTTCTGAGACAGGCGGGGAAAATATTTTAATTTCAAAATCCTTTGTTTTCGTGTTAACATCCAGCTCAACAGGAACTTTCAGGCCATGGAAATTTTTTGTAGCTTCATTAATCCTCTGAATAATCTTTCCTATATTTATTCCTAAGGGACCTATCTTCTGGCTTAAAGAAGGTCCGGGCTGCATGTTTCCGCCTTCAACAAGAAGTTTAACCTGCATTTTCTTCCCTTATGTTTTCTCGTTTTAGAGAAAATATTTTAGTTTTCACTTTCTTCCTCTATGTCGGCCAAGCTTGGACGATATTTAGTTTTCACTTTCTTCCTCCCCTCTCCTTATCACGCGAACATTGTCAAGTTTAATTGTAACCGGCAGCGGAACAACTGCTCCAAGCAAACTCACAATAACATCTTCTTTTTGCTTGTAGATTCTTAAAACCTTTGCTTTTTCTTTCTTGAAGGGTTCTGCAATTATTTCAACAATATCACCTTCCTTGATTGAAACAGTGCTCACAGAAGGCTCAACCATATTCTTAATTTCAGCGTATCCTATTGTTTTTCCTATGATTCCCTTTACATAAGGAAGATTAAAAACAGACTCTTCTGCGCTCTCACGATCTTCTGATTCAAGGAGGACATAACCTCTCAAACCATGAGGTCTCAAAACAGCGTATGTATTCAGTTTTTTTTTCTCTGCTCTTTCAGCTATCATGTCCACTGCTTTTTCTTCTTTGTTTGTTGTAACTTTAATAATAAAAATCATTTGGTAAGACACCTACATGTAAGGAACCAAGGTTCCTTGACAATCAACCTCCCCTAAAAAGGTCAACTTCCCTTTATTTAATTTATTAATCATTTTTCTTCATGTTTGTTTTAGCTTGGTTTTGTCTAATCTTTTTTCAAGTATTTCTATCCAATTTCTTTTTAAGAAATTGTTTTTGAAAAGATTATTTAGCTCCGTCTATGCCTTAAATATCTAAGGAATAGTAATATTACTTAAAAGTTTTGGTTTATAAAACTTCCTAAATAAAAGATTTCATAATTATTGAAATCAGGAATCCAAGAGTGCCAAGTATCAGGATTCCTATAGCAGAGATTTTTGCAACTGATTCAAATTCCCTCCTTGTCGGTTTTTTCAGCACAAGCCAGACTCTCTTTGATTTTAATGTAAAATTTTTTAGGTCATCAATAACTTTTACCATGTTCTAAAGAAAAATAAGGAGTTTTTAAGTTTTACCAAAATTATGCTCTGTGATATCAGGATGTTCTAGGTTTTCATAGCGATAATACATCATATGAAGTTTAGGATTATCCTCACTTGTATTTTCTTTATGAATAATATATATACGAATAGATCTTTTGTCTCTAGAAAATAATCTGACAAATTCTTTTCCTAAATCCAATACCTTATTTGGCCCTATCGCCTTAAAGCCTTTTTCCAAAAGTTCTTCTTCCAGTGTCATTTCATTATTCAAAAAATTCAATGCCAAGCTCTTCTTCAATTTCTCTGTGCTTCATGCTCTCAATGGTTTCACCATGGCCAAGAATCTGCGCACTCTTGACGCCTGTTACAATCAGGAGAACACGGATTGACTTGTCCATATCAGGAGATATCTGAGCTCCCCAGATTAGTTTTGCATTGGGATTTAATTTGTTTCCAACTGTTTCAATTATTGTTTTGCATTCATCAAGACTCATGTCATTTCCCCCGATTATATTCACCAGGGCCCCGGAAGCATTGGAAATATCCACGTCAAGAAGGGGATTTTGTATGGCTTTTTCCACGGCTTCAATTGACCTGTTTGTACTGTCTGATTCCCCCATTCCAATAAGAGAAACTCCGCCATTTGCCATTACAGATTTAACATCTGCAAAATCAAGGTTTACAAGCCCTGAAGTTGTGACAAGCTCTGTTACACCTTTTACAGCATTGGTCAGAATTTCATCTGCAATCTTGAATGCGGTATGCAACGGCAGTTCAGGGGCAAGTTCAAGAAGCTTGTCGTTTGGAATTACGATTAAAGTATCAACAACTGACTCAAGTCTTTCCAGACCGTCCATGGAATTTTCTATTCTTTTCCTTCCTTCTATTGTGAAAGGAAGGGTCACCACCCCTATTGTTAATGAACCCTGTTTCTTGGCAATAGCTGCTATAACAGGTGCAGCTCCTGTTCCTGTTCCTCCTCCAAGACCACAGGTAATAAAAACCATGTCACTTCCTGCAAGCTTTTTCTTTATTTCTGATTCAGATTCTTTTGCAGCTTCTTCCCCTATTTTTGGGTTGCTTCCTGCACCAAGCCCCTGAGTTAATTCACGGCCAATGAGTATTTTCTGGTTTACATTGCTGTATAAAAGATCCTGGGCATCTGTGTTGACTGCAATTAATTCTCCCCCTTTTATTCCTATTTCCTGCATCCTGCTCAGGGAATTTCCTCCCCCTCCACCAACACCAACAACTTTAATCTTGGCCGACTGTTTCTTCAGAAGTTCAGCCAACTCACGATCAATTTCTTTTACCTCAGAAGAAACATCATTATAGATATCTTCCATATCGGAATAAATTAATGCGCGTTTATAAAAATTATTGTGATTTCTTGTCTGGTTTTTCTTCGGTTTCCTTGATTTTCAGTTCCAGGCCAAGTATTTCCTTGAATTTATCCCTGAAAAGTTCCACGAGTTTTACAAGAGGTTTTTCAACTTCAAGAACAAGTTTTTTCTCCCTGACTTCAAATTTGAAATCTTTCCTTAAAAAGAATTCATTAAGAGCCTTCACCTTTTCATTGACATCGGTAACTCTTCTCAAGACCTTTCCCTTGTACTGGACTGTTTTCCCTGCAAGAATGTGATTGAAATCCACCATGACTCTTCCTCCTGAAACAGTCAGAACCTTGCCATGACGACCATCAAAGTTAAACATAACTCCTGGAAAAGGATTTGCTTTCCTCTCCTTAAAAACCCCCATGGGAATTGTCTGAACCAAAGAAGGATTTCGCTTTCCAAAAGCTTTCTCTGGTTCCAGTTCAATCTCAAATGCTTCTCCAATATTTTTTCCAATCAAAAAATCATCCAAAAATTTAAGAAACATTCCCTGTCCAAGAGAGAAAACAAAAGGCTTTGCTTCAAGTTTCAGACCTGATTTTTCCAAATCTTCTTTTATGTTGGAGTCAAAAACTTCTCCGTCTTTTATCTTTCCTGTAAATTCTATTTCAATAAAATCTTTTTCTTTCAGAGTCATCAATAAACTTTAGTAAAAACCTTTATAAATTTACTTTTTTTGAGTGTGTTATGGTTTTAAAAATAATTAACGCGACGGGGGTGAGAACAGGAACAAACATTATCTTGGACGGACAGTCCTGCACTGTAAAAAAAATTGATATAAGCAAAACAGGGAAACACGGACACGCCAAGTGTCGTATTGAGGCTGTTGGAATAATCAGTGGACAGAAAAAAATTATGGTTATGCCGGGACATGAAAGACTTGAGGTTCCCCTGATTGACAAAAGGAAAGGACAGGTTCTTTCGGTAGGGAGCAAGGTTAGTGTTATGGACCTTGAAAGTTATGAAACTCTTGAGATTGATGCTCCAGATGAAATAAAATCGGAATTGCAGGAAAATTCAAATGTGGAATACTGGGACATTGAAGGACAAAAAATAATCAGGAGAAAAGTATAAAATGGCAAAAATACCCGAGGCACAAACCAGGCTTTTTAAGAATATTTTTGTATGCAAAAGATGCCATGCAAAAATCAGGGCAGACCCTCAGAAAATTCTGAAGGGAAAGATTAAATGCAGAAAATGCGACAAAAAGGCGTTTCGTCCTTTAAGGAAAAAATAGTAACATGAGTTTTTTAATATATGATTTGATATTCCTGGCAGTGTTTTTGGTATTATTATCCATATTTCTTTATACAAGAAAACATAATCTGAAAAGAGAGGGTTTATTGTTTCTCTACAAGGCAACATGGGGAATAAGGCTCATTGATTATATCGGAAGCAGATACAAAAGAACCTTTAAATTTCTGAGTTATATTTCGATAGCAACAGGGTACCTTCTCATGATTGGTATTTTTTACCTGGTTTATTCAATTGCAAAAATTTACCTTTTTAATCCGGATATTGTGAGAGCTATCAAAGTTCCTCCAATACTTCCATTGGTTCCCTATCTTCCCCAGATTTTTAAGCTTGATTTTCTGCCTCCTTTTTACTTTACATACTGGATAATTATTCTCGCTGTAATTGCAATATCTCACGAATTTGCACACGGAATTTTTGCAGTACACAATAAGGTAAAAATAAAGACAACTGGTTTTGGATTCTTTCCTTTCTTCCTGCCAATATTTCTGGCGGCCTTTGTAGAACTTGACGAAAAAGTAATGGCTAAAAAGAAAAAATTCACCCAGATGGCAATTCTTTCTGCAGGGACTTTTTCAAATGTTTTGACAGCAATTTTATTTTTTGGAGTCTTAGTGTTGTTCTTCTTCATGGCATTTTCCCCTTCAGGAATCATTTTTGACAGTTATGCCACTTCAACAATAGCTATTTCAGGAATTTCAATGGTAAATAGTATACCATTAAATAATGCATCTTATAACAATCTGCTTGAGAATTTAAATGAAACAGGCCTTAATGAAATAAAAGTCGGAAGCAAAGAGTACCTGACTACAAAAGAAATTTTAGAAAAACAAAAAGACAATCAGGAAAATATCCTGGTTTATAATTCTGCACCAGCCATAAAAGAAAAACTTGGAAGCATTATTACAGAAATCAACAATGTAAAAATAGACAATATTGACAAATTGGTTGAGGAACTTTCCAGGTATTCTCCTGGAGATGAAGTGATTATAAAGACAAAATTAGAGGAAGAGGGTTTCACGGAAAAAGCACTTGTTCTTGAAGAGTATCCTGAAAAACCAGGTGTTGCATGGCTTGGAATAGGTTTCATTAACCAGGAGAGACCTGGAATTATCGGAAAAATTGTCAATGCTCTTTCTTCATTCAAAAAACCACATGTTTATTACGAGCCAAAATTCAATGGCATAAGCTTATTTATTTATAATTTGCTATGGTGGTTGATTCTTATAAGCATAAGCGTGGCCCTGATTAACATGCTTCCTGTGGGAATCTTTGATGGAGGAAGGTTTTTTTATCTCACTGTTCTGGGATTAACAGGAAGCGAAAAAACAGCAAGAAGGCTTTTTGTATTTTCAACACAATTCTTTTTATTTATATTGCTGCTTTTAATGGTACTTTGGGTTTTTAGTTTTGTTAGGTAATCACAAGTCAATAACTCTTTCTTCCGACGTGTTTCACGAAGTAAACCGTCGTAGATGGTTAAAGATCTATCACACCATCTTTTGTTAAAGCAGCGAATCTTATTCCGACAGGCAAATTAATGAGAGCAGAAACCAAAGCCATGTGCTCTTTGCCGTCGCCGGAAGCGATGCTTAAAGCAACCTCTGTTCCACTGAGTTTTCCTTTTAACTTTTGCATGAATTCATCTCTTAAATCCATAAGTTTTTTGTCCAAATCAACTTCAATAAATTCACTTTCCTTCTCTGATGTGAATTTTTTTGCAAACTCATTTCCAAGAAGAATAATTTTTTCCCATTCACCGTATTTAATTAATCCTGAAACCTGACCCCATGTTCCTTTTCCTTTAGAAAGTAATGCAACCAATTCCATGACAGAAGAAAAAATTGATTGATATTTAAGGATTGTTGTGATTTATATTAATTAGATATAATAATATTTATAAAGAAATAGAGAGCACATAATTTATGATAGTACAGTATCTGGATGAAATTAATGGAGATTTGGTAATAAGAGGCCTGGATGGAAGAACACTTATCCTTAATGCCACTTATTGGTTGGCCAAACAAAATCCTGGCAGGAGTGATTTTTTGTATGGGGTCCCTCAAAATTGTCCAAGTTTAGAAATTCCAAAAACATTATTTGATGAATTTTATAGCTTGGTTGAGAAGCATAATAGTTTGGTTGATAATGAAATGAATCCGTTAGACAAAAGACTTTCGAGATTGGTTGAAGAAGGACTTGTATATGAGAGAAAATTGATAAAATACATGAAATTCAAAGGCGCTAACCTAGAGAGATTCGAGAATCTGAAGGAGTTAGTTAGTTGAATAGATCATAAAACAGTAAGGATTGTTGTAATAAAGTAAGATTTATAAACGCGAATCATCTCAAAAAAATACCGCTTGAACCATATCGTTGATATCCTGACAAAACTTCTGGGACATTGGCGCATTATATGGGAGGTAAATGAGACAATGGATTTAAACAAAGATTTGGAAAAGGCTCTGGAAGAATTAAGGAAAGAAAAGGAAAGAAAGTTCAACCAGACAGTTGACTTAATAATAAATCTGCAAAAATTCAACCTGAAAAAGAGCCAGATAAACCTTCTTGTTGGTATTCCTTTCAAGTTTAAGGACAAAAAAATCTGCGCTTTCTTGGAAACAAAAAACAAAGATGTGGAAACAATAACTCCTGAACAATTCAAGAAATATTCTGACAAGAAAGCCCTTAAAAAACTTGTTAAGAAATTTGACTTTTTTATGGCTCAGGCGAGCGTGATGCCAAAAGTAGCCACAACTTTCGGAAAAATTCTCGGTCCTGCCGGAAAAATGCCTTCTCCTCAGCTTGGACTTCTGTTTAATGTAAATGAAAAAGGCATAAATGAGCTTAAGAAAAAAATAAACAATAACATTAAAATAAAAGTAAGAGAGCCAAGCATAAAACTTGCCATCGGAAAACAAAGTATGAAAAATGACGAAATCATTAGCAATGTTCTCGCAGTTTACGACGCTGTGTTGAAATCTCTTTCTAAAGGAAAGGAAAACATAAAAAACATAGAACTGAAATTCACGATGACTAAACCACAGAAAATATATATAAAATGAA
>CAZTVG010000015.1:0-2213 GCA_964617015.1 Candidatus Woesearchaeota archaeon | reverse complement strand
CGGAAAAAAATCAACCCATGTCTCAGAGGAAAAAATAAGAGCTGTTTCAGAACTTGCAGATATGATAAAAAACAAGAAAACAATAATTATAGCTTCAATAAAAAATATTCCTTCCTCACAGTATCAGGAGATTGTAAAAAAATTGAGAGGGAAGGCAATAGTTAAGGTTCCGAAGAAAAGCATTATTTTTCGTGCCCTGGATAATTCAGGTAATGAAGCAGTTAAAAAACTCAAGGAACAAATTGAAGAAAGTGTGGCAATTCTTTTCTCAGATATGGAATCCTTTGAACTTGCATCAGAATTAATGAATAAAAAAAGTCCTGCAAAAGCAAAAGCAGGGCAGGAAGCTCCAGAAGATATTGAGATTCCGGCAGGGCCCACTGAACTTGTCCCAGGTCCTGCAATAAGCGAGCTTGGAGCTGTAGGAATCAAGATTCAGATTGAGAAAGGAAAAATCAATATTAAAGAGCCAAAGATAATTGCCAAAAAAGGAGAAAAAATAACTGCAAATGCCGCAGATATTATGAATAAACTTGATATCAAACCATTTTCAATTGGTTTCATTCCTTTGGCTGCGTTTGACACTCAAGAAAATAAATTATATCTTGAAATAAACATTGACAGGGAAAAAACCATAGAAGCTCTTAAGGAATCTTTTGAAAAAGCCTTGCCTTTTGCTGTTGAAATTGGCTATATCTGTGAAGATACAATCAAATTCTTAATCGGCAAGGCAGGCAGGCATGGAAAAGCCTTGGAAAAATTTGCCGGGAAAAAAGAAACTGATAATATTAATGTAGAAAACAAAAGTGATGGTGAAACTAACGAAGATAAGCCTGAGAAAATTAATGAACAACAAGATACTAATTTAAAATCCGATGAAAAAATTAAGGATGATGCTAAGAATGAAAATAATAAACCCAAAGAAGATAATGAATCAAAATCCGCTGAAGCTAGTACTTCAGGAGATAAGAAAAATACTAATAATGAACAGAAAGATTCTGTTAGTATTACCTCTGAAGGTGGTGGAGGGGATGGTGGAGAGAATATTCAAACTCAAAATCAACAATTAAATGAAAATTCGGAGGAAAAATAAATAAAATGGAGAACATATATGCAGCACTTTTACTGCACAAATCAGGCAAGGAAATCACAGAGGATAACCTGAAAAAGGTTATTGCAGCTACAGGCACAGAGCCAGATGAATCCAAGGTAAAGTCTCTGGTTGCCAGTCTGAAAGGCGTGGATATAGAAAAAGAGCTGGAAAGTGCCAGCTTAGTTGCAGCTGCTCCGGCTGGTTCAGCTGAAGCACCTAAGGAAGAGAAAAAAGAAAAACCCAAAGAAGAAAAGAAAGAAGCTGCAGCAGAAGGCTTGTCGGCTCTCTTCGGATAATTTTTTATATTGATTTGTATCTGGAGAGCTTTTCTTACTTAATAGAGAATTTCTAATAGGATAATTTTATAACTAATTCTGGTTTAATAATTTAAAAGGTAATCTTGAACAATTTCACTCAAACCACTTGCCTCAGTAGCTCAGTGGTAGAGCACTGCTCCCGTAAAGCAGGGGTCGCAGGTTCAAATCCTGCCTGAGGCTTTGGATCAAAAAAAGATTCGCGGCGCTTTTTAAAAGACGCCGGAAGGCTCCAAGTTAGAATCCAATACATTCCCTGTATTTCAACATTCCCCTATATTTTATAAGAAGGCTTACTTTGCTGCTTTCGCTATAAAATCCTAAATCTCCTACTTTATTAGCTCTCTGAACTATTTCACAAAAATTTTCCTGGTTTAACTCTTTGATATATTTCGAATGCAAACTTAAATATACTTCTGGTTTTCCTTCAGTTAAAAATCCTTGTTTTCCTATGAGAAAACTATCATGGAATATTCTTTCACCATTTTCAAAACTAAAAAAAGTAATTGCCACAGGATATTTTTTAGGAATGTCTTCGATAAATTCACTTGAAATAACTGCAACTACTACTTGCTGTCTTTCTTCTGAACTTAAAGGAACAACTTTTATATCTTGGGTTAAAATTCCTTCTTTAGAAGGTTGATTAAAAAAGAATATTCCTGTCACTATGATTAAAGTTACAACAATTAAAATGATTACTATTGCTCTTTTTTTCATTTAAAAACGCCGCCACCAGGAATCGAACCTGGATGCCCGTAAGGGCCCTGGGCTCAAACCAGGTGCATTACCATTCTGCGCATGGCGGC
>CAZTVG010000014.1:4182-14571 GCA_964617015.1 Candidatus Woesearchaeota archaeon | reverse complement strand
CTGTGGAAAAGGAGTATGGGGAGAAAAAATGTTTAACGCAATAATCCAGAACATGGAGGAAGCAAGAAAAAAAGGAGATTTGGGCTTTACAAACGTCGAGAAAACCCAGGGAGATTTTCCCGCCTATTAAAATTTCTTTATAAAAGATAGTTTTTTAAATAGGATGAATTTGAGTAAATTATGGCCGGAAAGAAGAAAGTAAGAACTCGTGGAAAAATTCAATTGAGCAGGTATTTTCAGGAGATGGAAAAGGGAGATTTTGTGGCAATTGTCAGAGAACCTTCAGTTCAGTCAAGTTTTCCTGTAAGGATCCAGGGAAGGACAGGAAAGGTGGAAGGCAGGAGAGGAAAGGCTTATATGATAAACCTCAGAGATCAAAATAAAGAAAAAAAATTTTTAATTGAGCCAATCCATTTAAAAAAAATAAAAATTAAGGAATTAGAATGATAATAAGCAGGAAACATTTAAGCATGACAGAATCTCTTGAATATGTCGGAGACAAAAAAGACAGCGAAGTAGAGGTCAGAAAATTTATAAAAAAGTTTGTAAAGATGAAGCCTGAAAAAGCCGGAGAAATTAGGGAAAAACTTAAGGAACTTGATTTAATAAAAATGAAGTCGGAATACATAGTCAAAATAATTGATTTGATGCCTGAAAACTCTGAAAGTTTAAATAAGATTTTCACTGATATAAGTTTAAATGAAGATGAGACAAAAAAGATACTCGAAACAATTGAGGAATTCAGATAAAGAAAATGGAAAAGGAAGAATACGCAATAATCTTAGAATATTTACCAAACGGATATCCTTTGGAAAGAAAAATGATGCCTATAGCCCAGGCTATAGGAGAACTTAATCTAACTCTTTTAGAGCTTGTTCCCAGGCGTGGTGAGAGCCTTAAGATAGGAGAAAGAGTCTATATTGGTGAAGGCAAGAGGGATAAAATTTATTATATTCTGGGCAGGCTTCACAAAGAGAAAATTACAGAAGCTGCAAAGAATCAGCTTCAGGAATTTATAAAAAAGATTATCGGAAAAAGAGAAAAGAAATTTATTGAATTTTTCAACAAATCAGATGCAATAAACAAAAGAATACATCAGATAGAACTTCTTCCAGGATTTGGAAAAAAACATATGCGGGAAATCCTGAAACACAGGCGAGAAAAACCTTTCGAGAGTCTTAAGGATATAAAAAAAAGAATCCAAAACCTTCCTGATCCTGAGAAAGCAATAGAAAAAAGGATTTTTCAGGAATTAATATCGTTTGAAAGATACAAACTGTTTGTAGATTAATATGGAACAAAAACAGGAAAACGAAAAGAAATATGAAGAAAGAATCGTAAGAATTATTTCAGAAGATATAGAAGGCGGAATGAAAATTTATCCTGGATTAAAGAAAATAAAAGGTGTCTCATGGAGCCTTTCAAATGCGGTCTGCAATACTTTAAAGATTGACAAAAACAGGAAAATAGGTTCTTTAACAAGTGATGAAGTAAAAAAAATAACTGAATTCATAAAAAATCCCCAGGTTCCAGCATTTATTATTAACAGGAGGCATGATTTTCAGACAGGAGAGGATAAACATCTTTCAGGGACAGACCTTGAGTTACAGACAGAGTTTGACATTAAAAGACTGAAAAAAATTAGAAGCTACAGAGGAATAAGACATTCCGCAGGCCTTCCTACAAGAGGACAAAGGACAAGGAGCAATTTCAGAAAAAACAGAAGAAAAGGGGCGGGAATTAAAAGGAAAGGGAAATAATGAAAAGTAAATATAAAATTTCCATTTCATCCGAAAAGAGAACATTTAAATGAAAAGAAAACATAAAAGTTACTCAAAACCGAAAAGACCTTTTGACAAAGAGAGAATTGAAGAAGAAGGGAAAATAAAAAAAGAGTTTGGCCTTAAAAATAAAAAAGAAATATGGAAAGCAGAGGCCAATATTAAGTCTATAAGAGAAAAAGCAAAAAAATTGATTTCTGCGGAAGCTGGTGAGCAAAAAGCTTTATTTGACAGACTGAAAAAAATGGGTTTTATTGTAAATTCTATTGCAGATGTTCTCTCTCTGGATAAAGAAGATTATTTAAAAAGACGGCTTCAGACTATTTTGGTAAAAAAGAAATTTGCCTCCACTGTAAAAAGCTCAAGACAATTAATTGTTCATAAAAAAGTCATGATAAACAAAAATATAATTGACAGTCCCTCGTATATAATTCCTGTTGAGCTTGAGGACAAAATTTCCTTAAAGAAAAAAATCAAAAAGAGGCCTGCGGAAAAAGAGAGAGAAAAGGAAAAACAGGAAGACTGGAGAAAAGAAATTCAACAGGAGACTAAAAAATGAAATATGAACAAGAAAAGAAAAAAGCAGAGGCTGTGGTCAATATTTATACTTCTTTCAACAATACCCTTGTCCATGTTACAGATATGTCTGGAAAAACTCTGACCAAAATTACAGGGGGAATGGTTACAAAACACGGAAGACTTAAAGCAAATCCCACAATAGCGATGTTTATTGCAAAAAGAGTTGCTGAAAATCTCAAGGAGATTGGCGTTGGTTTTTTATATTTTAGAATAAGGGCAAAAACAAGAAATCCCGCACCAGGACCTGGAACAAATGCAATAATAAAAAGTCTTTCAAGAGAGGGTTTCAAAATTTTAAATATACTTAACGCTACAAGATTTCCGAGGGGAGGACCAAAGAAGAAAGGGGGAAGACGTGGAAGAAGACCATAAGAATAATATTGCCCGAGTGATAAAATGTTAATGTTTAAAAACCAGATCATTCATCTGAATTACAGGACATAGTTAACTAAAAATCTCATTAATTTACTAACTATTAAAAACAAAAACATGAAAAAAATAGAAAAAACAGGCAACCAGATTGTTTTTGAAGCGGAAATAAATGAAACTCTGGCAAATGCCATAAGAAGATATGTTAATCAAATTCCTGTTATGGCTGTTGACGAAGTTGAAATTTCAAAAAATGATTCCCCTTTATATGATGAGACCATTGCCCATAGAATAGGTCTCTTGCCCTTAAAAACAGACAAAAGCGTAACCAAAAAATCAACAGGAAAACTGAAACTCGAGGTAAAAAAAGAAGGGACAATTTATTCCGGAGAGATTAGAGGAAAACCAGAAGTTATTTATAAAAACATGCCCCTCACAATTCTTTCAAAAAACCAAGAACTTAAATTAACAGCCTTCGTAAAATCAGGGAAGGGAGTAGAACATGCCAGATTTTCTCCAGGAATTTTATTTTACAGAAACGTAAATGAAATAATTCTTGACAAGGAATTCTATGAAGAGATAAAAGAAGTTTGTTATGGCAATGAAATAAAAGAAAAAGGAAACAAAATTGTAATAACAGATAATAAGAAAAGAGAAGTTGCAGATGTTTGTGAGGGAATAGCCAATCGGAAAGGTAAAAAAGCTGAAATCAATCCTAAGAAGGAAATGGTGATAACTCTTGAATCTTTCGGGCAGATGGGTGCCGGGGATTTTTTCGTAAAGGCCATCGAAGTTTTGAAAAAAGACCTTGCATTTCTTTCAAAGAGCATTGAAAAAGCTTAATTCTAACAGGTATATTTTAAAAAGGCAGTAGATAAAGATAAAGAATTGAAAATGGTGGCTTATGATGTTAATTGGTTCACTCGCAAACCGCTGGGATTTGAAAGTTGGAAAAAATACTGGTTAATAAATCAAGAGAGAAGAGATAGTATCATAGAAACCTTATCAGAGTTTGATGTAACGTTTCGTCCTGAAATGGATTCATTTGTGCTTCTCGGAAAAAGAGTTTCTGCCTGTAATCCAGATGGAGAATATTGTTTTGATGAAGATGATGAAAATAGTTTATATGTGGAAAAAAATTCTAAATTGGATAAAATGATAAGACATGGATTGTTAGAATTATCCAAACAATTGCCAAAGCCAAAACTGCCATAATCAAAAACAGCATCTTTTTATAACCTTATTTATTCGTCATCACGAGCGGGAGTGCCGGAGTGGTCAAACGGGACGCGCTCAAGACGCGTTGGCTTAGTGCCTACAAAGGTTCGAATCCTTTCTCTCGCAAAACAAGAAAAGTTTTATAAATGGCACAAAACTTGAAGTTTTTACCTGCGAGTTAACGCGAAAGCAGTTCTGATAGTTCTGCTAAATTAAAAGGAAAGTTTTATGATGAAATCAAAAACCAAGATAGAAAAGCAAATGCAGAAAAAAAGTAATAGAGAGCTAGTTGAAACCATCATTGCTGCCAAGAAAAAAATCAAATGGCTTGAAGTTGCAGGAATTCTTTCGGGTCCGAGAAGAAAATCCATAAATTTGAATCTTGGAGAAATAAATGAAAAATCAGAAGAAGGAGACACAGTTGTTGTGCCTGGAAAAGTTCTTTCTCAGGGAGAAATTGACAAAAAAATAAAAATCATTGCAATGAGATTTTCTGAAAAAGCCAGAGAAAAGCTATTAAAATCCAAAACACAAGTCTCAGGTATAGCTGAAGAAATTAAGAAAAATCCTGGAGCCAAAGCCCTCAGGATTTTAACCAACACAGGAAAATGAAAATAATCGATGGAAAAAACGCTGTTTTAGGAAGGCTGGCAAGCTATGCTGCCAAGGAAGCCCTTAAAGGAGAAGATATTGTTATCTTAAACTGCGAACACGTAATAATCACAGGAAATAAAAGAGATATCAGAGAAACTTTCGAAAGGAAAAGAAGAAGAGTCGGAAGCGGTCAGAAAGGGCCAAAACATTCCCGAACAGCAGACAAAATAGTCAAAAGAACAATAAGGGGGATGCTCCCTAATCACAGAAAGGGAAGGGGTAAAATTGCATTTAGAAAGATAAATTGCTTCATAGGTGTTCCCAAGGAATTTGAGGAAAGGAAAAAAATTTCAGGGAAAAGGGAGAAAAAGACTAAATTTATCAGTGTCAGGGATATTTCAAAATGAACAGATTAATAACTTCGGGAAAAAGAAAAACATCTATTGCAAAAGCTGTAACTACAGAAGGCTCTGGAAAAATAACAATAAATAAAAAGCCTTATAAGACTTTGCAGATGTTTGACAGACTCAAGATTGAAGAGCCATTAAGAATTGCTGAAAATGTTATAGGGAAATTAAATTTTGATGTTTCAGTAAATGTAAAAGGAGGCGGAGAAAAAAGTCAGATAGATGCTTCAAGACTTGCACTTGCAAGAGCTATTGTTGCTTTTACAAAAAATAATGAACTTGAAAAAGCCTATCTTGATTATGACAGAAATCTTCTTGTTGCCGATGTGAGGAGAAAAGAAGCTTACAAGCCAGGAGACAGCAAGGCAAGACGTAAGAGGCAGACTTCCTACAGATAAATGAAAAAAAAGAAAAAAGTCAGCAGCAGAAAGAGAAAAGAAAGAAGCGAGAGGATTGAGGCACTTATAAGAATAGCTGTCTTTGTGGTTTCAGGATTTATTCTTCTTATATGGAGGACATTTACCTATACTATTACATTAATAAATCTGATTTACACTCTTATGGTTGGAAAAAGACTCAGAGATGTTGCAGAACTCAGCGAAATCTGGAATACCCAGTGGTATATTTTTCAGAGATATATAATATTTGTAAGCAATCAAAGGCCTTTCCCATTCGGCAAACTTGAAAAAAATATTAGTAAATTTAATAATGCATCTTAAATCGGTCTAAAAGGCAACATTTTATTTAATTCCCAGTTTTTCAAGTTTATTTTGGACATGATTAAATAAAGTTGGAGAAATTATTGGCTGATGCTCTCCCTGATAAATCTGGTTATTGAATTTTATTTTCCCTATATACGTAAAATTCTTCAGGATTTTTTTTAACCCATTCACAGAAAGCCTGTGTTTTTCTGCAAGTTTTGTTAAACTCAGATTTTCATTGAGAAATTCCTCAAAGATATCTTCTATTTCAGAATGATTTTCCGCGGGAAGAAGTTTTTTGCTCACAATTCTGTATCCGAAAGGTGCTCTCGACATTAAATTTCCCTTAATTGCTTTTTTTATCATTCCTTGTTTTTGTTTTTCTCCCGAAGAAACAGAGTGTTTTCTGAAAGTTTTTAGGACAGAACCGTCAATTTTTTCGTTTATATAATCTTTGAAATCTGATTTATCGTCAGGTGAAAAATGATGGCATACTGTGCAGAGAAAAGTTCCATGTTTTTTTCTGTTGCCGTCGGATTCATGACCGCATTTTCCACATTTCATGAATTTCTGAAGGGAGTTAAGTTTATAAAATTGGTTAAAAGTTTTAGAAGAGTAGAGAAAAATTCGTAGTTTGTTCCTCACAGTTAATTTTTTAATCTGAATTTTCCTGATTATCTAAAGAGGAAAATAATCTTTTCAAAAAAGATTAGACAAAACCTGGAATTTTAAAAGAAGATGAATGCTGTCTGGATTTTACTTGTAGCTCTGGTATGGTTTTATTTAGGATACAGAATTTATGGGAGATTTATTGAGAAAAGGCTTAAAATCAGCGATAAAAACAAAACACCTGCCTCTACAAAAAAAGAAGGCGTTGATTTTTCACCTGCAAGAAAACCTTTCCTTTTAGGGCATCATTTTGCATCTATTGCAGGAGCAGGACCTATTATCGGGCCTATTCTTGCAGTAAGTTATTTCGGCTGGGCGCCTGTTGTTGCGTGGGTTCTGCTCGGGGCTGTTTTGATTGGTGCAATGCATGATTATGTCTCTTTGATCGCTTCTGTAAGAAACAAGGCAAAAAGTGTCTCTGTAATAACAAAAAAATATCTCAGCTCAAGAGCTGGTTGGGTTTTTGGAGTGATGATATGGCTCACTCTCGTCTTAATCATTACAGTATTCAGTGTCTCTGCCGCAGACAGCATCATAGAAAAGCCTGACCTCGTCGTTCCTCTTATTGCAATTACTCTGATTGCTCTTGTTCTGGGTTTTGGCGTCAAAAAATATAACTGGAATTACAAACTCTCCAGCATTATTGCAATAATCCTGATTTTCTTTTTTGTCTGGATGGGAAATCTTTTTCCTGTGAGTCTTTCTGTGGATAATCCTGCATTATTAAGAAATATATGGGTAACTATAATTTTTGGATATGCCTTTATTGCCTCTATTGTTCCTGTCAGGATTCTTTTAAGACCACGAGATTATTTAAGTGCCATACAGATGACTCTGATTTTGCTTTTGGGAATTATTGCTTTCTTCATCGCAAGGCCTTTAATCAATGCGCCTGCTTATATTTCAGGAAGTGTTTTTCCTATCTGGCCTATCCTTTTTATCACAGTTGCATGCGGTGCCATCTCAGGATTTCATGGCCTGGTTTCCTCAGGAACAACAAGCAAACAGCTTGCAAAAGAAAGCCATGGAAAAGCCATAGGTTATGGGGGAATGATTCTTGAAGGACTGCTTGCTATTTTAGTTACTGTCGTGGTAATTTCCGGCTTGACATGGGGAAGCGGGGCAGGAAGTTTTCAGGCAACTCTTGGCAAAGGATGGATTGTCCTGTTTTCAACAGGCTTTGGAAATATTGTGGGAAACATTGTCCCTGTGTTAAGTGTTAGCGTTGCAGCCTTGCTTGGTGCATTTATGGTTAATCAGTTTATCCTTACTTCTGTGGATACTTCAACGCGTCTTGGAAGATTTATTATTTCTGAAAATCTTTTTCCTAAACTGAAAAACAGGGTCCTTACAACTTTTATTACACTGGTTCCTGCGTGGCTTCTTGCTGTAACAAATACTTATGAAACAATGTGGAGATTATTTGGCACTTCAAACCAATTAATAGCCTCAATAACACTCATAGGAGTTTCTGCATACTTTATTTCAAGAAAAACAAAAGTCAAATTCATGATAATACCTGCAATTTTGGTTTTAGTTACAACCCTTTCAGCCCTTCTTTATCTTATTTTCAGGACAGGAGGGTATATCAGTGAAGGAAACTTTGTTCTTACAGGAATCTCGATGTTGATGTTTGTTCTCGGAATTTTTGTTGCCTGGGAAGGATTTAATATCTTAAGAAAGAAACATGGTTAGTGAATTGCAGGTAAAAATTGCTGATTTTCTGAATATAAATTTTGTTGAGACAAAATTCTTGATTTTGAATTTATGGCATGTAATTCATTTCATTTCAGGCGGTATTGTCATGTTTCTTATCCTGAAATTTTCTAAAAAATCAGGAATAAAGAAGAAATTTCTGATGCTTCTTATTTTATTGGCTCTTTATGAAGTGTTTGAATTAGCTTTTATACTGAGCGGGTCTGATTTTTTCAGAGGTGAAACAAGATTAGATATTTTCTGGGATATGATTCTCGGGCTTTTAGGAGGTATTTTGGTTTTCCGTTTCAGGAAATCACTTCTTCATTAATTCCCTCTGATTGAGTATAAGCAAAATAACCGCGGGAATTATGAATAACCAATCAATTGTAAATGTTAAAATCATAAAACCAAGTGCAATAATAGAATATAAAACTACTTTTGGATTTTTCATTCAGGGCATTCTCCTCCTGTGTAATAAGCTATATTTTCATTTTGACAGGCAAAACAAGAGTTGCTAAAGGTTATAGCGCAGGGATATCTTACACAGTTGATTTTTTCTGGATTAAACCAGCCACAAACAGGCTGATAGATTTCTATGCAGGCCTTAGCGTTCTTGCTTTCATCTGTACAATTTACTTTTTCCTCCAATACATCTTCTTTTAATTCACATCCACATCCTGTTTCATCAGAAAAATACTCTCTGTCAGGAGTGCATAATATACTAATTGTTAAGCATTCTTCAACACCATATCCAACATAATTTCTCCTAATCTGTTCAACAAAAAGATTTCCTTCAGCATCTCTGCACTGCCTTGGATAACTTTCCATGACAGGAAACCCTGCTGCAGCACATTCTTCAAAACTATTTATTTCATTAACCTGTGTTTCTTGTAAAGAAGGAATATAAAATATTATGACTATCAGAATCAAAATAAAAATCATGAGTAAAATGATTTTTTGAGCTTTCATGCATACATCAAATTCTTAGAATTTATAAAGATATTTCTTAAGGTCAATTTTTCCTCTTTTGATTTCAATTCCCTCTTTCTTCAAAAGTCTAATTTTCTTTTTAACTCCAGATGCAAATCCTCCTACTTCTCCACTGCTTTTAATGACACGATGACACGGCACTTCAGGGGAATAAGGATTTTTGTTCATTGCATTTCCAACAGCCCGATAAGCCTTGCTTCTTAAAGCGTGAGCAATCTCCTTATACGTAGTTACTTTTCCTTTTGGAACTTTTCTAAGTATTTTGTAACAGCTTTCATTGAAAGATTCTTTCATTTATGCAAGAACAAATGCTATTTAATAAAAGTTTTTATATTGCTTTTTCCATTGGTTTTAATGGAAGAACCAAAAGTCTGCACAAAATGCGGAAAACAGTTTAATGTAAGTGTTCTGGATGAATCTGGGAAGTATACTTGCCTGGATTGCGGTGATAAAAAATAAGGCATTAAAAAAATTTGATGGTTAAAGGAAAGATTTAAATTTACAGTTTTTTAAGATATCTAATGGCATTAAAAGCTGTTGTGATTTTGGGTTCTGTAAGAGAAGGTGGGCAGGGAACAAAAGCTGCAAAATTTATTGAAAGTGAGTTAAAGGCAAGAAAGTGGAATGTAACTTTGGTTAACCCTTTAGAATATAAAATTCCCTTACTTGAAAGAAGATACAAAGATTATGAAAAAGGGATGGCTCCTAAAGTTCTTGAGAAACTTGCAAAAATTTTAAGGGATGCGGATGCTTTTGTTATTATAACTGCAGAATATAATCATCTTATCCCTCCTGCTCTTATAAATCTCTTGGATCATTTTTTTGAAGAGTATTTCTTCAGACCTTCTGCAATTGTCTCTTATTCTATGGGTGGTTTTGGCGGAGTGAGAGCAGCATCACACCTAAGAGACATGCTAGCTGAATTGGGAATGCCTGCTATTCCATCTGGTTTTCCTATATCAAAAATCCAGGATGTTTTTGATGAGCAGGGAAATCCAAAAGACGAGAAAATGAATAAGAGAGTGAAAAAGTTTCTGGATGAACTTGAATGGTATTCCAAGGCATTAAAAGAAGCTAGGAAAAAGGGAGTTCCTTATTGAATATGAAAAAATTAAGTTTTATTTTTGGTATAATTGCAGGATTGATTATGATTTTGACAGGAATTCTTACTGCGTTAAAGATTACTCCAGCAATATTTGCTGTTGGGCTGGAAGTTACTCTGGGAATCTGGAGAATTTTCGCAGGAAGTCTGATTGTTGTTTTTGTTTTCATGTCAAGGAAAAATATTCGGTTAAACTGGATTATTATTGCTTTAGGGGTATTTGAAATTATTGTTTTCCTAATTGAAAAAGATTACACTCTTTTAACAATAGGTCCTCCAAT
>CAZTVG010000014.1:0-4082 GCA_964617015.1 Candidatus Woesearchaeota archaeon | reverse complement strand
AATAATTAAATACTAAATATTTCTCAGAAAACTGATGTGTGCAGAAAATCTCCTAAAAAAAGCATATACTGAATATGAATTTGTTCTTGGAAAGGATTTAGGAAATGGAGAAACACATTTTGTAAGAGGGTATGAAACAAGAGAAGAACTTGAGGAAGCTTATAGAACATGGCTTCTTCAATCAGATGAGGATTCTGAAGAACATTTACCTTATCAAAAGGTGGAGGGCAATTTATATATACCCCTACATGACATTGTATTTGAAGCAGAAGATGAACTGGCCAAAAAAACTCAAGGCCAAGGAAATCGGTACGTTATGTGAATTAATGAGCATGGAAACAGATAAAACCCCAATAGGGGAACACAGATACGGAGTGGGTATGCTTGTAAAGTACAAAGGAAAAAAAGGAATGAAAATTCTTGAAGAATATGAAACAACAGATGAACTTGGGATAGGCTACATTTTTTGGTTTAATGAATTTGAAAGAACAAAAATTAATGTAAATCTTTATATGTTTAAATTTAATGAAGATGGCCTTGAGAGAATTCTTGAAGATTTCATGCGTGAGTTACATGATAAATTAATTATGGCTAAGCTGATTGCAAGGCATTATAATAATTAGGAAAATTTGTAGGATTTTGATTAAGAACATAAATGTTTAATAAGAATTGATTTTAATAATATTTTATGGGCATTAAAAATTCACATTCTGGAAGAGAAATATATTTTATTGGGCTAATGTCATACAATGGAAATTATGATGGAATTTATGATGTAAATCTTTTGTACAGATTTGGAACAACGCATTCTCTTATGGAATCCTATAAGGTATTGGTGGAATTTGCATCAATGTTACAAATGGAGAGTGAGCTAATTGTATTAAAATCTGTCGGAAGGGATAAATTCGAAGATGTAACAGAAGATATATCTAGATTTGTAGTATTTGATGGGGCAAACGCTCTTGAGGAAAAATATCTTGGTTAAAAATAGAATAAATTCACTGCACTTAACTTCGGGAAAAACCTTAAATACTCTATTTTTATGGAAATTTAATGGAAACAGAAAAAAACTCACCTGAAATAGGAGAACACAAGTATGGAGTAGTAATGGTTACAGAATATAATGGAGAAAAAACAGGGGTTCTTGGAAGATATAAAACAAGAGAAAAAATGATTGAAGGTTATCTCTTATGGGCAGCTGAATTAGGTGAAATGAACTTTGATGGGAATCTCGATATGGTTGAATTTAATGAAAGAGGAGAGGGGAAGGTTCTTGAAGATCTTTCACTTGAAATTCATGAGATATTGATTAAAGAAGCAAGAAGAAGACATTCCTTAAACTAGGAAAAATTAAATACAAAAGAGTTCTAAAAGATATATGGGCACAGAGACAAACACATATCAGACAGAAGATAAATGGAAGGAAAAACTAACTCCTGAGCAATATCATATTCTGAGAGAAAAGGGCACAGAATCTCCTGGCACAGGGAAATTACTTCATAACAAAAAGAAAGGAGTTTATGTCTGTGGTGCCTGCGGAAACCAGCTTTTCAGTTCAAAGCATAAATTTGATTCTGAAACAGGCTGGCCAAGTTTTTATGATATTGCAAAAAAAGGAACTATAAAGCTTGAAAAAGATACTGGTCTTGGCGTGGAAAGGACAGAAGTTCTTTGCTCAAAATGCAGAGGTCATCTAGGGCATGTTTTTGATGAAAGAAAAAGGAAAGAATGCCCCACAGGAAAAAGATACTGCATAAATTCACTTGCTCTGGATTTCAAGGAGAATTAATTACTTGTTCTTTTTTATAATCACATAACTAATGTCGTCTTTCGGTTTACCATAATCATCAATAGTTCTGTTTACCCTGTTATAAATTCCTTTAGAAGTCAAATTTTTTGCATCTCTTAAAATTCCGCTTAAGGTTTCTCTAAAAGAATCGCCAAAATGATCCTCCAATCCGTCTGTGAATAAAACACACATGTCGCCCCTATTTTCCAGTCTTAATTCATTGATCTCATATTCTTCTTTGAGGCCAAGCAGGCTGTGATTTTTTCTGGCGTCAATATTTCGCTTTGAAGGCATTAAACCAGTTGGCACAGATGCTTTCATTTGGTCTCCATTTAGATTAGTTATCTGACCATCCTTTCCAGAGAAAAGTATTGGCATCTGGTGTGCTGCAGAAATGTATCTAAAAACTCCCTCCTGAGAGATTTCCCCATAAAGCATTGTGAAATATTTGTTTCTTCCGCCAATAGTTGAAGTGGAATAAAACCTTGTGTTCAGATTTTCAAAGAGGTGTGTTGTAATCTCTCCAAATCGATCCAATTCATATAATGCTCCTGTCAAAAATGCATGGTGCAATTGTGAGGCTATAAAAGCGTCAGTAATGTCATGCCCTGCAACATCCGCAATAAGAATTCCCCCTCTTCTTTTGTTCAATTTTAATTTTTCCCTGACTTTTTCTGATTTTGCTTCCCTTATCCTTTCCCTTAGATCATACCTTTTCTTAAAATCCATCCAGATAATGCTGTCTCCACCACCAATTCCGTGGAGAGGAAGTGTTTTTCCGTAGATATCAATTCCCTCTAACTGAGGTATCTCTCTATCCCTGGGTTCCAAATTCCTAAGCATTCCTTCTAAATTTTCTTTCTCTTTTCCAAGCATTTTAAATTAAATTGGTTTTTTTGAAATATTGTTTTGTTTTTAAATCTTTGTAATAAAAATGCAGTGAATTCTGAAAAATAGTTAATCTTTCTATTTTAACACAACAAAGAATATAAACCAAAATATTTCTAACTTAATCATGCAGGTAATAAAATTAGATAGCGATATCAACATAAGAAATGGATATGTTGTAGGCTCACAGATAACAGATGAAATTTTTCTTGTCAAAGGAGCATATGGTCCTGAAAACTTCGAAGAGGGCTACAGGAAATGGGTAAGAGAAGCTAGAGAAAACAAACGTGACCTACCCATTGTACTCAAATGTAATGATGGAGAAATAAGAGATGCTTCAAATGGCATGCCTGAGATAGACGGGTTAATGAAAAAAGTGCTCGCAGAAGGGCATTGATTGGCTGGATAAAAAACCACAATAATTTCTTTTTTCTCAGAAGAAAGGTTTAAAAAGGAATTTATTATTGTGAATTCCATGGTAGAATATAAATCTAATGAAGAATATTTAGAAATTTATGTTGAGACTAGTGGCTTAAGTGGGAAATTCAAATTAAGAAAAAGTTTAGTTGAAGCTTATGGTGGAATTAATGAAGTTAAACAATATTGTGAAGCATTAATAAATCAATTTGGTGGTGGAATAAACATGCCTAATTTAAAAGAAGCTTTTAGGGAAATCGATTTTCAGAGTACTATGAAAAAGTTAGAGCTCATTGAAAAAGATGAAAAACAAAGAAATGACATCTCTTCATTAGTACATTAATTACCTCTTCTCCTTTTTCCTTCCCCCATTAGTATGGAAACAGATAAAAGCTAATCAATTTAATTTGTCGTATTCTCTTCTTGCTTTTTCTTCACTTACCCTGTCTAGAAAGAGGCAAATGTCGGGTTCTCTCGGTCCTATAGTGGGGTGACGAATTATCAGAACGTTAAATCCTTTTCCATCAGCAACCAGGAGGGCATATTTAATATAATTGGAAAAATTCCTCTAGGGGTTTTGGTCTCTCCAAGTTTTACTCCTAAACCTTTATATTCTATGCTATTATCAAAAAGTTCTGTTAATTCCATTTCCTTCTTATTTTTTCTTTTTCCTTCCCCTCTTATCCCTGGAAAAAGCAGCAACAAGCCTATCATCGATTTTTATTCCGCGATAACCTGGCTTGTTCTTTGTTCTTACAGCGCTTTTCCTTAAAATATCCTCAATCTGCTCTCTTAAGCTAAGAAGATTTCCCTTAGCTCTTTTAGAAATAATTTTCCTAACATCCTCATCAAGATTTATTGTTATAGAAGGCATTTTATTTGAACTTTAATAATTTTAATACTCTAATGATTAAAAAAAGGTATAATACGCTTACTACTGCTAAACCTATCACCCACATTATTATATTAAAAAAAGAAGCCTGGCCAA
>CAZTVG010000013.1:0-18130 GCA_964617015.1 Candidatus Woesearchaeota archaeon | reverse complement strand
GTTTTCTCTTCTGGAGTTCTTCTATCAGTTTTTCCTTTTCAAAGTTGAGAGTCATGTTAAAAAATTAGAACAAGATATTATATAGCTTGTGGTTCACTGAAGTTAATGTATAGAATTATTAATTTGCTTGAACTTCTGATTCAAGACTAGGTTCTTCTTTTACCGGTTCTAATTGCAATTATTGGAAAAAATCTGGTATACCAATTACCCCCGCTTCTCCAATTTATCAAACCATGTAGAAACATTTAAATATAACTGAAAAACAACTTAGTAAAAATGAAACAGAAAACTCCTCAAACATTAGTAAAATTAGGGAAGTATGATAGTCCTTTAGAAGTTGCTGTCAGAAATTTCAGTGAGCAATTAGAACATATTTCATTTGGATTGGGAAATACTGTTAAGTATGTTATGTTTAAAGAGGCAGAAGAGCCTTATTTATTGATGGTTTCACAACAAAAAGATAGGTTGGTAACTCCCCCAGGTTATAATTTAATATTGACAGTTACTTCTTATTTAGGTGTAAGAAATCAAGAAATAGCACAGCAATTTTCAAAACAAACAGGAATTCCTTTAGATGTAAATACACCTAAGCAATTAAAAAAACAGTTTGCTATGATGAATTTAACTTTTTCTGCTTTTGAAAAAAACCCTATAGAAGCAATAGCTATTTTAAGACCTTCTAAAATCAACAAGTAACAACTTTGCTGTTTGTTATATATTCATATGCAGAATAGGCAGCTGTGCAGCCATCTGCAACACCTGTGATTAACTGTTTGAATGGTTTGTCTGTAACATCTCCTGCTGCAAAAACTCCTGCCACACTTGATTCAGAAGTCATATGGTTGATTATTATTTCCCCTGCCTTATTCAGTTTAACTCTAAGAGGTTTTGCAAGCTCTGAAAGAATAAGATGTCCAATTGCAACAAAAACACCATCAAGCTTTAATTCCTTGCTGTTTTTGTACGGCTTGTCCAAGACAACACCTGTTACCAATTGGTTTCCTTTTACTTCTGTGATATTTGTATTGTTTATGATTTCTATTTTTTTATTCTGTTTGACTCTCTCCATGTTTATTGGTTCTGGATGAATCTCATCGCCACGGTAAATAATGTAAACTTTTTTTGTGTATTCTGACAAAAGCAGGGCATCTTTTGCAGCGCTGTCAGAGCCGCCGACAACAGCCACGATTTTATTTTTGAATAATGGACCATCGCACAAAGCGCAGTAATTTACACCTTTGTTTTCAAATTCCTTTGAGCCAGGGACATCAAGTTTTCTCCACTTCGTTCCTGTAGCGAATAAAACTGTTTTCCCTCTGTATTCTTTTTTTTCTGTTTTAACCACAAAACATGTTTTAAGCCTCTTTACTTTTGTTGCCAATTCCTCTTTTATTTCAACAAGAGGATAAGATCTTGTATGCTCTTCAATCTTTTTTGCAAGCTCTGGTCCTGTGAGTTTTATGAATCCAGGATAATTTTCAACTATATTTGTCGTTGTTATGACTCCGCCGACAGGCAATTCAGAGCCGTGAGAGTGTCCCAGGATAAGTGTTTTTAATTCAAGCCTGGCTGCATACATGGCTGCTGCCAATCCTGTTCCTCCCCCTCCCAAAACAATGAAATCATAATCTTTCTTGGCTTTTGCCGGAGTTTTAGTAGGCATTGCAGGGGTTGTAGCAGATGAAGTGGTTTTAGGAATTGTAGCGGGCACTGTTTTTGATGTAGTTTTAGGCGTTGTGGTGGGCGCCACTATTTTCTTTGTTACTTTTTTTTCAATCTTCTTTTTTTCTTTTTTCATTTGCATATTTTTATCGGATTTCTTAGTGCCCTGATTTAATGCCAGCTTTGTTTTGTTGATATTAGCCATTTTTTCTTTGATGAATATTAACCTGCATTTATTTAATTTTGTTTAAGTTTGTCAATTAACTTACTAATACTATACTGCCTGTTCATTTTTAATTATTTCCCAAGCCTTAATACTTTTTCAACTTTAATTAATTTAATCTTTTCAATTTATTTTTCTGTTGTTTTCATAAACATACATCTTTCTTCTAGCCAGTTCCTTGAAAAAAGGTTCGCAGGGAACAACTGCCTCGGGAGCATAAACACCTTTTTCTTTTATCATTCCTTTTTTTAGCATCTGGGACATTATAGAAATTGTCCTACCTGTATCAATATTGCTGCCTGCATCCTCCCATCCTGGCAGTGTTTTGACAATGCAGTTCATTTCTGTCTTCACGCTTCTGCTGTTTTTTTTGCCATAAATTTTTATCCACAGGTTTTCCACTTCTTTGTATCCTTTTGGCTGCTCAATCTTTTTCAGAACAGCAGTTGTAAACTCAACTGGCTTTATTTCTTTTCCCTCCATATTAATTGGTTCCTCTGAATTAAAATCCAGGTCAATCATCATTTGTATTGGTTTTATTGAATGCTCTGGAAAACCAGCCATGTAGTGAATTGTCTTAAGGCCTTTGTGCCTGAAATATTTTGAAAAGCTATAAACCTCTGAATGCACAATGCAGTAAACAGTCTGCAATCCTATTTCCTTGAACTTTAAATCGCCCTTGCAGACCATTCTTTTCTCCCTTACAAATTTTCCGTCATGATAGGTCACAGGATTCTCTGTGAATTCATGAAAAATGCTCTGGATTGAATACGGAACAACAAATTTCTTTATATTGGAATCCCAGGCAAACCCAAGAGTGATTGTATCAACAGAATCAAATTTTTCAACACCATATTTAGCCATGACATTCACAATTCCAGGGGTTGAACCGCATCCTGTTATGTTAATGATTCCTGCTTTCCTGAAGGCTTTATGCAACTTGAATTGTTTTATTGTTATTTTTTGCAGCCCTCCAAGATCTGTTATTGGCTTTTTGGTTTTTAAGCATGCCCTCATAATTGCGACATTGAAAGTCAGCTCGGCACAGTTCACAACAACATCAGCATTTGATTTTTTTATTGCTTTTGCAATATCAGTTTCATTTCTTAAATCAACTCTGAGGAAATCTGTTTTTTTGTTTTTCAAAAGATTTCCTATTCTGGACTTGTCTCTTCCGACAAGCATTACAGAATATCTTGATTCCAATAAATCTCTGGCACAAATGCCTCCCTCCTCTCCTGTGCCACCAAAAATAATGAAGTCGTATTTCATGGTAAGACACCTGCGGTTTCTTCATCTTCAACTTCCCTTATTTTATTTAACATTTTTAGTTTATTTTTCTGTTGTTTTTTAAAACAACAATTCCTCTTTTTTTTAATTCTTTGAAGAATACTACAGGATTTATAACTCTTTCAGGGGGATAGACTCCTTTCTCTTTTACAATTCCCCCCGCAATCATCTGCGCAGCAATCGAGCATGGAACTCCTACATTGTATGTCCCGCCAGGAATATTAAACCTTGATTTTGAAACTGAATCCATTACCAGTTTTCCCTTGTCAAAGTCAACTCTTAACAGCTCCTTGTCTTTTATTTTTGTTCCCGGCTTGAGAAGCCACTTGTCCATTATCATGGCCGTGATATCAATAGTAGGTATCTTTTTTTCATTAAATATCACCTCTTTATTTGATGTAAAGCCAAGCTCACTTAGACTTTGGATTATACTGCTGAATTGCTCATCAAAGGTCACTCTGAATTCGCAGTTTTTGAGTTTTTTATCCTTGAAAGAGCTCGGAAAAGTTGCCAGCTCTGAGTGCAGCGAATAGAAGCCCTTTAATTTTCCATAGCCTTTCACCACATATTCTTTTATACCTGAATGCGGTTTAACAAAAATCAATTTTCCATTTTTGAAGACAGCCGGCTTTTTAGTGTATTCGTCTATAATTGTCCTGAAGCTATAGGGGAGGACAAATGGTTGATTGTATTCTGTATCATCCTTGTCAGCAAAATACATTTCTATTGAATTAAATTTTTTGAGAAGAGATGCACCATATGCTACAAGAACATTTGTGATTCCAGGGGTGCCTCCGCATCCGGGAATCGCCAGCCTGTTGATTTTTTTGAATTTTAAGTGAAGCCTTAGCTGTTTTTTTGTCATGTGGAATAAGCCGCCAAGGTCAACATAATTTGTTTTTGCTTTTATGCAGGCTTTCATGATTGTCGTATTGAAATAATACTGGACACAGTTCACGGCCACGTCAGCATCTTTAAGCAGCCTGGCGGTTTGATTGATGTTTTTGATATCTACTTTGGCCGCCTTTACTCTCAAAGATTTATATGAACTCGCGCATTCCTGAGCCTTTTTCAAGTCCCTGCCTGCAACTATTATCTCGCAGTTTTTGCAAGTTTTAAATAAATCAGAAACAACAACCCTACCAATTATTCCGTATCCTCCAAGAACGATAAATTTCATTTTAATTTTTACCTTTGATTATTTTTAATTTGTAACAACCTCTTATTTTCCTTTTAACTAAAAGATTAATAATTTTGGTAATAACATACGTCTTTTTTCTAAGTTGTAACTAACTCTCTTCCCCCAATCCCACATAAATGTGTTTCAGATAAGTGTATTCCTCGAGGGAGTGAATGCCTAAATCTCTGCCGTGCCCTGTTTCCTTCAGTCCGCCATGAGGCATCTCTGAAACCAAAGGCAGGTGATCATTAATCCAGACTTC
The DNA here is from genome assembly GCA_964617015.1 of Candidatus Woesearchaeota archaeon. Taxonomy (GTDB): domain Archaea; phylum Nanobdellota; class Nanobdellia; order Pacearchaeales; family GW2011-AR1; genus ASMP01. The sequence goes on along the minus strand of CAZTVG010000013.1, from coordinate 13,513 downwards.
ACCAAACCTCAGTGCAGACGCAACCTGAAATGCTCTTTTTATGTCTTTGGTCCAGATGCTTGATGCCAGACCATAATCAACATCGTTTGATTTTCTTATTGCTTCTTCTTCTGTTGAAAATTTTGCTAATGCAATCACAGGTCCGAAAATTTCTTTTTGACATAAATTACCTTTTTGCTCAAAATCCTTAACAATCGTAACAGGAAAGAAAAACCCTTTTTTCGGAACCTTGGACCGCCAGATTACTTTTTCGTTCTTTCCCAAATTTTCAATAAATGAAGCGACTCTTTCTTTTTGTTTTGCTGAAATTAACGGCCCAATAGTTGTTGTATGTTTTGAAGGATCACCGACAACAACTCTCTTCGCGTGTTTTTTCACAAATCCAATAAATTTTTCGTAAACAGGGCTTTGGATGTAAATTCTTGCTGCAGCAGTGCAGTCCTGCCCAGAGTTAATAATAGAAGCATCAACAGCGTATTTTGCAGCAGTGTCAAGGTCAGCATCTTCAAAAACAATGAAAGGAGCTTTTCCGCCAAGCTCAAAATGGGTTTTTTTCATGTTTACAGAGGCGAGTTTCATGATTTCTTTTCCGGTTTCTGTGCTTCCTGTCAGTGCAATCATTTCAATTCCAGGATGCTGTGCAAGAATTTTTCCGACTTTTTCTCCAGAGCCTGTTAGGACATTAATCACCCCAGGAGGAAATCCTGCTTTTTCCGCCAATATTGCCAGCTCAAGTGTTGATAAAGGCGTATAAGATGAGGGCTTTAGAATAATAGTGTTTCCGGCAGCAACCGCAGCAAGCTTCCAGCAGGCCACCATAAAAGGATAATTCCACGGCGTTATTGAAGCCACAATTCCGATAGGTTCTCTTCTCAGGATTGAAGTGCCCAATGCCTTGTGCTTTTTGTTTTTGTGAACATCAAGATACTCTCCGGAAAGTGTTCCCTGCAAAACCCTGCACGCTCCTGCAAAAAATCTCAGATTGTCAATTCCAAATTCTATATCCAGAGCCGCCAGAGCCACAGTCTTGCCCTGATTCTCTGATTCAAGTTTGCTCAGTCTGGCTTTTTCTTTTTCTATTAAATCAGCCAGTTTCAAAAACAGATTCTGCCTTTCCAGAGGGGTTGAATTTTTCCATTTTTCAAACGCTTCTCTTGCTGCCTTAACAGCCATATCAACGTCTTTTTCGTTTGAATCAGTAATCTCAGCTATTGTTTTTTCAGTAAAAGGGTTTATTACCTGAATTTTTTTATTTGAAGCACTGAACCACTTTCCATTAATGTAATTCCCGTATTTTTTCATTCTCCTCTTTTTATCAACACTTACTTTAACTTCAAGGCTTTTTTTAAGGCTTCCTGCTTAAAACCCACAATTATTTCTCCATTTATTTCAATCACAGGAACTCCCATCTGCCCTGATTTTTTAACCATCTCTTCAGCAGCCTTTTTGTTCTTGCTTACATCCACATCTGTGAATGATATCTTATTTGCCTTAAAGAATTCCTTGGTTTTTGCGCACCACGGACATGTGGGTGTTGAATAGATTTTTACAGCCATTTTTGCCTCCTTTTGATTTATTTAATCAAAATCAATAAGTTTTATCTCTTTTAAAATTTATCATTAAACTATTCAAGCTTCATTTTGATAATATAATTAATTCCTTAAGGGCTTTTCTTGAATCTTCACTTTTTTGTATATAAGAACCAGAAACAAAAGTATTTGCCCCCGCCCCTGATGCAGACCTTATCGTCCTTGGATTTATTCCTCCATCAACACTTACCTCTATATCTCTTTTCATTTTTCTCAATTGTCCAATTTTTTTTAGGGTTTTGGGAAGAAATTTACTTCCATACTTTCCAGGATTTACAGTCATTATTAGGACAAGATCTATTTGTTCTAAGTAAGGTCTGATTTTTTCAACGCTTGTTTTAGGATTTATTGCTAATCCAACCTTTCTTCCTTTACTTTTTATTAATTTTATTATATTTTCTATTTCTTTTTCATTTTTGAAAGGTTCCAGATGAAAGATAATAGTATCTGCTTTTCTCCAGTTTTTGTTTATCCATTTTTCTGGATTTTTTATCATTAAATGAGCTACATATCTCTTATCTTTAGGAAATTTAAAATCGAACATCAAAGACCTATTTTTTACAAATTTTCCGTCCATGATATCTAAATGAAAAGTTCTTGAAGAATTTTTTACCTTGTTTATTCTTTCATCTAACTCTTTTTGAGATTTTGCAATTACAGAAGGAATTATCTTTTTCATTGTTTTTTCTTTTCAAAAAGATCTATTTTTCTGAGTCTTCTTTTATGTCTTGCAGCATTGCTAAATGACGTCTTTAACCACAATTCTATTGATTTTATAGCATCTCTTTTTTTTACAAATCTTGAACCCATACAGAGAATATTTGCATTATCATGCAACTTAGACGTTGTAATTAAATCAGGAGATTTCCCATGATATAAAACTGCTTTAATACTTTTTACTTTATTAGCAGCAATTGTTTCCCCAATGCCCGAACCTGCAATAACAATACCAAGACTATCTCTACTTTTTGCAACAGCTTTAGCCATGGGAATCACAAAATCAGGATAATCGTCTTTTGAATTATATCTATGAGGTCCAAAGTCTTTATAGGAAATATTTTTTTTATCAAAATATTTCTTAATTTTTCCCTTTAATTTAAATCCGGCATGATCTCCTGCAATATATATTTTCATTTCTTAAAAAATCTTTTTTTAAATTTAATTTTATAATCCGGCTTTGACTTTTGGTCATAAATTGTCAAAACTTTTAGTTTTTTACTTCCTGTGTTTATGAGTCTGTGGGCGTATTTTTTTAGAATTAAAGCAATTTCTCCTTTTTTGAGATCAATAACTTTGAGTTTGCCTTTCTGAATCAAGAGCTCTCCTTTTCCCTCTAGAAGTATGTAAAATTCAGGGGTCTTCTTTTTATGTATGTGTCCTTTAGTAAAAAAATACTCTCCAGATATATTTCCTGGGTTTATTACTGTAAGCCCCAGGTCAATTGGAGAAAGCTCTTTAATAAAAACAGAATAAATTACAGGATTCTTTTTCTTCAGAATTTTTTGAACTTCTTTTTTATCACGGAAATAAGATTGAAGATCTTTCAAAGTTCTAGAGGATTTTTTTTCATAATTTTTCTCAAATTTTCTTATTGTACCTTGATAATTTGGCATTTTACTTTTTCTTTAGAAATTTGTGTCCTCCAAATTTGTTTCTAAGAGCAGAGATAATTTGTCCACAGACTTGGTTTTTTCTAGAGTGATACCTTATCAACCTAGCCTGTTTTAACATCGGCATCTTGAATTTTTTCTCGAGGAATCTCATCTCTTTTTCTGTGTCCCCGAAAGGAACCTGACAAGAAATTTCATCCAAATATTCTGGTTTTTTCAGAGAATCATAAAGCCAGTGAGTTAATTTACCCTGAATTATGCTCCCGTTATCATAAACTTTAGCCACTTCTTTAAGCTCTGTTCCAAACCTTTTTTGTTGTTTTTTTATTGCCTCGAAGCCTTCATTGAGAGAAGACATCATTCCATACTCTATAGCATTGTGAATCCCTTTAACAAAGTGCCCTGCTCCCACACTTCCCATATAACCATAGCCATCTTTAACACACATATCCCTAAATAAGTTATCCAATCTTTTGAAAACACTCTTGTTACCTCCAATCATCATACATGCTCCTTTTCTAGCTCCTTCAACTCCACCAGAAACTCCGACGTCTAAGAAATAAACTCCCTTTCTTTTCAATCTATTATATCTTTTTATCGAGGTTTCATAGAAAGAGTTTCCTCCATCGATAACTATATCTCCCCGAGAGAGATGAGGCAATAAACCGGAAATAACTTTATCAATAGCTTTTCCGGATGTTATCATTAACCAAATTACCCTTGGTTTCGGAACTTTTTTGCAGAACTCTTCGATAGAATAAGAACCAGAGATATTTTTTCTCTTTACGATTTTTTTAGTTTTTTTAGGAGACCTATTGTAAACGATAACTTCCCATTTCTTATCAGCCAGATTTAAAACCATGTTTGTTCCCATTTTTCCTAAACCGATAAATCCAATTTGTTTTCTCATTTTTTCAATTCTGATTTTTTAATTACTCTACAAACCTTAAACGCATCATCTTCTGGCTCATACCCTACCAATCTTTTTGTATATTTGAGTTCCATCCTTTTATGTTCATTATTTGAAATACCTGATAAAATCCCATATTTCACTTTTTTTTCAGCCATAACACACCTATGCAATAATTGTGCCATGTCTCTTTGACTTATCACATAATCATAATCATGTCTCGTGTAGCATACGACTTTTTTTCCATTATTAGAGACATAAGCACCGATTCTTATTGCTAAGCAGGAAAGGTTGTATTTATGAGAGAAGACACTGCATAAAGCTTCACCAAAAGCTTTTGAAGCTCCATAAAAATTCAGGGGCTTAGGAGCATCTGTTCCTATAATTTCTCTGCCATGGGGGTAGCCCTTTATCACATGAACGCTACTAGCGAAAATAACCCTTTCACATTTAGCTTGACGAGCAGCTTCAAAGACGTTATATGCTCCAATTAGATTTGGCTTTATTAGATCTGAAAAAGTTGCATCCACCCGGGGGTTTGCAGCAAGATTAATAACAACATCAACATTTTTCATAACTCTTTTTAAACTAGCTATATCAGTTAACTCTGTTCTAAAAACCCTGAATCTCTTATCTTTGAATTTTTTACTATGAACCCCAAGAATTAATTCATAATATTTTTTATATTTCTTCAGGTACTCTTCTATAAAGCCAGCCCCAATTCTTCCAGCAGCACCCAATAATAAGACTTTTTTCCTCCCTCTTTTTTTCATTTTAATGGAAAGCGCAGTAAATTTTACATTTACTCTTTTTCATTTTACATTCAAAACATAATATACTTATAAATTTAATTTATTTTTTTAGCTATCTTTCTAGAGCAATCTATTTTGCTGGCTACTGAAGGAACTGTATTTGAAACAACGACTTTACCCTTTTTCTTTAATTTTCCTAGAGCCCCTTCTGAAAATAGACCATGCATCGCTATGAAATAAATTTTTTTAGCCTTAACAAGCCTGCCCGCTTCGAGTAAAGTTCTTCCTGTGGAAATAATATCATCAATAATTACGACTTTATCTGAACTTATTCTTCTTCCCATAATTTTAACTTTCCTTGGATTTATTCTCTTTTTTTCAAGAACCACATATTCTAAATCAAGTTTTTTAGCTATGGGAGCAACCCACTGCTCACTCTCTCTATCAGGACCGACGAGAAGGCATTTACCGATGTTTTTCTTTATATAAGAAGCAGTTTCTTCTGATAAACTAACCTTGACAGCATTTGGGAAAAATTCTGAAAAACTTTTGAATCTATGTAAATGAGGTTCAACGACATAGACTTTTTTGAAAATTCTGAAGAGTTTGGCCAGGATTTTAGCAGATATTGCTCCCCCTTTTCTGAATCTTACATCTTCTCTCAGATACGCTAAATACGGCGCAATTAAATATATGTTTTTAGCTCCAAGCTCTTTAGCAGTTTCAGCAGCAAACAAGGTTTCTACGAGTTTATCGTTTACATCATGTTTCTCAGCATAAAAACTCTGAACAAAATAAACATCCCAATTCTTAACGTCATTAGGAAGGCGGACTCTTAATTCTGTGTCTGGAAAAATCTCACTTTCAAGCATACAGCAATCTCCTCCTGTTTTTCTGGCAAGAGAGCGTGCTAAATGTCTTCCACCAGAACACGCAATAAACAGTTTTCTATTCCCTCTTTTTTTCATTTTAATGGAAAGCGCAGTAAATTTTACATTTACTCTTTTTCATTTTATATTTAAAACATAATATACTTATAAATTTAATTTATTTTCAGTATCGCGAGTTTATGGGATATATTTAAAAAATACTCTTGATTTTATTATACAAAAGATGGTGACAAAAAAATTAAAGGATATGGCTAATATCCTAAGAAGAGATGTTCTGAAGATGACTACTGCTGCAGGAAGCGGACATCCTACTTCTTGTTTATCTGCTGCAGAAATTATGTCTGTCTTATTCTTCAATGAGATGAGTTATGATATAAAGAACTCTTTCAACCAGGATAATGACGAATTTATTTTAAGTAAAGGGCACGCAGCACCGATTTTATATTCTTCTTTGTATAGAGCAGGAACAATAAAAACCAATCTGATGAGTTTAAGAAAGCTGGGCAGTCCTCTAGAAGGACACCCTGTTCCTTCCTTGAAGTGGATAAAGGTTGCTACAGGAAGTTTAGGGCAAGGACTCTCTGTGGGTGTTGGAATGGCTCTTGCAGCAAAATTACAGAAAAGAAAATTCATGACCTACGTTCTATTGGGAGACAGCGAGGTTGCAGAAGGCTCAATTTACGAGGCTATGGAGCTTGCTTCTCATTACAAATTAGACAATCTAATAGCAGTAGTAGACATCAACAGACTAGGACAGAGAGGAGAAACTATGTTGGGACACAATATTTCTGCTTATAAAAAGAGGTTTGAAGGGTTTGGATGGAAAACGATTAGCGTTGATGGACACAATATTAAAGAATTAATAAAAGCATTAAAACAGGCAAAAAAATCAAAAAAACCAATAGTAATCCTAGCAAAAACTCTGAAAGGGAAAGGGTTATCTTTCCTTGAAAATAAAGAAGGATGGCACGGAAAAGCTCTCGATGAAAAACAACTGAAAAATGCTCTTAAGGAGATTCCAAATCCATCTATTCCAAAAATAATAATAAGAAAACCAAAAACAATCAGGATTAAAAAACCTAATAAAGGAAAACTAATTTTAACAAACTACAAACCCAATGAAGAAAAAGCAACGAGAGAAGCGTATGGAGATGCCCTGGCCAACCTTGCAAAATCTGATTCAAAGATTATTGCTGTAGATGGCGAAGTTAGCAATTCAACCTTTTCACAAAAACTTAAAAAAGTAAGACCAAAACAATTCATAGAAGCTTACATTGCAGAACAAAACATGGTTGGCATGGCTTTAGGGCTCTCTATTAAAGGATTCAACATTTTTGCCTCGACTTTTGCAGCTTTTTTGTCAAGGGCGCACGACCAGATAAGAATGGCGGCTCTTTCTAAACCCAATTTGACTTTCTGCGGATCTCATGCAGGAATTTCTATTGGAGAAGACGGGCCTTCACAAATGGGTCTAGAAGACATAGCTATTTTTAGAGATCTTCCAGACAGCATAGTCTTTTATCCCAGCGACGCTGTTTCTGCTCAAAAATTAACAGTCTTATCTTCTGGATTGAGAGGGTTAAAATATATCAGAACAACTAGGTCAAAAACCCCTGTTTTATACAAAAACAACGAGAACTTTAAAATAAGAGATTTCAAGATCTTAAAACAATCAAAGAGTGATAAGGCAGTGGTAATTGGTGCAGGAATTACTGTTCATGAGGCCTTAAAAGCATACGAAGGGCTAAAAAAGAAAAAAATAAACATTGCTGTTGTTGATCTTTATTGCATAAAACCTCTCGACACAAGAAAACTTGGAAACTTTATCAAAAAACACGGAAAAAGACTCATAGTTGCTGAAGACCATTATTCAGAAGGAGGACTTGGAGAGATGTTGGCTGAAACTTTTATTGGCTCAGGAATAAAAATGAAACATCTGGCTGTAAGGGAAACTCCACACTCGGGCAAAAAAGACGAATTATTAAGAAAGTATGGAATTGATTTTTCTGCTATACTCAGGGTTGTGAAGAATTTTAGATAATTATGTGTAACAGCAAATATGACTTTCTTTTATTGAGCTATCAAAATTTTTTATATTTTTTATATACTTTGAACTCCCGCCAGTTAAGTAATATTTTTTTCCATTGTGGCAAACAAGAGCCCGGCCTTTTTTACTTTCCAAAGTAACCAGAACTCCTGCTGGTGTATAATCAAAATGATATGTTAAACCTTGATGAACTATTCTAAATTTAAATTTCTTCCAATGGCTGGGAAAATATGGCTTTATTGTTATTCTATCGGAATACGTTCTTATTCCTGCGAGATATTTTCTAACAGTATTGATTGTCCCAGCCATAAGACCGCAATGTATTCCTTCGGACGTGGTTCCCTCCTGAGTATCAAGAAGATCAACTGAAAGGGCTTTAGTAAAATATTCCCACAAATTATCTGTTTTTTTCAAATTTGTAGAAATAGCATCATGAACAAACTCGCTGAGAGAAGATCCATGGGTGGTTATTGATGAATAATAATTATAGTTTTCTTTAAGAAATTTATGGGTGTCTTTTATTTTTATCCCAAGTCTTTTAATGATGTTCATTGCTTCTTTAAAATCCAAAACATAAAATATCATAAGCGCATCAGCCTGTTTTAGAACTTTATAATTGTCGGGATTTTTATTTTCTTTTTTAAGTATTCTATCCAGTCTACGGATATTTTTATATTTTTTTATATAATATTCCCAATCTAAATCCTTGAGCTTGTCAAAACCATCAAATTGCATGATTATTCCGTTTTTTATTACAATATTGAGGTTTTCGCTTATGTCGTTCCATCTTTGTAATTCTTGCTCCTTAATGTTGAGTCTTTTTTTAATGTGATTAGGAAGTTCTTTAATTACTTCTAAAACTTTTTCCATAAGCCATGACACCATAACATTTGTATATGCATTGTCATCCAAGGCCCGAGTTGTTCTAGGATATTTCTCATGAAATTCGTCAGGACCCATAACCCCTTTAATATGATATCTCCCTGTTTTTTTATTTTGCTGAACAATACTTGCCCAAAACCGAGCTATTTCAACCAAAACTCCAATACCATGATTAAAAAAAAATTCTTTGTCAGTCGTATGGTACAGATATTTATAGAAATTATAAAACACTGTTATTGATATGTGTCTTTGATTTCTACTATAGTCAGGACCCCAGCTATTATCTCGAGGATTGTAATGAAGAGTTTGCGTCTCTTCACGACCAGTATCGGCACTCTGCCAAGGATACATCGCGCCGCCATAACCATAGGCTTTTGCATATTCTTTTGCAGCATTCAATCTTCTACACCGGTACATTAACGCTGCTTTAGCTGTGTCTGGAAAACGATGAATAAAAAAAGGAAGAGTAAATAGTTCATCCCAAAAAATATGTCCGTGATAGCCTTCCCCGTGCAATCCACGGGCCGGAATTCCAACATCAAGATTCTCAACATGAGGAGAGAAAGTAGAAAGCAAATGATAAGCGTGCATTCTTAATATTCTTTGGGTGTATCTGTCACCTTCAATATACATATCTGCAAGAATCCAAAGTTTTTTCCACGCATTCTCATGTTTTTTTAGAATACTTCCAAAATCAGAAAGCTGGTTTAGTAAAGATATTGCTTTTTCCTTCGGTTTTTTTGCGTCTAAAGAAGTATAAATTGTTACAATTTTCTCCAAACTATATGAATGGTTTTCCTTTATTTTAAATGTAATTTCCTCTCCAATCAGAGAAGAGCCCTTCACTATTTTCTTTTTTTGTTTTATTTCACTTCTACCATTTTTAAAATTATTTTTTACCGCCATCACTATATCATATCCTGAATGGTTTGTTTTTGCTTGAAGGATTATCCCTTTTTTTATTTTATTTTTAGAGATTATTTTTAGGTGCTTAGATTTAAGTCCTCTATACCTTGCAACATTATGATTTTCAACACTCCCATCGATTGAAGACCTGAGTGTAATCTTTTCAGAATAATTTAAAGGCTTAACTTTAAAACGAATTGCACAGATGTGGGGGTTGTTCATACTTGCTAATCGGACGCTTTCAATTTGTGTTATGTGCCCCTGTCTATCTTTAAATATAAGTTTGTGATATAATGTAGCTCTTTTTGTATCAAGAATTTTTTTATAGTCAAGTATTTCCATTTTAAAAGGATCGATAAAATCTGACTTACCTATTTTTATTTGTATAAGCAACCAATTTGGACAATTGACTAAACTATTATTTCTCGCCTTTTTTCCTTTTATGTATGTCACTTGCTCATTATAAATTCCTGCTAAGTAACAGCCCGGGTAGTGGTTGGGAGATTCCCTCTGAGTTTCAAAACACCCCCTAGTTCCAATATAACCGTTCCCTACAGTACACAAAGTCTCTCTCAATGTTTCTCTTTTTGGCATAAAACTATGGTACTTTAAAAGCCAACCATCTTCTTGCACCCCCCTTTTAAACCAGTTACAAACATCTTGGAATGAAAGTTCTTTTAAATCTTTCACTGTCACATCAGCTTCAGGTAATTTGTTGTTGTTTCTCGATATTCCAACCACCATCCCAAAGTTTCCATTTATTCCTGCCTTTACGCCTGAAATTGCATCTTCAAAAATAACACACTCTGATGGCCCAAGACCTAATTTCTTAGCAGCGTATAAAAAAATATCTGGATTTGGTTTTCCAGAGAGGTTAGCTTTTTCTGCAACGGCCCCATCAACAATTATTTTAAATAAATGAAAGAGTCCTGCCCTTTTTAGAACCAGTCTTGCATTTTTGCTTGAAGAAACAACGGCAACTTTTATTCCTGATTTTTTAAATTTATCGATTAAATCAATACTGCTCTTGAAAACAGGTAATTTTTCTTTTTTTACCATAGAGAGATAAATTTTATTTTTCTTATTCCCAAGCCCAGATACTGTTTCCATAGTTATAGGATCAGAGGGCTTTCCATAAGGAATTTCTATTCTTCTCGATTTTAAGAATCCCCGCACTCCATCATATCTTGGTTTTCCATCAATATATTCAAGATAGTCTTCTTTTTCATCAAACAGAACAAATGGTTTATTTTTTCTAGAATAATGGTTTTTAAGAAATTCATCAAACATTTCTTTCCATGCTTTTGCATGAATCTTAGCAGTTTGAGTTAAAACGCCATCTAAATCAAAAATAGCACCCTTACATTCGATACTCATTTTTTTTCAACTCCAGAAAGTTTATCTAAGATGGTTATTAATGTGTCGGGATTTGGGACTATAACAGTTTTTGTAAATAATCTTTTTACTTTTACCTTAAGTCTTTTATTTGTTGTTACAAAAACTATTTGCGTATTTTTATTAAATTTTTTTGTTATTTTAAACATATCAAAATCTGATTCAGTATCTCCACATACCAAAATATCCCTTGTCTTTAAATGTAAGGTATTTATAATAAATTCCGTTCCAGATCCCTTATTAAACTCCTTAAGCTTGCCTCCCTTACTTAAAGTCAAAGTGATTTCTATGTCTAACCCTGTATCCCTTACCCCAAGGTTTTTCCCTTGAGGATCAATCGATTTGACTTCTTTTTTTATTTTTTTGAGAAATACTTTTGACATTTTTTCATCTATAGAGTTATAGATATCTTGACGGGCAATAGTAAGTTGTCCAAATTTATGTTGAAATCCAGATCCAATCAATAAAAACTTTTTGTACTCTCTTTTTAAGGTAAGCTTTTCAATTCTTTTAGCTAACAAATTAAGGAGCTCTCTCTTTTTAGCCGCGATAGGATAAGTTTTCTTATTTTTGTTAATTAATAACTCTCTTCCATTTGATCCAGCATATACGATTAAATTTTTTGATGCAATACTAACCCCAATGAGTTCATTTAATGGAGCAGAACTAAGAACAACTGCATTTTTTACTTTGGATGAAACAAAATTAGTAAGGAAGACTGCATTGTAAATTGATTGTATGGAAGACTTGTATCTTCCAGCATAATTATTTATAGTTCCGTCTCTATCTGTTATTATTGTAGTTATTCTTTTATCTTTAAGAGCTTTAAATCCATTTTCAACCTCTTTAAAAAAACTATTATTGATCTTTGATAAATATCTCAACAACGCCTTTTTCCCTTTTTCAAGATAAATTAAGTCTTTCTTTAATTCATTTATTTCATAGTCAAGACGAAGATTAATTTTTTCTCCGTCTTTTGTGAAAAGAAAATATTTTCCGTTTTTCTTTTTAATAGACTCAAAAATAAAAAGAGCCTTCCTTAGAAAATCGATATCTTGCTTTTTTATTTTTCTTTCATTAAGAATTGCTTTCAGAATTTTTAACTTTACTACTCTTGTTTTTTTAATTATCCTATAAAATTCCTCAATAGTATCGACTGATGCATTCCTTTTCAACATGTAGAAAAAATGGCTTGCAGATTTTTAAATTCTTCGAAAAAAGTTTTTATACTCCCTTCTCTTATATTTTTATAAAAGAGAATTTAAAATGAAACGAGTTCTAATTTGTGTAGACAGAGATGGGACTGTAGCTTATGACAAAAAACACAGGCCCAAGTATCATCTAGGTCGCCAAAGAAACTGGAAATCTAAAATAAAATTCGTAGAGAATGCTTTAGAAGGCCTCAGGATTTTAAGAAAAAAACTTCCTGCTGCCAAAATTTATTTGATAAGCAATCAGCCAGGAGTTGCAATAAAAGAATTTCCTCTTTTAACAGAAAAAAAAGCTCATGAAGTTTTTAAATACATTATCAAGAAACTTGAGAAAAGGGGTGTTAGTGTAGATGGTTATGAAGTATGTCCTAGGGCATCTAGAGAATATGTGAAAAAACATCCACAATATACTTTTCATAAAAAACTCGTAGGAAATTTTTCATGCTTCAAGCCAAGACCAGGAATGATAAGATCAATCTTAAAGAAAGAAAAACTTAAAAAAAATCAAACAAAAATTTATGTTATAGGAGACAGAGTTTCTGATGTGAAAACAGCTCACAAGATAGGTGGTTTTGGTATTTTGGTTCCTTTTGTTTATCAGCCAGAAGAAAAATTAAAAGTGAAAAAGCTAAAGAGTAAAAAGAAACATGTTGCCAGAGATTTCCTAAACGCAGCTAGATTTATCATAAAGCGAGAGAAATAGTTGTAGTAATGAAAATCCAAAAGAAAAGATTGGTTTAGTTAAATTTTAAATACTTATTATACTATTGACAGATATGGTAAGAAAATTACCAAATGCATTAATAAAAAAGAAAGTTCGACAAAGAGTGAAAAAGAAGTTTGGTAGAGTTGTGTGCGAGATATGTGGTAAAAAACCAAGAGGAATTAATTTAGAGTATCATCATAAAAACATGCGAAATTATGATACACGCTCAAGTAATTTAATGTTAGTTTGTCCAAATGACCATAAGAAATTGGATAATAAATATACAAAAAGATTTCATAGAGATTTGTTTGGAAATAAAAGAATTACAAGAGTTAAAAAGAAAAGAAAGAAGTTTAAAGCAAAGAAGCAAAAAGTGGGTGAGATTATTATTAAAAAATTAAAGGATAGCTCTGGAAAATTAAGATCATATAAGGTAAAAAAGCTTGCTAGAGGAAAATATAAGAGAACATTAGTAAGACCCAAAAGAAAATTTACCAACAGAAGAAAACGAAAAACTAATATTTTTGGATACTAAATATACGTATATTTTTTTGAACAAACGAGAATTATAACGTCAGTAGGTGAAGAACATACCCTGTGACTAAAAAGAGTATT
>CAZTVG010000012.1:9460-18340 GCA_964617015.1 Candidatus Woesearchaeota archaeon | reverse complement strand
AGAAGTTTAAAAAATTAGTTGTGATTATTTTATCTTTATCGGCTTTGATTTTTTATAGAATCTTATTGCCTCTCTGAGCCTAGGCATTGATTCTGCATGCAAAGTTAAGAGTTTTTTTCCTTTTTTCACTTTATCTCCTTTATGATAACAAAGGTAAACTCCTGCAGATTTGTCGACAGGGCACCCCGCAGCTATTGCAAGGGAATTTATTTTTTTATTGTTTATTTCTTTGATTTTCCCTGATTTTTTTGACAAGATATCTCTTTTGAATTCTGCATCTTTTATTCTCCTTAAATTTCCATTCTGAGCTTTGATAATTTCCTTAAACTTATCAAATGCTTTTCCTGAGAAAAGCATTTCTTCTGCAAATTTTATTCCCTGATTTTTTTTTGCCTTGCCAGTCATCTCCAGAAGCTCTCCTGCCAATAACAGAGATTTTCTCTCCAAGTCCTGCGGACCTGTTTCATTAGGGTCAAAAATTTGTATAATGTCTTTTAATTCAAGTGCAGGACCAATGCCGCATCCTACAGGCTGACTTCCGTCTGTAAGTACACATTTCAATTTTTTCTTAAAATACCTACCAAGATAATTGAATTTTTTCTTTAAGTTCAATGCCCGTTTTTTATTGAATTTTGCATTTTTTCCGTAGGGGATGTCTATTATGATGTATTTGCTTCCTGCTGCAAGTTTTTTTGACATTATTGAGGCCAAAAGCTGGGCCTCCGGATCCATTTTAAGGGATTTTTCTACTCTGATTATCTTAGAATCTGCGGGAACAAGCCCGAGAGAACCCCCCCATACCATACATGCATTTGTTTTTTTGATTATTTTTTTTAATTCTTTTATGGAAAATTCCACATCAGCTATTGTTTCTATGACATCTGCAGTTCCTGCCGCACTTGTTATTGCTCTTGAGGAATTTTTCGGAATGATAAGGCCTGCAGCAGCACAGATTGATACAATAATAGGTGTTGTCCTGTTTCCAGGAACACCACCAACAGAGTGTTTATCAGCCACGAACTTATTTTTAAATCTTAATTGATTGCCTGAATTCTGAATGGCTTTTATCATGAAAATTGTTTCTTTCATGCTCATCCCGTATTTGTAACTAGAAGAAACAAAAAGAGCTATTTCTGATTCAGAAAGAGAATTATTTACAACATCCTTTATTATGGTGTTTATTTCTTTCTCAGACAAAGATTTATTGTTCATTTTTTTCTTAATGAAATTTATACTCTCAGGTGGATTTGACAGATTAACTTCAACTTTCTGGCCTATATTCAGATTAAGATACTTTTTTAATTCAGAAGAAACAGCAATTTCATCCCTTTTTACAAATTTCTTGATAATATCTATGTCTGTAGATATTTCTTTAGGGTGTTTTGAGAGGGTTTTAATGCTTATCCTGTCCCGAGAATGAACGCCTATTTTCTCCGCTGTCTTTTTGTTAAGCATGGCTACAGGAAGGCCTGCAGACCATTTCAAAAGTTTTATTTTTAGTTCCATGACACCCCTCTTTAGGTAAATTATAGTTGGAGAAAATGATTTTTATATTTATCCTGATTACTTTTATTCTTTGATTATTACCCTTGGCGTGGATTTCCCTCTGTAAACCTCTAAAAATATAAGTAGATAAGAGATTATTAAGGGTCCAAGAATAAACCCGAGAATTCCGAAGAAGAAAAATCCCCCAATCATTGAAATAAGAACTATTGCTGAGTGTATTTTCGTTCTTCTTGAAACAATCATGGGTCTTATGAAGTTGTCAATTGTGGAAGAGATAAGACCAAAAGTAATAACCCCCCAGGCAGAAAGAGTATTTCCTGCTATGAATAAATAAATTACAACAGGAATCCATACAATTGTTGTTCCTATAATCGGGAGAATTCCGGCAACAGTTGCAAGCAGGGCAATGAATAAAGCATTGGGAACCCCAAAGATAAAAAATCCAAATCCTACAATAATACCCTGAAGAATTCCTACAACAACCTGCCCGTAAAGCACTGAAGCAGTTATTCCTTTTGAAGATTCAAATAATTTTTTTTCCACTTCTTTTGAAAAAGGAAGCAGACTTTTTACATAATCAAGAATCATATCTTTGTCCTTAAGCACAAAAAAGAATGTGAAAAAAACAACTATAAGCTGAAGAAAAATGGTTGGAAAATTAAGTATTATTTGAGAGAAAGAATTAACCATTAAATTGGCAATTTTTGATGTAAAAGAAGAAAGTATTGAACCAATTTCTGCAGAGAATTCCTCTGAGGCGGCCAAATCAGGAAAGATGGATTTGATGGGGGTTACAAAATCTATCTGTTGTGTTGCCTGAAATATTGCAAAAGACTGTTTTATTAAAATTGGAGTTAAAAACCATATTGGCAGAAGAATGAGGAGTATCAAAAATAAAATAATTAAAATTGCTGATAGATTCTTAGATTTTATGTGTTTGTAGAGCCAGTCATATACAGGACTAAAAACAAATGCAAGAATCAGAGCCACAATGATTGAAATTAAGACAGGTTTTAGCAAAAAGAAGGATAAGACTACTAAAAAAATAAGCAGAATTCCCGTCATGATTTTTTTGAAATAAATATCATTCATCTTGTTAGTATTAAGTCAGAAGAAATTTATAAAGCTTTGTAATCTTTTCAAAAAATATCAGACAAAACCCAAAATAAACCAAGAATACATAAAATTTATAAGGAAAATTAATCAATAAGATTTATGAATTTCATAAAGAAGATTTTTCTGAAACAACCAGATGAATTCGTGCACAAACAATTTATTCGTTTTGGAAAGGGAGAATATGGGAAAAGGGCTGTTTTGAGCTTATGGAAAACAAAAACTGTTAAGATTAAGAGCAGTTTTGAATTTGTAAATGATTTTGTTTTGTTTGTCGCAGGTTTAGGGGGCGTAACATTCAATGGAATCATATGGAGCAAGGAAGAGATTGGAAATCTGCAAGGAGGAAAAAAAGCAGGTAAATGGATTTATAATGTTGAGAATTTTACAGATGACCAGGTCAAAGAAATCGCGGAGAAGATTTATTATTTTCTTCTGAATGCGGACGGAGATGGCATTAAATTAAGAATAAAAAGCAAGATACCAAAACCAGGAAAAAGTGAGGGTAAAATTGATGTTAGATTCTGTCAGCTAGAGCTTGATGAAAAATATTACAGGGCTGCAAAGGATGACTTCTTCTGGGATTTGCCTGAATGCAAAAAAGCAAATATTGAACATAAATTTGTTATTGATGAAATTGTTCTGCCGAAGACAGATGAAGAAAACTTTGCAAAAATCCGTGAGGTTGCAAAACGAAAAGGAAAAGTCATACGCGAGATTGATATTGACGGCAAAAAATCAATTAAAGAAACTGAGTTTGAAGTATAAACTCCCCCTGAAAACCTTTAAAAACCTTCATTTTCTTGATATTTTATCCAGGGATTAGTAAAAAATGTTATCCGCTAAATCATTGAGAAATGCCTACGAGTTTGCAAAGCAAAGGAGTCATTTACAAGTAAATGCCTACAAGGAAAACACCAAGGAAGGGAAGTCTGCAGTTCTGGCCGAGAAAAAGAGCCAGTAAATTTTTACCTAGAGTCAACTGGATTGCTATTAGTTCTGGAAAAAATCTTAAGGGATTTATCTGCTACAAAGCAGGAATGGCTTCTGCTTATGTAAAAGACAACACTCCTGACTCAATGACCAAAGGAAAAAAAATCTCTGTTCCTGTAACAATTCTTGAATGCCCCCCTATGAAAATATTTTCTGCCAGATTCTACAAAAATGGAAAAGTAGCCGGAGAAATTATCTCGGAAAACCCTGACAAAGAATTAAAAAGAAAGCTCAAAATCCCAAAAAAGAAAGCTCAGAAAATTGATGACTTCAAGGAAGAGCATGATGATGTAAGAGTTTTATGTTATTCCCAGGTTAAAAAAACAGGAATAAAAAATACTCCTGATTTAAGCGAAATCGGGCTTGCAGGAAATCTTAATGAAAAAATTTCTTTCATTAAAGAAAAACTTGGAAAAGAAATTTCTGTTTTAGATGTTTTTGAAAACAATAATTTGGTTGATTTAAGAGGCCTTACCAAAGGAAAAGGATTTTCAGGACCTGTAAAGAGATTCGGTATCACGCTTAAAAGTCATAAATCTGAAAAAGGAAGAAGAAGACCAGGAAGCCTGGGGCCGTGGCATCCTGCAAGAGTCACTTTCAGAGTACCCATGGCAGGACAGCTTGGAATGTTTACGCGGGCAGTTTATAATAACAAAATAATCAAAGTTGGAAAATCAGAAGACAAAAAAGAGCTGAAAAATATCCATAATTTTGGTGATGTGAAAACAGATTATATAATTCTGAGAGGGTCAGTGCAGGGTCCTGCAAAGAGACAACTACTGGCTACTTATCCCCTAAGGGAAACTAAAAAACAGTTAAAGAAAAACTACGAATTTATTGAGTTAAGATGAAAATGAAAGGAACTACATGTCAAAAACTTGAAGAAAGAATTGATTTTAGAAAAATCAAACCTGGAAAGAAACTGAAAAGAAATGGAGGAATAGAAGTTATTACAAGAGTCAATTACGAAACTGAACTAAAAAAAGTATATACTACAAAAAGAAATGGAGAGGCAATAATAATTGAGCTAGGATATTATATTGATCCGAATACTAAAAAATTAAAGGAATTCTTTGCAGGCATACATCACGAAAAAGATACAGATCATCTCCCCTACAAAGCATCAAAAGATTATTCCGGATTAAATGGGTTTTTGAGGGAGGCTGGATTATAAAATGAAAACAAGTTTGTTGAATGCGGATGGAAAGAAAATAAGAGAAATAAATCTCCCTGGCTTCTTCTCTGGAAAAATAAGGGAAGATATAGTTTCAAAAGTTTTGGAAGCCAAAAAAACCCAACAGCCTTATGCTCCTTCACTTGTTGCAGGAAAACAACATTCCGCAAGCGGAAAAATGATTCACAGAAGGCATGTCTGGAGAAGCGGATATGGAAGAGGCATGTCAAGAATACCAAGAAAAATAGTTTTGAGAAGAGGTTCACAATTCATCTCTGTGGGAGCTGAAGTCTCCTCTACAAGGGGGGGAAGAAGAGCTCATCCCCCAAAGGTAATTTCTATGATTAAAATTAAAAAAATAAACAAAAAAGAAACAAAAGTTGCATTGACTTCAGCGATAAGTGCAACAGCAGACAGAAAAAAAGTATCCTCAAGATACGGAAGTTTAACTGAAAAAGACATGATAAGTCTTCCCATTGTTATTGAATCCAAATTTACATTACTAAAAACAAAAGAGTTTATTCTAAGTTTAAAAAAAATTCTTGGAGAGAAACTTTTCGGACTTGCACTGAAAAAGAAAAAAGTCAGAAGCGGAAAAGGGAAATTAAGAGGCAGAAAATACAAAAGCACTGCCGGCATTTTACTTGTGACCGGAAATAAAGAAAAAATTAAAACAAAAGCTTTTGAAACAAAAAGTATCCAAAACTTAAGCGTTAATGACCTTGCCAGGGGAGGATTAGGCAGATTAACGGTTTACACTGAAAATGCAATCGTGGAGCTCGGAGAAAGGTCAAAATGAACATTCAGATTAAACCAGTGGTTACTGAAAAAGCAGTTATGATGATAGAATCACAAAACGTTTTGACATTTCAGACAGACCAAAAAGTCACAAAAGACAAGATAAGGAAAGAAATTGAAGAACTTTTCAAGGTAAAAGTCGAGAAGGTAAGAACACTTATTAGAGGAAATAAGAAATACGCTTACGTCAAACTTAAAAGTAAATTTCCAGCTATTGATATTGCAACTAGACTTGGTATAATCTAAATGAAACACAAATCAGCAAATTTATTGTAAAATGGGAAAAAGAATAATCCAGCAGGCTCGTGGAAAAGGAAGCGGAACTTACAGGGTCAGAATAAAGGCTTTCAAATTCAGGCTAAAATATCCTGCAGAGATTTCAGAAGAGGGAATAATAATCAAGTTATTAAACTCCCCGGCACACACTGCTCCCCTGGCAAAAGTCAAGTATGATAAAGGAGTATTTTACATGCCAGCATTTAAGGGAATGTTTGAGGGGCAAAAAATCAGTTTTGAAAACAAAGAAGTTAAAGAAGGCAATATCCTGAAATTAAGAGATATCCCTGTAAAAACACAAATCTATAACATAGAGTCAAAGCCCAGAGATGGGGGAGTTTTCATAAAAAGCGCAGGGGGATCCGGCTCGGTCAACAGGATTGTCGGAAAAGATGTTTATGTTTTAATGCCCTCAAAAAAAGAAAAAAAGTTCAATGAAAACTGCAGAGCAACCATTGGAATTGTTGCTGGAGCAGGGAGACTTGATAAGCCGATTATCAAAGCAGGAAAAAAATATCATATGAAAAAAGCAAAAGGTAAATTGTGGCCGAGAACATCTGCTGTGAAAGTAAATGCAGTGGATCATCCTTTTGGCTCAGGCCGCGGCAAAAACCCAAAAAGCAAGATTGCAAAAAGGAATGCTCCTCCTGGAAGGAAGGTTGGTTTATTAAGGCCAAGAAGAACAGGAAAAAGAAAATAAAATGAAAAATGAAAATTATCAAAATTTAAATTTCAGGAAAAATTTAAACAAATGGAAATAAAAAGAAAAGATTTTACATACAGGGGAAAAACAGTAGATGAGCTGAAAAAACTTGATGTAAGGGAGTTTTCAAAGTATTTAAGGTCAAGACAAAGAAGGAATGCGCTCAGGCAGTTCCAGAAAATTGAGGAATTTGTCAGCAGGGGAAAAGCAAAAACAGAGAAGAATAAGCCTATAAGAACACATCAGAGAGATCTTGTTATAGTTCCTGGAATGGTCGGCATGAATATTTATGTTCACAACGGAAGAAATTTTATCCCTGTGGAAATAATAGGGGAGATGCTCGGTCATCAGCTCGGGGAGTTTGCCCTGACCAGAAGCAGGGTTAAACACGGAAAATCAGGTGTTGGAGCAACAAAAGGAACCAAATTCAAGGCTAAGAAATAAATTTTTAAAAATGACAGAAAAAGAAAACAAAAAAACCAAAGAAAAACCAGAAACATCTGAAGAAATAATCAAAGATATTGAGAAAAGCGGTATTCCTAAAGAGATAGCTAAGAAAGAGGAAAAACTTGATGAAAAAGCCATAAAAAAGTCTGAGGAAAAAGTTGAAAAAAAAGAAGTCAAGCCAGAGAAAAAACCAGAAACAAAAAAAGAAGAGGAAAAAGAAAGTAAAGCTGAAAAATCCAAAGAAACCGAAAAGAAACCTGTTCAGGAAAAACCAGCAAAAACAGAGGCTGTTGTAAAATCATATAATCTTCCAATATCAACAAAATATTCTGCTGCTATCTGCAAGTTCATAAAAAATAAAAGAATTGAAGAGGCAATTACTGATTTAGAACAGGTTCTTAAATTCAGAAAAGTAATTCCTATGAAAGGAGAAATTCCCCACAGAAAAGGCAGGGGAATCATGTCAGGAAGATTTCCAAAAAAAGCAACAGAGAGTTTCATAAAATTATTAAAAAACCTTTCTGCAAATGCGAGTTATAGCGGTCTTGAAGAACCTGTAATTGCCGAGTCTGTTGCCAACATCGGCTCAAGACCTTATGGAAAATTCGGAGCGGTGAGAAAAAAAAGAACTCATGTAGAAATAACTGCAAGAAATAAAGAGAGAGAAAAGTCTTTTTCAGGAGAAAAAGCCTAATGGAAGAGAGAAATGTTGTTAGACTCAAGAAGGAAGAATTTGCCGTTCGTGAGTATATAAGAAACTCACTTGGAAAGGGAAAAGTAAGCAGAGTCAGAATGGAGTATACGCCAGTGGGAGAGAAGATAATCATTTCAACAAACAAGCCCGGTTTGATAATTGGGAGGGGAGGAGAAAAAATAGAAGAGTTGACCAGAGTTTTGAAAAATAAATTCAAACTTGAAAATCCTCACATAGAAATAGATGAAATAAGACATCCAGAGTTTGATGCGCAGATAATGGCTGATGAGATTGCCTTGAGTCTTGAAAGATTTGGTTCTCTGAAATTTAAAGTCATAGCATACAGGACATTGCAGAAAATAATGGGTGCCGGAGCACTTGGTACTGAAATAAGATTAAGCGGGAAGCTCCCAGGCGCAAGGGCAAAAACATGGAGATTTGCACAGGGCTACCTAAAAAAAACAGGAGATAGTGCAAAGGTAGTTGACAGGGCGCAGACAAGGGCGCAGACAAAGCCGGGAACAGTCGGAGTAAAAGTAAGCATACTCTCACCAGATGCAGTACTAAAGGATAAGATAGACGTTAATGAAGATCTTATTGAAAAAATAAAAGATAACATTAAAGCAGAAAAAGAATTAAAAGTTAAAGGAAAGGTTTCAAAGAAATCCAAAAACATAAAAAAATAAAATGGCATCTATGAAAGCAAAAGAACTTAGAAAAATGGGTAAGGAAGAAAGAGAGAGAAAACTTGAGGAGTTAAAACTTGAACTGATAAAATCAAAAGTAAATGCTTCAAAAACAGGAAGTTCAAAAAAAAGAGAAATTAAAAAAATAATTGCGAGGATACTCACACTCAACAAAAAGTAACATGGAAATATGCCCGAAATGCGGCTTGCCTAAGCAAGCATGTGTATGCGAACAGATTGTAAAAAGTTCGCAGAAGATAAGGGTAACAACAGACAGGAAGAGATACGGGAAAATTGTTACTGTTGTTACAGGATTCGGAAGTGGCATCGATGTAAAGAAAATCGCAAAAGACCTGAAAAACAGGCTTGCATGCGGCGGAACTTACAAAGGTGACGCAATAGAACTGCAAGGAAACCACAAGAAAAAGATGAAAGAAATTCTTGTCAATCTTGGGTTCGATGAAGAATCAATAGAAAACTAAAAAGAAAC
>CAZTVG010000012.1:0-9360 GCA_964617015.1 Candidatus Woesearchaeota archaeon | reverse complement strand
GTTTAAAGCATACACTAATAAAATGAAGGAAAAGAAAGGGAGAAAAACAGAGAAAATAGCAGAGACAGAGCTAGCCGGAGCCTTGTGCAAAGACAGAGACTGTCCTTTCCATGGAAACCTTAAGGTAAGGGGAAGAATTTTTGAAGGGGGAGTTATAAGGAAGTTCCATAAAAGGGTTACAATAGAATTTGAGAGAATGATTTACGTAAGAAAATATGAGAGATATGCCAAGAAGAAAACAAAAATTCATGCAAGACTTCCCACATGTGTAGAGAATAAAATCAGCATAGGTGACATTATAAGGATTCAGGAGTGCAGACCTTTAAGCAAGACAATCCATTTTGTTATTATAAAAAAAATTAAAAATAAGGAGAATAAAAAATGAAAGCTGTTTCAGCAAAAATAACGCGGGGATTAAATTTAGGTGCAACACTGAATATATCAGATAATAGTGGAGGAAAAGTCGCCAGATTAGTTTCTGTAAAAAGAGGTAAGGGAAAAAAGGGCAGGCAAGGTTATGCAAAGGTTGCCGACATGGTAAAAGTCAGTGTGAAGAAAGGAATTCCTGATATGAAAGGAAAAGTCTTTGATGCAGTAATAATAAGGCAGAAGAGGGCTTATCGCAGAAGAGATGGAAAAAGAGTGGCTTTTGAAGATAACTCTGTGGCGATACTCAAGGATGAAAAAGGAAATCCCAAAGCCACCCAGATTAAAGGACCTGTTGCAAAGGAGGTGATGGAGCGATGGCCTTCTGTGGCAAGAATTGCTTCATTTGTTTATTAAATGGAAACAACGCAAAATGAGAAAAAAATTTAGTACTGCATGGAAATCAAGTAAACAGCCGAGAAAACAGAGGAAATACCTGGCTAATGCCCCATTGCATTTGAAAAAGAAACTAATGAGGGTCAATTTATCCAAAGAATTAAGAAAAAAATATGGAAAAAGATCTCTCCTGTTGAAAAAAGGAGATGTGACAAAAATCATGCGGGGAAAATTCAAAGGAAAAAAAGGAAAAATAGTCAGCGTAAAATTAAAAAAAGGAAGTATTGAATTAGAGGGAATTCAGGTTAAGAAAAGAGATGGTTCAAAAGTAAATGTAAAGCTAAGACCTTCAAATCTCCAAATACTTGAATTAAATCTTGAGGACAGAAAAAGAAGTAAGTTTTTGCACGAGGAAAAAAGACAAAGGAAGCAGGAAGGAGAAGTAGAAAAAGAATCAAAGAAAGAAGATGCCGGAGGTAAAAAATAATGTATTTAAAAAGACAAAAAGTTCCGAAAAGCTGGCCTGTATTCAGGAAAGGGACAAAGTATGTGGTTAAACCCAGATTTGATGCCAAAAGGAGCCTGCCTCTTTTGGTGATTTTAAGGGAGATGCTCAAAGTTGTTCAGAACAGAAAAGAAGCAAAACACACAATCCATATGAAACAAATCCTGGTAAACAATAAGCCCGCAACCGATGAGAAAAGCAGTGTTTTATTGTTTGATACAATAAATTTAATTCCATCAAAAAAATACTTCAGTTTGGAACTGTCAGATAAAGGCAAATTTGAACTTAAAGAGATAGAGGAAAATAAAGTAAACTACAAAACAGCAAAAATAATAAACAAAAATATTTTAAAGGGGAAAAAAACACAGTTAAATCTTAGTGATGGGAGAAATTTCTTGTCAGACATTAAGTGCAACGTTAATGATTCTGTTTTAATCAACTTTAAAGAAAAGAAGATAGAAAAATGCATTCCTCTGAAAGAGAAAGTAAAAGCTGTTGTTTTTGCGGGTAAACATTCGGGGAAAACAGGAAGTGTATTGAAAATTAATGCCGAGAAGAAAATCGCGGAATTAAATATTGATAAAAAATTAACTAAGGTTTTAATTAAACAATTGATGGCTATAGAATAAAATGAATCCAATGAGGCAAATAAAAATAGAGAAAGTTGTATTAAATGTTGGTGGAAAAGATGAAGAGCTTGAGAAAGGAGTTAAACTTCTGAAGCTGCTGACAGGAAGAACTCCTGCAAAAATGAAATCCAGAAAGAGAATTCCTTCTCTCGGAATCAGACCAGGTCTTGAAGTCGGAGCTGTTGTTACGGTCAGAAAAAATCCTGTAGAACTTTTGAGAAAAATGCTATCAACAATAGACAACACCCTTAAAAAAAGTCAGATAAGTGAGAATAATTTCTCTTTTGGAATAAAAGAGTATCTTGAGATTCCGGGCATTGAGTACCAAAGAGAAATAGGGATCAGGGGATTTGATGTTACCATTGTTTTTAAGAGATACGGGAGGAGGGTTAAATCAAAAAAAATAAAAAGAGGTAGGATTCCAAAGAGGCAGAATATTCAGACAAAGGAGATAATCAAATTTATGGAGGATAATTTCGAGACGAAATTTATTTAAAATGAAAGTTAATATAAAATTCCCATTCATCCAAATTAAACAGACATGGAGAAAATTTGAATGACAGCAAGCGACTGGAGAAAAATTTTGAAGCAATTGAGAAATAAACCGGAAAAAATGCAGAAATTCCTGAAACATAACAAGCCAAAGGAGAGAAAAACAGGAATAGCCAGGAAGAAATGCGAGAGATGCGGAAGATTTGGCGCTCACATCAAATCATACGGATTAAATTTATGCAGACATTGCTTCAGAGAAATTGCTGAAGAAATCGGTTTTAAAAAATACAGTTAATAAAATGGCACAAGATATCATTGCTGATGCAATGAATATGATAAGAAACGCGAAAAAGGCGAGAAAGGAAAATGTAAAGATAAATAGAATTTCAAAATTGTTAATTGAAATTCTGAAAATAATGAAACAGAAAGAAGCTGTAAAAAAATACAAGATTGACAGCAAAAATAAGTCTATTGAGATAAATATTGGAGACATTCTCGAGTGTAAGGCAATAAAGCCGCGGTTTACAGTAAAAAAAGACCAGATTGAAAAGTACAGAAGAAGGTATCTGCCTGCAAGAAACATCGGAACAGTCATTGTTTCAACCAATAAAGGTTTAATGACTCATGAAGAAGCTCTTCAAGAAGGAGTAGGGGGGAGCTTAATCGCATATTTTTATTAAAATGAAAAAAGAACTTTTCCAAGAGATTGAAATTCCTGAAGGCGTGGAAGCGGAAATAGAAGGGACTACATTAAAAGTCAGGGGCAGGGAGGGAGAGAACAAAAGAACGTTCAAGGTAAACAAACTTAAGTTTGAAAAAAAAGATAACAAGATAATCATAGGATATGGCAAGGCAACAAAAAAAGAAAAGAAACTCATGAATACCCTTGCGTCACATGTAAAAAACATGATTCGCGGCGCTCAGAAAAAATTTGAGTATCAGCTTAAAGTCTGTTTCAGTCACTTCCCGATAAGTGTTGAAGTGAAAGGCAGGGAGGTTTTAATCAAAAATTTCCTTGGGGAAAAAATACCAAGAAAAACAAAAATTTCCGAAGGGGTTGAGATTGAAATCAATAAAGATATAATAAAAATCATATCTATTGATAAAGAACTTGCAGGTCAGGCTGCTGCAAACTTTGAAACTGCAACAAGGATTAGAAAAAGAGATAGAAGAGTATTCCAGGACGGAATCTTTATAATAAATAAAGCGGGCAGGGTGTTATAATGGCGGTTTTTTTGAGGAGAACCTGGAGTAGATATTTAAAGTTGGGAAAGAAAAGAAAGAAAAAACAAGTCTGGAGAAAACCAAAAGGAAGAGATAACAAAATGAGGGAAAAAAGAAGAGGATGGCCTGCTGTCGTGAGTATAGGATATAAAAAAAGAAAATCGGGAAAAAAGAATTTTAAGATAATCAGGAATCTTAAAGATTTGACAGGCATCGGGAAAAATGAAATAGTGATAATTGGAAGCATTGGAAAAAGGAAAAAAATAGAAATAGTAAAAAAAGCCAAGGAGATGAAAATTTCCATTCAAAACGTAAATATTGAAAAGTTCCTGAAGAAATTTCAGAAAAAGGAAAAGAAAAATGAATCTAAGTAAAAAGAAAGATCTTGCAAGAAGAACTCTCGGCATCGGAAGAGAAAGGATAATTTTTTTAGAATCAAGGCTCGAGGACATTAAAGAAGCAATTACAAAACAAGACATAAGGGATCTGCAAAAAGAAGGAGCAATACTCATAAGAGAAATAAGGGGAAAAAGAAAAGCAAAAAAGAAGAGAAAGAGAAGTACGGGGAACATAAGAAAAAAAGTAAAGAGGAGAAAAAAAGATTATGTAATCATGACAAGAAAATTAAGAAAATATGTTTCAGAAATGAAAAAGATGGGAAAAATATCAAAGGAAGATGTCATAGATATAATGAAAAAAATAAGAAACAGAATTTTCATAAGCAAATCACATCTCAGAGAGCACATTAATGGACTAAAAAAATGAAAACACTGAAAAGAAGAAGAAAAGAGCACAAGACAGATTATGCAAAAAGAATAAAATTACTTAAAGGGGGCTCTCCGAGAGTTGTTTTCAGAAAAACAAACAAGTATATTATCTCCCAGTATGTAAAAAGCAAAAATGCTCAGGATAAAATTGATGAAGGAATAACCTCAAAGGTTCTGATTAAGTATGGTTGGCCCAAAGTCTCCGGAGGAAGCCTAAAATCAATTCCTGCTGCATACCTTACCGGCTTTCTTATGGGTAAAAAAATTTCCGAGAAGAAACAAGAAAAGCCCATTGTTGATATAGGAATGATTCGGGGCCTGCATAAAAACAAAGTTTTTGCTTTTTTGAAAGGACTGAAAGATTCGGGTATTAAAATAAAATGCGATGAAAAAGATTTTCCAAGCGAAGAAAGAATAAAAGGAAAGCACCTTAAAAAAGATTTTTCAGATATATTTGATGAAATTAAATCAAGAATAGAAAAAGAAAATGAGTGAAAAAAAACAGGAATTTGAAAATTTGAAAAGAACTACAGAAGCACACGGAACAATTTCAGAAGAAACTGCCGAAGGCCAGGCAAAAGAGCCAAGAAAAGTTACCGAAGACCTGATTAAAAAAGAATCTGAAAAAGCAAAGTCTCAGGAAAAAGTATCCCCTGGGACAGTTAAAGAAGAAAAAAGAGAAAAAACCAGGGAAGAAGTAGAAAGGGAAAAAGTGGTTCTGGGTTGGGAGCCAAAAACAAAACTCGGAATCGAGGTAAAGAACGGAAAAATTACTGATATTGATGAAATTCTCGACAGCAACAGAAAAATTCTTGAGGAGCAAATTGTGGATTATCTGGTAAATATCAAGACAGATTTGGTTTTAATAGGACAGGCAAAAGGGAAGTTCGGAGGGGGAAAAAGAAGAGCCTGGAGACAGACACAGAAAAAAACCAAGGAAGGAAACATACCTGCTTTTTCTGCAATGGCTGTGATAGGGGATGAAAACGGGCATGTGGGAATAGGAGTGGGAAAAGCAAAAGAAACCCTTCCTGCAAGAGACAAGGCAATAAGAAAGGCAAAATTGAATATCATAAAAATTAAAAGAGCCTGTTCTGGTTTTGACTGTGCGTGTTCTGAGCTGCACACTGTTCTATTCAAGATAACAGGAAAATCAGGAAGTGTTAAATTGATTTTGATTCCTGCACCACAGGGAACAGGATTGGTTGTCGGGAAAGAACTTAAGAAAATTCTGAAACTTGCGGGTATAAAAGATGTTTATAGCAAGACTTTCGGAAAGAAAAGAACAACTTTTAATGTTATTAAAGCATGTTTTGACGCTTTAAATAAAACAACTTCAAAGAAAAAATGATCTGTGCCATAAGAATTCATGGAAGAGTAAATCTGAAAAAAGAAATAGATGGAACCCTTGACAGATTAAGATTAAGAAAAAAGTATTCCTGCATAGTTTTAAATCCTACAAAAGAACAGCTTGGAATGATAAAAAAAGTCAGAGATTTTGTTGCTTTTGGAAATATAAGGAAAGAGACACTGGAAAAGCTGATTGAAAAGAGGGGGCAGTTACTGAATAAAAAGAAAAAGATTGATGCAAAAAAAACATCTGATGAGCTTGAAAAAGGAAAGAAATATGAAGCTTTAAACCTGAAACCTTTCTTTAGACTGCATCCACCAAGAAAAGGGATAAAAAGCAAGCTGCATTTTCCAAGAGGTGTTCTCGGGGATAATAAAGAAAAAATAAATGACTTAATTGAAAGGATGTTATAATGGCTTATGCAAGTTATGTTTGGGAGGGTGAATGTAGGCATACTGAACTTGGTGATAATCCTCCAAAAGGATGTGAAGAATGTCATAGAGTTAATAGTTTTACCCAACTTCCAGAAGAAATAGTTGATGAAAGAAAAAATAATAATTCGGAGAATTTACAATGAAAGTAAAAAAAAGAAAGAAGTCCTCAAGATATAAGGGAAGCAGGACTGCAGGAGGAGGAGCAAGAAAAAAAAGAAAGAAGTCGGGGCACAAAGGGGGAGTTGGCATGTCTGGTTCTGGAAAAAGATCAGACCATAAAAAAACACTGATAACCAAACTCTATGGCCATGAATATTTCGGAAAACAAGGTGTCACAAGCAGAAAAACCAAGAGAGACAAAAGAAAAAGAATAAACATTAAGGACATTGAATCCAATCTTGAAAGTTACATAAACAAAGGATTGGCAAAAAAAACAGGGGAGAAATTTGAAATAAATCTTCCAGAATACAAGGTTCTTGGAGAGGGAGAGGTAAAAAATAAGTTAATTATAAAAGCAAATGATTCCTCTAAGTCTGCAAGAAGAAAAGTTGAGGAAAAAGGGGGAGAAATCATCTTGCTTAAGAAGGAAAAACAAATTAATGCGGATAAAATAGGGGAAAATGTTAAATAAAGATGAGGTAAAGACCTGTATAAGTTCAGTAAAGCTTAAAGTAAATTTAATAAAATAGAAAATTATTGAAAAAAGATGTTAGAGAATTTGTACATTAATAACATTAAATTAAATCCTGCGAAGCAGACAATTTTATTTTCAAAATGGTAAACCTGAAAAGCATATTTAATTTTATTCCAGAGGTAAGAAAACCTGATGAAAAAAAATTAGGATTTAATACAAAATTAAAATGGACTTTGATAGTTTTAGTTTCGTTTTTTATTCTCGCCAATGTTCCGCTTTTTGGTCTGTCTGTAAATGCACTGGCAAGGTTTGAGTTTCTTGCCATAATTCTCGGAACAGATTTCGGGAGTATTATTTCATTGGGTATAGGCCCGATTGTTCTGGCTTCTATTATCCTTCAATTACTTACTGGTTCAGGCATATTGAATATAGACACAACAACCAGTGAAGGGAAAAAATTCTTTCAGGGACTTCAGAAGCTTTTGGTTTTCGTTTTTATAGTTTTTGAGGCACTTGTTTATGTCTTAATGCAGGGACTTCAGGCAGAACCTGGATTTACAGGAATACTCATATTTCAGCTTATCCTTGGCGGCTTGGCTATTTTTTATATGGATGAGCTTACAACCAAGTGGGGTTTTGGCTCTGGTGTAAGCCTGTTTATTGCAGCAGGAGTTTCATGGAGATTAATAACAAGTGCTTTACAGTTTATAGACCAGCAGGGAAGAAATTGTTTATTGAATTTTGGTACAGTTCCCTGTTCTGGAAAAATTCTGATTTTAATTCAGTCTGTAATTAATAAATTCCCTGTAGAGCTCTTATCAGCTGCTGCTGCAATTATAGCAACTGTTGTGGTTTTTCTGGCTGTTGTGTGGGTTCAGTCCCTGAAAGTCGAAATTCCCCTGTCATTCGGAAGAATTCGCGGATACGGAGTCAAATGGCCTCTTTCGTTTTTCTATGCTTCTGTTATTCCAGTCATATTAACCGCTGCCTTAATTGCCAATGTACAGCTTTTTGGGGGAATAATTGATAATGCTGCGACTCCGTGCCTTGCAGGGCTTGAGTGTTCTGGGGTGGCAAAAATTGCATCATACTTCACCTTCCTCGGAAGATTTGTCGAGGGACAGGCTGTTTCAGGAATTGCCTTCTGGATGGGTTCAACCAATCTTCTTGAGTTATTCATAAGAGGGGGATTTTTACCAATATTCCTGTTCCAGGGGCTGACTCATATCATTTTCTTTATGTTTTTCTCCACACTCTTTGCTGTATTCTGGGTCAAAACCGCTGGAATGGACGCTAGGAGCCAGGCACACAAAATTGTTTCATCAGGACTACAGGTTTCTGGTTTTAGGCAAGATGAAAGGATACTCGAGAGCATCCTTGACAGGTATATAATGCCTCTTACAGTCATGGGCGGTCTCGCCATAGGCTTGCTTGCCGCGATCACTGACCTGCTTGGGGCTTTGGTTTCCGGAACAGCTATCCTCCTTGTAATAATGATTATGTTCCAGTTTTATCAGAATATCGCCCAGCAGCACCAGATGGATATGCATCCTGCAATGAGAAAATTCATAAAAACTTAAGTTTAAAAACCAAATTCCCTTTTTCTGGAAATGAATAAAGAAGGAAGTTTCAGAGGAATTTTTATTGTAATGATAATTTCATTACTGATTGCCTTCTTCTGGGACAGTTCCCCTTTTATAAAAAATACTGTCCATACAATCCTGAATCCGACAGCAGGAACACTTCTTAACCTGAATCTGACATGGGGCATGATTACTCTTGTTTTTTTAATCACTCTTGCCATGACTTTAATACAAAAATATGGGACAGACCAGGAAACTCTAAGAGAGCTGAAAAAAGAGCAGAAAATTCTTCAGGAGGAAGCGAAAAAATACAGAGAACATCCTGAAAAATTAATTGAATTCCAGAAAAAACAGATGGAGTTCATTCCAAAGACCTTAAAATTAAGCATGAGACCGATTATGATCACAGGAATTCCCCTTATTCTTTTTTTCAGGTGGTTTATTGATTTCTTCTCCGTGGCAGGAAATCCTAAATTCTTTGGATTTTTCAGCTGGTTTTGGTTTTACCTTATAAGCTCAATTGTTCTTAGCTCTATTTTGAGAAAAGTTTTAAAAGTTGTTTAACCGCTTGCTTCGCCTGGCTTAGAATCTGATTATTGATAATGCAAATAAATTTCTGATGATAACTAGATAAATTCAGAGGCTTGGAGTCAGAGAAACCTTAAAAACTAACTTTTTGTTACCAATTCATGAAAAAAGAAAATCAAGAACTTATGATTAAATTAGGCATGTTTGAGCAGCAAATTCAGCAGCTTAGGCAGCAGTTACAGGCGGTGGAAGAAAGCATAATTGAAATAACCTCTCTGAATTACGGACTGGATGAACTTGAGAATTCGGCAGGGAAAGAAATTCTTGCCCCCATGGGCAGAGGTATTTTTGTGAAAACAAAACTTCTTTCAGATAAATTAACCGTGGATGTCGGAGGAAAGAATTTTGTGAATAAAAGCATTCCTGAAACAAAAAAGATTATTGAAAATCA
>CAZTVG010000011.1:0-19725 GCA_964617015.1 Candidatus Woesearchaeota archaeon | reverse complement strand
CAAAACCCTTAAAAACCCTCATTTCCACCTAATTTTAGTAGCGTTAGAATATAGGGATTTTTTTCTACTAGTTCTAAGGTAAGTGTAAGGAGGAAATTAACATGAAAGTATACGTTGGGAATCTGCCTTTTACTGTCGATGACACAAAGCTGAATGAACTTTTTGAATCTTACGGAGAGATAGAGGAAGCTATTGTCATCAAGGACAAGTTTTCAGGCAGGTCTAAGGGATTTGGTTTTGTGACTTTTAAGGATGATGAAAGTGCGAAAAAAGCAATTTCTGAAATGGGTGACAAGGAAATAGAAGGAAGAAAACTGAAAGTTAACGAAGCAAGACCCATGGAAGAAAGACCCCAAAGGTCCGGCAGAAGGGATTTCGGTCAAAGAAGATTTTAAGTTGAATTCTAAAATATATTTTGTATAATATATTTTAAAGGATATGCTTATTTTTTTGTTTGTTTATCTAGCTGGGGCTTTTTATAGTAATTTCTAAATCAAATCACCCAAATAATCTTTTTCATTAAGAAATTTAAGTTGATAACCCTCTTTATACTTCTGGTCAATTTCTATCTCTGTTAACGAACAATGTTCAGTAAAAAGTTTAAAAATAGAATCGTATAAATTCATACCCAATAAATCACCTAAAAATACCTTCAAAAAAGCACCATGTGAAACTATTAAAATCACTTCGTTTGTACTTCCATATCTTCTAAGAAGTTCTTTAAAAAATTTTCTCCCTCTTTCTCTCACAGTCACTAAACTTTCACCATTTGGAGGGTGCCTATTCTCAAAATCATCACCTAAACTAGCCCAATCCACTTCATCCTTATGTTTTCCAACGAATTCTCCATTATCTTTCTCTCTAACAAGTTCAGTATACTCAACAGGAACGTCGAATGCCTTCAGGATTTTTTCAGTAGTTGTTTTGCATCTAGGGATATCGCTAGAAATTATCCTGGTTATATTTTCTTTTTTGATTCTCTTGATTAATTTGGAAATTTGTTTTAATCCTAATTCATCTACTGAACCGTGTTCTTTTCCCTGGATAATTCCAGTTTGATTATATTTAGTTTTTCCGTGCCTTGTAATTAAAAGTCTCATGTTAAATAAATATTAAATCCTTATTTAAATTTGATTATTCGCAACATCATTTCCACCCTTCAATGCAGCTCTTGCTATCTCTGTGTATCTCTTTTCAAGAGAAGTATCATTAGCAATCGATTCTAAAGTTTCTGCTTTAACGTTTTTGTTTCTAGCTATAACTCTCAATAGGAAAATTTAAATACTATTTATATATTCCAAAAATATGGAAGAACAAGGATATGTCTTTCCATTGCTTGAAATGAGTTCTGTGATTGAAGATGCTGCATATGTTATTGAAGGTTCTTTAGGTGTGGCTGGTTATGCTGGAAAGTCTGAGTCTAGATCTGTAAGTTCTAGCAAAAGTGGTAGTGGTTGTCATAGCGCATGTACATCTGGAGGAGTTTCTCTCTCATTTAGAAACTACTCTAGTAAATCTTCCTCTAGATCCACAAGTTCTAGTAAGAGCGGAAGCGGCAGTGCAAGTAATAGCGGTAGTAAGAGCGGAGTTACAAGCAGAACATCATTTGGACTTGAAGAGAGATTGTAATTTAAGAGGTGGTGGGAAATTTATGCCATCTTATAAAATCCTCAAAAAATTAGAAGAAATAGGGTTTTCAGGGTCTGCTAAAAAAGTGCCTTATATAACAGATGAACCCAAAATTCCTTATTTCTTATGTCATCCAAATGAAAAAGCCAGAAGCAAATATAATGCGGAATCTTCTTTTGGACAAGGATTTCATCCTGACGAAAATTTAGCACGTATAAAATCAGTGGGAGAATTTTTGGAAAGACTTTGTTTGGATAATCCACAAAAAAAAGATTTAAAATTATCCAGAAAAAAAGAATCTTTTATAGATCCTGGTTTATTTTGTGTATACTCTGAGGAACAGGTTCCCAGCCAAAAAGATTTTATAGAAGAATGCAGAAACCAGCAATACCAGTGGTATCCTGTAGAAAATTTATATGAGGAGTTTAAAGTTTACATCCCAGCACAGCTTATTTTTTTATCCACTTTATTCCATGATGAGTTTCCAATAAGGGGAGAAAGGATAAGTACTGGAACTGCTTTTGGAGACATAGGAACGAAAAGAGCATTACAGAGTGGCCTCTTAGAATCTGTAGAAAGAGATGCTTGTATATCTGCTTACTTAATGAAAAGAGACCTTCCTAGAATAGTTGAATTGCCACAAAGTATAGAAGAATTGCTAACCTATTTAAAAAGATATAATTTAGAGCCATATGTATTTGATGCTACCTCTGACCTTGGAATCCCCACAAGTTTAACCATAACGTTAGACAGAACAGGTATTGGGCCCGCAGTAGAAATTGGAACTGCATCAGCTTTTGATTATAAAGAGGCCATTCATAAATCTGTATTGGAGTCTATACAATGTCGTAGGTCCAGCAGAATATTTGGAAGAAGAGATGTATCAGAAAAAGGGGTTTTTTCATTAGATGATAGATTTTCCTACTGGCATGATTTAAACAGGATAGAAGACCTAGATTTTTTGATTGGATCAAAAAAAGAAATTAAGTTTGCTGATCTAAAGAGAAATGTTTTTGACATGTCTTCAGTCATTGAAATGTTCAAAAAGAGAGGGTACCATGTTTTTGTTGCAGACATTACTCTTCCAGAAATAAGAGAAAAAGGTTTTGAAGTACTAAAAGTAATCATTCCGGAGCTTCATCCTATGTATTTAGATGAAAGGGCAAAAGCTCTTTATAGTGTACATTATGGAGAAATTAAAGACAATCCGGATTTAAAACCGCACCCCTTAACTTAAAAATGTTAAAAGAAATTAAAAAATTTTATGAACTTACTAAAGTAAAAAATACTTTAGATGATTCTGGAGAAGAAGTTCCAATCACATGGACTAAAGTGTTTTATAAGACATATCCCAGATTAAAAAGTATAGACCTTCCGGAAGTACAGAAAGATGGAGAATTGGAAACATTATTGCAGCATAGAGAATCAACAAGAATGTTTTCAGATAGCGCATTAAGTTTTGAAGAAATCTCAGCTAGTTTAAAATCATGCAGAATTGTTGATCTAGACAGAGATCCTGAAAGAAGAACATATCCTTCAGGAGGAGCCAGGTTTCCTGTTGAGTTATATCTTGTAGCATTTAATGTAGATAGTATAGAAAG
Organism: Candidatus Woesearchaeota archaeon; assembly: GCA_964617015.1. Taxonomy (GTDB): domain Archaea; phylum Nanobdellota; class Nanobdellia; order Pacearchaeales; family GW2011-AR1; genus ASMP01. The sequence goes on along the minus strand of CAZTVG010000011.1, from coordinate 16,495 downwards.
AGGAGCATATCATTATAATATCAAAGAAGGAAAATTAGAACTGCTATGGGAAAGAGATTTAAGGGACAGAAGAAGGGAACTTATTTCTCCTTATTTAGAAAATTCAGCTGCAACAATTATTTTTACTTCAGTAATTTCTAGGTCAGAAGTTAAATATGGATATAAAGCATATCCTTTCTCTCTCCTAGAAGCAGGACATATGGGACAAAATATTCTCCTGACTGCAACAAAATTGGGAATAGGAGCATGTCCTGTTAGCGGGTTTGTAGATGATACTATAATTGAAATATTAGACTTAACTGAAGGAGAAATTCCTATTTATACTATAAGCTTAGGAAAAAGAAAAAGATTATAATATCTAATTTACATTTCTTTTTATGGAAACAAAAAGCCTACAAGTGAATAATACAAAAATAAAATTATTCTCATTTTTTGATAGAGTTAATCTTATTCAGGATAAAGAAAAATTCTTGAGTAAAGTTATAGAAGATATAAGAAAAACTAATAGTGAAGGATTTGCGGGTTTCTTGGATGAAGCGGGATTTAGATATCATTTTGATTTTTGGAATTATGGAGATAAAACTAACACAAAATATCCTTTAAATAAAATATCTTTAGATAAATGTTCTAAACTAGTTGAAGAGGCACTCAAAAAAATTTCAAATGTTCTTGACAAAAGAGAAATTTATCTTTACTTGTTTCCCACTCTTTCGAAATTTACTATTAAAAAAATGAACGGAAGTAGTGGAAGATGGATTTGGAATAATATTATTTACATTGATATATTTCCAACACAAAATTGGGAAGATTATTTTAAAAGCACAGTTATTCATGAAACAGCACATGCTTTATCAACTTACTATTCTGATGATATTTCTATTGGTGAAGAATTGATTTTTGAGGGTTTGGCAGAACATTTCCAAGAAAATTTTGTCGGAATAAAGAATCCTTGGACTAAAGCCCTATCTCGGGAAAAAATTCCAGAGATTCTTAAGGAGATAAAACCAAAATTAAACAAAAAAGATTATGAATTGTATAGCGAACTTTTCTTTGGCACAGGAAAATATCCTTTATGGGCAGGATATACAATAGGATACTATATTATTAAGGATTATTTGAAAAAACAAAAAAGAATTGATTGGAAAGGGTTATTAAGAAAGGATCCAAAAGAGATTCTCAAAACATTTTAAATATTCCCCTTCAAAACAATCCCCCAGCACTTTTCCTTGCAATCAAGACCTCTTCAGGAGAAATCAATTCCCCATTTCTTCCTCTGGCCATAAGCCTGTTCGAAGGAGAAACGTGCCCTAAATCAAGAATATGACCAAGTTCGTGAGCAGTTGTTCTAAAATCATTTACAGTTGTATAATCAGCCACTAAAATAGAATTAATACTTGTTAAAGATAATCCATTGATATTATTTAAACTTTGCACAAGGAATAAATTGATTTTATCTCCTGCAAAATTCTCATGACCTGTAAGTTCAATGTAATTTCCATTTATTGCATTAGGAATCGCTTCAAAACTTACATTTGTCACAACTATATCTTCAAGCTGGAAATAAATATTTGCTTTCACCCAGATTTGGTTTGCTTTTTCAAGCAAAGAAATAACATTTTCCTCGCTTCTTGAACTTGTATAGGCTCCACTGGTATCTTTAATTATATGGGCTTTAACAGGAATAATTATCTGCTCTGAAATTTCTTTTGTAACTTCGGCATTGGTTTTGGTATTTTGTGAAAGATTAATTCCAATAAAAACAATAATCAGCAAAAAGATTGCAAAAATGAATATTTTCTTATCCATACCATTTCAAGAATTTATCCTCTTTTAACACTTTCTTTTGAGCTTCAAAAAACTTTATTTATCCTTTTTTTCTCTCAATGTTTTCTGGTGGTTATATGGTTAATCATAATAATGTTTAAAAAATCTCAAATATAATTTTTGATATGGATTTTGATAGAGGAATAGAATTGATAGTTGGGCCAATGTTTTGTGGAAAAACAGAGGAACTAATGAGAAGACTCAGAAGGGCAGAAATCGCTAAAAGAAATGTTCAAGTATTCAAACCTGTTATAGAAGTTAGGTATGATGAAGAGAGTCTTTCTACTCATTATGGTTTAAGGATGCATGGTATCACTATTAAAAATATAGATGAATTGATTAGGAATTTAAAAAAAGGAGAAACAGAAATTGTTGGCGTAGATGAAATTCAGCTTCTTGATGATAGGATTATAGATTTTTCAATTGGGAACCAAATGAATTATCTCTTTATTTTTACAGGACTTTCATTAGATTTCAAAGGTGAGCCATTTAAATTCAGAGATTCTGAGAGACATATAGGACATCTTATGCCTTATTCTAAGATTACTAGTCTTAATGCCATATGCAATAAGTGTGGTAGAGAGGCTAATTATTCTCAAAGATTAATAGATGATCCTAATTCTCCACTTATTAAGGTTGGAGGAGAGAAAGATTATGAGGCGCGTTGCATTAAGCATTTCATAAGACCAGTAAAAAATCACCATAATTCTTAAAAACATTAAATTACGGAATTATAGATGGCTGATTATGGGGTAGGACCGGAAGCATATTACCACAAAGATGGCATGGTTCTTGGAGTAACAGTTCTGGAGAATAAATCTAATAAAGAAAGAATAGTTTACAGATTGAAAATTAATGAAATTATAGAAGGTGACTTTCCTCTGGCTGGAATAACAAAAATTGGGAGAGAATTTGAATGTGATAAACTGAGGGGACTGATTGGGCCCTGTGCTAAGAGTTTATGGCGTTTGACTGAAAATTTACCGGGTAAAGGTAGAATAGAATATACTAGTACTTAACTCTCCAAAATCCTCACAACAATCAGGTGCAAAATTGCAAACACAAAACTGAATCCTGCAAGAAAAAAGTAAGCATAGCTAAAAATTTTGTTTATATCTAGTTGCGAAACAAGCAAACCTAAAGTTAAAGATACAAAAGCCAGGACAAATGGTATGACCGGATGGGGTTTTCTTGAGATGATTTTTTTCCTTTCTAATCTTCTTAAGAATTTTTTAAGGCTCACACTTTATCAAAATCACAATACTTATAAACCTTTAACAACTGGATTTTATGTAAGTTGGGTAGTTAATTCCGGAGCTCTGCTCTTGGATGAGCAAGAAATTAATGAATGATTTCTGAGTTCTGAGGAAGGTCCGCCCACCATGATAACTTTGGTTATCATCCATCTCTTTAAGGAGTGGAGTTACCTTTTGAAAGAAAGGTTGTCGTGAGGCAAGGCTCTGTTACAGAAACGACACAGCTCTCATAGACTCTGAACAAAGTTCAGGTCAAAGTCGATTTGGAAGCAAATCGCCCAGAGCAATGAAACATGCGTGGAGCGAAGAGATGAGAGATTTGATGAAACGGGCATCCTGACTGGTGCAAGCCTTTAAGGTGCTAAGTGGAATATTAACAATTTCCGTTCGTTCGCGAGGAAATACAGAAGGTGGCCTATTCCCAACTTACTTTTTCTTTCAGAAGATTTTTAAAATCAGCATTATTGAATTTTACAAGGGTAGGTAGCTCAGTGGGAGAGCACATGACTGAAGCTCATGGCGTCGGGGGTTCGATTCCCTCTCTACCCATATAATATCAAAAACATTTATAAAAGATAAATCATTATTTCAAATATAAAAAAGATGGCTGAAAAAATTGATTTCAAATCAGTAAGTTATGTTTTAGGTATTTTAAGCATTGTTTTTGCATTCATATCCCCAATGGCAGGATTAATACTCGGAATCATTGGCTTGGTTCAGGCAAAAAAACAAAAAGCACTAAGAGCAAAAAGACTTAACATTATCGGGATAATTTTAAGCGTAATCTTCCTCATAATTTCAGCTGTGGTTTTGGTTTATTCTGTAGCCAGCGGAATAAATACATTTTTCCCTTCAATTTAAGATGAAAATTAATTCTAAACGTGCAGCAATGGAGATGTCTGTGGGCACGATTGTTACCATAGTTCTGCTCATGACTGTTCTAATTCTAGGGCTTGTTCTTGTCAGGACGATTTTCAGAGGTGCTATAGAAAACATCAGTGGAATTGACCAGGCTGTTAAAAATGAAATAAACAAGTTGTTTGCAGAAGATACCTCAAGAAAAGTTATTGTTTATCCCTCAACCAGAAGAATAATTATCAAGAAAGGTGATGACAATCTTGGTTTCGGATTTTCAATAAGAAATATTCAGGAAACAGAAGATACTTTTTCATATGATATTTCTGCTGTAGAGGCAAGCTGTAATATTGATTTAAGCACTGCCGATGGTTTCATTAGTCTCGGAAAAAGCAGAACAGGCATAAGGCTTCCTGCAGGAAGCTTCATGGAAGACCCAATCTTTGTAAGATTTGGAATACCCGAAACAGCTCCTCCCTGTCAGATAAGATATTCAATAGAAGTATCAAGCAGTGCAGGACTTTATGGTACACCTGTGGATGTTGACATTGAAATCAAATCAAGATAATAAATTTTTAAATTACTCTTTCTTGGGTTGTTTATGATAAAACTCTACAACACCTTGTCCAGAAAAAAGGAAATTTTCAGGCCTTTAGAAAACAAAAAAGTGGGAATCTACAGCTGCGGTCCCACTGTTTATTCATATCAGCATATAGGAAACTTAAGAAGCTATGTTTTTCCGGACATCTTGAAAAAAATTCTGAATTTGCAGGGTTATAATGTCAAGCATGTGATTAATGTGACAGATGTGGGGCACCTTACAAGTGATGCAGACACAGGAGAAGATAAGATTGAAAGGGCTGCAAAACGCGAGGGGAAAACAGCAAAAGAAATCTCTGAATATTATCTCAGAATTTTCCAAGAAGATTTAAAAAAACTAAATATTTCTGAGCCAGATTTATGGCCGAGGGCAACCCAACATATAAAAGAACAGATTGAATTGATAAAGAAACTTGAGAAAAAAAATTTCACATATAAGACTTCTGACGGAATTTACTTCGATACATCTAAACTGAAAGACTACGGAAAACTTGCAAAACTTAATATTGGAGGATTGAAAGCAGGCAAAAGAATCGCTCTTGGTGACAAAAAGAATAAGACAGATTTTGCTCTCTGGAAATTTTCAGAAAAACCAGGTTTAAGGCAGCAGGAATGGAAAAGTCCATGGGGAACTGGTTTTCCAGGATGGCATATTGAATGCAGTGCCATGTCAATGAAGCATCTCGGAAAAACATTTGACGTGCACACAGGAGGCGAAGACCATATTTCACTCCATCATACAAATGAAATTGCGCAAAGCGAGGCAGCAACAGGAAAACCATTTGTCAGATACTGGCTTCATGGAGCCTTCCTTATATTCAATGAAGAGAAGATATCAAAATCAAAAGGAGGAGCATACACATTGTCTGAATTAGAAGAAAAAAAGTTTTCTGGTTTGGATTTAAAGTATTTTTTTCTTTCTGCGCATTACAGAAAACCCTTGAGCTTTACCCTTGAAAATCTGAGTTATGCTAAAAATTCATTGCAGAGACTTAAAGAAATAATTTCAAAACTAGAAAAAACAGGAAAGAAAAACAGGAAAAATATTGAGCTTGCTTACAGAGAATTTTTGGATTTTTTAAATGATGATTTAAACGCTCCCCGTGCTCTGTCTTATATGTGGGAAATTTTGCGTGAAACAAGGTTAAATGATGCTGAAAAATATGAACTTGTTCTTAAGTTTGACAATGTTCTTGGTCTGGATTTGGGAAAGGAAGAAAAAATTAAAATTCCTAAAAAAGTGAAAAAACTTATTGCAGAAAGAGAAAAACTTAGAAGAAATAAAAAATGGGAAAATGCGGATGAAGTAAGAAAGAAGATTAATAAACTCGGCTTCATACTTGAAGACACAGAAAAAGGTGTTGTTGTTAAAAAGAGGTAAGATGGTTAAAATAAAACTTAGAGGATGGAATAAAAAAAATAAAAAGATAGTATTTTTTGGGGAAAAAATTGCAAATGATTTAATAATTAATAATGATATTATTTTAATGTTATTCACAGGATTAAAAGACAAGAATAATAAAGAAATTTATGAAGGAGATATTATAACGAATGGTAAGTTAAAAGGGGATATAAAATTTGGTAAACATAAACATTATTTTGGAAATTCCTCTTCACCTGCAATAGGTTTTTATCTTGATGGAGATGAAAATTTTTATTTATCTGAAATTTTGAGAAGGGGTGATTTTTCAAAGATAAAAATAATTGGAAATATCTATAAAAATCCTAATTTATTAAAAAATACATAAAAAATGACAAAAAAAACTGAATGGTATCACGATTTTATTGATTTAAAATACAAGCCAAAAAAAACAGACCTTAAAGTTTTGTTTTACTTTGAACCTGAAAAAGGGATTACAAAAATGGATGCTATCGGAAGAATTGCTTCTGAATCTTCAACAGGAACATGGACAACTCTTTTTAAACTTCCCAAGGGAATGAAAAAATTGATGGCAACTGCATATAAAATAGATGGAAATTTTGTTCATGTCGCTTATCCTTTAGAACTTTGGGAAATGGGAAACGTTCCTCAACTCCTCAGCGGAATTGCGGGAAATATTTTTGGAATGAAGGCATTAAAAAATTTAAGGCTTGTTGATGTTTCTCTTCCTCACGAATATATTAAACATTATAAAGGACCTGTTTTGGGAATTAATGGTCTAAGAAAATATTTTAAGGTTTATGACAGGCCTTTAACAGGTGCTGTTCCAAAACCAAAATTAGGATTTAGTTCTGAAGAACATGCAAAAATTGGGTTTGAAACTTGGCTCGGAGGATTTGATTTAGTCAAAGATGATGAGAACTTAACAAGTCAGAATTTTAATAATTTCAGCAAAAGAGTTAGGTTAATGTCGAAAACAAGAGATAAGGCAGAAAAAATTACAGGAAACAGAAAAGACGCTTTAATTAACATAACTTCAGAAACAAAAGAAATGGAAAAAAGAGCAAAAATTCTTCACAATTTTGGATTTAAATATGCTATGATAGATGTGGTTGTTTCGGGAACAGCGGCTGTACAGACATTAAGAGAAAAGTTAGGAGATTATAAAATGGCTATTCATGCCCACAGAGCTATGCATGCTTCTTTTGACAGAAACACAAAACACGGAATTACGATGCAATTTCTTGCAAAAATAATGAGGCTTATCGGAGTTGATCAGATACATTCTGGGACAGGAGTCGGAAAACTTGTAGGAACCAAAGAAGAAATTAAAGCAATAGCGTCTATTCTAAGAGATAAGAATGTAAAAGAAAGAAAAGGAATTAATTTAGAGCAAAACTGGCAAGGGATAAGGCCAACATTTCCTGTTTCTTCAGGAGGCATGCATCCCGGACTTGTTCCAGAAGAAATTGATATTTACGGAAAAGATTTTGTTATTCTTGTTTCTGGAGGAATTCATGGACATCCTAAAGGTACGAGAGCAGGAGCAAAAGCAACCATGCAAGCGATTGAAGCAACAAATAAAAAAATTTCACTTGAAGAATATTCAAAAACACATAAAGATTTAAGTGAAGCACTAGAAAAATGGGGAAGACTAAAACCAATGTGATTAAAAATGGTTAGATACAGGAAAGCCATATTTATTACAACATATGCAAGACAAAAACCAAAGGTTTTAGCTACTTTATCCAAACATGGCCGAAGTAAAACAAAAAATGATTTTGAATACTTAATCCTAAGAAGAAGGCTACACTGGAAAGGTTGGGAGTTTCCAAAAGGAGAAATAAAATTTTCTGAAACTGAAAGAAAAGCTGTAATAAGAGAACTCAAAGAAGAAACAGGTCTTTCACCATTAAAAATAAAAAAGTTTAATTTTTCTGGAAAATATAACTATGATAAGATGTTTCCTGACAGACCTGACTTTAAAGGGCAGAAGTTTTCCCTTTACGCTGCAGAAATAAAAAAAGCAAAAGTTAAATTTGACAAATATGAGCATTCTGGTTACAAGTGGGTTGGTTTTGAAAAAGCCATTAAAATGCTAAAATGGCCAAACCAGAGAAAATCCCTTAGAATTGTTAGTAAGTGGTTAAAAGAAAAATCTCAAAAGGCTTGATATTGACCCCCCATATCTAAACACTTCAACTAAAGAGTCTACTAAAAATATCAGTGCCAAAAACAACAGGGCTGATCCTACATTATGATACATTTCCCTTTCAAGGATTGTTTTAATTATCTCTTTTTTCTTTGCTTTGTCATAATTTATTGCGTCAAAAGGAATATGCATTGCTGTCTGGGATGCACCATAAAACGCCTCAGTTACAAAAAGCTGAAGGGGTGTTACAATAAAAGATTTTGCAACCCAAACAATGGCATTGAATACTGAACCAAATTTCAGCATAGCTTTTCTGGAGATATCAGAAAATTTTCCGAAAAGAAAAGTAGATATCAAAGCAACACCAAGGGCTAAAGATGAAACAAGACCAAGTGAGATGTATTTTTCATCAAGGATAAATATAAAGACAAAAAGAGGCCATACAACCAATCCTAACTTATTTTCTATTCCATGCCCTAGATAACTCAAAACATCTTTAATTTTCTGACCCTTGAAAAAACCCCCCAGGGAAAAAGAAGCTGGCTCGTGTATTTCTCTGGACAGGAAAAGAGGAACAACAGAACCAATCAAAAGAACAGAAACTATAAGAAACAAAAATTTGAAGCCTACAAAAGTCAAAATAATACCTCCTGCAATAGGCCCGAACACACTAAAGAGAGACATTGCTATTTTTGAGAAACCTATTTCTTTTCCCCTGTTTTTTCTATCGCTGAATTTAGCAAAATCCACATGATATGAAATCCAGAATAAAGAAGTGCCTATTCCTAAAAAAACAGACAAAAAGGGAAAAAACCATCTGAAATCGTCAAGAGAATATAGAAGAAGAAGAAAAATAATCAAAAAAGGCATACTAATCAACATAGAACGTTTAGCTCCTAATCTTGATGAAATTTTTGCAGCGGGCATTGAAAATAATGCATGCACCAGACTATAGAGACCAAAAAAAAGAAATATTGATGTAAAGGAATAACCTCTCTGATAGAGATAAATAGGGATAAAAATTCCAATCAAAGAAAGTGCAAAAGATCTTATTGAGATGCTTACGTATAATTCATTTAATTCTCTGTTTTTGAAAAAATTGAAAAAATGATAATTGTGCATTTGTAAATGTATGAATTTCATTTAATAAAGTTTTCTAAGGAAACTATAAAATAATCTTTTCAAAAACAATCTTTTCAAAAGATTGGACAAACCAAAACTAAACCTGGAGGGATTAGACAAAACCAAGAAATATAAAAACAAAGTTTTATTCATATAAAAATGAAATTTAGAATGTTGAAACTTAAATCAGGTGCTTTGATTCTTGCAGGGAAAAACGATGAAAATAATGAAAGGCTTGTAAAACAAGCGGGAAAAAGTGAGGAAGTTTTCCACACAGAATCTCCAGGGAGCCCTTTTGTCAACATCAAAGGGAAGCCAAAAAAAGGCGACATAAAAACCGCTGCAATTTTCTGTGCAAAGCACAGCAGAGAATGGAAAAAAAATAAAAAAGACGTTATGGTGCATAACTTCAAGGGAAAAGTTATTTACAAAGGCAAAGGAATGAAAAGAGGAACATTTGGAATCATGAGGTTTAGGAAAATAAAAGTTAAAAAATCCGATATTCTGAAATTTGAGATGACACAGAGTAAATCACAGATTTCCATTGAATCATCAAGATGACACAGAGTAAATCACAGATTTCCATTGAATCATCAAGATGACACAAAGCCAGATACAACTCGGAAAAAACAAGATAACTGACAAGTTTGCAGAAACCCTGAAAAATAACTTCAAGAAGCATGATAATGTAAAAGTAAGTGTTTTAAAGAGTGCAGGTCATGACAGGGAAAAAATAAAAGAGTATAGCAGAGAAATTCTTGAGAAACTTGGAAAAAATCACACGGCAAAAATCGTTGGCTTTACAATTTTCATAAAAAAGTGGAGAAAAAATGTCAGATAAATTTATAAAGCTCTTTTCTTGCATAAAATTAATCAAACGGCTTTAAGCCGATCTAATTCCGAAAGGAATGACCAATGGAAAAAAATCCTGTTTATGAACTTAACGCCCATGAATATAATTTAAAATTAGCAGAAGCCCTGAAAAAAATTCCCGAATTTAAACAGCCTGAATGGATTAAGTATGTAAAGTCAGGTTCTGCAAAGGCAAGACCAATAGATGACCTTGATTTCTGGCATAAAAGAGCTGCTGGCATTTTGAGACAAATTTACAGAAGAAAAATTGTTGGTGTTAACAGGCTTAGAATAAAATACGGAAGCAGGAAGAGGAGAGGTCACAAACCGGAAAGGTTCAAAAAAGCCGGCGGAAAAATAATCAGAATAATTCTGCAACAGTCTGATAAAGCCGGTTTAACAGAAATTACAAAAGGAGTTAAAGGCGTCAGAAGAAATAAGCCTGGAAGACAGCTCACACAGAAAGGAAAAAAATTCCTGGAGTCTGTAAAATGATTAAGATGGGTGTAATTAGTTTAGATATAAGGGGAAAAAATAAATTATTAATCAAGATGAAAATAAGTTTGTGTAAATTTAACTCCAATAATATTTATATTAACGATAAAATAAATCCTGTGGGGCAGGCAATTTGTTAATCAAATGGGCATAAAAAATCAGAATAAGAAAACAAAACTTGCAAAGAAAGGAAGACAGACAAAATGGGCTCCTGTGTGGGTTGTTCTAAAAAAGTACGGGCGCGGAAAAAAAATACATCCTTCTGTAATGACCAAATACAAAAGATCATGGCGAAGAACAAAGCTGCACATTAAACCAAGAAAACAAAGAAAATCACATTTCGGTTAAGATGGATAAAAATAAATCATTGATTATTGGAGGAATATTAGTCTTAGTAGGGCTTATCATAAATGGTGTTTTAACATATTATAGATTAAATAAGGGATTTTAATTTTAACAATTATAATAATATTAATAACCAAAACTAAAACAAAATGGCTGAAAAAACAGAAATAAAAAGCGATTCCGGAAAAGAGTATGTAATTCCCCTCAGAAAGAGCTGGAACCGTGTCCCAAGATACAAGAGAGCGAATAAAGCAATAAAAACGATAAAAGAATTTTTAGCAAGGCATATGAAACTTCGTGAGAGAGACCTCAATAAAATTAAAATTGACAGGTATCTTAATGAGTTTATTTGGTTTAAGGGAATAAGAAAGCCGCCGGCAAGAGTCAGGGTAAAAGCGGTAAAGGAAGGGGATATAGTGAAAGCAGAACTTTCTGAGATGCCAGAAAAACTCAAGTTCAAGAAAGCAAGGCTGGAAAAAAGAGAGATAAAAGCTGAAGAATTTGTAAGCGGGAAAAAAGAAAAGTTAAAGGAAATAAAAGCTCCTGAAAAGACAGAGGAAGAAAAGAAAGAAGAAAGGGAGAAAGCAATGGCAGGTGAAGAGGCGATGAAGAAATTAGAAAAAGAGGCTGCAAAAAGAACAAAACACATGGCAAAAGAAAAGACTAAGCAGCCTAAACATCTGCAAAGAAAAGCTCTTGCTAAGTGATTAAAGAAAAATGGAAACAAGATGAATCTTAATCTAACAAAACCAATAGTATTCATAGACATAGAAACTACTGGCCTAGATGTGAAATCTGATAGAATTATTGATATTGCCTTAATAAAAATCAAACCTGATGGTACTGAAGAAACTATAAATGAACTTATAAATCCAGGAATTTCAATACCATTAGAAGCAACGGAAATACATGGGATAAAGGATTCTGATGTGTTAGATAAAAAAGATTTTAAATTTCATGCCCAAAAAATAGTAGAATTTATTAATGATTGCAATTTAGCAGGATTTAATATTACAAGATTTGATTTTCCAATACTCCAAAATGAATTAAATAGATGCGGGATGAAATTTCCTTGGAATGAAAAAATTCTTGATCTTCAATATCTATACCATAAATTAGAGCCTAGAAACTTGTCTTCAGCATATATAAAATATTGTAATAAAGAATTGGAAAAAGTTCATAGCTCACGTTCTGATGCAAAAGCATGTTTAGAAATTTTAGATGCACAATTAGAAAAACATACTGATTTACCAAAAGACATTTCAGAGTTAATAGAATTTTATAATCCAAAAGATCCTAATTGGATAGATTCATTGGGAAAATTTATGTGGAAAAATGAAAAGGCCACATTTAATTTTGGTACACACCAAGGGAAAACAATAGAAGAAATATATATAAATAATACAGATTACCTTAAATGGATGAAAGATGCAGATTTCCTACTTGATGTGAAACAAATTGTGATAGATGCTTTATTAGGTAAATTTCCTAAAAAATAATTAAATAAAACATTAAAAACTACTTCAAAACTTTTCCTGTTTCCTTGTACCACAAATACAGGTCAAGTTCACCTAGGTTCAAACCCGTTTTCTTTGAAATCTTTTCAAGCAAATTTTCAGTTTCAAGGTATTTTTTCACAGAAAGAGTTTTTGGTTTTTCAATTAATCCTTCTCTTGCAAGCAAATCAACAATATGAAAATCAATTATTGCAATATCCTTATAGCCTATGTTTCTCAGGAAATGACTTGCCTCTTTCATACCCAGGCCCTTTACATTATTTACCAGCCATGGCCTTGCTTCACGCCCGTTGGAAAACGAATTTAAAATATTCTTTATATTATCTTTGTATTTTCTTGCTTCCACGATAAAGCCTGCTCTTGCATTCGGAAATCTGTGACCTGACGAACTTAATTTTCCTGCTAATTCATCCTCTGAAAGATGGAAAAATCCATTACCAATTTCTTTTTGAATTTTAATTCCGCCGACTGCACTGAAATTTGCTGTAAGAAAACAAAAGCAAAGCTCTTTGAAAATCTCGTCGCTTTGCTTTTTGCCAAGCTCTTCAAATTCCATCATTCTGGAGTCTATTACACTCTTAATTTCTGAAATTTTGAGTTGTTCAACAAGTTTTACCAAGGGTTGTATTTTTTCATTATAGTCCATTTTATATTATTAATGTTAAGTTCAAACGCTTCTCCAGTACTGTTAATTTAATAAATCGCATCATCAATATTTTTATCAGTTATCATTTAATATTATTTAATCTTCTTAATTCTCTCCAAGATTTCATCTTTTTTCTTTCTGCTAGTAAATGTCTTTCCAAACCTAACCAATGTAGAATTTACATTTCCCCAGTATTTTTCAGGAAAGAGATTTTTTAAGTCATGTTCAATTTTCTCCTGTGTCTGGTGTGATGTCCAGCCAATTTTTCTTGATATATATGCAACATGAGTATCAATTCCTATTTCACTGTAACCGACTCCAGAAAGGAAAACATTTGCTGTTTTCCTCCCAACTCCGGGCAACAAAACAAGTTTTTCAAAGTCATGCGGAACTTTCCCGCCATAAGTTCTGACAAGAATCTTGACACAATTGATTATATTTTTTGACTTATTTCTGTAGAAATTTATTGGCCTTATTATTCTTTGAACATCTGATAACCTTGCCTTTGAAAGTCTTTCTGCTGTATAATATCTCTTAAACAATTCCCCAGCAACAGGAATTGTTTTCTCATCTCTTGTTCTTGCAGAGAGAATTATGGAAATCAGAATCTGGTAATCACTTTTCCAGGATTCTGCAGCTAACCTCATGCCTTTACCCTGTTTCCTTAATTCTTTAAGCTGTTTCAGTTCTTTTTGCATTATACTACATTGAAAAGACAATTTTAAAGCTTTTTATATTAACATATTTACTAGAAATTATAATAAATAATCTAAAAAAGAATCAAGATTCTTCAGATGATTTTTTGTTTTTTTTATATTCTAACCATTTATTGTTATGTAATGCCACTTTATCTGCACACTTAAAAATTAATCCGTATATTGTTTTAGGTTCTCCGTTTGTTCTATGATTTAATATACAATCCTTAACTTCTTCTCTTATATTTTTATATTTAGGATATAAGTCTAAAAATTCATCTAAAAACTTTATACTTTCAATATGATGATTCGGTTTATCAATAAGTTTACCTAAATCATGAATCCATCCAGCTACAATGAAAATATGTTTGTTTAAATCTGTATCTTCAATCATTCCTAAACAACAATTAATCACTGATCCGCAATGGATAATATGCTTCTCATCTCCCATTTTTTTCATGAAAAATTCATAACTTTCATTTCTTTTCATTTTAGTTCTCCATATTTTTTTTGCAATCTATTTTTTCTATCTGTAAGCACATCAAGAAAAACCTGATATGGTTCTATACCATCCTGTCTGGCACCATGAATCATTGAAACCACTGATCTACTTCTCATAAATCTTAATTCTTCATTATACTCAATTGATGCAGATACAAACCTCATATAATCTGATAAAGGGGTGTTCTCATTTATAAATTTTACCAGTGTTGATTTAGCTCTTATGGAATCTGAAAGAATTGTTCTATGAAGATCTCTCATTGATTCAAACGTATCACAAAGTGATGGATATTCAACTTTATTTTGTTTTGCAAACTTAACTTCCCATTCAGGTGTATATTGCTTTAAAATATCAATAAGTCTATACTTTGTCGCACATGATTTGAAAAACCAAGCATCATTGAATTGCCCAAACCATTGTGCTCTTTCATGATGGGGTTCAAATTTTATTTGTTGATATCCTTGATGCATTAATTTAAACATTCTTTGTTGAATGTAGAATGATCTTGCTGATGGTTGCATTAATGCTTCCGTAGGTAATTTTTCAAGGTCTAACATTTTATCCATTATGATTGCCTCATAATCCATGTGTGTATCCCAATCAGCAACATAATCTCCAGTCGGTTTTTCAAGAACTGAAAGAAGCTTATTTCTATATCTTTTTTGAAAACTAAGAACTCTATCAACACCTTCTTTAGTCATCAAAAAATCAATAGCCGCATTGCCAACATACACATTTCCATGCATTACTTCTGTCACAGTATTATCAAATTTTAAATCATCGGAAGGCAAACAATAAATGTACGCAATAATTGGTTTATGTGCGTCTAAAAACATTTGTCTCGCTTTCATCTGATTTCCATAAGGTGTCTCTCTCATTTTAACCTCATTACATTTCTATATACTGACCTAGGGAGTCCCATTCGTTGAACCACGTCTAAAGCAAGTCCTTTATAATCAGGTTCTGGGTCGAATTTTTTAGCCTTCAACCATAATCTTCTGATTATCTTTGTTGGATTTCTAAAATATGTTCTATCTGGATTATTTGCAAAATCTTTTTCGAATCCCCTTAAATTAAATATTTGAGCAAAAGTATTTTTATCATCAATCATAAAGGGTGGAAATGTATCTATAAACTTCCATCCGTTACATCCACATATCCAATTTTCAGGTTTTCCATCTATTCCAATTATTTTATCTGATTTTATAATTAACTCTAAAGCTTGTGTCAAAAGCTTCTGAAATGCTTGCGATTTTTGTTCTAGAGAGAAATCACATTCAAGCATTTTTTCATAAGTAACACCTTGGACAAATGGTTGTAATAAATACATCAAATTTCCTTCTCTAACTGTTTTTGTTTCTATAACTGGGATATATTTGTTCATTTCTTCAATATAATTATTATGTAGGCTTTCAAGTACATTTAGCTCATTTATTTCTGTGTAAAAAAAACCTTTAACCACTTGATTTCCAAGTAATCTTGGCACTCCATAATTACCTCTAAAACTTCTTAATGGTTTTAATTCGCAAAAATAAGACTCTCCATTTTTTGTTCTTTCATCTTCTACTTCAATAAGATCATATAAATCATGTGTTATTTTTTTAAAGGTGTTTTTTTAACCATATTCATTAAAAAGTAGTAACAATATATAAAGCTTTCTTTTTTAAATCGAAAATTTTTGGATTGTTTTTTAATCTCCCAAAAATTGGATCAAAACAATAAGTTTATAAAATTTATCTTTTCTTGTTTATTCATGCGAGGAAGCGCCTTATAAATTTCTTCTGGCTTTACATTTAATGATATTTTATGAAAAATGTCCATAGAAAATTATGGGGAAAATAGTTTAAAGCTTTTTATATTAACATATTTACTAGAAATTATGGTAAATTTATTTGTTTATGGAACACTAAGAGACAATAAAGTTCAAAAAGAAGTTATTGGAAGGACAGTTAAAAGTATTAAAGACTGTTTAAAGGGTTACAAAAAATCAACGATTAAAATTGAGGGAGAATATTACTCTGCATTAATACCAAGTAGTAGTTTCACCCTTGAGGGACTTGTTCTCTCTGTAAATGCTGAAGAATTAAAAAAAATTGATGAATATGAAACTAATGCTTATAAAAGAAAAAGAATTGTTTTAGGAGGTGGAAAGAAAGCTTGGGTGTACTTAAAAGCATGATTTATTAAAATGGTTGACTTAGAAAAACTCAAACAAAAGAAATCTATAAAAGAGCTTTTGGAGTTTGGAATTAT
>CAZTVG010000010.1:0-21729 GCA_964617015.1 Candidatus Woesearchaeota archaeon | reverse complement strand
TTGCAAGAAGGGTTTCCCCCTTGTCAAAAACTTCCTTTAGCTGAAACTCAACCGCGGATGTTAAAGGAAATATCAAAATAGCTAAAAAAATAGACAGTGATATAATTTTTAAAAACTTTAATTCTGAAAAGGTGTTAACATAACACATTCCACCATTATCTTTTCCAATATCAGCAAACATAAACAATTAAGAAAAAACAGGTTAATAAAGTTTATTTCATCGAAATTACTTACCTATTCCTTTCAGTTTATTAAGAACATCATCAAGCTCTTTCTGTGCCCTTGATTTTACAGGTTTTCCTGCATGTCTTCTTGGTTGTTGCAGTGCGGGAAGCAGAATTCTCCTCTCGGGAATATGTCTTCCTAAATGAGGCCTGTGATATGATGGCGGAGGTCCCCTAGGTCTTGGTCCTGGGCCTCTTCCTGGCCTGCTGGACCTTCCAAATCCAGATTTCATTCTAAGCCAGTAATCTCTGAGGGTGTCTCTGAAAATTATTCCTACAACAACAAGTACAATTAAAATCATCAAAGCCCATATCCAGAAGAAACTTTTTCCTTCTGTTTTTTGAATGCAGCATGTGTCTCCGCTAAATTCGCAGGAATAAAATGCTTCTTCTTCATTATCATCACATCCGTAAGTTCTGCAGACACCTGCATTTAGCTCACACTCTGCAGGCTCCTGCGTGACACTCTCACAAAAACCTCCCACACAACAATCTTCTCCTAAACTTAAATCAGGCGTGCTTATTATATTTCCCCCCCTGCATACTTCCCCTGAGGAACAGATTGCTCCTCCTGACTCAGCACATGTAGTTTGTGCTGGCTCCTGATTACAGCACCTGAATAATGCAGGGCAATCATATTCTGAAAGAATGTCTCCTTCACATCTTCCTGTTGACACGCAGAAGAATCCCGCATCTTCACAATCAGGCACACCCCCTCCTGCTGTTCCTTTATCAAAAGTTTTAGGCCATACTGAAGCTAAAATAAAAGCGGTATTTCTTACATTGTTCTCCCAGCAGCTGTTTGAATCCTGAACATCCAGGAGCCATTCTTTGGAGTTGGTTTTTTCCAGAATACTCTCCTGCTGGAAAGGATAAAGAGCAAGAGCGGTGTCATAAAACTTGTCTCCTGACTCAACCCACCATTTATTGCTTTTTTGTTTTGAAAGCAAAGAAGTCCTGTATTGGGTATCTGCGGTAATAAAATAAAGGAAAGAATCCGGGAGGAATCTGTCATTATCTTCTGAAAGAGTTACAATATAAGGAAGATAAGATGAAATATCTTCTCCAAGGGAATCCAGGACAAGAGCAGCCCACAGGCTTCCTTCATAATTACAGGAATTGCCTTCTGCAAAACATGAAGATTCAACTTTTTCAGTTGTTGTTCCTCCTGACGCGGCAGAAGAAGATTCCTGCAGGACGTGAATTGTTGGAGAAGTTGATTTCCTGAATAAAAGAGTTGTTAAAAAACTCTCATCACACGAGACTTCAAATTCCTCATCAAAACAGGAAGGAGAAACTCTGAGCCAGTAATCATCCTGTGCCAGAGTCAGACAGCTTCCGGCATTATTGCTTATTTTTTTATCTGCCCCTATGTTTACTGTGAATGACAATCCGGAGTAATCTATCGAACATGTAGTTGCTTCAGAACTTTCAATCTCGAGAAACCAATTAAGTTCTGTTGGTGTTTTATTCTGGGAGAGAAGCCATGTCTCCGCCTTGTCTGTGTTAACCCCTGTATTGTCCAAAGCCAAAATTGCCTGGGCAGTTGTCTTCACCCTGCAGGCAGGGTCAGGCCAGCACTCTCCGTCACCAGAGGAATCTGCAATAACATCTGCCTGGCATTCGTCAATCGCCAAAAGAGAGAAAATTTTTTCCTCTGTGGAAAGAGAAGAACATTTTCCATCTACTTTATCCTCGAGGCATGAATAAGCATTATCTACTTTTTCCTGCTCTTCCTCAGGACTTGTTTGTGCATACAGAAAGGAAAAAGTTGTCAGAATTAAAAAAATAACAAACACACCCAACAGAATCTTTTTTTTCATGTTATCTAAAGCCAATGCTTGTTTTTAAAATTATCTTTGATTTATTTCTTTTTCCGGTTTTTTGAAGTTTTTTGTAAAGTCTTTTTTATTATATAGTTTGCAGGATTTTTATAGCGAATTTCTTCCTCAGTCGGAATTATTCCTATGCCTTTATAGTAATCCTTGTCATAATTAGGGGGAAGTATTATTTTGTTTCTGTAACTCCATGAAAGCTGGCTCTTGATGTATCCTGTTTTTAGAGGAATTTCATTTCTTTCGTTCCAGGCATAAATCCTCTTTTCTAATTCATCTTTTTCAATTCCTACTGACCTAAAGAGATTTATCAGAATGAACAAAGCCCTTTTCCTTCCGTCTTTCATACCCTGTAAAATTTTTTTAATTGCCGGGGGAATATTTTCTTCTGAGAGCTCTGATAATTTCACAGGCTTAAAATCAATATACTTTTTGGCACTGGTTTTCCATTGTTTCTCTTCAGGATGCTGGTTTTTATGCCAGTCCAGAGCTTCTCTCAAAAGTTTTGTTGCCTCTCCTTCTTCTGCTTCAGGCATGAAATTTTTTATCTTTGCTTTGAGGGGGTCTGCATCTTTTGGCTGAAAATCCATTATTTCTTCCGGCTTCAAAACTATGCTTGCCAGAGCTGTTTTTTCATGAAGAGAATAGGGCATTCTGAATAAATGCCTAGGTGAAACAAGAATCAGATCAGGCATGACTTTTTTTATGAAATCTGATTCTTCTCTTTCTTTTTCTATACGTTCAAATTTATCATAAGATACTTGTCCTTTTTTTGTTACCTCGGTGGTAATCTTCCTTGAATTCTGTATGAAATTAATAGACTTCATTTCATCTCTTCTTATATATTTTTTAATATGCCCATATTTTTTATCTTCTAATGTATCATTAATTCTTTCTATTAATTTTGGTTTTGTTACATGTGCAATAAACTGTGTCAGAATTCTCGGCCATTCCGGAAACATTTCTGAAACTCTGACCTGATTAATTTCCTTGGGAAAAACTTTCCATGGCAGAAGGATATGAAAGCCCTTGCTTCCTGAAAACTTTATTCCGAAATTTTTTATATTATAAAACTTCAATACCTTAATAATTAATTCTACAAGAATTTTACTGTAATCCAGGTATTTGGAATCTATATCAAGCAGAAGGTCCCATCCAACTCTTGAATCATCCAACTGTTTTGGATTCATATCTGTGGAAATTTTCAAAGAATCCTCCCAGAGTTCTTCAGAGCAATGAAAAGATGTTGCTCCTTTCTTGACAAGCTCAAAAATATCCCCCTTATATTGAAGGGCGTCTGGACGCTTCCCAAAACCTTCAAAATATCTCGGAACAACTTCCCTGTTTTCGGAAAACTGGAAAAGAGCTTTCTGTATGTCTTTTCTTGAATAGTAAAGGTGTGTTATTTTTTTGATTCTTTGTTCCTTAAGGTTCTGATTTTCCATATCAAAATCAGAGAGTGAAAGATTTATATAATTACTCTATACTAGATAATAACAATACTTAAAAGTAGAATGTGTTTTTTTTAAAGATGCTGGTTAAACTGGAAAATCCGTTGATTTTATGCAGAATAATTGAAATTATTTCAGATCTTGTTACAGAAGTAAGAATAAAATTCAACGAATCGGGGTTAAGTATAACTGCCATGGACCCTGCAAATGTTTCTTTGGTTAAATTCATGTTGCCGAGGAGTTCTTTTTCCCAGTTTGAATCCGGCGAGGAAGTTCTTGGCGTGAATCTGGATAATCTGAAAAGGATTTTAAGGAGAAGCGGGTCAGGAAGTTCTATTATTATGGAAAAAAAAGATAACCTTCTGAACATACTTATTCAGGACAGAATCAAAAGGAATTTTAATTTGAGCCTTATTGAAATTGAATCTGAAGAAAAGGAAATGCCTGAACTTGAATTTAGTTCCAGTGTTGAGTTAAACTCCTCAGATTTTATAGATTCAATTGAAGACTGCTTGGTTGTTGCAGATGCCTGCTCTTTTGTTGTCAATGACGGAAAGTTTATTATTGAGGCAACCGGCCTGAATTCGGCAATGTCTGAGTTTTCAGGAGATGAGGCAAAAATAGATGCAGAAAACTGCAAATCAAGATACAGCCTTGAATATTTGCAGAAATTCATCAAGGCAGCAAAACTTTCTGACAAAACAATTTTAAAATTTGCAAATGATCATCCCTTGAGAGTGGATTTCAAAAATGATTTCATGGAACTTTCTTTTCTTCTTGCTCCGAGAGTTGAAACCGAGGATTGAAACGAAAGCATTTAAAATAATTAATAATGAGTTTCGGCTCGAGTAGAAGATTAGCATGAGACAAATGTTTGAATTAATAACGAATGCTGGTCTGAGTTGAAGATTGACGCTAATTTTCCCAAGATTTATAAATAATAATCTCCTGGAAAGAGAATGGTTGAGCTGGCAGAAAAAAAGAGGCTGAAAATACATTTTCCGAAAAATTCCCGGGGACAGGTGACTATTTTTATAATCATTGCCCTGGTGATTGTTGGCATAGCTATTTTGATTTATTTTCTAAATGCCCCAACAGAAATAACTGCCGAATTTGATGAAAAAAATCCTAGAGGATTCATCCAGTTCTGTCTTGAAGACAAGATTGAAGAAACTGTGGAAATAGTTTCTTCACAGGGAGGAAGCATAAATCCAGAGAACTATATTCTTTACCAGGATAACAGGATAGAATACCTTTGTTATACAGATGAATACTACAGAACCTGTGTTGTGCAGCAGCCATTACTAAAAAGCCATATTGAATCTGAAATCGAGAATGAGATAAAAGAGGATGTGATTAACTGCTTTAATGAACTCGAGGAAAGCTATACAAGAAGAAACTATAACGTGAATCTGGAGCAGGGAAAAACAAGAGTTGAACTGCTTCCGAAAAGAGTGGTTTCAAGCTTTGATTATGTGCTAACTGTGACAAAGGCTGAAACAGAGAGACATGATTCTTTTAATATAGTTCTGAACAATAATCTTTATGAATTGGTAGGTATAACCAATAGTATAATTGACTGGGAAACGACTTACGGAGATGCTGAAACAACTATTTACATGACATATTACAAGGATTTGAAGGTTGAAAAAAAGAAACAGGCAGATGGCTCGACAATTTATATATTGACAGACAGAAACAATGAAAATAAATTCCAGTTTGCATCAAGAAGTAGTGCATTGCCGCAAGGTTATGGTGTAGAAGGGGTAGCAATTTAAATGAGGTTAAACAAAAAAAATTTCATCTTAGCAAGTTTTGGCTTAGCAGTGGGAATTTTATTTTTATTATTGATAAACACAAACAATGTTGTTGCTGTCGGAGAAGCCACAAGGTGTTGTGAAAGGACTGTGGGTGGTGCATGGTGCCAGGATTCACCTCCTGCAGAATGTAATGATAATTTCAGGAGTGCTCCTACCTCGTGTGAAGCTACTTCCTATTGCAGGTTGGGAACATGTATAGACAGCCAGGAAGGAACATGCCTGGAAAATACTCCTGAAAGGGTTTGTGAAGATAGTAATGGTGTATGGAATGTAACAGATTCTGAAGATATTTTTCAGTGCCAGTTGGGATGTTGCTTGGTTGGAGACCAGGCGGCTTTTGTCACACAGACAAGATGTAAAAAACTTTCTTCTGACTTTGGTCTGGAAACAAACTTTAGGTCAGATATCAGGAGCGAAGTTGAATGCATTGCAAGTGCAAGTCCTAAAGTAAAAGGAGCCTGTGTTCTTGACACAGAATCAGAGAGAACCTGTAGACTTTTGACAAAAAAAGAATGCCTTGATTTAAAAGCAGGCTCTTCTGAAGAAACCAATATAGAGTTCCACGAGGGATTTTTGTGCTCTGCAGAAACCCTTGGAACTAACTGCGGACCTACTGAAAAAACAACATGTGTTGAAGATAAGGACAAGGTTTATTTTGTGGATAGCTGCGGGAACCTTGCAAATATTTATGATGCCTCAAAAATAAAAAGTAAGGAATACTGGTCAGAAATCAAGGAAATAGGTGAGAGCTGCAATCCTGATTCAGGTAATGCAGGCTCTTCTTCATGCGGAAACTGCAATTATTTGCTTGGAAGCACCTGCAAGGCTTTTGAAAGAGGAAACACACAGACAGTAAGGCCTAAGGTAGGTGATTTTGTTTGTGCTGACTTAAGCTGTGAATATAAAGGCAAGACATTTCAGCACGGAGAGACATGGTGTGCAGACTCTTCTGGAATAGATGAAAACTTGCCTGGCAGTGAATATTTTAGAGCTGTGTGTTATAATGCAGAGGTCACTATTGAGGCTTGTTCTGCATTCAGACAACAAGTTTGTCTTGAAGATGATATTGGTGGTTTTAAGACTGCTGCATGCAGGGTAAATCTTTGGAGGGATTGTGTTATTCAGGATAATCAGGTAGATTGTGAAAATACTGATAAGAGAGACTGTCAGTGGCTAGAAGGAGAAAGCATTCTTAAAAGTGAAGAAGGAATGCCTTTAGTTGTTGATGAGGATGGGGAGCTTGTTCAAATAAAAAAAGGTGATAAGAGAAGCGATGGTGCTTCATGCCTGCCTCTTAATGCTCCTGGATTTGATTTCTGGAATGCGGAAGGAGAGGCTGAGGAATTGTGTTTAATCGCAAGCGAGGATTGTGTGGTAAGATTTGAGAAAAAACCATTGCTTGGCTCTGGCTGGGATTGCAAAGAAAACTGTGAATGCCTTGATGATGACTGGGAAGAAGAGAGAAATAATATATGCATTGCATTAGGAGACTGCGGAAGCAGTACAAATTACATCGGAGTTGAAGGATTTCACGATGGAAGCGCTGTAAAAATAGAACCCTTGGAGAAAAATTAGATGGAACTTTATGAAAAAATGTTGATAACGCAAATCAAACAAGAGTTGAGAAGAAGTGGTAACAATTTCAATAGTTGTTACTGGTTTAATTATTTAACAGAATTAAATTTTGAGGGCAAAATTCCTTGTCAATGATGTGATGACACTTGAAAATATTATTAGAAAAACAGGAAAAGGAATAGCAACGCTCGGGCTTGCTGCTGCATGGTATCTTAATGATAATATGATTAACACATACAAATTTGATTTAATAAAATGAGAAAAACAAAAAAAAGAAATAACTTTTTTTCAAAAAGTCATAGAGGTGGATTGGCAGTAAGCCAGATAATTCTTTTAATAGCAAGCACAATTGCATTTTCATATGTTTTAGGAAGCCAGTTTCAGGTTGTTAGTGCACAAGGGGAACAGTGTAAAATAAAAGACCTAGGTAGGAATGAACACACAGTAAGCAAAATTTATGTTGATACTTATGGATATTCTAATGATTGGTGTATTAAGTTTGCTGGAGGAAGTAAAAAAAATAGTGAAGGTATTTGGATATGTACTGGTGGGAGTGGTACCCGGAAATTAAATTCTGGTGCTTTTTATCCGGAAAATTGTGAAGTTACTCCAACACCAACAACTACAAAAATTCCTGAACAGAAATCAACAACACAAGTTCCAACTAATGTGGAAGAGATTTTAAGAAGAACTCCTGATTTTTTTAGAATTCTTAGAGAAAGGGATGAAAAAACTACTGTTCCTGAAGGCACAGATGACACAAAACCAACAACCTGTGGACCTAAAGAAACTACATGCAAACCAAATGAAAAATGTGTTGATGATAAATGTATACCAACAGGGTTTTTTGCTTCTCCTGTCGGAGTAATAATCAAAGATGCTGCTATTGTGGCTGGTATTTATGGTGTTACAAGATTGGTTGTAGGAACATTTGCTCCAGAGGCTGGTGCTGCTGCTGCAAATGCTGTTTCTCTAGGATTCATAGCAGCAAAATTATTTACAGAAAAAGGTATATTTGGAGTTAGTCTTGCCAGTCTAGGACCTTTGGCTGCAACAGGAATAGGAGCTGCTGTTGCATTCTTTATTTTTGCCTTTTCTTTCAAAAAAACAAAATTTGAAGTTGCTTCATACTCATGTTTTCCCTGGGATGCTCCGACAGGGGGAAAAGATTGTGAAAAGTGCAATGAAGAAGATTTCCCGTGCACAGAGTACAGATGCAAAAGCCTTGGACAGGCGTGTGAATTATTAAATCCGGGAACAGGTAAAGAACTTTGCGACTGGGTCAATCGCGGAGATGTAAATCCTCCAGTAATTCAGCCATGGGAAGAAACCCTGACAATAGATTACAAGTATATTCCAGACAACACTATTTCTCCTCCTGACAGAGGAGTAAGAATTGTAGAAGAAGGTTCAAATGGGTGTGTAAAACCTTTCACACCTTTAAGATTTGGAATCACAACATGGAATAAAGATCCAAAGTTATCAGAACCTTCAAAATGCAAGATTGACCCTTTAAGAAAATCTAATTTTGATGAAATGAATTTCTTCTTCGGAGGGAGCTCAACCATCAAATACAATCACTCCCAGACAATGAGCCTCCCAAGTCCTGAGGCGCTTGCAGCAGAAAATATAACTTTAGAGAACAATGGAGAATTTGAATTGTATGCAAGATGCCAGGATGCGAACGGAAACTCAAATGTTGCAAACTTTGTGTTCAGATTCTGCGTAGACGAAGGGCCTGACACAACACCGCCTTTGATAGTATCCACAAGTATCTTTAATAATATGCCAATATCATTCAACCAGACTTCTGTTGATTTGCAGGTTTACGTGAATGAGCCATCAGAATGCAGGTGGAGCAAAATTGACCAGAGTTATCAGAATATGGAAAACCAGATGTCCTGTTCTACAAATGTTCTTGAAATGAATGCACAGATGCTTTACCAATGCTCAACAACTCTTACAGGACTTAAGGACAGAACTGATAATAACTTTTATTTCAGGTGCAAGGATCAGCCTCACCTTGCAGCAGACAGGGAAAATGACAGGAATACAAATACAGAATCTCATAAATTCACTTTGGTAGGAACAAGACCATTGGTAATAGATTCTACAGAACCAAATGAAACAATAAAGGATTCAACAGACATAATAAAGGTAACTCTTGAAGCAAAAACATCTGCAGGATTCAGTGAAGGAAAAGCAACCTGCTACTTTAGTGATACAGGAGAAGAAGACAGCTTTATAAAATTCTTTGAAACAGACAACACTAACCAGCATTCCCAGGACCTTTCCTTGCCAGAAGGTTCTTACACCTATCATATAAGGTGTGTGGATTTAGGGGGAAATGCCGATAATAAAATAATCAGCTTCAGTGTTGAATCAGACTCTGATGCTCCGGTTATTGTCAGAATATTCCATGAGGAAAATAAATTAAAAATAATCACAGATGAGGAAGCATCCTGCGTGTACGACAATGTTGACTGCAGTTACCTGTTTGAAGACGGAATAAAAATGAGCACCCTTGATGATGAAACGCATTCTGTAGACTGGGACCCTGAAAAAAACTTCTACATTAAGTGTGAAGACAAATTCGGAAACCGTCCTTTCCCAAACCAATGCAGCATAATTGCAAGACCTTTCCAGATTTAATTGATTTTAAAGAAATGAATTAATGAGATTTTTGCAGCATTATTGGTAATCATTTTGTTAAAATATTTTTGTTATTAAAAGTATATAAAAATTCTTAACCTCAAGAAAATAAATTAGAATTTTATTTCTTCTTGCCTTTTTTCTGCCTACTGCTTT
This sequence comes from Candidatus Woesearchaeota archaeon, assembly GCA_964617015.1. GTDB lineage: Archaea > Nanobdellota > Nanobdellia > Pacearchaeales > GW2011-AR1 > ASMP01. Next base: position 12,016 of record CAZTVG010000010.1, on the reverse strand, counting down.
TCCAGCCTTTCTGAAGCTGGAACAATTTCAAATTTTTTCATTTCAATTATTCCCTGAGAACGCCATACGATCGTGTAATATCCAGGGCCCCCATTCTTTTTAGACCAGTCAAGTCTATAATGTTTTGAACCCCCTGGCTTTAGAGCCGGCTTTATCGTAAAGCTTGTGCTTTTACCACCAACTACATATTTTTTAAAAACTCTCTTTCCATTAGGATCATAAACTTCCAATTTTAGATCTTCAGTAATTCCTTGACCTGCCTGGTCATGAAGTGCTAAAATTATGTTCTCATTATCATAAAACCTGTCTTTTATTCCTTCATATTCATCAAGACTTGGACGTTTATCATAATTCTTATCTCTCCAATAATTTGCCACAAAAGCATTCCCAATATCTACTTTTACAGTAAAATCATTTGAACCTCCAGGATTTGCCCATTTACATCCGGGGGCTGGAAGAAATCTTTCCAATTTTCCGCTTTCTGATTCCCCTTGCACGCTCTGATTGATATTTATCTCAGATCTTCCTTTCATGGCAACTTCTTTTTGATGCTTCATTGCTCCTAAAGTTGAAAGTACAGCCCCTGTTCTTTGGTCACCAGAATCTTTAGATGATCCAAGAAGTACTCCAAGTACGGATAAAGCTTCTGAAGGCAAACCTCCTTCACTTTCATTCGCGGATTGCCTGCATTGAATATAATTTGTCTTTATATTAGAAGCATATTTTACTTTTTGCTGAGCATAAGCTGGCACAGAACCTGCACCTAAAATACCCAATCCTAAAAGACCGCTGACTGCTACTGTCCTCGTAAAATTTCCGATTCCATGAACTATTTTGTCAAGACTCATATTCTTGGCAACGTCTTTCTCTTTAAAAAACTTTCTTTTTTTGGATTTGTAATCTTGGAGAAAATTAACATTAAATTAATAAATCTATTTTAGCTGTGTAATCAGTTAATATTGTTAACGAAAAAAGCTGTCTAACTTAATCTGTAATTTCTTACTTAACACTCCACAAATTTGAACATTAAATTAATAAAGTTATTTTCAGATATTAGGGTATGAAAAAGAGTGTGAAAGCTCATACAAAGAGAGGCCAGCTAAAGTTGTCTTTTGGAATGATATTTTCCATAATCCTGATAGTCATCTTCCTGGTATTTGCTTTTTATGCCATTAAAACATTTCTCGGGATAAGTGATTCTGCAAAGACAGCAAGATTTGTAAATGATTTGCAGGCAGATATTGACAGGGTATGGAAAAGTGCGCAAAGCTCTCAAGAACAGGAGTATTTCCTGCCCTCAAAAATAGAATATGTTTGTTTCGTGGATTTCTCTGTTTCTAACGAAAAAAAAGGTAGTAAATCACATTTTTACGATGAATTAAAAAGAAATTATTTTGGAAGTGAGAATATGGTATTTTATCCTTTTGGCTCTTCAGAGCTTGGCTCAAGAGAGATAAAAAATATTGACCTTATTGAAATCACGCGGTATGAAAATCCTTTTTGCATTCAAAACACAAACGGAAAAGCAGAATTAACTTTGGTAAAGGAATTTGATGATGCTTTGGTTACAATAACAAGATAAAAATGAAAAGGCAAAAAAATCAAAAATTTTTTAGCTTCAATTTTTTGAAAAAAAATCAAAAAGCCCAATTTCAGATATCTTTTGCATGGCTTTTTGCGATCATTGTCGGGGCGTTTATTTTGTTTATTGCAATTTACGCATCTGTAAGAGTTATCAAGACAGGAGAGCAGACAACAAGCGCGATAACAGGTAAAGAGATTTCTGTTCTTTTAAATCCTCTTGAAACAGGATTTGAAGAAGGAAAAACAACTCTCTTAAAGATGCCTGTGGAAACAAGAATCCACAATAGATGCAGTCCTGCAGGGAATTTTGGAAGGCAAACAATAGAGGTATCTCAAAAAAGTTTCAACAAATGGCCTGAAACAGGTAAAGAGGTTGGATTTTCTAACAAATATATTTTTTCAGAGGATATTACAGAAGGGAAAAATTTCTTCCTTTTTTCCAAGCCTTTCAGGTTTCCGTTTAAAATTGCTGACATGATATATCTGACTTCTGCAAAAAAAGATTACTGTTTCCTTGATGCCCCTGAGAGAATAAATGAAGAAATTTCAGATTTAAACCAGGAAAACCTTTTCACCGAGAATTGCCCTGGCAATAGCATAAAAATCTGTTTTAAAGGCGGCAGTGGGTGTGATATCAGTGTTAATGAAAACATAAGGTCTGTTGAAAAAAGAAATCAGATAGTGTATTATGAAACAGATGCTCTGATGTATGCTGCTGTTTTTTCAGACAAAGATATTTATGAATGCCAAATAGAGAGAATTATGCAGAGAGCAGAAGAGCTTTCCTCGCTGTATGATGACAAGGCAACTTTTCTCTCAAGCCAGGGATGTCTTCCAGAAGTAAATCTTCTTGCTTTTGGAAGTTTTGTGAGCAGCATTAAAAGTTCTGCAGAACTTTTAACAGTCAGAAGTATTGTTGATGATATAGAAAGAGAAAACAATCTTGCAGAGTGTAAATTATGGTGATGAAGAGAACCAATATTCTCCTTATCAACCCTTCCTTTAAAAAAGAACAAAAATGAAAACAAAAAGTCAAAAATCAAAGATTTTAGCTACTTCGTCCATGCTTGGCCAAAGTAAAGCGCAGATGAAGGTTCAGCAGATGGCGTTTATGCTGATAGCTGTTACCCTGTTCTTTGTTCTGGTTGGAATGATTGTGCTTGTGATTGTACTTTCTGATTTAAGAGGTTCAGCAGCTCTGCTTGAAGAGAAAAATGCTATGCTTTTGGTTTCAAAACTTTCAAACTCCCCGGAGTTTTCGTGCGGAGAGGCTTTCCGCGGAACGCGGGTTAACTGCATTGATTCTGACAAAGCCATGGTTTTAAGAGATCATATAGGAAAATATTCTGACTTCTGGGGGGTTTCAGGCATAGAAATAAAAAAGATTTATCCGGCAGGAAATGCTGTATGCACTTATGAAAATTATCCTGAATGCAATAAAATAGAAATCCTCCCAAGCAGTTCAGGGACAGGGGTTTCAAATTTTGTCTCTTTATGCAGGAAAGAAAAATCTGATGAAGGCATTTATGACAAATGTGAACTGGCAAAAATTATTGTGATTTATGATGGTTGAGGTTCCTAACAATTAATGGTACACAAATTATACAAAAGAGCACAGGAGGAAATGGTGGGTTTTGCATTGATAATAATTATTGTATCTGTCATTCTGCTTTTCTTCTTTGGTTTTTCCCTGAGAGACGGCCAAAAACAGAGTGTAGAAAGCTATGAGGTTAATAGTTTTATTCAGGGATTTTTGCAGTACACTACTGACTGCAAGGACAATTCAGAGTATCTCTCTGTTCAGAAGCTTATTTTTGAGTGCGATAATAAATTCATTTGCCTGGATGAGAGAGAAGCATGCGATGTCTTGAATTCCACTCTGAAAGAGATTGCAGATGAAAGCTGGAAAACAGGGCAGGACAGACCTGTTAAAGGCTATGAATTAGTAATCAGTGTAAATGAAGAAGAAATCCTGGTTTTTAAGGAAGGGAATGCAACCAACAGCTATAAAGGCTCTCTGCAGGATTTTACAAAGGGCTCGGATTCTATAGAAGTCTCATTTAGGGTTTATGATTGAACTGATTTTGTTAAATATAATCAGGATTTGTTAAAAGTAAGCGAATTAGGTTAATTGTGTGCTTATAATAGTTATTTAGTTGATTAGTTTATTGTAAGGTTAAAAGACAAACAACCATAGTTTTTCAACAGAACAATTAAACCTTAATATGTATGGTAATTGTATCAACAACGATTTCCGGCTTGTGCCTTATCCTGTTTTTTGTCTTTTCTTCCACAAATTCTATAAATCCAAATCTTTCCAGGAGCTTTATATCATCACTCACAGATTTAAAACTCCTTCCCAATTTCTTGGCCAAATCATAGATTGAACCCGGATCTTGGGTTTTTACAACATGCAGAATTCTTGCTTTTTCATTGCTCAGGAGATGCCTGAGGGAAGCCAAGCCTTCAAAATCATAATCTTTCTTGGAAATTCCCTGGCCTCTGAAAATAGAAAAAGCTCCCCTGGATTGGGAGATTGTTATTTCTCTTATTTTGCTTTTTGCCATGTAATACACCTATGGTTTCTTGACCTTCAACTTCCTTTATTTAGTTTATTTTTATCGTCGGATACAATATATGTTATTTTCTTTTATATATCTGGATTATATATTTTTAAGATATATATTTAAGTTTACTATATATGGATAAAAAAGTAATATATGTTAATAAACCTTTCGTTATGGTAAAATTTGAGGTGTGTATTAATATCATAGTAACACCAAAAGCTTTATAAATAAAACCATCAAAAAAGCCTTTTTTAGGGATTCTGAGAAAACAAGACAGTAAGCTTTTTAAAGAAAAATTGATTTTTACTATTACACCGACGCCAGGACCGAGGTGTTCTAATAGGGGATAATAAAAAGGAAATCGTCCAAGCGTGGTCGATTTAAGAATAAAAACAAAATCATGTTCACACGACACGGTGGTTTACCCTATAACTGCCATGTTAGTGAAAGTTGTCCTTGGCAACTCTTTATAGAGTTGAAAGGAGGTTGAAAAGAAAAATAAATATGAGATTTAATTTTAGAAAAATTTCTGCAATAGCGACCAGCGCATTAATGGTTGGTTTTACTGCAGGAGTCGCTGCTGCTGCAAACTATCCGGCACCTTTTGTTGTTGGAGGTAGTGCAGACGTAGCTGTTGTCTATGGTACAGGAGCAGGAGTTTCTGCTCTTGATCTTGTTCAGGCAGGAAATATCCAAGCTAATCTTCAGTCCTTCATGGCTGGAGGTAGTGGTACAACTACCACAACATCAGGAGGAGACAGTGTTATATTGGCTAAAGCAAGCGATAATCTGAATCTTGGAAATAACTGGAGCGTTTTTACAGGAAGTGTTGATGATGATGACTTAACAACTCTTCTTGCAGACGGCACATACATAGCTGATGACAATGATGAGTTTGATTACGAGCAAAAGATAGTACTTGGTGATCCTGTACTTACTCATTTCAGAGATTCTGACTATGAGACACTTGTTGGGTTGACTGAAAGAACACCTGTTGTTGGATTTAAGCTTACTTCAAGTACTTTTGTTCTGAACTATACCCTTGACTTTACCCAGGATGCTGAAACAGATATAACTAGTAGTGGTGATGCAGAAGATATAGAAGGAAGTGACCTGACTTTGTTCGGAAAAAGTTTCTATGTATCTGATTTAAAAAATGGTACACTTACATCAAATTTTGGTAAACTTACCTTGCTTGATTCTGCAGTTACCAGTAGTGTTAATGAAGGAGAAACAATTAGTGTTAGTGTAGGCACTACAACGTATTCTGTTTCACTTGAATTTATTGGCGGTACAACTGTAAAGTTCAATGTTAATGGACAAGTAACAAACGCTCTTGCAGCTGGAGAGACATTCAGGCTGGCTGATGATGCTTATATAGGTGTAAGAGAAATCCTCACACAGGATTATCAGGGAGGAATCAAGACCGTGGAGTTTAGTATTGGTTCAGGTAAGTTAGAATTAACAACTGGTGCAGATATAAGGCTCAATGACGATACTCTTCAGGGAGTAAAGGCATTTGTACTTAAAGGAACTCCTTCCAGTGGAGCAGAAAAAATTGATAAGATAGTCATACAATGGATAACAGATGATGAAGAATTCATTTCTCCTGAAACAGAACTTGAAATGCCTGGATTTGGTGGAGTTAAATTCACCATGAGTGATTTTGTCAGACCAACAGAAGAAAAAGTAACTGTTACGACTGATGGAGATAATAGTATTGAGCTAGTGGTTCCTATCAAAGACGGAACAGTTAGTTTTAACCTATTGTTTTCAGATACAAGCTCTAGCGGAGACTTTGTTGGAATCGGAAAAGATACTGATGAAAGACTAGCTACTTCAAATACTAGTTCGCTTACTTTCCGTGAGAAATTAAATTCACTCGATTACCACGAATGGTTTGTAGCATCTTATGCAATCACCGCAGAAGCAGAATCTTATTTGCTAAGAGCTAGGATTACTGAGGATACAACAGATGGCAGAAACGAAACTACTATTGACAAGCATGACGGTACTGGCTGGGTAGAAGTTTGTACTGAAAAGATTGATACAGACAGTTGTGATATTGGCTTAGTTACTCTAAATATAGGAACAATTGTTAAAAATAGTACAGACGAAAATGTTGTGATTACAGCAGGAACAAATGTTAACTTTAATACCATCTACACAAGAGGAGGTTTGAGAATATATCTTCCTTTCGAAGGAGATAACTCTACTGCAAACGGAGGTATTGACTTTGGTGTTAGTGGTGTTGAAGGTCATAACGTTACTAAGTGGTGGTTGTTCATGGATGGTGAGAATGAGGATGATGATATTGCTGCAGGACAAGAGTTTAACTTGACTATTGACAATACTGCTTCAACAAACAATCCATTGCATGTAAGTGAAGTGAATAGTGCAGGAACTGGAGGACCAAATGGTCTTGAACTGGGCGACACAAGTACATATGAAACATATATTGTAGATAATGTTGCGCCAAGAATCCTTCATTACACCAATCCTGACGAAGACTGGGCAGAAGTGTATTATCCTACAGGAAATTCTGAATCTTTTGCAGAAGTATTCCTTGCAGAGATAGGCACTACAATAACTCCAGGAGTTGTTGCTGGTGTTGGAGGCTCGCTCGGAGATGTTCTTGTTAAGGACTCAGAAGTAAGCTCTGTAAGTTCAAAGAACTTAGTTGTTGTTGGCGGAAGCTGTATTAACTCAGTTGCTGCTAACCTGGTCGGTGGAGCCCTTTGTGGTTCTTCATTTACTGGTTCAACAGGTGTAGGCTCAGGACAATTCCTGATCCAGAGCTTTGGTGATGCTTACTCAAGCGGTAAGGTCGCATTGCTTGTTGCCGGTTATGACGCAGCAGACACTGTAAATGCTGCAACATATCTGAGAACACAGGCAGTTGATACTGCTGCAGGAATGAAGTATATAGGTACTTCATCAACAAGCGCACAGCTTCAGGTTTCATAAGCCGAATTTTTATTTTTTTCTTTTTCTTTTTTATTTTTTTAGAACCCGGCTGGAGCCATGTTTTTGGTTTAGATAGAAGGTAGCTGAATAATCTGGATTTGAAAAGTTTGTTAATATAAGTCAATTAAATATAAATAAGCTTAAAGATAACATTTTTATATCAAATATTTTATTTTAAAACATGAGAAAAATAATTTCAAGATATGAAAGAGGAAGAACAAGAAAAAGAAACCAGATAATAGTCGGAGTTATTCTGGTTTTTGTCATGCTTGGTAGCATCCTTGGGTTTGCATTTCAGGGAGGGAATTTTTTGGGAAATTTTGGAGGAGATGGTAATGCAAGAAGTGATTCTTCAAATAAGGTGGTCTATAATGGACTTGAGTTTATCAACCAGAATGGGTTATGGGTTCTTGGAAGTTTTGTGTTCAGAAATGTCCCGCAACAGGTTGAGGATATTGGCACAGGGTTAAAGGATATAAATAATTACCAGGGAAGACCTCTTTACATATATTCTGAGAGTGAAGATGCTGAAATAGAAATATCTGTGAATTTGGGGCAGGTTGCCCAGAGGGTGCAAAAAGCATGCCTGGAAGGACTGGAATGCCAAGGAGATTTTCCTATAAAAACTTGTGAAGATAACTTTATAATTATAAAAGAGGGTAATAACAGTATGATATCGCAGGAAGATAACTGTGTTTATATTGAAGGTGTTAAAGAAGAGTTAACAGGACTGGCTGATCAGTTTTTATTTAAAATTCTTGGAATAAGATGATGGCAGGGAAAAAACAGAAAAAAACCAAAAAAGAACAGCAGAAAGAGAAAGCAAAAAAGGCTGCAAAAAAAGAGCAAATCAGAAGTCAAAACAGAATCCTGAGAAATTTTCTGATAGGGGTTGGAATTCTGATAGCTGCTGTGTTTCTTATTATGTTTATTTTTAACTCCATAAATAATTTTGAATACAGGGGTGTAAATTTTGAAACTGTTAGGGAAGGCCAATTAACTTTGTATAGAACATCTTTGCCTGTAATATACCAGGGACAGAAAACAGATTATAATTTCTATTTGAGAAATGATCCGAGGAAGCTTAAAGAGATTTCTTTTCAGAGAGAACTGAATCTCAGGGATAATCTTGTCATCAACAGTACAGAAGATTTTAACTGTGGCGGAGATGGAATTATTGCTATTGCAAACTTAATTAACCTGTATAAAATTTCCGGAATAAATGTTTTAAAAGATGAAAATGCAACCTGTGATGTTAGTGGAAGGTATATGTTTGTCAGACTGCAGCCAGGAAATGAAACAAGCATAGAAAAGTTTGGTCCTGCCTGCTACAATATAAACATAAATAATTGTGAAATACTTGAGGGAACAGAAAGATTTATGATTGAAAGTTTTGTTGAAATCAATAAGCTAGTCTGAGTTTTTTCTTTTGATTAAGTAATAGATAAGCAAGATGGTGAGTGAAATTATCAAGAGAAGAGCTATTACTTCTTTCATGAACAGCTGGACATTGCTTCCAAAAAAATATCCTATGTAAATTAAAATTGCTGTCCATATACCTGCACCCAGGGCAGTGAAAACAGAGAATTTCAGGAAGTTCATTTTTGCGAATCCTGCAGGAAGAGATATCAGCTGCCTTACCAAGGGAATAAGCCTTCCGGTAAAAGTTGTAACCTCTCCGTGTTTTTTAAAATAATTGTCTGTTTTTCTGAGGTTTTTTCTGTTTATGAAAAGGAATTTTCCATACCTTGATATTAAAAAGTCAATGGTTTTTCTCCCGAGAAATAAAGCCAGGAAGAAATTTATCCAGGCTCCCACAAGACTTCCGAGCAAGCCTGCAATAAAAACAAGGAAGAAGCTCATCTCTCCCCTTGCAACCAGGGCGCCTGCAGGAATCAGTATAACTTCGCTTGGAAAGGGAAAAAAAGAACTTTCAATAACCATTCCGATGAAAATTCCAAGGTAACCAATTTCTTTTATGATAGAAAGAAGAGTTTCTGTGAGTCTGTAGAATAATTCAAACAGCATTTTACTTCTTCATGCGTGACTTTTTATACAGAGATTTTAGGTCAGAATAGAAAGGGATCTCTCTTATCTTAAAGAACTTTACTTCTGCGAACCAGATTCCCACTACAAATACCGTGCTAATAAGGTACCAGAAAAGCCTGTGGGTTATATCAAACAGAGAAGAGCCTGATATTGCAAACAGACTCAGTATGAAAATCCTCAGAATATTTATGATTAAAAAAGCTCCAAAAGCAATAAGAACCATCTTAAATCTGTTCTTTAATCTTATTTTTGGCGTTGAGAGATTAAGGATAAGCAAGAGATAATAAGCAGAGCCGGCAATGCACGCCTTTATTAATTCTATGGGAATTCTTTGTTCTACGAGAATAATGTTTCCGGCCAAGAGTGAAACATCAAAAAACAGCCCTAACAAGTAATGAACAGGATAGACTGTCAGGGGCGTGAAAATCTTATAAAAAATCAGCAGATTAGGTATGGCTATGAGGATGAGTATCAGATATCTTAAAACTAAATCTAAAACCTCTTTTGATTTTTTCTTCATGCAAGTTCATGTAGAAATGTATTTAAATAATTTAAGTTTTATGATTTAATGAAAGAAAGAAAGGCTGTCTTTAAATGGATTATCTTTTCTCTATTCATGTTCTTGGTTTTTCGCCTTGATTCTGATATTGTTGCGGGAATATCCTTGATAAGAAATTTGGTATTAAATGATTTTTTTATAGGGATAACTTTCTTCAGTTCCTCAATAATTTTCATTTTTTTAACAGTATTGTTTATGCAGAAGAATAAGAAAAAATGGCTTCTTCCCCTGTGGCTCACGATGTTAGTCTCTGTGATAATTAGTTTTCTTCTGAAAGTTTCTGTCCAGAGAATAAGGCCGTATCAGATGGAATTAATTTCGATTTTGCCTGGTTTTGAAAGCCTGGCACACAGTGTCTGGAATTTTTCCTTCCCTTCTTTCCAGACCATGCTTGTTTTTTCTGCTGTTCCTTTTTTATCCAAGGAATTCCCGAGGTTCAGATATGTGTGGATAATATTTGCTTCTCTTGTGGCTTTATCCAGAGTTTATCTTGGATTGCATTTCTTAAGTGATGTTATCTTGGGTGGGTTGATAGGTTATTTGCTGGGGGCAGCGGTAATCAAAACTGAAAAAGAAAACAAATATTTTGAGAGGTTTTATAAGAAAATTTTTAAGAAATAAATTTATTTCCTTGCAACTCTGACTGCCACAATTATAATAATTATGACAAGGATTATGTTTAGTGCCCCAATCACCCAAGGCAGATTCTCTCCAGATATCAAATTTCCTGTAATTCCGAACCTTGACCTTGGCTCTATTGTTACAGAGACAGGCTGTGTCGTTACCTGATTATCATCTGAGACCAGTTCTATTGTGAATGACTGGCTTCCTGAAGCATCTTTGCTTACATCAAAAGTGAAAAGAATATTTCTTGATTCCCCTGCATTCAGAACAAGAGTGGTCTGGTCAATAGATACTGAATTTGCCCATGGTACAAATCCTGCTGCATTTACCGTGAATGTGCTCAATTCATCTCCATTGTTGGTTATGATTGCCCTGACTACCAAATCTTCCCCAGCTTTTGCCTCTGACTCAAGGGTTGCGGAAATTGTAACTTCGGCTATTTCCCCCACACAACCTCCAGACACCCTAAATGGAAGGAAGAATTTTGATTCATCGTCGTCGAAATCATTTTCATAAACGTCGAAATCTTCATCCAAGACCTTAAATTCAAGGGTATGGGTTTTTTCTTCAGCATCACTGGGCACTTTAAAATTAAAGCTGTATGCATCATCATCGAAAGCATCTATGTCTCCAATTTCCACTGTTTTGTGGAAAAGTCCTAAGTCGTTATTATGTACTTCAACCTTAACTTCGTCCTGGTCATCGTCTCCAATGTTCCAGACTTTTGCTGTAATCTGAACATCTGCTCCACACTGAACTGTTTCCGGAAATTGTATATCACTTAATACAACAAAATCATTCTCTATAATTACTTCAGCAGTTTCAAAATCACTAACACATGTATCTTCTCCGTCAAGAGATCCTGCTTTGCTGTCATCTATGGTTCCTCTCGCTGTAACATAAAACCTGTAATCTTTTCCATCTGTCAAGTCTTCTAAATCAACATCAAGGTCATCTTCAAGCTGAAAGTTTATTGTAAGTATTTCATCTTTTCCATCTTTGAGATTAAAATCTTTTTCATCTTCAAATTCAATTATCAATTCGTCTGTCCTTGTATTATATATTCCCCATTCAACCTCAATATCATCTACATCAAAATCCCCATTATTTTCTATTTCAATCTCAACTTCAACTTCATCGAGAGGGAACCATTCATCGTCATCTCCAAACCTTGTATCCCCCATTCCCTCATTATTAAAGTCAATGCTTTTAACCCTCAGCTCTCCTGGATTTTTTACATTATTACATGTTGTTACTTCTGTTGGAGCTGTTACAGTAATTGTTACAGTTAACTCATCTGAAAGTCCTAGAGTTGAATTCTCCACTTTTATAGTACTTGTTATTGCGTCAATGAAATCAGAAGGTATTCCTGAAAAAGTCGCTGAAAATGATTCTGAAGTGCCATTAATAATTGTAATTGATGAAGGAAGGGTCCATGAACCCACAGCAGGACTTGAAGTTAAAGAAAAATCTACCAGAACAGGTGAAGTTTCTGTATTATCTACTTGAAAATTAATTGTTGTACTTTTTTCTCCATCATGAAGAACATCCTGAGTGATTGTATCTGGAACAAAAGTAAGAGCAGCACTTGCAAAACTCATCAAAAATGCGAATGCGAGAATGCTTATCGCGAACAGACCCAAAAATTTTGATTGCATTTTCTGTA
>CAZTVG010000009.1:7497-23125 GCA_964617015.1 Candidatus Woesearchaeota archaeon | reverse complement strand
CGAGAATTATAACGTCAGTAGGTGAAGAACATACCCTGTGACTAAAAAGAGTATTGATATGATGCCAATACCCTGTTCAAGTTTCATTTCTCTAATGACCTTCTCATCAATTCTATGAGCTGTTCTTACCCTTTTGTGAACAAGAAGAGCTATTACGACTAAAAGTATCACCCCAACAAAATCAAAGCTTATAGCCCAAAATAGCAAACTCATTTTGTGTGGTTTATATTTTTTTAATATAATTTATATTTTTTATAATTTAAACAATATTTTTTATCCCCTTTCTTAAATTCTTTATAAGCTGTATCTATCATTTTTATTGCTTCGTTACAATTCTTTGCTAAAAATAAGAGATTTAAATCTCTTTTTTCAAAAAACCTTTTTTTTAAGGGATATCTTTCAAGCCATTTTATCAATGAAGGCCACTGCTTTCCCAGAAGAATAATTGGAATGTTACATACCTGCCTTACCTGAATTAACTGCCACGCGTAAAACAATTCAAGGAGGGTCCCAACTCCTCCTGGTGCAACAACAATTACATTGGATAAAAGCATAAAATTGTCCAGCCTGTTTGAGAATCTTGAGAATTTCTTCATAATATCCAGATGCTTGTTTGTCTTTTGCTCTTTTGGGAGTTTTATTGATAATCCAATAGAGTGTGTTTTTATCTTGCTTTTTCTGCTTCCTGCCTTGTGGCCTTCATTTGCAGCCATCATTAAACCAGGACCGCCGCCAGTTATAATATCCATCCCTCTTTCACCGAGCATTCTTGCAAGAAATTTTATTTGATTGTAAGTGGGGTTTCCTCTTTTAATTCTAGAAGATCCAAAAATAGTTACTCTAAAATCTTTATGTTTTAGTTCTTCCTTAATGCTTCTTCTTTTCATTTTTATTTTTATGAAAAACTCTTTAAAAATTTCTCAGAATTTTTTGATTTCATGATAATTGTTGATATTAAAACCCCTTTACATTCAAGCTTCAAAGCTTCTTTATAATCTTCTTTAGAATCAATTCCAGCACCACATAAAGGAATTATTTTTGTTCCTTTTAACAGAGAAACAAATTTCTTTAAATAGTTGGTTTTATACCTCGTTATAGATCTTCCTGTCCCAACAAGTTTTGGGTCTTCAAATGCTATTGCGTAAGGTTTGAGTTTTTTTAATTGTACTGCTTCTCTTAAATTAGATGCACAAGCAATTACCCTTAATCTTAGTTTGTTACATCTCTTTATAGTTTTGTTTATATCTTTCATAGAGATTTTATGCTCAGAATGATTCAATAAAGTACCTTTTGCTCCAGCGCTTTTGATAACTTCTGGAATCAAAAATCCTGTGTTTCTTCCTTTTTCTTGATAATCTACGTGTTGAGCGTAAACTGTTAATTTTGTACGAAATGTAACATATCCTATATATGATGCAGGAACAGCGACGGTTGCTTTAGGAAGATGTCTCTGAATATGTTTAGCTAACTTTAGAACGTCTTTTCCTATTTTGTAATTTTTGAAATTGATTATTATCATTTTGCAAAAACAATCTTTTTTATTTTTCTGGTAATTTCTAAAGGCTTTTTGTGCTGCCATACATTTCTTCCTATAGCTAAACCAACTGCTCTAGTTTTCATAATATCCCTCACTTGTTTCAAAAATTCTTTTTCACCTTTCTTGGTTCCCCCAGCTACAACAACCTTTGTTCTTCCTGCAGATTTCACAGCCCAGGCCAAATCTTTGGGATTTCCCCCATACTTTAATTTCACTATGTCTGCTCCAAGTTCCAATCCAGTACGTGCTGCATAAGAAATCATTTCTCTTGAAACATCATTTTTTACGCTTTTTCCACGAGGATAAATCCATGCAATAACTGGAATTCCCTTAGCATGAGCCTTTCTCTCTATTTTCTCGAAAGTTTCAAACATCTCTGCCTCGTGTTCGCTTCCAATATAAATCGTGTAACCGACAGCACTTGCTCCAAGTTTTATTGCTTCGTCTACTGTTGCAATCAGAGAAGAAATAGGCTCACCCTTGTAGATTTTTGTCTTTCCATTAAGCTTTAAAATTAAAGGAACCTTGCTCTTCTTTATATCTTTGTTGTATTTCTCAGCAATTCCTTTTTGAAATACTATTCCCTGAAAGCCCCCTTTCTTTGCTATGTCTAATATATAGAGAGGGTCAACATTTCTATCATTAAAATCAGATGTAGGACCGTGTTCTAATCCTTGGTCATATGATAAAAAAAGTGCTTTACCTCTTTTCATAATTTTTCCCAAATTTATTTTCATCTTATTTTTTTCTGGTAACTCTCGAGTATTCGGGAACGATATCTTTAGTGAATTTTTTCATACCTTCAATAGTCTTAGGATGATTCAAGAGTTCTCCAATCACATTAAAAGGAAGTGTTGCTATATCTGCTCCTGCTTCAGAAACTTCTCTAAACTGTTCTGTGTTTCTTATGCTAGCTGCCAAGATCTCTGTTTTTAATTTAGAACTTTTAATAATTTCCACGCATTTTCTTATTAAATCAACTCCAGAAACAATTCCATGATCTTCCAAAATCTTTTTTCCTTTTTTGAATCCTTTCTCAGGGAAGTAATCTTCTTTCTTAAATTTTATCTTATTAATTTCCCGAAGATAATCATCCATCCTTCCTGTAAAAGGGCTGACTATCTTGGCTCCTGCTTTTGCTGCTAACAACGCTTGCTCTGGAGTAAAAATTAATGTACAGTTTATAGGAATTCCTTGCTTGGAAAGAACCTTTATTGCTTTAATCCCATCAAAACTTACATCGCATTCAAGTTCCATGCAAGGATTTACAGGAATTTTTATATAAACGTTTTTAGCAACAGGATTGAACTTCTTGAAAAGAGTTTTTGCTTCCTTTATCATTTTGTCGTATGTGGTTCCTATGACCTCGAGGCTTACAGGTTTTCCCCTACATTCTTTTAAAATTTCTCTTATGTAAGAATCCATGTTTATTTTCTTAGATCTGCGTTTTTCAACAGCTTTTTTAATTAAACTTGGATTTGTTGTAATTCCGTCTAGAACTCCGTAACTGTTTATTTCTTTAATCTCATCTAGATCAGCGCTATCGATAAAGAGTTTCATTTTTCCTCTTTTTTAATTTATCTCCTTCTCTTTTTGACTAAAATAGTTTATCTTATATAAAGTTAACCGATTAAACTTCTGATGAAATATCCTACTGAGAATGCAAGCAGTGCAGCAATTCCTCCTATCACCAGTGCCTGAATTGCTGATCTAATTTTGTGTTTTCCTGTAATCACTCCTCTAAACCAGCCGACAATTATCAGGGCCAGGGCAGTCAGAACAACTGAATATCTGAACTGACTCTCAATTAAACCAGGATTTTTTGTAAGTGCCGCAGCAACAAACGAAAACAATGGAATAAGTCCTATCACAAAGAAAGAAAAAAATGTAGCAGTTGCTGTTTTCATTGGATTTTTTTCAGGTTCTTTCAGCATTTCATTTCTTGATTTTACAGAAAAATAATTTGAAACAGCCATGGAAAATCCGTCTGCAAACAAATTAGCAAAGCCCAGAATCAAGACTATGGCAGAACCTAACGAAGCCCCGACAACTCCTGAGATAATTGCAAAAGTTGTTATTGCTCCGTCCATTCCCCCGTAAACAAATTCAGGAAGATATTTTCTTTTAACATCTCTTTTCATTTTTTTACTAAAACCGGGGCAACAGGCAAATCTAGCATTGACAATAGTCCTGGTCTGGCATTTACAACTTGAGGAATTAAATTAACTGCATGACTTGTTGTTGTGATGTTTCCGGGAGGAACATTGATGATTTCAATCAATTTTGGTTTTCCCTCTATTGTTATTATGTTTTCATATTTTTCATGAGGGTCGACTCTTCCAAGCTCTTCAAGGACAATCAATTTTTTGCCTCTGTAAAATCCAAAGCATCTATGATTAAATCCTGCTACTTTTCCTTTTTGAACTGTCATATACCCTGGAACTTTAATAGAGTGTTTTGCTAATACAGGCTCACGCTTTTCCATGAGTTTATCAATTTTCCATTGTAGTCCTGAAGCCAGCATGTAAGTTGATTCGGGCAGTCCAATGTGCAGCGGGAGTTTTTTACTCTTTAATTTATTTTTAAATTCTTTTGCATTCATTCCTATTCCGATATTTTTTTGGATTGAGGGCCCGAAAGGAGAAAAATCTATGACTCTTGTAACTCTAACTGATTTTACCTCTCTACATATTCCTGAAATAATCAAAGGCATTAAGTCCATTGCAAAACCAGGATTTATGCCAGAGCCAAGAATGCTGACATTATGTTTTTTTGCTGTTTTGTCCATTTCCCTTGATAAAGAAGGATATTTTACAAAAGGATATCCCATCTCTTCAGCAATTGTAACAACATTAATCCCTGAAACAACAGCCGGCTTAATCTGTTCCCAGACCTGTGGGACATAAGACACAGCTGCATGAAGCATTATATCTGCTTTCGCTTTTTTGAAAACTTCTTCAGGATTATTTGAGGCTTTGATTCCTGTTTTTTTATTTAACCCGATGAGCTTGCCAACATCTTTTCCGTTATCTTCATCACTTCTGATAATTGCTCCAACAAGTTCCAGATTTTTTTTCTCCAGGATAATTTTAGCCATGTAACTACCCATTGCCCCTAAACCAAACTGAATAACCCTGATTTTTTTCATCTCTTTTTTATTTATATCTGTATATTTTATATTATTAAATTACTGCTTTGTGCGAACTGTTAATGAAAATAATAATGTTAGTTTACGCATTATCTCAGTGTTAAGGTTATTTAACATTTCCTCTCACCATATTTTAATTATTTTTTAATTCTTTTTATTACCCTGAGTAAAGTTCTGTATCTGGATGAAAGGCATACCATGCAAACCAGAAATCTCTTTCCTTTACAATCTCCTCTCCTGTATCTAAGTTTGTTATTTTTACAATTCCTACATCATCTCTCTCTAATCTTATGTTAACTCCGAAAAACTCATCTTCAATCACTCCTGTTTCTTTTAAGTCATCCTCTCTATAAGCTTTAAATTTATCGTTAATTTCTACTCCAAATATTACTGTTTTTGGATGGACTCTATCATCTCTCCCTTCTACAGGGAATAACAAGAAACTGTCTTCTTGATAACTTCCATAAGGATCTCTTCCATAATTTCTGTTAAACCCTGTATCCTGACTCAAAACTTCTGAATCAGGATGTGCTACTTTCCAATCTCTCCAGACAACAGTATCTATAGAAATTTCTTTCAATTCTTGTCCGGTTAATTCTCCAACTATGGCTTTTCCATCTATCTGTTGCCAATAAGTATCTGTTTTTCTGTCATACATTACTAGATTTGAGTTGAAGAGTTTTCCCGAAGTTCCAAATTCCACTGTTTCTCCACCTAGGGTCCTTTCATATGCTATTCCAGAGCCACACAAAGGACAATATGTTATTAAGATAGGATCTCCTGCAATAAAGTCATTGACAATTTCGTGCCAGACCATTATCTGCAACGGATAAACTCTCTTTACATCTTTGTAAATAATGGCAAGAACCAGTTCATTGTCCTGAATCCATTTATCTGCTTCTTCTACAGACACAAATTTTGGATTATCTATGCTTGGTATGCCGTCTTTTGGAGGTCCTCCTGCAAGAATTTTATTGGGATTTATTATATATTTCGTACCGTCTGGTGCAATTTTTATTTCTCCTTTGTCAAAATCTGTGCTTTCTGATATGATAATTTCACTTCCCTCCTGATTACTGAACAAGAAAATCCCTGAAATTACTATGGCCACTGCCAGAATGAGAATTCCGTATTTTATATATGAACTCTTTTTTTTCATTTAGACATGAGCATTTTCTTATTTTTATAATTAACCTTTGATCATCAAAACAAATTTAACACTGTTTTATCACCCGAAAATCCTGAATACAAATATAAGGTAATACAGGGAAATTCCGAGCATGGCAAGTCCGGCCAGTAAATTAATTTTTCTCTTGTTTCTGGCCAAAAACCCAATTACTTCCTGAGACCACTGGGCTGAAACCACTGAAAATATAAGTAATGGAAGAGCCATTCCGATTCCAAAGAATACAAAATTAAACATATTTGAGACAAAATCAATTGTCGAGGTACTTATGGCAAACAAAACAATGAGTGAAGCTGGATTACATGGCAAAACTATTGCTCCGAAGAAAAATCCAAAACCATAAGAGCTTAACAAAGGATTCTTTGCAACAGGAACTTTGAACTGAGGGAAAAGTCTGCTAAAGTCAAAATTAAATATAAGGAAAAAGCTGACAACAGCCAGAATCCCAAAAGCAATTGGAGAAATAATTCCTATGACGTTTGTAAGTGATGTTTGTAAAAGCTTTGTGAAGATTAATCCAATCAAAAACATAGATGAAATAACTCCAAAAGCAACTAATAATCCAAGCATGATAAATGTTTTTTTTGATTCTTTACCTGAAAACTGATTTGAAAGATATGCAAGGAATCCCGGATAAAGAGGTAAAACACAGACAGCTGCAAGTGGTGCAAATAATCCTGCAAGAAAAGCTATCCATAAATTTACAAGAACAGAGACCATCTAACACCCCCTAGCTACTTCTTCTTTCAACTTTTCTACAGACTTGACTCCAGAATCCAATTGCCTGGCTTTTTCTCCATTACATATAAGAATCATGGGTGCAGAAGGAGCATTTACTATGTTAATCCCAAACTGGTCAATAAGAGACCGTGTAAACTCCACAGGAGAAACTGCGTAATACCAGTTGAACCCGTTTCTTTCTATATGCTCAAGAATTTTTTCTTTATCCTCATTTGGATCTGTATCAATGGAAATTGAAACTACAGAATCTCCTATTTCTTCATGAAACTTTTTTGTTTCTCTCTGCTGCCGGGTGCATGTAGGACACCATACAGCAAAACTTTCCAAAAAAACAGGCTTGTCTGAAAAATCACTTATTTTGAATGTCTCTCCGGTTGCAACATCTCTTAATTCAAAGTTTATCCAGTTTCCAACAGGCTCGCTTGTGACTTCTGTACTTGTTTCTTCAGAGCCTCCGGAAAAAATAAATATTACCACAACTACCACAATTATTGCAATTGCTCCCAAAATTATGTTTTTATTTTTCATTTTCCTCTTTAAATTCTTTTATTTTATTTGCACTTGCAGGTTTTGCAATTGCTACAGCCACCACAACTAGAGCAAAGCTTTCCCTCACAATTTTCGCATGTTTTGTTTTTCTTCATTTTTTCAACAGTTTTTTTAATTGAACATGATTTAATTTTTCTTGGTTTGGCTTATGTACCCTTTTAACAGGAGGTTCCCCATTTCAGAGAGTTTAACAAAAAGCTGATTATTACTCTCTCTAACTGTAACAAGCCTGTATTCTATTAAACCCTTGTATTTGTAGTTTCCGTTAATGTGATAGGATAGCAGAGAGATAGACATTCCAAGTTTTTTGTGCAAATCCTTAAGCGAAATGTAATTCTCAAGATTTAATTCCTGAAGAATTTTAAGTTTATTCTCGGTTAATTCATTGTAATAAGAAAGTTTCATTATTGGGAGCATCATTGCTTTGTCATTTTTGACTCCGAAAGCTTTGAGACCATTTGCAAAACTGGCGCTAAGTGCAGTACATGTAGTCATCCGATCTCCTGTTGCAATATTAACTATAATTTCGTCTGGATTATGTGATGCGCATAATTCTCCAAAAACACAGAACATTTCCTCAATATTGTTTTCTCTTAATTCAATAATTTCTGACTTTATTGTAAATTCATCAAGTTTCTTGGCCAGTTCTTTTGCTCTCCTTAAGTTTTCAGGGGGTGTAAGAAGATAAACTTTTTCTGTAGGAAATTCTTTTATTCCCACAAAAAGAGCTTTTGGATTGTCTCCAACAGGAGCTATTACCTTATATCCCATGTTAAAAAGTGGAAAAACAGGTTTAAAATATTTTGTTTTGTTTGTCAAAAGTTTGTTTTAATTTAAAGTTTCAGAGTTTTGTTTTGAGATTCCAAAGATAAAATTAAATATCTTTTTATTACAGATAATAGGGGTGATCAAATGAAAGACCTTATTCAAGAAGACGTCCAAAAAAGGGAAAAAATGATAAAGACTCTTGAATGTGATGAACTTTTCTTTTTGCAGGCCAAGAGAGATGACATAGAAGAAAGCATTGAAGTTGAGATAGAAATCAAGGGGTGTTTCACTTACGAAGAAGTTTAATCCGATTTTTCAGGTCTGAAAGATATATTTAAATAGAATAAATCTATTTTCTTAGATAATCTTATTCATTTGTTTCTTATTTCTAAGATGAAAAAAATAATTATTATCGGAGGAGGATTCGCAGGAGCTCTTGCAGCCAAAAAACTGGAGAAAGAAAAATTTTCTGTGACACTTGTAGATGCGAAAGATTACTTTGAATTTACTCCCTCTGTGCTCAGAACAATATTTGAGCCAGAGCATATTAAAAAAATCCAGGTTCTTCACAGAAATTACCTCTTCAAAACAAGAATAATTGTAGGAGAAGTCAAAAAAATCTCGGAAAAAAATGTGATAGTCAAGCCGATAAATGATTTTCAAAGAAAGCTCTATTTTGATTATCTTGTAATTGCCTCTGGTTCAAGTTATAATTCTCCCATGAAGGAAAAAAATCTTGTTGTTTCTACGAGGGCAAACACCCTAATGGATTGCTATGAAAAACTCTGCAGCTCAGAGAAGATTCTAATAATCGGCGGAGGGCTTGTTGGTGTGGAGCTGGCGGCAGAGATAATCTGGCATTACGGGAGAAATAGCAAAAAAATCGAGATAGTTCACGCATGCCCTGAATTAATAGAAAGAAACCCGAAAAAAGCAAGACAATATGCTGAAGGGTTCTTGGAAAAAAATGGCGTGAAAATAATTTTCAGTGAAAGGGTTGTTAAGGGAAATAAAGGAACTTTCACAACAGATAAAGGAACGAAAATAAAAACAGACATGGCTTTCTTATGCACCGGAATAACACCCAACTTTGAATTTATGGAAGAAAATTTTTCTTCCCTTTTAAATAAAGAAAATCAAGTTAAAGTTAACCAACACCTCCAGCTACGGGGATTCAGTAATATCTTTGTAGCTGGGGACATTATTTCTGTTAAAGAAGAGAAAACAGCACAAAATGCAGAATGTCATGCTAAGATTGTTGTAAAAAATATCTGCAGACTTGAGAAAAAGAAAAAGCTTTGCAGATACAGACCAAGACCAAGAATCATGGTCATAAGCCTGGGAAAGTGGAATGGAATTCTGACATATAAAAATCTTTCCTTAACAGGCATTATTCCGGGTGTTCTTAAAACCCTGATAGAATGGAAAACAATGAGGAGATATAGGCCTTAAGGGTTTCTTATTTATGGTTTTTTATTATAAATTAATAATATCAGCTATAGCAAAACCAAAAGTTACTATTAAACAGCTCAATTAACTTAACCACCTGTTAGTTTCTTAACAGATACTGTTTATTTAACAAACTAGAGATTCCTTAAAGATTTTTAAACATATTTTCCTTTTTCAGATAAAAGAGGTTAAATTAGATGGTTTATTACTTGCCTGTTTTGGGAGCAGTAGCGCTTGCAGGAGCAACTATTTTAGAGAAAATAGTTCTCAGAAAGAGAAAAATAAACATCAGACTTTACCAGGTTGCTGCCTTTTTAGCAGTTGTGATTTCTATGCTGCCTCTTATTTATTTCTTCTGGAAACTGGACGCAGCAGCATGGCAGCTGAAAAATATTATGATATTTCTCCTTGTTGTTTTGTTTTCAATGATTGCAAATCTCCTGTTTTTTTATTCTCTCAAATGGGAAAAAGTAGGCAATCTTGAGCCTGCAAGGGTTTTGGAGCCATTGTTCATAATTTTGCTTGCAGTTGTTTTTAGTTTTTTTGCAGAAGGACTCTATGAAAGGAATATAAGAGTTGTGGTTCCCGCACTGATTGCCGGGCTTGTTCTGGTATTCTCCCATATTGAAAGACATCACCTTGAATTTAATAAATACTTTATTGCTACTATTCTCGGAAGTTTCTTCTTTGCTCTAGAACTTGTAATTTCAAGATTAATCCTTGATTTTTATTCCCCTGTAACCTTTTATTTTTTGAGGAGTTCTTCTATTTTTTTATTAAGCTTGATTATTTTTAGGCCAAAATTCGAAAAATTAAGCACCAAAGTAAGATGGATAATATTTGCAACAGGAGCAATATGGATGGCATACAGGGTCCTACTTTATTATGGTTATTTGAGTGTCGGGGTTGTGTTCACGACTCTTCTCCTCATGCTCGGCCCGATTTTTATTTACATTTTTGCTTTTTTCTTCCTGAAAGAAAAAATTAGATGGAAAAATTTTGCTGCTGCGATTGTCATTGTCGGTGCCGTAATTTATGCTATAACCGGGTAAAAAGGTTATTCTCAAGTAACCTTGTTTCTTCGTCAATAGAATCAATAATTTCTCTGGAAAGTTTTCTTCTGGAGGGGTCAAATTCAGAAGTATCAAACACAAGATATCCTCTTTCAGATTCTGTGACGTAATAAATCCTTATCCTGTTTTTTTTCACTGTGTTAAGAATGTCATAAAGCCCTTTTACATCTGAAAGAGACATGTAAGCGAGTGTATTCATGAGAATTCTTCTTATATCAGAATCTCTTGTTAAAATACAACCTTTTCTACTATCAACAGCAGAAAGATAAAGAGCAGAAGCAACTATCTCTTCATCTGTATGAAAATCCTGAACTTTTTTAGGTTTAGCTCTCTTTTCAGGATAAAGTTCATCCAAATCAATTTTTGAATCAGTATGCTTTGTTACTTCAAAAACAATTCTTTCTAAAACATTATATTGGATTTTTTGCCCTGGAAAGAAAACAGATCTTTCAGATTGTCTGGAGGATTCATAAAATGTATCGAGGATTTGTTCAAGAAGTATTCTCTGGTTGTCTCCTCTATGAAGTCTTTTTCTGTTTTTTCCTCCCACGAGATTTTCCTGTTTTTTTAAGAATTTAAGTTTATCTCCTATCATATCTCTCGTATTTTTAAGTTCATATAAAATTCCTTTTGTAGTAAAAACAATGGGATTTCTTAAAACTTCAAGGAAAGATTTTAAATCTATAATCTCTGTTTCTAGAATGTCTCTGTTTATCTCTGAAAAAAATCTTGCATCATAAACCCACCCTTGGTACCAGTCTGGACCGGATATAGAAGTTAAAGAAGAATCACAAATAACATAACTCTCTTGCCGTAAAATCTCATCAAAAGTTAATAGTTCTTCTTTCATTTAAAATTCATCATACATTCCTGGAGAAGGTCTTCCAGAGTCAGGCATTTTTTTGCCTGAAGAAGCAATCACATCATCTATTCTCAGTATCATAATTGCAACTTCAGAGGCTGAGCTTATTGCCTGGGTTTTAATCTTTAATGGCTCAATGATTTTTGCTTCCAAGACATTTTCAATTTTGTTGGTGAACAAATTTAATCCCGAGTTTCTTTCTCCTGAATCATGCCTTGATCTTAATTCAGTCAGGGTGTCAATAGGGTCTATCCCTGCGTTTTCTGCCAGCGTTGTCGGTATAAACTCGAGTGCAGAGGCAAATTCCTCTACTGCGAGTTGTTCTCTTCC
The DNA here is from genome assembly GCA_964617015.1 of Candidatus Woesearchaeota archaeon. Classification (GTDB taxonomy): domain Archaea; phylum Nanobdellota; class Nanobdellia; order Pacearchaeales; family GW2011-AR1; genus ASMP01. The sequence goes on along the minus strand of CAZTVG010000009.1, from coordinate 11,482 downwards.
GCTCAAAGAATTTCCAAACTCCCTGAGTCTTCTTGCAACTTCTGTTTCTACAGCTCCTCCCCCTGGAACAACCAGGCCAGACTGGAGAGAGCAGGAAACATCACCCAAGCCATCCTTGATGGCTCTTTCAATCTCATCAATAACATGCTCTGTTCCCCCGTGAATCAGTATTGTCAGGGCTTTTGGGTTCTGGCATCCTCTTATGTAAGTCATGGTGTCCTCGCCATGCATTACTTCCTCGACTATCTGCGCGTTTCCTGTTTCAAAAGGGTTTAACTCACCAAGATTGCTGACAATTTTTCCCCCTGTTGCCTTGGAAATTTTTTCCATATCACTCCTTGAAACCCTGCGGCACGCATATATTCTCTCTTTGGCAAGCAAATACTGGGCAAAGTCATCAATTCCCTTCTGACAAAATACAACATTCGCTCCGGAAGCCTTTACTTTTTCTATCATGTCTCTTATGTCTTTTTCTTCTTGAGTAATAAAGCTGTGCAGCTGTTCGGGGGAGGTAATTGAAATTTTTGTGTCTATTTCAGGATTTTTTATTTCAAGGGGAAAATCAATGAGTGCTATCCTGGCATTTTCAACTGATTTCGGCATATCATATGAAACCTTTTCCTTGTCAATGACAATTCCCGAGATTAATTCTGTATCCTTGATTCCGTTTCCCTTTGATTTTTCTATTTTGATATCATTAAGATTGACTTTTCCATTGTCTTCTATTTGCTTTATGGCCCGAACAATAATTTCCGCGAACTTTTCCCTGGAATCTTCAGCACCTTTTCCCGTCATTGCGGTCATTGCAACCTGTTTTAAGATTTCCTCATCTTCAGGGGTTATTTTTAAGGAAATGTCTTCAAGAATTTCCTGGCTTTTTTCAGCTGCAATCCTGTATCCTTTTGTAATAACAGTGGGGTGAATTTTCTTGTCAAGAAGTTTTTCCGCATTCTCCAGGAGTTTGCCTGCAATCATTACAGCTGTTGTCGTACCGTCGCCCACTTCGCTTTCCTGGGTTTTTGCTATTTCAACCATCATTCTTGCGGCAGGATGCTCTATCTGCATTTCCTCGAGAATTGTTACCCCGTCATTTGTTATTATAATGTCGTTTGTAGGGGATACAAGCATCTTGTCCATGCCTTTTGGTCCGAGCGTGGTCTTTACTATTTCTGACACCATTCTTGCTGCCATAATGTTGTTTCTCTGGGCATCCTTGCCCATAATTCTCTGAATATCTTCAGGCATAAGAACTACTGGTTTATCTGTCATTTTATTTTGTATTTCTGTATGATTTAATTCCTAACCAACCCGTATACCCCATGAGAGCTGCTGTTCCAATACCATATGCAATTGCTTCATTAGATTCTCCTTTTAGATGTTTTTCATAATATATTACAGATCCCATAAAAAGTATTGCACTCTCAATGCAAACAAAGAATGCCATATTAATTATTTTGGCTTTATTATCTAGATACCAGCCTTCTAATTTTCCTACTTTTCTTCTCTCATCATCCATAAATATTATCTCTCTGAAGAGTTATTTAAACATTATTGTAGTAGAAAAGAATCTCATAAAGTTTATAAGTAAAAGTGTTTTACTTCAGATATGAGAAAAGTGCTGGTTGCGGATGTAATGACCCGCGAACCCGTAACTGTAAGGCCTGATGAAAATCTTCTCAACTGTGCCAAAAAAATGGTCAGGAAAAAAGTAGGCAGCCTGCTTCTCGTAAACAAAAGAAAGCTTGTCGGATTTATAGATCAAAGAGATATTTTATGGGCGTTGATAAAAAAATCCAGGGATGACCTTTCCAAAATTAAAGCCATAGATATTTCCCCTAAAAAAATTGCCACTATAAAATCCTCATCAACAATTCAGGAAGTAATAAGGAAGATGAAAAAATTGAAATTTGCAAGGTTGCCTGTGGTTAATGTAAACGAGATTGTAGGAATCATAACCATGAAAGATATCTTAAGTTTCCATCCAGAGGTTTATCCTGAGCTGGAAGAGCTTAACAAGATAAGAGAAGAAACTGAAAAATTAAAGAGGATGAAAAAAATAAAAAACAGGGCTTTTATGCATGAAGGAGTTTGTGAAGAATGCGGACAAACAGATGTCCTTTATAGAGTTCATGGCATGTTAATTTGTGAATCTTGCAAGAGTTCTATATAATTTTTTATTTTGTTATTTTAAATAATTTTCGAAGGTATAATCTTGGGCTTTTTATATGGTTTTCTCTTACTTTTCCTATAATTTTAGTAGTGCTGGTATTAGCACGGCTTCTTCTAATAGTTTTTAGCTTAACATCATAACCCAAAAGCTCTTTTATATATCTTCTATCTTCAAGCGTCCATTTTCCAGATTTTTGTACTATGATATGTGGTCTGATTTTTCTGGCTAATTCTATTGTTGGTCCTTTCTCAGTGTCTGGATGAATAGTGGAATAATCAACAAATTCAATATCTGAAACCATCTGAGCTCTTTCAAGTTGAGGAATAATTGGTCTTTCATGTCCTTTATATTCTTTTACTCTTTCATCATTTACAACATTCACAACTAAAATATCTCCAAGTTCTTTTGCTTTTCTAAGTAAATACGAATGACCTCGGTGAATAATATCAAAACAACCTCCTGTAAGTACTATTTTATGTCCTTTTAATTTTTCATCTTCTATAACTTTTTCCAAATCCTTATAAGGAATATATTCTCCCATTCTAACCACAAATTAAGAGTTTCTTTTATATAAATTTATTGTTTAGGTGTTTTAACTTTAATATAGAAACTTAATGGACTTAGTTTAAAATGTTTGAATATTGAATGGTTTTTTAACAAAATTTTTTTTGTTATAGATTAATAATATTAGCTATCACAAGACTGAAAATTATTATTAAATAATTCCTAACTTCACAATCTATTTTTTAATAGCTACTATTTATTTAACAAAGATAACCTAATGTAAAAATATTTAAATAAGATTTTTCTTCTGGCGATAGATTTAAATAAACTGAATATTGTGAAAAATTGTGGGATCAAAAACAAAAAATAATGTTTTAGTTATTGGAGCTACCGGAAATCAGGGTGGCTCTGTTGTCCAGGCTCTGTTACCAAAAGGGTATCATATTCGCACCTTAACTCGTAACCCTGATTCGCCTGCGGCGAAACGGCTCGCAGAACAAGGAGTTGAAGTAATGAAAGGTGATTTTTCAGACTATGATTCTCTGGTAAAGGCTGCAACTGGTATGGACACAGTCTATGCCATGACAACACCATTTGAAACAGGTCCAGAGGAAGAAGTGAAGCAAGGAATTGCCATAGCAAATGCAGTAAAAGAAGCAGGCGTGGGCCACTTCATCTTTAGTTCAGTTGCCAGTGCTGACCGTAAAACAGGCATTCCCCATTTTGACAGCAAGTATGAGATTGAAAAGCATATTGTCTCACTTAATATACCTTATACAATCAGTGCACCAGTTTTTTTCATGGATAATTTTTTAAGCCCATGGATTCTCCCATCGCTAAAAGAGGGAAAACTTAAACTGGCTATGCCTGCCAATCGTCTTCTACAACAAGTATCAGTAAGAGATATTGGAGCTTTTGTTGCAACACTGGTTGAACGCCGGGAAAAAGTATTTGGCAGACGTATTGATATAGCCGGGGATGAATTAACTGGAGAAAAGACTGCAAATATTTTATCAAAAATGAGTGGTCGTGAAATTGAATATGAGGGCTTTGATTCAGAGTTCCTTAGAAAAGGCAGTGGGGACATGGCAGATATGTTTAAGTGGTTTAATGATGTTGGTTATAAAGTAGACGTTGAGAAATTACACCGAGATTATCCGGAAGTAAAATGGCAAAGGCTCGAGGATTGGGCACAAAAACAGGATTGGAGTGTCTTAAATTAAAAGATATTTTTGCACTTATAGCTTCTGCTTATACAACAATTCTATTTTTTGTTTAGTTAAATATTTAAATAAGATTTTTCTTTTATAA
>CAZTVG010000009.1:0-7397 GCA_964617015.1 Candidatus Woesearchaeota archaeon | reverse complement strand
CTGGGAATTTCTCCTTTAGGAACAATTTCTGAAAGAGGCTTTTACACCTTCAATTATTACATAAGAGGGCAGGACGGAAGCGAGTCAGAACAGGAACTCACGGTTAAGATACTGGATTTGGAAGATGTTTTCAGTGTTGGTTCAGGTGATGTGGATCCTGAGTCAAACCAGATTGAAATATTTATTAAAAACAATGAAAACATTGATCTCGGGGAGATGGATGTAAAATTTTCTTCTGTTTTCTTCAGTGTTGAAAAAAACTTTACAATCGGTCCCAGGGAAAAAAAGAGTTTTAATGTACAGCTAAATAATGAAGATTTCAGGGAGTTAATGGCTGGTTTTTACACACTAACCGCAGAAGTTATTATCGGGGAAAAAGATTCAAAAGTTGAAGGCATTATTAAATTTGTCGAGAAAGATCTTGTCACAACCACAAAAAAAGATTATGGTTTTTTGATAAATACAAAAATAATAGAAAAAAAGAATGAAGGAAATACTCTTGTTCCGTCAGAGACTGTAATAAAGAAAAATATTATTTCAAGACTCTTTACGAGTTTCAGCCCCCCGCCGGACAATGTTGAAAGAGAAGGGGGGACAGTATATTATACCTGGACCCAGGAAATCAAGCCTGGAGAGACACTGGAGATTGTTGTGAAAACAAACTGGCTGCTCCCTCTTTTAATTATACTTTTTGTGGTGGCGATTGTTGCCCTTGTAAAGCAATACACAGGCACAAACCTTGTCTTGAAGAAAAAAGTTTCTTTTGTAAAGGCAAAAGGCGGTGAGTTCGCGCTGAAAGTTTCCATCTTTTTGAATGCAAAGAAATACGTTGAGCGCGTTAACGTGATTGACAGGCTTCCTCCCCTGGTGAGTATTTATGAAAGGTTTGGAGGAGACAAGCCTTCAAAAATTGACCAGAAAAACCGAAGATTGGAGTGGGACTTTGAAAAACTTGAGGCAGGAGAGATAAGAGTTCTTAGTTACATAATTTATTCTAAAGTCGGGATTCTTGGAAAGTTTGCCCTGCCGACAGCTGCCGCAGTATTTGAAAGAGACGGGGAGATTCATGAGACAGAGTCAAACAGGGCTTTTTTCGTTGCAGAGCAGAGGAAGAAGGATGTTGAAGAAGAATAATTAAAGTCTTTCCAGAGCATTTACTCTTGTTTCTAATTCACTTGCCATTAATAGTCTTTTATCTAAATCCTCAGGATTAATCTTATGTTCTTTCAATACCTTATTAATTACTTCTAATTTTTCAAGAGCAGAATTTATAGATTCAATATCAGTTTCCTTATCCAACAGACAACTATATTTAGAAGCAATTTCTTCAATACATTCAGCCATTTGTAATCTTTCTTCCAAGGTCAAAACCTCCCCATCACCTTTTGGAGAATCAAGACCAAATTTTTTTAATGTTTTTTTAATTTCTCGTAATTCTTCAAGAGCATTTCTTACATTTCCAACCCCACCATATTCAGAAACAATTTTTGATATGGGAGAGCGCTTTGTTGGCATTTTTGTATAAATATCTCCCAACCTTTTGTACATAGATATGACATCTGTAGCCCACGTAATTGCGTCAGAACTAGAATGAGATTCTCCTAGAGCTCTAAGCATTTCTCCTAGAATTTCAAATTGTTTTTGAGGGTCTTCAGATTCCCTTAAACTTCTAATTCCATTACGATAAGTTTCTGTTACAGAAGCTTCCAAATTAGTATAAAGAGCAGAATCATAACTTTGATCAAGTTCCATGATTTCTCTTTATTTCTTGTCTTTATAAAAATTTATGGGATTGAATAAACAGAAATTTTAAAAATCACTTTCCAAATTTAGACATATTACGTTCTAATTCATTAAATGGAAATGGACGTTTGTTTGAAACAAAAGTCATGTATCTTAAATAGACATATATCTGTGAGTTCCAAATTTCACTAAACTTTGCAATTCCCTTTTTTCTTTTTCCGCCAATTATTACAACAAACCAGTGAATTACTCCTAAGATTTGTATTAAAGTTTTCCAAACTGATAAAATAATTCCCGAAATTATTCCAACAACAATCCTCATCCAAGCTTCTTTTCTTTCACTTTTTCTCATTCACAGGTAAAAGAAATAAACATATAAAAACCTAACTAAATTTTAGAAAGATAATCCTTATAAATCCCAAAATTATCTAATTTTAACCCTCCGTAGCTTAGTGGTTAAAGCGCTTGGCTGTAGATTTTATCTAGGGTGGAGATTCCATAATTACTGGAAAACCATGAAGCCTGAAAAGTCAAGAAGTCGGGAGCAGTCCCCGAGAGATCCCCGGTTCGAATCCGGGCGGAGGGATAGTCTTTTTAGATTTTTAACAAAAACATTTATATAGTTGTTATAATTGCTATATAAGATGGAAAAAACAACAATACAGGTTAATTCTGAAACTCTGGAAAGATTAAAGGGTTTTAAAAAACACCAAAGAGAATCTTACGAAGAAGTGCTTAACTCTCTTCTAGATGAGGCTGAAGATGATACTTTAACAGAAGAGGATATAGGAGATATTAAAGAAGCATTAGACCAGTACAAAAAGGGAGAATCTTATCCACTGGAAGATGTTGCGAAAGAATTAAGAATTTCCCTAAAGTAAAATGTATTCTGTTGAAATAACAAAAAAAGCTAAACAATTTCTTAAAAAAATATCTAAACAAGATGCCGAAACTATTTTAAAAAAACTTTATTCAATTAGAGAAAATCCTTTTAATTACTTGATGAGAATTCAAGGACAAAAACTTTGGAGATTAAGAGTTCTTAAGTACAGAGTAATTATTGATGTTATTATTTCTGGAAAAAAGATTATTGTTCTTAGGATTGGACATAGGAAGAATATTTATGATTGATGCGTAGGCGTATAGGAAAAATAAATAATCCCACGACTTTCAGTTTTTGCCCGCATTAGGGCAGGAGGATTTTATCTTAAAACATTTGTTACAGAGTAATAATCCTTAAATATACTTTCTTTTTTATTCAATCATGGAAAAACAAGAGAGATTTGTGATTGAAGTTCTTCTTGGAGTTATCTTGGTGGTTTTTCTGATTATGCTTATATTCTTGTTCACCGGTGTTTCCGGAAAAACACAAACATCTACTGTTATATCAAATTCATATAATACAAATACATATACTTTGCCAACTCCTTCCTATAGTTTTTATAATCCCCCATATTCTTCATACAGACCCATTTCTACAAGATCTTCATACAGGCCTCTTGCTACAAGACCTTCTTACAGAGATCCTTATTCAAAACCATACATAGTTTCAGACAGATATTCAGACACAGCAAGACTATATTATGTTAAAGATGATATCAGATATACAAAATCAGATGACAGGTATCTTAGATATCAGGACTTTGGACAACATAGAACAGTTAAAGGAATTTTTGGAAACAATATAGATAAATACGAGGTTTATGTGAGGAATAGGGATTACATTGGGGGTTATTTCACAGTAAGATTTAATTTTGAAGATTATTACGGAAGAACTTCTTCGTATTCAATAACACATTATATCAAACCCCAGGAAGAAAAAAGATTTTTGTTTAAAGATGTTTCAACATATGATTACAAATACGGCGGGTGGCGGTATGAGGTAATCCCGAGAACGAAAGCCCCAACAAGTGTTTACTACAATAGTTATTCTCCGAGAACAATTGAGAAATTAATGGTAACATCTGTTGTTGAAGAACAGCAGGCACAAATATTTAAAGAGTTTACAATAGAAGGATCAGAAGTTGCTGAAGTAACGCAGGCACAAGCGCTTAAAGAGTTTACAATAGAAGGATCAGAATATAAATTCAATCCTAAATCTATAAGTGTTAATAAAGACGATAGAGTTAGAATCATATTTAAGAATACGGGGGGTATAAGTCATAATTTTGGTATACCCTTATTAGGGGTTAGATCAAGAACTATTAGTTCAGGTGCTAGTGATACAATAGAATTTGTTGCCGAAAAAACAGGAACTTTTGATTTTGACTGCTCAATTCCAGGACATAGAGGATTAGGCATGGAGGGCCAATTAATAATAAATGGGGAACAAAGTACAAATCAACAAACATCTTTCCCTTCTACATCATCCTATGGATCTGGATATTAAAATGTTAAACAAATCAACTAATTTCCCTTTAGAAAAAATATTAACTTCTAGTGAAGGAGAATACAGAAAATGGAATCACAAAGATTATGAACGTAAAGGAGTTCATGTTAAATTAAAAGATAATAAAATAAATCTGGTTGAGGCGTTTGCATTAAGGGTCCCTAAAGAGGCAGAAGTTGTAGTTGATTATAAATTTAATTCAGAGTATGCTTCGGGAACAGCATTAATTCCCAAACAAAAAGAGAAATAAACATACACTAAATTATATTTTCCTTTATAGAAATATTTAAAAACCCGTTTTATCTTAGAAAAACGACAAAAACGAGGCTGATAAACAAAAATGGATGATGTTTTTGAAAAGCCTGAAAAAATAAAAGAGGATGACTCTGAAGACGAATTTGAAGATGAGATAGACCGTTTGGAGCTTGATCCTTAATAATCTTTTTCTTTCATTTTTTTATTTCTAAAGTGATTCTGTTATTATCTTTATTCAATTCCTCAAAATCAGAATTTATGAAAAATTCCAGTTCATCAATATCTCTCTGCAAAACGAAAATGTTTGTTAAAGTTATGATTCTTCCGTGACCGATTTCAAGAGAGCTGAGTTCAATTTCTTTTAAGGGTTTATTGTCTGCATAAATAATTATTTTTGTATTTTCAGATTCCTTCAATCCATTATTTTTTATGGTTACACTTACATCAAGATACCTTCCCTTCATTGACGCAGAAGCATTTTCAAAAGAAAGGTCTGGCTGGCTTGGAAAAGAATAAAGCCAATTCAAAAGGTTTATCGTATCCTGGCCAATTTCCTGGTTGCATTTGCTGACTTCATACATTATATTATCTGGGTTGGTTGAATGGTCAAATCCAAGAGCGTGAAGAAGCTCATGGATTCCGATGTTTGGATTTTCACATTTTGATTCTCTTATGAGTAATACGCTCCCTTTATGAATAACATTAAAGTTTTCTGACCGGGTAATATTTATAGGGCCCCCCTCTCCTGCTACGAATAATACTCCTTCAACCCTAGCCTTACTTTCACAGGTCACAGAAATCTCTTCATTTGCGATTACAGAATAAAAATTCAAAAGAGTCTGACTCTCAATTATGTTAAACGCGGTTTTCATGTCATCTGATTTTTTTAAAGGACAATCCTGAATTCTGTAGGAAATATCCGAGCCTGAATATCTCATATTCTCATAAAACTGCATGTTTTCGCTTAGAGAAGCATTCAGGGTAAAGTTGGTATTTTTTGGCTGAGAAAATTCAAAGCTAATTTCTTCAAGAGGTATAAACCAGTAAAAAATCAAGAGTGCAACTACAATTAAAAAGAAAATCAGACTGAAAATAATTTTCCAGCTCATTCTGAAAAAAATCCTGGATGATATTTAAATCTGTTGATAAGAAAAATTTTTAATATGTAAAATTGTTTTATTGTGAATGTATATTCCCAAACACTTAAAATTTGCAAGACTAAAAGATAAGGGTAGAACGCTTTTGGCTAATAGAGACATCAAGAAGGGAGAAGTAATTCTTAAAATGAAAGGTTTTATGAATAGTTCTAAAGATTCCTCATACGAGTCCGTCCAAATAGATAAAGATACATTTATTGATTCAGAAAATTATTACGTTGATGATTTCATAAATCATAGTTGCAATCCAAATCTTTGGCTAAACATAATAAATATGAATTACATTACCTTAAGAAATATAAAAAAAGGAGAAGAAATAACAATTAATTACATGACAAATGAGTATGATTTGGTTGAAGAGGATTGCTATTTTAAATGCAAGTGCGGTTCAAAGAGTTGTTTAAAGCATATTAAGGGTTTTAAATACTTAACAAAAAAGCAAAAAGAAAAATTAAAGCCATTTCTTTCTCCTTTCTTAAAAAAGAAATTACTAAATAATAAATTAAAAATAAAAAAGAAAAAATAAATTATTAAGAAGCTTCTTCTTTCTTTTCTTCAGAGGTTTCTGTTTCAGATTCTTCTGAAGCTTCTGATTTTTCTGGAAGTTCTGGAACTGGCTGAGTCTGAGCAGGCTGTGCCGGCTGTTGCGGTTGTTGCGCAACCTGTGAAGGTGCGGGAACAGGCTCTCCAGGAGCCCCCGTAGATTCAACTTCTTCCTTAACTTCTTTTTTCTGTTCTTCTTCCATTTTTTTCAACAATGTTTAATTAACCTAACTATCAGGAAAAATTATCTTTTAAAGCTTTTGAATCTGGGAAAACAAAGATTTAAATACATTTTATTTATAAGGAAAGAAAATGGCTGCAAAAATTTCAGGTTTTATCGAAGGATCCTATGCAAAGGAATTCCTAAGAGTGTATAACAGGATAGTAGATACTGATTACAATGGGAATAAATATCTAAAAGTTTTAACACGTGAAAATGGAAGTGTGGTGGGCTCCAACCATCCTGCAGTTGTTCTTGCAAATCAAATTCTAAGACCTGAAGGAATTAGAACAGCAACACCCTATGACTTAGGATGGATATTAGAATCAAGCAGCTTCTTGCCATTAAGAGGGCAACAGGTAGACCTTGCTCTTTTGTTGATGGGAGATAAAGAGGATGATGAACCTGATAATCAATTATTACAACGTCTCCTTAAGCAATTGAGGGATAATGGTTTAGGGGCTCCTGCTGTAGCTCCAGAGGTTCCTGTAATGATTCCTTTATCAGAACTTGACTTGGAAAGAGCAGATAATTACTATGGCTTAGCATTCAAGTTGAGAAAAGATACTTTAGCATTCAAGTTGAGAGAAGATACAAAAGCAATCAATCTGCGTAAATTTGGTAAATATGAAGATATAAGATTGTTGGCAACAAAAAATTGGGGTCTTTCAGGACTAACTTTAAGTGAGACTCTAACATTGATTCCCACTTGGATTAATTATTCTCTTAATTATCCTTTTGATAATGGCAGAATTGTTATTATATCTTAAAAACTTCATGACCATGAAATTAAAATAATCTGTGCAGAGAAAGATTATAAGTGGAAGGAAATAAACCGAAGTCCACCTCCCTCCGCGCCTAACCGAAGTTAGACTTAGATTAAAGGAAATAACTCTTTTTAAAGATTTCTATACTCAAAAATAAGCCCTCAGCAGAATGAACGCCCACCCAGGAACTAACATTCCTGACGTCGTGATAAAATCACGCCCAGTGCAAAATCACTGTGTGGATTTTGTGTTCATTTCAGTACACTGAAACGCCCCGACCGGGAGTCGAACCCGGATTTCCAGCGCGACAGGCTAGTGTCATA
>CAZTVG010000008.1:1679-23748 GCA_964617015.1 Candidatus Woesearchaeota archaeon | reverse complement strand
TGCCAAGTTGCTTCATGGCTGCCTGCATCTTTTTCGGATTTAAACTGCCGAACATTGTAAGACACTGAGGGGCACCAAGCCACCCCTTACATTAACCCACCCTTTTTTAATTTCCTTGACCATCAACTTACTCTATTTAGTTTAAATTTCATTTTTTAAAAGAAGATTTCCAGAAATACCCTGAAAGCAATTATAAGAATTACAAATCCTATTACATGTGTCGGCTTTAAGTTAATTTTGCTGGCATATTCTTCATCAAATCTCATTAATCCGCCGAAGCCGGCAGGCATATGAATTTTATTATCTGCCATGATTTTTTCAGGAGAGGAAGGTATAAAAAGTTTTGGATGGACAATTTTAAAAACTTCTTTTATTTATCTTTTTTATGAAACATTACGACGCAGCAAAAGTTGAAGAGAAAATAAAAAAGTTCTGGGAGAAAGAGAAAATTTACAAGTTTGACAGCAAGATAAGGAAAGTTTATAGCATTGACACTCCGCCGCCAACGGTTTCAGGAGACATGCATGTGGGACACTCTTTTTCTTACTCTCAGCAGGATTTTATAGCCCGTTACAGAAGGATGAAGCAGGGAGTTTTTTATCCTTTTGGCACAGATGATAATGGACTTCCCACAGAAAGACTTGTTGAAAAACTCAATAATGTTAAAAGCAAGCAGATGTCAAGGAAAGAATTTATAGAACTTTGTCTGAAAACTCTCAAGAAAATAACTCCTGAATTTATACAACAATGGAAAGATTTGGGAATAAGCGCTGATTATAATATTTGCTATTCAACCATTGACAAAAATTCGCAGAAAATTTCCCAGAAATCTTTTATTGACTTGTTTAAAGCAGGGAGAATCTACAAAAAAGATTTTCCTACCCTATGGTGTCCTGAATGTCAGACATCCATTGCCCAGGCAGAGCTTGAAGATAAAGAGCTTCCAAGCAATTTTTTAACTGTTAAATTTGAATCTGAGGGAAAAGAATTACCAATTGCAACCACAAGACCTGAACTGATTCCCGCATGTGTTGCTGTTTTTGTAAATCCCAAGGACGAGAGATTCAAACATTTGAAAGGTGAAATGGCAAGAGTTCCCTTGTTTGGGTTTGAAGTTCCTGTATTTGAGGACGAATCTGCAGATATTGAGAAAGGGACAGGGATTATGATGATTTGTTCTTATGGAGACAAGTTTGACGTTGATGCAATTAATCGTTATAAACTAAAGCCGAAGATTATTTTCAATTATGACGGAACTTTAAATACTGGGAAATACAAAGGGATGAAAATTAAGGAAGCAAGAAAGAAAATTTTGGAAGAACTTAAAGGAAAAGGACTTGTTCTTGAACAAAAACAAATTTCACATATTGTGAATGTTCATGACAAATGCGGAACAGAAATTGAGTTTCTTCCCACAGAACAGTGGTTTATAAAAATTCTTGACAAAAAGAAAGAACTCTTGGGTCAGGGCAAGAAAATTAAATGGTATCCAAAGCACATGTACAAGAGATATGAAAATTGGGTTGAGGGTTTGGTGTGGGACTGGAGCATTTCAAGAGACAGGCATTTTGGAATTCCAATTCCTGTATGGAGCTGTAAAAAATGCAATGAAATCATTCTTGCGGATGAAAAAGAGCTTCCTGTTGATCCTATTCAGAAAAAGAAATCATGCAGGAAATGTAAATCAACAGCAGAGCCGGAAATTAAAGTTCTTGATACATGGGCTACCTCTTCATTAACACCACAGATAGCTTCATCTTTAATTAAAAACAAAATTAAAATCCCTTATTCACTGAGGCCTCAGGCTCATGATATAATAAGAACGTGGGCTTTTTACACAATTGTAAAATCTTATTTTCATGAAAAAAAGCTACCTTGGGAAGATGTAATGATTTCTGGATTTGTTACGCTTAAAGGAGAAAAGATGTCAAAATCAAAAGGAATAATTATTGATCCTAAAAAAATAATTGAAGAGTATGGTGCAGATGTATTGAGATTTTGGGCAGCAGGTTCAAAGCTTGGCGAGGATTTAGATTACAGTGAAAAAGATTTAATAGCGGGAAAGAGACTTCTTACTAAGATGTGGAATGCTTCGAGATTTGTTTTTATGAATCTTGGAAAAACCAAACCAAAGAAGCCGAAGAAATTACAAAGAATTGATGAAAGATTTTTAATAGAGTTAAATAGGGTTATTGCCACTACAACTCATCGTTTTGAAAATTATGAATATTCAAGAGCTAAATTTAATACAGAAGAATTTTTCTGGAAGTTTTTTTGTGATTATTATTTAGAGATTGTCAAAAGAAGAATTTATAATGAAAAAGGAGGTAAGAAATTGTCTGCTCAATATGTTTTGTATCAAAGTTTGCTTACGATTTTGAAAATGATTGCTCCTATAATGCCTTTTATTACAGAAGAAATTTATCAGACGTATTTTAAAAGATTTGAAAAAACAAAAAGTATACATTTGACAGAATGGCCGAAATATGATAAAAAATTAGAAGGTTGGGATGATAAAAACATAAAATCTCATGCAAATGAATTAACTTTGTTTGTTGATTTATTGACCAAGATTAGAGCAGAAAAAACAAAAGCTCGAAAGTCAATGAATACAGAATGCATCTTAACAATTAACAAAATAAACTATGAAGATTTAAAAAATCTTATTGAAGATCTAAAGGCTGTTACAAATGCATCTGAGATAAAGACAGGTAAATTTAAAGTTGAATTTTTAAAATGACAAAACTTTCCAAGAGAGAACTTGAAGAATCTGTAGAAGAAATTGGTGGTTACAGAGGCAGGAGCACAGAGCTTGTCAGTGTTTATATTCCTGCAGGGTATGATGCAAATTCTGTTCAGAAACAACTTGAGGCAGAGAAATCCACTGCAAAAAATATAAAATCCACAGGAACAAGAAAAAATGTCATTGATGCTTTGGAGAAACTTGTAAGATACCTAAAGACTCTTAAGAAAACCCCTGAAAACGGTCTTGCTCTTTTTTGCGGAAACATTTCAAAAATTGAGGGACAGCAGGATATGCGGTTGTGGGATATAGAGCCTTATTCACAGATAAAAAGCAGGCTTTACAGATGCGACAAGGAATTTGTTATGGAACCCCTGAAAGAAATGCTTGAGGTTTCTGAAGTTTTTGGGTTGCTGGTCATGGACAGGAAAGAGGCAACAATCGGCGTTCTTGAGGGTAAAAGGATAGACACCCTTCAGAAAATGACATCAGGAATTCCAAGCAAGGTTCGTGCAGGTGGTCAATGCTTAAGCCCCGATACTTTTATCATGAAAGATAATGGAGAAATCTTGGAGATAAAAAATTCACACAATCCTTTGATGATTGTTTCTGAAAATTTCAACAAAGAAAAGACAGAAGAAACTCCTCTTGTTGTGAAGTGGGAGAACAGTAAAGAATTGTTCAGAATAGTTACGACCTATCCTAAGTTTGAAATTAAAGCTTCAAAGAATCATTTATTTTTTGTAAGAACTGGAAGGGGAATTGAAGAAAAACCTCTTTCAGATATAAAAGAAGGGGATTATTTAATCATGCCAGAGAAAATTGATTTAAATTTAAAAGACCAAAGGATAGATTTTAATCCAGAGATAAAACAGAAATCTAATATGAAACAAATAAATATCCCTAAAAAGATTTATTCTTCTTTTTCAAGACTTCTTGGATATTATCTTGGAGATGGAAGTTATGAAGTTGATAGGATAACTTTTTTTGAACAAAGGAAGGAAGTGGCGAAGCATTATCAAAAATTAATTGAAGAAATTTTTGGAATAAGTTCAGATTTAAGGTTTAGGAAAGCAAAAAATTATTGGCAACTAAGAGTTTATAGCAGAATAATTTCCCAATTATTTAAACAGGTATTTCCAGATAAAAATAAGACTTTGAATGAGAGGATTTCTTCTCATATTTTGAAATCTTCTGATGAGTCTTTAGCATCATTTATTGCAGGATTCTTTGATGCAGAAGGTTATATTTCTAAAGGAAGAGTAGCATTAGGGATAAATAACAAGTTACTTATCAGACAATTGCAGTTCTCATTATTAAGATTAGGAATTGTCTCCTCAATAAATGAATATGATAATAAGAAAAATCCTTATTCAAATAATGTAAGATACACTCTTGCAATTGATGATTTGGAATCTTTAAAAAAATTTGAGAGAAAAATAAGCTTTTGTTCTTTGGAAAAAGCTGAAAAAGTTAGAAAGTTAATCAAAAATAGGAGTTCCAGAAATAAAGTTAGGCAGTTGGTTGTAAACGGCAAAGATGTAGCTAAGATAATAAGAAATTCTGGATTAAATACTAGGCAATTCCACTCCCCTTATTTCTTTTGTAATAAAAGGCAAATGAGTAAAGAAGTTTTTAAGAAAAAAATCTTAGATAAAATAGAAGATGCTGATTTAAAAAGAAGATTAGAAATGTTTTATAATTCAAATTTAATTGCAGTTAAAATAAATAAAATAGAATCTTCAGGAATATCTGAAACAGTGGACATTGAGACAAAGAATCATAATTTTCTTGCTAATGGATTAATAGTTCATAATTCCAGCCAGCGCTTTCACAGGATTACAGAAGGACTTACAAAAAAATTTTACAAAAGAATTGCAGAGGAAATGAAAAAAATATTTTTTAATATGCCTAAACTGAAAGGAATTATTATAGGAGGTCCTATACCAACAAAAGACGAGTTTTTTGACGGAGAGTACCTTGTTACAAAATTGAGGGAAAAGGTTATAGGGAAAGTTGATATAGGAGATGCTTCGGCATCAGGTTTTAAAGAACTTGTGGAAAAATCGCAAAATCTTTTGGTAAATCATGAGAGGACTCTGGAGAAAAAGGACGTTGAGAATTTTTTCCAGAATTTAGGAGAAAATCCTGAAAAGACTTTTCTTGGGGAGGAGAACAACAGAAGAGCTTTGAAGTTTGGAGCTGTAGGTACTTTATTTCTGTCAGTAAGCCTCCAAAAAGCCCTCATAAAAGAGATGACACAATTAGCTGAAAATACCGGGGCTGAAATAAAAATTATTTCAACAGATACACCAGAAGGCGAACAGTTTTATAATATGGGGGGAATCGGTTCAATTCTCAGATTCAGCATCTAATTTATGGTTCAAAACCTTTAAAATCCTCACAGGCTTTTCTTTTAAGACTGGAAAATCAAGGATTTTCCGTCAAATCCGTTTTTAGGAGGTAAAAACATATAATGGATATTGACAGCGAGACAATGGATGAAATTGACAATTCAAAGGAAAAAGAGGACCTTAAAAAACTAGAGGCAATTCTGTTTGTATCTGGAAGATTTTTGAATATGAATGAATTAATCGCATTTTCTGACCTGAATCCAGTCATCATAAGAGAACTGATGGAAAAGCTTCAGGAGAAATATGGCAATCAGGAATCTGCAATCCAGATTGTTGAAAAAAACAAGATGTGGAAGATGGATGTGAAACAGGAGTATTCCCATACAACAAACAGGCTGGCAACAGGTTCCTCAGAATTTTCAAAAGCAGAGCAGGAAACTCTTGCAATTATTGCTTTCAAGCAGCCGATAAAGCAATCTGTCATAATAAAAATAAGAGGAAACAAAGCTTATGACCACATAAATAAATTTAATGAGCTTGAATTAGTAAAAAAGAAAAAATCAGGGCATACATATGAACTGGTTCTGAATGAAGATTTTTATGATTATTTCAATATTGCAGAAAATGCATTGAGTAAAAAAGAAAAATTGATTGAACAGAAAGATGTTAAATAAAGATGAAATGAATATGAAAGTAAATTTAGTAAAATCCATGCTGCGGATTTTTATATTAGCAACCAAATAAATTAACAAAGCGATAATTTAAAAAATGCCTGACTTACTTACAATAATCTACCTGATTTACTCTTTTATAGCATTTTATTTTTTCTTCCTTTTCAGTCTGATTTATGCAAGAAACAGAAAAAAGATTTTTTCTTCCCCAAAACCCACAAAAAATTATCCTTTAAGCATAGTTGTTCCGTGTTATAATGGGGAAGAGAGCATAGGCGGAACAATACAGGCATTGCTTGATTCTGACTATTCTGGACTGAAAAAAATAATTATTGTTGATGACTGCAGCACAGATAGCTCTTATGAAATAATTAAAAAATATGTGGCAAAATACAGGAAAGTTATGGTTGTAAAAACTCCGAAAAATACAGGAAAAGCCAGCGGCGCAAAAAACTACGGGGCAAAATTCGTTAATACAGAATTAATTGGTTTTACTGATGCAGATTCTTACCCTCAGAAAGATGCGATAAGAAAAATGATTGGTTTTTTTGACAACAAGAAAATTGGAGCAGTAACTTCTTCTGTTTTTGTCAAAAAAAGAGAAAAATTCATTGAGAAATTGCAGGCAATAGAATACAAGATAATTGTTTTTACCAGAAAACTTTTGGGATTTGTTGATGCTATTTACGTTACTCCAGGACCTTTGGTGATTTACAGAAAAAAGGCTTTTGATGAAGTAGAGGGATTTGATGAAAATAACCTTACAGAAGACATAGAAATAACATGGCATCTTGTTTCCAAGGGTTATAAAATAGAGATGAGCGTTCCTTCCAGAGTTTATACTGTTGCACCGGACAAATTCAGGGGATGGTATCGCCAGAGAGTGAGATGGAATATCGGAGGAATTCAGACCATAAACAAATACAAAAAAACTTTCTTAGGAGTAGGAATGCTGGGAACTTTTATACTTCCTTTCTTTGTTTCTTCCTGGATTTTGGGCATTACAGGCATTTTTGTTTTGGCTTACAGGGTATTTCAGAGAGTCATAATTCATTACCTTTCCACCACTTATTCTATAGGGGCACAGACTGCTGTGTTAACCCTGAGGGAAATTAACCTTACTCCAAATGTGCTCATGTTTTTCGGAACAGCAATCCTTATTCTTGGTCTTTCATTTACATTTATTGCTATTTCCTATTCAAGAGAAAAAGAATTTAAAAAGCCAGGGATATTCAACATTCTAACCTATTCATTCATTTATTTGCTTGCCTATCCGTTGATACTAATAACTTCAATATCCATATTCATAAAGGGAAAAAAATTTTGGTAAAATGTTCAAAAATTCAAAACATGCTTTTTGGGAGGCACTGGTTTTAACAGTAATTATTTTTATTTTAGGGATTTTTCTGGGAATTGCCTATGAAGGGAACAAGCTGGATGAGATTAACGAGTATTATTCTCTTTCTGAGATATCTGTTATGGATTCCCTGGCTCTCAACAAAATAACAGGTCTCGGTGATATAAGCTGCAATACTTTAATAGACTCAAATATTGAGTTTGCAGACAGGATTTACGAGGAAGCATTTCTTCTGGAGAGGTATGAGAATTCAGGAAAACTGACAAATACCCTGAAATTAGCACATAAAAAATATGATCTTTTACGAACTCTTTTATGGATAAATCTTATTGAAGTTTCAAAAAAATGCGAAGGAGATTTTTCCACAGTCATATACCTATATGAGTTTGAGACCAAGGATTTGACTCAAAAAGCAACCCACAGGGTCTGGTCAAGAATTCTTTTTGATTTAAAGCAGGAAAAAGGCAACGAGATAATTTTAATTCCGATTGCTGTTGACAGCAACCTCATATCCCTGAATTCTTTAATTGAAAAATTTAATATATCATCTTTTCCAGTGGTGATTATTGATGATGAACATGTTATATCGGAAATTAGTTCTGTCGGTGAGTTGGAGAGGTATCTCGGGTAATTTATATCTTTTTTCACACAAATATTAAAAAAGAAATTATGATTTGAATTTTCATGGAATGTTTTAACTGCGGAATTTCTGAGAGCAAGGCAAGGCTGTTTGACGTGGTATCTTCAAAAGGAATTGTAAAAATCTGCGATGTTTGTTCTAAAAATGAAAGAATGCCTATTGTAAGAAGACCTACAACTTTTCAGCTTAAGGAATCTGAGAAAAATCTCAGCATTTACGACAGATTATCAAAACTTTCTGGAATTAATGAGGAGTTAAGAAGAAATGATAGCAAGGCGGAAATTAATCTAAGGAAAATTGTTGACAGAAATTTTGAATCAAAAGTTTCTAATGAAAAGAGGCCAAGGCCTGACCTTGTAGATAACTTTCACTGGATTATCATGAGGGTGCGAAGGCTTAAAAAACTGACCCAGAAAAAGCTTGCTCAGGAGATTTCAGAATCAGAAGTTGCAATAAAAATGGCAGAACGCGGTGTTTTGCCAGAAGATGATTATCGGTTAGTGAACAAGCTTGAAAGCTTTCTTGGGATAAAAATTATTAAAACCAAGATACAAAAGCTTCCTGAGAAACAGCCTGTGAGAATAATAAAATTTGACCCTTCAGCAGTTCAAAATCTTACGATAGCTGATTTGAAGAAAATAAAAGAAGAAAAAGAGGCAGGAATTTTTTCCACCTCGAAAGAAGAATTTCCAGAGCCGGAAGCCAATGAAGACGAAGAAGAAAAGCAATGATTTATAGAAATAATAAAATTGGATAAATTGGTGAAAATGATTATGAAGTTGTTGATGAATTTTTTATCACAATAGATGCTGAGGCAGTTTTGGATTGAATAAGTTAATTTTATAAACCTGAACAATGAATTCTTAGTATGGAAATAAATGTCCTGAAAAGCTCAAAGGATGAACTAGAGGTTCAGCTTGAGAATTTAACAATAGCAGAACTTCTTCGTGTGTATCTGAATAAAGACCCTGCTGTAATTCTTGCTGCATGGAAGCGTGAACATCCTTCAGAAAATCCTATTCTTGCCTTTAAAACAAAAGGCAAAACAACGAAAAAAGCTCTGAATGATGCTGTAGCAACTATCACAAAAGACCTTGACAAGATTGAGGGCGATTTCAAGAAGATGAATTAATATTTCTATTGGACAGCAATAATCCTTATTAATCTCAACTTCTTTTTCTTTTAATGCAACCTGGGAAAATTTCTGCTGGAAGTTTTGATTTGAACAAATGGCTTTATGGAGGATATGAAAAAGACATTATTACAATGATTGTTGGACCTCCTGCCTCTGGAAAAACTAACTTTGTGATTATGGCTGCGTGCAGTCAGGCAAAAAAAGGAAACAAGGTTTTATTTGTTGATACCGAAGGCGGATTTTCAGTTGAAAGAATCAGACAGATTGCTCCTGAAACTCATGAGGAAATACTCAAGAATATTCTAATTTACAAGGTAACCGGCTTTAAGGACCAAAAAAAATTGTTTGTGGGATTATCAGGCAAGGTAAGGAAAGAACAGATTTCTCTGATTATTGTTGACGGGATGGCTATGCTTTACAGGCTGGAGCTTGGAGATGCTCAAAAATCAGGAAAGGATGAGAAAATTCGTGAGGTCAACAGAGAGGTTGCAAGGCAAATGAAGCTTCTCTCGGAGATTACCATAAAAGAAAACATACCTATAATTATAACAAATCAGGTTTATTCTGAATTTTTATCAGATGAAGACAAGAGAAAGGGAATCAAACCAGGAGTAAATATCATCGGAGGAGATCTTTTTAAATACTGGAGCAAGTGCATAATTGAATTAAAGCTGGAATCAGGAAAGAGAAAAGCGGTTCTCCTTAAACACAGGAGCATGCCTGTCAAGGAGTTGAATTTTGAGATTAAAGCCAAGGGAATTTTCAGAAGAGGATGGATATGAAGAAAAAATTCGTTCAGGCGTGGCCAAAGTAGAGGGTGGATTTAGCATTTAATATTTTTTATTCCAAATAGGAAATACTTTTAGGTAGTTCTTAAAAAATATAAACTTCCTGTTCTTTTATAATTAGACTGAA
Organism: Candidatus Woesearchaeota archaeon; assembly: GCA_964617015.1. Taxonomy (GTDB): domain Archaea; phylum Nanobdellota; class Nanobdellia; order Pacearchaeales; family GW2011-AR1; genus ASMP01. The sequence continues at coordinate 13,933 of CAZTVG010000008.1, read as the reverse complement.
ATTCTACAAATTTCGTCAAATCAATTTTCAGGAGGAAAATGTCTAATGGAAGAAAAAAAGTCTTTTTCAGGAGAAAAAGCCTAATGGAAGATATTAAATTTGAGATAATAAAAAAGATTTCAGAACTTGGTTTTAAATATAAATCTCTGGACAAAATCTCTGAGCTGGATACAAATTCCCCGCCAAGTGTTTTCATAGGTTCTAAACTGAAATACCCTCTTGTGAACGTGGGAATTCTGAGCCCTCTTGAGAGAGATGAGAATGCCTGGGTTTACGACGATGCAAGATACTGGGCAAAACACAATTTTGGAATAAAAGACGTGGTGGGTTTAAGGGAGAACCTCCTTAATTCAAGATTTCAGTCAAAGGTTACAGATTCACGTTCTAATGCGAATAAATTCGTGAAGATAGCTCAGGAGCTTGCCATGGCTTCAAAGCCGGTGGATATTGAAATTGAGCTGAAAAGAAAAATTGGTTTGGGTGTAAAAAAAGACAGGGTTGTCCTGCCCCAGGGAATGAGAGCTCCTTTAAAAAAAGCAAGAATTATAGGCAATGTCAGAATTGACAGGAGACTTGATAAAGTAATCAATGATGAAATAAAGGCTTCTGAAAGCATAGAATATCTTTATACAAATAAATTTGATGAATATACCTTAAGCAAAATTCTCAGTGTGGGTGTTCTGGGTCTGAAGAAAGACAAAAAACTTGTTCCGACAAGATGGAGCATCACAGCAACAGATGACATTCTTGGAAAAAAACTTCTGGAGAAAATCAGAGATTACAAATGGATTGAAAATTATGAATTGTTTTTCGGAGAGTTTATGGGAAACTGCTATATTCTGGGATTTTTTCCAAATATTTTTAGTTATGAGCTTTTTGAGCTTTACCTGCCTGGAAGCTCATGGAATCCATCTAATGAAGTAAAAGCCGCAACAGATTTTGAAAGTTATGATGGAAGGAAATCTTATGCCCGCAATACAGCAGGAGGATATTATGCAGCAAGACTTCCCATTCTTGAATATCTTGATAAGATAAAGAGACAGGCATCTGTTCTCGCAATAAGAATTGAACTGCCGAGTTACTGGGCAGCGCTTGGGGTCTGGGTTTGTCGCGAAGCATGCAGAAAAACTTTAGATAAAAAGTCACTCAGTTTTCAGAGTAGAGAAGAATTAATAGAAAGTGCAAAAAAGATTGGTATGATTAAGTTTGGATTTGATTCTTCTAAAGTTTTCAAAAAAAGTAAATTAATTGCTTCATTAAATCAAAAGCACCTTACCGAATTCTTTTAGTCAACTTTTCTTGTTTCTGGGTTTTCTAGTTTTCTTTTTCTATAAGCCTCAATCCTTTCCCTGTTTGTTGGGCATTGGGGGTTAAAACAGAAAATCCATGGTCTTCTTCCTTTTCTTATTGACATTAACATAGGCCAACCACAGGATTCGCAGATTTTGTCTGTCTTTTTGATTAATCCGTATTTTGGAAGGGAAAATGTGGTCTTGCATTCGGGATATTCGTCACATGCGACAAAATATCTTCTTGTTTTTTTGGAATACATTACACCCAGATTTCCTTTTTTGCATACAGGACACATATTGAGCTTGTTTTCTTCCCTTTGCTCTTCTCTCAGCTTGATGTTTGCCTTCAAAAGTTCTTTCCCGATTTCCTTTTCCTGCTCTCTGAACTGCTCTGAAATTTCAGTTATTGTTTTCTTTGCTTTTTCAATAATTTTTTTCTCTTTTTCCCTGTGATTTCTTTTTGCCTGCTGTATTGATTCAATCTCTTTTTCAAAGTCACGTGTAAGAGTTTCATCAATTATTACAGGAGAGTATTTTTCAAGAGTTTCAATTAAAGAAATTCCCAAAGGAGTTGCTCTTATGCTCTGGTCTCTGATATAACCCCTGTAATACAGTGTTTCAAGTATGCTGGCGCGTGTTGCCTTTGTCCCGAGATTTCTTTTTTCAAGTTCTGAAACTATAGAAGCAGGAGAATACCTTTTTGGTGGCTGTGTTTGTTTTTCTTCCTCCCTGGAGTCAGTGATTTTCACATATCCCTCAACATCTGGAATCTCTTTTTCTTTCATTTTTGTCGGATAAATCTGAAGCCATGATTTTTTCTTTACAGAGAAACCTTTTTTAACAAAAATCAATCCGTCAATATTCACTTTTATAATTTTGTTTTCAATGACAGCATCTTCTGCAAAAAGAGAAAGGAACCTTCTGACAATCAAGTCATATATTTTTCTTTCATTTCCTTCCATCTTTTCAGTGTTTCCTGTGGGATAAATTGAGGGGTGTGCAGAATCTGATTTTTTCCCTTCAACTGGATTTTTTCTTTTAATTAATTTTTCCACGCCATATTTTCTGGCCAGTTTTTCAAGAATTTCCAGGTAACCTATTGAATAAGGAAGTTTCTGGCTGGAAGTTCTTGGATATGAAATCAGTCCTGCAAGATACAATGACTGTGCTGCCTGAAGGGTTTTTGAAGGCGTAATACCGTAAAATTTATAGGCTTCTATCTGCAGGTTTGTCAGGTTAAAGGGGGGTTTTGGAGAGAGAGTCTGCTGTGTTTTTTTTGTTTCTGCGTTTCCTGTTTTTCCAATAATGTTCTGGAAGTTTTTCAGTTCTGATTTGTTAAAAATATCCTTATTGTAAATAAGCTCAAGTTCAGGGTTTTCAATTTTAATAAAAACCTGCCAGTAACTTCTTGGTTTGAAAGCCTGAATTTCCTTTTCTTTTTTGGCAATCAGATTCAGGGCCGGACCCTGGACTCTTCCTATTGACATTACGCGAAATTTTCCTGTTGTTTTTATGGCATCCATCAAGGCTCTTGATAAATTTATTCCGTAAAACCAATCCAGATAATGCCTTGTCTCACCTGCAATAGCCTGCCCCCAGTCAAGATGGGGGGATTTAGATTCATAAGACTCATTTATCTCTTTTTCCGTGAGCGTGGAGAATTTCATTCTCGAGGCATCAGATTGACCAGCAATAAATCTTACAACATTAAAACCGATGACTTCCCCCTCGATATCATAGTCAGTTGCCACTGTAAGAGCCCCTGCATTCTTAATAAGCTTTGAAAGAACATTATAGTATTTTTTACTGAAATCCTTTTTTCTGACAAAATAGTTAGGAAACCATGCAATATCAAAGACAGGAATTTTTCCCCCTGAATTTTTCTGACTTAAGGTGAACAGGTGTCCTACTGCACACGCAACAACAATTTTTTTCCCTTTTCTGTCGACTTCATAGTAAGGAACTCCCTGAATATTTTTTTTCACGGCTTTTCCAAGAGCAGAAGCAATTTTTAAAGCTGCCTGGGGTTTTTCCGTAATAATGAGTTCGTAGCCGTCTTTTTTCAGCTTTATTTTCTCGGGTTTGTATTCTTTTTTGGAAATTCTTATGATTTTTTTCCCTGAAGTTTTCTTTTTCCCTCTTTTCTGAATTTTCCTCGTTTTCTCAACTTTTTCCAGAGAAATTCTGTCCGGCTTTGAATATTTTTTTTCTACTGCATACTTTAAATTATCTTCTCCAATAGGAAAAAATCCTTCAGCGATTCTCTCTTCTTTTGTCTTTTCGGGCTTTTTTCGCATTTTTCCTTGAGAATGTTATATTTTAAATCTCAAAAATTTTCTCTTTTCTTGAAACATTAATCACACGCGTTTTTCCTATCTTTTCTTCCATGCCTCTTGCCTCGTGTATGTGGGCATTTATTAAAATATCTGGTTTAAATTTCTCTAGGGCTTTTCTCACGGCTTTTGAACCCCTAAAACCAAACATCTCTGTCTTACTTCCTAAAGGGTGTATGTGGGTTACCATAATCTTTTTCTTTGCATCTTTAACCTCTTCATGGCTTTTTTTTAATATCTTAAATATATTTTCATCTCCTATCTGATGAATTCCCATGTTTGCTGTTCCTGCTCCAAAAATTCCCAAGTCTTCTCTCCTGAAACCATACCCATGGATATTTTTTGTATTTGGATATGCCTGAGCCAGGAAATCTATAGTTGCAACAGACTCATGATTTCCCGGAATAATTAGGACTTGTTTCCGCGCCTTAAGGAAAGGTCCTATAAGGTTCTTAGTGGATTGTTCTGCAAAAGTTAAATCTCCTGCCAGAATCACAAGGTCAACTTTTTCTCTTTTTGCCTTTTCAGCAAGTTTTTTTACCAGGCCAGAGTCCCCGTGTATATCTCCTATTGCAAGTATCTTTGTTTTTCCTGATTTTTTCATGGTTTTGATTGGTTATATCGATTAATAAACATTATGAAATATGTTTTTAGAAAGGTTTAAAAGCACATCACTTTTGGGATATATACTTTAAACCGTATACGTCAAAATGAAAGATAACTTTGACATTTTTTTCAGGAGAAAGCCTGCTTTAATGCTGGTTTCCTTGAAAAAGAACACAAGAATGAGGTACGGTAGCATACTGGCTAAGGAAGTTGATTGCACATATAGCCATGCAGTAAAAATTCTGCAAATACTTGAAGTGCTGAGTTTGGTTAGTTTTGAAAAAAAGGGGCGGATAAAAATTATAAAACTGACCAAGAAGGGAAAGGATGTTGCAGATGCTATTGAAAATATTCAGAAGCTCATAAGATAATTCTGAATTACTACCGCCCCGAATGAATCTGATTTTCTTATTTGTTAGTATGACATTTTCTTGAAAACAATTTGAAAATTAATCAGAAAAATTTATAATGTATTTATTCTTAGAAATTAAGATGGCTTTAAACCTTATGCAAAGATTATCCAAAGGTTATGTAACAACTGCTGTATTGGCATTAACAACAGGTGCATTTTTGTTAGCTTATGCTAATGATAGAGTAGATGTGCAGAGAAAAACTCCTTTAACTTCTTTAAAAGATTCTAAGCTTATGGTTTCATCTGGTCCAAGTGATTACTTTAAGAAGAATTGTTCCTCATGTCATGGAATAGTCGGAACTGGAATAGGACCAGAATCTTATGATTTTGATAAAGATGTTTATAGAGGTAGATTCAAAATACACAAACCAGTCGGATTAGGATGTCCTGCAATTGCCGCCAGCAGTTTTAAATATGTAAAGGATGTTGTTACTAAAGGCAAATATTGTCCTGAACATGGATGGGTAATGCCGGCTTTTCCAAACATAACTGATGAACAGGTAGAACAAATTAGAGGGGATTTTAGATATTTTCGAATATTACATAAACACTAGTTAGCTACTCACTTTGAATACTTCTAAAAATTAATTCAGAAAACTTTATAATATTCCCATTCCTATATTTTTTATGGCTTTTAAGTGGATTCAGAAATTACATCTGAAAAAAGGGGTTCTCCATAGACAGCTAGGAATTCCTCAAGATCAGAAAATTCCCTCATCTCTTCTTAACAAAATTATTTCTGCAAAAGCAGGAGAGACTATTACAAACCCTACTAGTAAAGGAAGGAAGAGAATCAGAGTTACAAGAGTTCTTGAAAGAAGAGCTATTTTAGCAAAAAACCTAAAGGAGATAAAAAAGAGATAGAATTCTTTAAGCGAAGATAATTACTTCTTCTTTTTATGTCTACGCCAGACAGAGGCTGCAGATCTTGATTTTCTTTTTAATCTTCCTAAAATTGATCTTCTTAAAACTGTAGATTTAACCAGTCTTTTTCCTTTATAAGCCTTAATCACGGCATCCCCCACCTCTTTTACCAGTTGCTTTGTCTTTACTGGAGAGAGTTTGGCTTTTCTTGCAGTTTTTTGTATAGATCTTCTTATTTTCGCAGCACTAAATATCTGTCTTTTCCCACTTCTTTTTATGACTTGTCCCATCTAATTAAACTAAAGAAGAGGGGTATATATATTTTTTTAAAATGGCTCTGGTGGGATTTGAACCCACGACACCTGGATATCTCTGCCTTTTTTGAGCGGGAACTTTTTTAAAGGGCATAAGAGTCCAGTGCTCTAACCAGACTGAGCTACAGAGCCGTAGCCGAATTAATTGTTTTTAATTTAAAAAGGTTTATAGAATAATTTATCTGTATTCCCTCCAGGTAAAATCACACTTCGTGCATTTGAAGAACTTGGTTTCTGCTTCATCTGATGCCCTTGTCTGAAGAGTCCAGAAATATGCTTTTTTATTTCCGCATTCATTGCACGTCTGTTCCACAGTAGGATGAACCTCACTGTCTTTTTCAGAAACAACGGTAATTTTTTTCTTTTCCTCAAGTTTTTCAGAAGTTTTTAATTTCACCTTCCCTTTCGCAGAATATCTGCATCTGGGACAAATATCTTTTTTCTTTTCTTGGACAAGAACAGCACCGCACTTCGGACAAAATTCCATCTTAATTTTTGTTCTTTAATTAAGATTATACCTTTAAATAATTTTTGTTTTTATTTAACAGCATTTTGTTTTGGAATTCCAGTTCATACTTTTTTAGGATAAAGCAGTCTTATTTCTCTTCGCAAAACCCTTTTTCTGCAGCAGGTTTTTGCCAGTCATAAAACACAAGCTTTACCCAGCCGGCATATGGAATCGCTTTTAAGACAGCTTTTCCAATCAACTGGTCAGACAAAATTTCTTTTTCAAAAACCAATTGACCTTTATTGTTATCTCCTATTGTTGAAAAAATTCTCTGCCCGTTTTCTTCTTTTATATCAATTATTCTGTGAATCACAGGATTTCTCTGGTTCGCATTAAAAATAATTACATCCCCCTCATCTAACTTTTCAGGATTTGCCCCTATCACAAAAAGAATATCCCCTTTGTTGAATCCATTTTTAAAAGGAAAGTCCTTAAAATCCAATTCATTTATTGTAAACTCTGAGTATTTTCCTTCATGGCTGTCCCACCAGGCATCAGAATCAGAAAAAAGATTTCCTTTGTGATACATACTGCATGATTCAACAATCGCCAAAGGCAGAGATGTTCCTGTTGCAAATCCAAGCACAGGAAAAAATATGAATTTAATGAATATAAACAGGAAAATTACCGAGAACAGCCAGCCCTTGAAGCTGTCATCTTTCCAGAGCAGGTGCCAGAATTTTTTCCAATAGTGTTTCCTCTTTTTCAAAGTCATAGAAAACCTAGAATTTTTAAGTTTTTAAAATGTTTGTGTAAGGCTAACTTTTTAATAATATTTAAAAAGATTTGAATCATTAAGTATTTATGGACATAGAAGAAAGATTAAATCATTTGGAAGAAGAGGAAGAAACATTGGAAGAAGTTTCTAGAGCTTTGAGAAAAAGATCTCATAGCTTATTTGAAAGAGCAAAAGATGAGGAAAGGGGAATAAAACGTTTTTGGTATGAGTTAAAAGCCCAGATAATTCAATATTTTGCAATTAGAAACACACTTAAGGCTTCAGAATATAGTTCTGAATATTGGTCTATTAGAAAAAATTTAAAAAAACAAATCGAAGCAAATGCAGGAATTCTTGGATACACTGCAAGATTAGAAAGATACGAGTCTGACACTGCTTAATTTCCTGTCCTCTACTTAAATGTGAAAATCTCTAATTACTTGTGCAACTTGCCTAAATTTATATAAAGCCACAAAAAACAAAATCTTTAAATAGTATACATTTCGTGTATACACATGAGGTATATCCTCACCCACCTCTTTTAAGGTAAATCTCAAAAGATTTATCTTTCAACCTGTTACGGCCGTGTCTTTTGATGCGGCTGTATCATAATTAAGAATAAAACAAAAATAACAATAAAATGTTAATTCAAGTAAAACCACGTTTGAATAATAATTTAACACTTGGCATCAACTTTAATTTAAATAGTTTTATATTAATAAATTTTTAAGAAGAAATAACTTTTAAGCAAAAATGGCAGATATATTTGACAACACAATCCTCTGCAGGAAATGCGATGCAAAAATGAAAAAAGCAGAAATAACCAAAAATGGATTTATTTTAAGAGCAGTTATATGCCAAAGGTGCAATGAAAAGATAATTCACCCTGCAGATGAGCAGGAGTACAACAGGTTTATAAATTTGAAGAACAAAGAATTTAGAGTTAAAATGAGAATTGTTGGCAATAGTTATACTGTGTCCATTCCAAAAGAAATTGTTTCTTTTATCAGGGAGCAGGAAAGAGTAATGGATGACATGGTAAAACTCTGCTTTGAAGATTTTGGCAGACTTTCATTAAGTTTTGAGGAGGCAAAAAAATTCAGGAGATAAAATGAATGAATTATCTGAAATAGAATATATTGGGAGAGAATTTAGTGAATTTGGAAGTCATGAGGTCTATACAGAGAATGGAGTATATTACTTTGTTCCTATAATGACTTTTAGAGAAATAAGTAGACTATCAAGATTAGATGAAAAATTAACAGAACCACAAAGAAAGGAATTAACAAATAAATTAAATGAAATGCACCAAAAAACAAAAATCATATTGCAAAATTAAAATGACAAGAAATGAAATCCAGCTTAAGGTTGTTGAAGCACAGCAGGACGATGCTTACAAAGGAATAGCCAGAATAGATGCAGAGGTCATGAGAGATCTTGGAATAAGGAGAGGGGATGTTATAACAATTAAAGGAAACAGAGAGACTGTGGCTATTGTCGACAGGGCATATCCTGCAGATGTAGGTGAAGGAATAATAAGGATTGACGGAATCTTAAGAAAGAATGTAAAGACAGGAATAGGTGAGACGGTCAGGGTTTTCAAAGCAGAAGTTAAAGAAGCAAAGAAAATAATGATTGCTCCTATGCAAAAAAATATAATGGTTCAGGCAGAGCCAGAAAGTTTAAGACGCGGATTGCTTGGAAGAGCTGTTGTTAAGGGGGATATTATTGTTCTAGGAGGAGTTCAGAGAAGGCGTGATCTTTTATCTGAAGAATTAGGAGGTGAATTTGGTGATATGTTTGGAGATATGCTTGGAAGCATGGGTTTTGGCCAGGTAGGTGGTTTTACACAAATCAAATTTTTAGTAGTTAACACAAGCCCAAACCAATCTGTGATAATCACAGAGAATACGCAGGTTTCTTTGAGTTCTAAAGCAGTTGAGTTAACAGATGAAATCTTTCCCGAGATAACTTATGAGGATATTGGTGGTTTAAGTGATGAAATCAAGAAAATAAGAGAGATGGTTGAAATTCCACTGAAACATCCTGAAATTTTCCAGAGACTTGGCATAGAACCTCCGAAAGGAGTTCTTTTACACGGTCCGCCTGGAACAGGAAAAACTCTTCTTGCAAAGGCTGTCGCAAATGAAACTGAGGCAAATTTCATTCTTTTAAATGGTCCTGAAATAATGAGTAAGTTTTACGGGGAAAGTGAAAAAAAGATAAGAGATATTTTTGAGGAAGCAGAGAAGGCAGCACCATCAATTATATTTATTGATGAGATTGACGCAATAGCTCCTAAAAGAGAAGAAGTTATAGGTGAAGTGGAGAGGCGTGTTGTAAGTCAGATTCTGACAATGATGGATGGTCTTAAATCAAGGGGAAAAGTCATTGTTATTGGTGCTACAAATAGGGTTAATGCTCTTGATTCTGCACTTAGAAGACCCGGAAGATTTGACAGGGAAATAGAAATTAACGTTCCAAGCAAAGAAGGAAGACTTTCAATCTTAAAAATCCATACAAGAGGGATGCCTTTGTTCAAAGATGTTGACCTTGTGAAAATTGCATCTTTGACTCATGGTTTTGTCGGAGCAGACCTTGAATCTCTCACAAAAGAAGCTGCAATGATTGTCCTGAGAAAATTGCTCCCAAAGATGAAGCTGGATGCAGATGAGCAGATTTCTTCAGAGATATTGGAAAAATTAATTGTTAAACATGATGACTTTATGGATGCCTTGAAAGTAGTAAGACCAAGTGCAATGAGGGAGGTTCTTGTTGAGACACCAACCATTGGCTGGAGTGATGTGGGTGGTTTAGACAAGGTTAAACAGGAACTTTATGAGGCTGTTGAATGGCCATTGAAATATCCTGAATCTTTCAAGAGGATTGGAATAAGACCTTCAAGAGGAATTCTTCTTTATGGTCCGCCTGGAACAGGAAAAACTCTTCTTGCAAAAGCAGTTGCCAAAGAATCTGAGGCAAATTTCATTCATATTAAAGGACCGAGTTTGTTAAGCATGTGGGTTGGCAAGTCCGAGGAAGGAATGAGGAAAGTTTTCGAGAGAGCAAGACAGGTTTCTCCCTGCATTATTTTCTTCGATGAGATTGATGCTTTGGCAGGCAAGAGAGGTTTTGAAACAGGAACAAAAGTTACCGAGAGAGTTTTGAATCAGATGCTTGCAGAAATGGACGGGCTTGAAGATTTGAATGATGTCCTTGTGATAGGAGCTACAAACAGACCAGATATGCTTGACCCAGGACTTTTAAGACCCGGAAGGTTTGACAAAGTTCTCCTTGTAGGATCTCCTGAAGAAGAAGGCAGACTTCAGGTTTTAAAAATCCATACAAAGAACATGCCTCTTGCAAAAGATGTTAGTCTTGCAGATTTTGCCAAGAAAACAACAGGCTATACAGGAGCAGACATTGAAGCACTTGTCAGAGAAGCTGGAATGATTGCTTTAAGAGAGTCCAAAGAAACAAAAAACGTGAAAGGAAAACACTTTAATGAAGCTTTCAAAAAAATCAAACCAAGCGTAAGCAAGCCATTACTCGAGGTATACAAAAAAATAGAAGATAATTTCCTGAAATCTGCAAAAGCAGCCCTCCCTCTTGAAGGCAGTTATCTTGGATAAGATTTATAAACTACCTCTGAAAGAGAATTTTATGGAAAACAAAGGCACAATTTTATATGCAGATGATGAGCTTAGCATGAGAAATTTAATGGGATATTTTTTTAAAAATTATTTCCCTAATCATGTTATAGAAGTTTTTGAAAATGGGACTTCTCTTGAAAATAGATTAACAAACGGAATTGAAAAGGTTAGATTAGTTCTTACAGATAATCAAATGCCTGGAATTACGGGAAGTGAGATAATAAGAAATTATTCTCAAAAAGAGGCTTTTAATGGAGTTCCTTTTGTGCTTTATTATGCTGGTGATGAATCTATAGGAAAATCTTTGAAAGAAGAAGGATATGCTTCTGCATATTTATTAAAACCTTGTGGGATGAAAGAACTTGCGGATACATTGGAAAGGGTTTTAAATTCTTCTGAATCTAAAGCGTCGTCACAATAACCCCTTTTTCTTTTGAGATTAAAACTGTCTGCTCTGCCTGGCTGACCTTGCTTCCCCTGGCTTCAACAAGCTGGGGAAAATGATGTAAATTTCCACGGGCTTCAAGTTCACGAAGTCCAAACAGCGCCTTTGTCCCAAGCTTTTTTACAATCCACCTTGAGCAGAAAGGCAATGTGTTGTATTCCTTTTTTATGAATTCTAAAACCTGCCTCGCAACAGGACTCCTTGCATTTTTTATTTCCTTAAGATAATAAATTCCAGAAGGTTTTCCGTCATGGACTCTTCCGCTGCCTGTTGTTGCAAAAGGCTCCACAGCATAAAATCCCTCTCCAAGCACAATGTTTTTTTTATCATTGATGTTTGGGATGGTAATTCCTGAATGCAGGTTGTAATGCTCCATGCTGTGCCCTGAAAGATTTATCACAGGAGAAAAATCATAGGATTCTATTGTTTCACCTATTGTACCTCCTATCTCATCTGTTGAGATGCCTTTTTTCATGATTTTTAAGGCATTTTCAAGAGCTTTTTCCGAGGCTTCTATAAGCTTTTTATTTTCCTCATTTCCTTCAAGGTCAAGTGAAAAAGCATTGTCTGCAGTCCAGCCATCCACATGCACACCAAAATCAACTTTCAGTAAGCCACCTGCAGGAGTTTTATCATCATGACCAGGAGTGTAATGTGCGGCAATGTTATTCATACTCAGATTTGTGGGAAATGCTGGCTTTCCGTCCAATTCAGTAATCTTGGATTCTATTTTTTCAGCTATCTCAAGTAAAGGCACACCTTTTTTGATAATTGACCTTGCATATTTCTTAACTTCAGATGCAATTTTTCCTGCCTTGATGATTTTATCTGTTTCCATTTTATTTTGTTAATTTTTTAAATTTACGTTGATATGTAAAATCCATATTTTATTAAATCTTTAGTCACTTCTTTTCCCCATGGATTTGTTTCTAATTCTTTTAAAATTCCTGATAAGTTTCTCTGTTTCGATATGTCTTTTAATATAACCCCTTCACAGAAGTTTTCCACATTATTGTCCACCTCATTATCCCGTAGAAATCTAGGACTTGCTCTATTTCTATCAATAAAAGGATAAAGAATTTGGCAAAGAGTGTCCATCATTGATTTTG
>CAZTVG010000008.1:0-1579 GCA_964617015.1 Candidatus Woesearchaeota archaeon | reverse complement strand
TGTTTTTAAGTCTTCTTGATTTTGGAATAAAGTTTCCTATTTTTTCCTCTGATGCCTTGCCTGTTCCGAGGAAATCATTTTTATATTTCATAACCAAAAAACCCCTCTTCCCTGTTTTAACAAGAAGCTCTCGGCCTTTCATCCAGTTTTCAACCTGATTTTCTTCAAGTTCAAAAATATTCTTTTTTATCTGGTTTTTTAGAGCATGAGTTCCTTCAATACTCAGTTTTACCTTGCCATCCATAAGTTTTGCAAAATACACACCTATTCTCTCAACAGGAACAATTTTTTCCAGATTTTTTATTTCTTTTTTATCAAAACTTCCTGAAAACAAAAAAAGCCTTTCTTCCCCTCTTCTTAAGATTAATCCAGGAATATTTTTGATGCCAAACTGCTCTTCAAGTTCTCTTTCTATTTCGCGCTTTTCAGATTCATTTAAAATTTTCAGGAAATTCATTTTAGTTTTTTTAAAACTTTTTTTATGTCTTTTCCTGTTTTAATTATAATCACTTTTTTTGCATATTTTTTTAGATAATCTCTATGTTTTTTTAATGTTATAAATGACTGATTACTATGATATTGTTTAACTTTTTTCATTATCTTTTTTGTTGTTTTGAGATTATCCTTAAGATACCTTTTTTTGCTTAATCTTCTTTTAATATATCTAGTTAAAATTCTTTTGTAAATTGTTCTTTTTGGAATCTCTAAAAAAATTATTAAATCTGCCTTTTTATATAATGGTAGAGCATAATCTAACCAAGTTCCTTCAGTTATCCATGTTTTTTTATTAGAGATTTCTTTTATTATTTTTAATCTTTCTTTAACTGTCCTACTTTTGTCATATTTTCTCTTATATTTTATTTCATCTAGATCATATATTTTATATCCTAAAATTTTACCAATTTTCTCAGCTAATGTTGATTTTCCTGTCCCATAAATTCCAGCTATGTGTATCCTTTTTGGTTTCATTTCACCCTCCTGAATTTAGCGATAAAAAAACCCTCTGTGTTGTTGTCCTGAGGATAGATCCTGCAAGATTTAATTACATTTTTATCATATTCTTTTCCGTCCCACCCAGTTACTCCTGGCCTGCATTTTATCGGGAGGCTTATTTTTTCTATTTTTATATTATCAAAATTTTTTAGGATAAAATCAACAACTTCCTCGTTTTCCTCAGGAGCATGAGTGCATGTGCTGTAAACAATTTCTCCTTCTGGTTTCAGGATTTCAATTGCAGAAGAAACCATGTTTTTCTGAATTCTTGAGAATTTTTTAACAGTATTAATATTCCACATTTTGTATGTTACTGGTGTGCTTCTTAGGGTTCCCTCGCCAGAACAAGGGGCGTCAATAAGAATCTTGTCAAATTCAACTCCCCCTTCTTTAAGTTTTTCGCACAGTGAAATACCTTCTTTTTTTGTTATTATCACGTTCATAGAACCGCATCTTTCGGCATTTGATGCGAGAATTTTTATTCTCTTCAGGCTGATTTCATTTGCAATCAAGGTGCCGGTGTTTTGCATTTCTGCACTTATCTGTGTTGTTTTGCTTCCGGGAGCAGCCGCAAGGTCAAGAACAA
>CAZTVG010000007.1:0-25603 GCA_964617015.1 Candidatus Woesearchaeota archaeon | reverse complement strand
GCTGAAAAAAGAGTGATTTGCCGTCGTAAAAGAAAAGATTTTTAAAGATTCAAAAACAAATACTGCTATGTTTGGCTGGTTTTTTCGGAAAAAAGAAGTTGAAAGCATAAAAGAAGAGACAAAAATGGGTTTTGAGCTTGTTAAAAAAGACATAAATTCTGTCGGTGCATGGATTAAACACCTTGATTCTGAAAAAAATTTGCAAAAAAGAGATATTGAGGATATAAAAGAGAGTTTGTCGTCGGTACAAGAAGAGATTGAAGGGATAAAAAATGTGTTTTCTATAATGAATGAATTAAAACCTAAAGGAATATTTAAAACAACTAAACAGGTGTTTAGTAAACAAACAGGTGTTTATGCTGTTCAAACACCTGTTCAAACACCTGTTCAAACACCAAATTTTGACCAATTTTCAGTAACTGAGAGAGCTATCTTATGGGTTCTTCTGAATTCAGACATGAGACTCAGCTATGATGACCTGGCAGCCATGCTTGGAAAAGAAAGGTCTACGATAAGAGGTCATCTGAACAGGATAAAACAGAAAAGTGAGTATATGATAGAGGAAATAATTGAAAAAAACGGTAAAAAAAGAGTATATATTCCTGAAGAAATAAGGGAAAAACTGCTGAAAAAGGTGAAAGTGAGAGTTAAAGTAAGGAAAAATCAGAAAAAAAGCAGGGAAAATGACTGAAAAAGATGTTTTAAATGAGTAAGTGAGAGTTAAATATTAAACTATCTGAGGTATTCGCTACAAAGGACAACTATTATATATCTCTCAGCTTTAAAATTGTGGGAAGCGTTGCTATTTTCTTGAGATTTTCTGAAACAGAGAGGTGGATCGTTTTATTGTTTATTTTCTTTTTCTCGACAGGAATTCCTTTTTTTATGAGTCTTGCCACATAATCCCTGATAGAGCTCTCTGTAAGATTAAGCTTCACAGCAAGGGTTTTATAGTCTGTGTGGCCTACTTCATCATCAAGCTGATAAAGCGTCGAGAAAATTAAGATTTCCTGATCTGTGAGTCTCTTGAATTTAAGACGGATTTCTTTTTTTATATTATCGAGAGAATCAAGAATTTTTGCTGCATCATCAATAGAAATTTCCTTTTGTTTCAATACATTTCCTTGTTTGTTGTCTGTCTGTCTGTCTGTCTGTCTGTCTGTCTGAACCCCTTGATTTCCAGTGGAAATAGTTATATTTTGGGGTTTTAAGACCTCTAAAGGTAAATCATGTGTCGAAGTATGTGTCTGATATGTTGGATTTAGGTGTTTATGTGTCGAATTGGTTTTTTGTTCTTTCCGGGTAATTTTTTCATTGATCCTCTCCATAATCCTGCAAATTTTAATCATTTCCTGTCGTGTCTCTTCCATCTCTGATTTTAAGGAACCTAGTTCATGGTACAAACCATCAATGTTTTTCTTAACCTTTTGAAAAGCTTCTTTTATATGGTCCATAAAGAAAATAAAATATTAGAGTATAAAAATTTTAATATGTTAAGATGTATAGGATCTGTAGGCTTTGAATTAAGCTACGGGAAAGCTCTGCCTGGGTTACCACAAGAACCGTGGTTAGTATGAGATCAGAAACCTTCATAGAATTATCATTATACTTTAGAATTTTTGAAAAATGTCTTAGGGGTTTAAAGGGAACGAAGCAGTCAGATATGTTAAAATCAACTGTTTTTTCTAAATCAGGCATATTTTAGGAATTGTATCTGTTTATTTAAGAATTATTGTGCTTCAATAACTACCTAACCTGGTTCTTTTTGTATGCATTATATGCTTCATCACTCAACTTCCACCGCGATCTCCTCACATAAGGCATTCCCTGGGGATTTTTTTTAATCTCAACAACAAGGTTCTTCTTTTTCAGATCCAGAAGGATTTTTTTGATGAATTCCTCATCTCTTGCTATTTCCTTTGCTATATGGAAAGTGAAAAAAGGTTTGGGGGTAACAGAATAGAGAAATGCAAGAATTTGCTCTGAAATTTTTTCTTTCTTCTCTTCAGAGATTTTCATAACCAGAAACAATAATTTAAGTTTAATTACTTTTCTTTGGCTCTTCTCAAAGAAGGCAGGGGTGTGTGGAGGGGAAGGTTTAACTCGTCCTCAAGGAGTAAGGCCTTCAAAGCAGATTTTCTCATGACAACATTAAATAAAAGCATCCTGAACTCTTCAGGCATTTTCTTTTTTTTCCACTGCTTAAGGATATCTCTGGCAATTTTAGGGTCAACAGAAAGAAGAGCTCTTCCTTCAATATTTACTTTTGCGGATTCTGGCTCATAATTAACAATATATTCAAATTTAGCTTCTATGATTTCTTCTTTTGTCTTTAAAATAGTTGATTTAACCCCTTTTATTTCGGGAATGTTTATTTCTGTTTTAACTTTTGGAACTTCTGTAATTTCCTTGAGTTTTTCTATGCTTATCTTTGTAAAATTAAAACCTATAACTCTCATAATAATTTAATTAAAAAGGTATTTTTAAATATTTGGCTTTAAATCAGGTCTTCTTCAGAAACAACGACAAAATCACCTATAGCAATTATTGCGCTGTATGGTATAAGAAGTTCTTTGGAGGCTGTTGCTTCAAGATTCAGGTTTCTTGTATAAGGGGTTGTGTCTTTTATGACTAAACTAATAAGTTCGCCTGACCTTGTTTCAAAGGTTATGTCTTTGACAAAACCCAGTCTCTTGCCTTCTTTTGTAACTATCATCTTTCCAAGAACAGCACCGAAAGGGTTTTTTCCTTCTTGCATGTTAATTTCAAAAGAAAATAATATATAAACTTTTCTGTAAAATTAAATAGATTTTGAAAGCCATACCTTTTCCTATCCCACCCCTTTATTTCCTGTGCAAGGGTTTAAAAAGAGTTTTTTAAATTTGGGTTTTTTATTTTTTATTTTTAAAAATTTGTATGGTATAGTATATACTTTATACTTTAATAATAATAATAATAATAATAATAATAACAACTTAAAGGAAGATTGTTGTTGGTGTAGTTGTTAAATTAAATGGGAAAATTGCGCGTGATTTGTATTTGATTTATTTTTTATTTTGTTGCTGTTAGGTGGTTGTTTATCAATATTTATTTTTTATTTTATTGCCGATGGCTTTTTGTTTAATCAATAATTATTTTTTAATTGGCTTTCCATGAGAAATTAAGGTGTTTTTCTTTTTAAGTAGTCATAAGTCTTTATATAGGAAATAAATTTTTCCCGATGATATCTTTAAATTTTATTTAAATTCCATGGGAAACAGACGTGTAGGTCTTTTTCATGATAAACAGATGCGTAGGTCCTTAAAATGAAATCAGAACTTGATAAAATCTTTGAAACTTTTGACAGCAACAGGATTTTTAATGATAAGTCTGTTTTGCAATCAAACCACAGGCCGGGCGAAATTCCACACAGGACCGAACAGATAAAACAAATTGCCTCTATTCTGGCTCCTGTTTTGAAGGGGGATAGGACGAGCAATGTTTTTTTATACGGGAAAACCGGAACAGGAAAAACCCTTTCTGTTTTATATGTTAAAGACGAACTTCTAAGGAGAATGAAAAGAGACGATTTTAAGTTGAGGATAGAGTATCTTAACTGCAAGCTGAAAAAAGTTGCTGATACAGAATACAGAATCCTTGCAGAGCTCATCAAAAAACTCGGTGAAAAAGTTCCAAGTACAGGTCTTCCGACAGAAGCAGTTTATAGTAAATTTATAGATATTATTGATTCTGAGAAGCAGTTCTTGGTTTTAATTCTTGATGAAATTGACCAGGCTGTTAAAAAAATTTCAAGTGATTTTCTTTACAATTTAACAAGGCTTAATTCAGAGCTCTCAAAAACACAGATATGCATTGTTGGGATAAGTAATGACCTGACTTTTCTTGAAGGACTTGATCCGAGAGTAAGGAGTTCTTTGTCTGAAGAGGAAATTGTTTTTCCACCCTATAATGCTCTGCAGTTGCAGGATATTTTAAGTGACAGGGCTGTAATGGCATTTAAGGAAAATGTTGTTCAGGAAGGAGTTATAGCCAAGTGCGCTGCTTTTGCGGCAAGGGAACACGGTGACGCGAGAAGAGCCCTCGATCTCTTAAGAATTGCGGGAGAATTGGCTGAAAGAGGCGGCTCGAAGAAAATTTTGTTTAAGCATATTGACGGGGCGAATACAAAAATAGAGAAAGACAAGATTCTTGATGTGATAAAATCAGAGCCCAAGCAATTCCAGTATGTTTTGCATTCTATAATTAATCTATGCGAGAAGAGCAAGGGAAACCCAATTTTTACAGGAGATGTTTATAATCATTATGAAGAGATTTGTGTGAAAAATAAAGCAGAAGTCCTGACACAAAGAAGAGTCTCTGATATAATCCAGGAATTTGATATGCTTGGGATTATTAATGTAAGGGTTATTTCAAAAGGAAGAGGGGGCAGGATGAGGGAAATAAAGCTTGCCATCGCAAAAAACATAATTGATAAAGCAAAACAAATTATTGAAGAATCTTTAAGCTATAAATAAGTGGTGGAAAAAAATAAATGTGCTGATAATTCATAAATAATGAATCCAAAAGAAATCCTTAAATTCTGCATTGACAGGGGACTTTTGATAGACCCTGAAGTTCTTAGCCTGTTCAGCGAAGCAAGCGACACAGAATCTGTGAAGATGATTATTGAAAAGCTCAAGAGTCACACGCAAAGAAGAATTATAACAAAAAATCTTTTTGTGCAGAACAGAGAACAGGTAAATGAATTTTTTTTGACTTTGCCTAAAGAAAACCAGAAAAAGCTTGAAAAGATGAAGATTAAGCTTGGGCTTCAGATTGAGATTTCCAAAGAAGTTTCTTCTGAAAAAAAAATTTATAGAGAGGCAATTTCCGAGGAAGAGAAAGAAGAAGGTATAAAAGTCCTTTTCAAACCACTGCTTCTACAGAAAAAGATAGAAGTTGATGACTTTGTGAAAAACCTCAGGAACAGGTTTTGTGAAATAAAAACTATTTTGCAGGAGCACGCAGAACTCGATAATCTTGTTTCTATAAACAAACTTTCAAGAGACAGCCACAGGGTCTCTATAATCGGCATTGTATCTGACAAAAGGGTTACAAAAAACAAAAATCTTTTGTTTGAAGTAGAGGATTTGACGGGAAAAGTAAAGGTTTTGGTCAACCAAAATAAACCAGAGCTTTACAAAAAAGCAGAAGAGATTGCTCTCGACTCTGTGATGGGATTTAGTGGTTCTGGTGATATGAAAATATTTTTTACTAATAACATTGTTTTCCCGGATTCGATAATTTTGGAAAGGAAAAAATCTCCTGTTGAGGAATATGCATTGTTTATTGGTGACCTGCATTATGGAAGCAAGCTGTTTTTAAGGGAAAATTTTCATAAATTTATAAAATATCTGAATGGAAAAATTTCTAATGCGAGGGAAGCTGAAAAAATTAAGTATCTTTTTTTAGTGGGGGACATGGTTTCAGGGATAGGAGTTTATCCTGCACAAAAAAAAGACCTTGAAGTGGATGATATTGAGGAACAGTTTCAGGGGCTTGCAGAGCTTTTAGGAAAGATAAGGAAAGACATAAAGATAATTATTTCTCCTGGAAACCATGATGGTGTGAGGATGATGGAGCCTCAGCCCCAATTAGATGAAAAATATTCCTGGCCCCTTTACAATATGAGGAATGTTATTTTAACAGGAAACCCTGCCTATGTAAACATGGGGGCAAAAAAGAGTTTTTCAGGGTTTGATGTTCTGACTTATCATGGTTTTTCATATGCTTTTTATGCCAATAATATTCCAAGCCTTGTGGATAAAGGACTTAACGCTCCTGAAAAAATAATGGCTTATCTCCTGAAGAACAGGCATCTTGCTCCGACATATTCATCTATTCACTGTTTTCCATCTGAAAAAGATGAGCTTGTAATCAAAAAAATTCCTGACATCTTTGTTTCAGGCCATTCACACAAATGTGCTGTTTCTAATTACAATAATACTCTCTTGATTTCAACAGGCACATGGGAAGAAGAAACAGAATTTCAGAGAAGGAAAGGAAACCAGCCTGATTTTTGCAAAGTGCCGATGTTTAACCTGAAAACAAGAGCAATAAAAATTTTGGATTTTGAATAAGATGAAAATAAAAGATAGGGTATACGGTGAAGAAGAAATTAATGAACAAGTTTTAATTGATTTAATCAATTCAGAACCTATCAAAAGACTGAAAAAAATATCTCAGTTTGGCTTGCCCCGAGAATATTACCACATGCCCAGTTTTTCCCGTTATGAGCATTCTTTAGGGGTTTTAATTTTATTAAGGAGGTTAAATGCCAACTTAAATGAACAGATTGCTGGTTTGATTCATGACGTCTCACATACAGCTTTCTCTCATGTAATAGATCATGTTCTTGGAGACCCTTCAAAAGAGGATTATCAGGATAATACTTTCCAAAAATTTATCAAGAATACAAAAATACCTGGAATTCTTAAGAAACATGGTTATAACTATAAGAAATTAATTAATTATGATGCTTTTTTACTATTAGAACAGCCTGCTCCTTTGTTGTGTGCTGATAGACTTGATTATTCTTTAAGAGAAATGGTCTTTTTTGGTTTAGATATTAATAAAGATCATATCTTAAGCAGACTTAAAGTTATTGACGGAAAGATTATATTTATTTCAAAAAACTTCGCGGAAAAGTTTTCTAAACTTTATATGCAATTACAGGAAAAACATTGGGCAGGAGATGAATCAAAATTAAGGTATCATATTATAGCAGATATTTTAAAGAGAGCAATAGATAAAAAAATTATTTCTTTGACTGATTTAAACAGGGATGATTATTTTGTAATAAACAAACTATTGGAAAGTAAAGATGACTTTACTTTAAGCAAATTAAACTTACTCAAAAAAAGAATTGTTATAAAAGAAACGAACTCAAATGAAGGAGTTGTTTTAATAAAAAAATATAGATATATTGATCCTTATGTTTTGCATAATGGAAAATTAATTGAACTTTCAAGACTTTCTTCAGAATATAAAGAACTTCTTGAGGAAACCAAAAAGAATCATTTTGTTAAAAGAAAAGTTTTGATATTGGAAAAATGAACACCCAACAATATTTCAGGGAGATAGAAAACCAGACAAAAAAAGTCTACAAAGTTGCTGAGGAAGCAAGGCAGAAAGGGCTTGATCCTGTTTCCAAGGTAGAAATTCCTCTGGCAAAAAGCCTTGCTGAAAAAGTTGTAAGTCTTATTTCCGCTATTTATCCCCAGATGGAAAACTCAGGAATTATTGAAAAAATTCTTGAACTGGAAAAGAAATGGGGAAAATTAGACCCTGCAATTTGTCTGCAGATTGCAGAAGATATTGCAAAACAAAAATTCTGCAAGTTTCCAAGCCTGATGGAGGCCATTGAAGCAGGAGCAAGGACAGGAATTGCATACAACACTCTTGGAGTTGTTTCAAGCCCTATTGAAGGGTTAACAAAAATAAAACTTTTAAAAACCAGCGACGGAAAAGATTATTTTTCTGCTTATTATTCAGGACCAATAAGAAGCGCCGGAGGAACAGGGGCTGCTTTTTCTTTGGTAATCATAGATTACCTGAGAGAGATTTTTGGATATGAAAAATATTATGCAAGGCCTGAAGAAGTCAAAAGAACTGTTGTTGAGCTTAAAGATTACCATGAAAGAGTCACCAATCTCCAGTATATGCCCACAGAGGAGGAAATAATTTTTATTGCAGAAAATATTCCTGTTCAGATTAACGGGGAACCATCTGAAAAGTTTGAAGTGTCAAATTACAAAAACCTTGAAAGGGTGGAGACAAATTACCTAAGAAGCGGTTTTTGTCTGACATTCGGAGAGGGAATAGCCCAGAAAGCAAAAAAAATTGCCAGATATGTCCGCGCTTTAAGAAAAAAAGGATTCAAGCTAAGTGGTTGGGACTTTCTAGGAGATTATGTTAAATTGCATGAAAAAAGAGACATGGGAAAAACAGAGGATTCTCCCACTTACATCAATGATCTTGTTGCAGGAAGACCTGTATTTGGGCATCCTTCTGAATCAGGAGCATTCAGATTCAGATACGGAAGAGGAAGAAACTCAGGATTTAGCGCATCCTCAGTACACCCTGCTACGATGGAGATTACAGATGGTTTTATTGCCATAGGAACTCAGTTAAAAATAGAGAAACCAACGAAAGGATGTGTGGTAACTGTCTGTGATGTCATAGACGGACCAATAGTCAAGCTTTTCAACGGAAGCGTGAGAAAATTAGAGACAAGAGAAGAAGCAAAAAAACTCTATAATGATGTTGAGGAAATAATTTATCTGGGGGATATGCTTTTTCCTTTTAGTGATCTTGCAAACAGAAACTCTAATCTTATCAGGCCAGGATATGTCGAGGAAATCTGGAAACTTGAATTAAGGGAAAAAAATCCCTTGCTTGAAAAAAACATTGATTGCTTTAATGTGGGTTTTGAAGATGCTGTTAAAATAAGCAAAGAGAATCAGATTTCCCTGCATCCGAAATATATCTTTTACTGGACCCAGATTTCAAAGGAAGAATTTGAGGGACTTTTAAACTGGCTTCGGAACTCAAAGACAGACGGGAAAATTATTCTTCCGTATAGCAAGTCAGATCAGGAGAAGTTCAAACAGGGAAAAAGAGCTCTTGAATTACTTGGTATTGAGCATGATGTTACAATAGAAAATGTTGTAATAAATTTTGAGAACAGCAGGGCCCTGCTGGCAAACATTGGGATGGGTGTTAATCTTTTGAGCAGAGAAACTACTCTGAAAGATGGGGTTTCCGGACTTGAATCAAAGGCAACTAAAATATTAACAGCAGGAGCCTTAAACTCCGATGAAGGTGATGATAAAAATCTTATTCTTTCTGCTGTCAATTCTTTATCTGAGTTTGAAATCAGAGACAAGGCAGGAGATTTTATCGGGGCAAGGATGGGCCGCCCGGAAAAAGCAAAGCTGAGAAGGCTTACAGGAAGCCCTAATATCTTGTTCCCTGTGGGAGAAGAAGGGGGAAGACTAAGGAGTGTCCAGGCAGCCTGCGAGTCGGGAAAGATTACAGGAGATTTCCCTGTTTATTTCTGTGCGAAATGCAAAAAGGAAACAATTTATCCTGCTTGTGAAGACTGTGAAAGCTTTTGCAAAAAAATGTTTTATTGTCGTGAATGCGGAGAAGCTTCTGTTGATGCCTGCAAAAAACACAAAACCCCGACAACATACTATAACAGGCCAATAGACATAAATCATTACATGGAAAAAGCAAGAGAAAAACTTGGATTTGCAAATGGAGAGATACCTCCTTTAATCAAAGGAGTAAGGGGAACAAGTTCTGAAGGACACATGATAGAGCATCTTTCCAAGGGAATTCTTAGGGCAGCGTTTGATCTGCAGGTAAATAAAGACGGCACAATAAGATTTGATGCGACAGAGCTGCCTTTAGTGTCTTTCAGGCCAAAGGAAATTTATGTAAGCGTGGAAAAACTTAAGGAGATAGGTTATGACAAGGACATTTTAGGGAAAGAACTTGAAAATGAAAATCAGATTCTTGAATTAAAACCTCATGATATTGTTATCCCAAGTCCTCCTGAATTCCCTGAAGCCAGGGCAGATGAAATTTTTATGAGAATATGTCATTTTGTTGATGATTTGCTTGTAAGATTCTATAATCTGGAACCTTTCTACAATGTGAGAAAAAGAGAAGATCTTGTGGGAAAAATTGGCGTCTGCATTGCTCCCCATAACTGTGCAGGTGTTGTCTGCAGGATTATTGGTTTTTCAAATACCCTTGGTTTGTTTGCAAGCCCTTATATGCACGCAGCAATAAGAAGAGATTGTGATGGTGATGAAGCGGCAATAATGCTTTTAGGGGATGTCCTCCTAAATTTCTCAAGACAATTTCTTCCAAGCCACAGGGGAGGAACCCAGGATGCTCCCTTGGTTTTAAATGCAAAAATAGATGCAGGTGAAGTGGATGACCAGATTCTTGATTTTGAACTTGTCACAGAGTATCCTCTTGAACTTTACAGATTAGCCGAACAGAGAAAGCATTCTTCCGAAATTAAAATTTATGATGTCGGGACAGCTTTGAAAGAAGGAAAAAACCCTTTCATTAATATGGGATATACGCATAATACCTCAAACATAAACAGTGGCGTTGTCTGCTCAAGTTACAAGATTCTCCCGACAATGCAGGAAAAAGTCAGGCACCAGATGGAGCTTGTAGAAAAAATCCGCGCAGCAAATACATCTGAAACAGCAAGGCTTGTTATTGAGAGGCACTTTATCAAAGATATGAGGGGAAATCTCAGGAAATTCTCAATGCAGGAATTTCGCTGCGTGGTTTGCAACGAGATAATGAGGAGGACCCCTTTGTCGGGAAAGTGTTCAAGGTGCAGCGGAAAAATTATATTCACGACACATGAAGGAGGCATTAAAAAGTATCTTGAGCCCGCATTAGAACTTGCAAAGAGATATAATCTTTCTCCTTACTTAAAGCAGACCCTTGAACTTACAAAGAGGCATATTGATTCTGTTTTTGGAAAAGAACTGGAAACCCAGGAAGAGCTGGAGAAATGGTTTTAGGGATTGCATTTTGGGCTGGAAAATGAGGTCTTGAAAGAACTCTTATTGGAAAAGAATTATGGCATTAAAACAGATAAAAAATAATGGTTGGTAAAAGCAAGCAACCCATCATGTGAGTTCTTTTTATCTTTAAGGAAATGCAGTATATTCCTGTTAATGCAGAAATAATAAGAACAATTAAACCAAAAAATTCTGAAACAACAAATACCAATAAGGCCAAAACAGCAAGAGTTATCAGGGTAATTTTTGTATAATTTACCTGTGTTATTTTTTTAGAGAAAAATTCTGCAAGAAAAATGACCAGGAAAAAAGAGATTATTCCTACAATAAAAACTACAGACAAAATCAATACAAGTATCTGCCAGGATAAATTTCCCATGATTTCCTGAATAGCAACAGCAGCACCTGTTCTTGTTCTGGAAATTATGTAAAGAGCAATGAACGAAAATCCCATGACAAGAGTGTTTGTGGCTCCAAGCAAAACAAGAAAACCTTTTCGGTCTGTTCGCGAAATGGTGTTTCCTATAACTGCTGCCTGTCCGCTTCCAAGCCCGGGAAGCAAACTTGAAAGAGGAGATGCTATCAAAGCTCCGAAAAATGGAGAAAAGCTTTTTCTTTTTAATTCAACTTTTGAAATTTTTTGTTCAGGAATTTGAGTTTTTGTTTTAA
Source organism: Candidatus Woesearchaeota archaeon (assembly GCA_964617015.1). Lineage (GTDB taxonomy): Archaea > Nanobdellota > Nanobdellia > Pacearchaeales > GW2011-AR1 > ASMP01. Next base: position 14,336 of record CAZTVG010000007.1, on the reverse strand, counting down.
TGCTTATGGCTAACATTGAAGCTCCAAACAATCCTGTAAGAAGAGGAAGCAAAGGCTCTTTAATGTCAAGGTTTAAGACACTTAATCCAAGAGCTCCTGTGAGAAGAAAAACAAATAAAGCAGTAAATTTCTTTTTTTCAATCATTATAAGAAAAACTGAAACAGATATTAATAAAAAAGGCATTACTGTCTGGAGAAAATCATAGATTCCCGAAACCACTAAAATAGACGGAAATGCAATCAAAATCAAAATAAAAATTGCTACAAGACTTCCGTAAGCTGTAAGAATTATTGCCTCGTATCCTTGTCCTTTTTTTAGAAGTTCGTGACCAGGCAAAACAGACAGTTCTGTATCTGTATCAGGACAGCCTAAAAATATTGATGGAATAAAATCAATGAAAGTATGGGTTATTGCCATGGAAACAATAAAAACCACGAAATAAATTGGATTTATTGAGCTCAGGAGAGAAGCAGACAAAGCAATAAGGGAAACACCTACAAGGTTTATATGAATTCCGGGAATCAAGCCTGTCATAGTTCCGGCCATGACCCCAAGCAATAAAAAAACAAAGATTTCCGCTAGCATTTCAATAAATTTATAAATATCTTTTTCTTAAAAAGATTTATGTGGAAAAGAGATAAGTTACTTTTTACATTCCTGATTTTATTTGCCGTGATTTTTTCAACAGGAGTTATTTATGCAGAAGAAATTGATATTTCCACTATTGATGAGAACGCGGTGCTTGAAGAAACAGAAGGGATAACCCCTGATAGTATTTTTTATCCTATAGATAAATTTTTTGATAATTTTGCTGATGATGTAAAGGTTAGGCAGGAAGCTGTTGCTGAAATCAGGGCTATGATTGAAGAAGAAAAATATGATGATGCCTTGGAAGCTCTTGAAAAATACAGGAAACATGCAGAGGAACTTGAGAGGGAAGTTTCCCCTGAACAAAGAGATGAAGCAAGAAGAAGTGCTGCCGCAATTTATAATGTGCTGAAAAGCCTTGAATCTCAGATTCCAGATGAATATAAAGGGGATTTTTTTGATGATATTATTGAGAGAGAAGAAAGAATTATTACTGCTGTGGAAATTGCAGGAAAAATCAAGGAACTTTGCGAAGAGCTTTCTGAATTGGATCCATTGCAGTATTCAAGGGTCTGCAAAACAGATGATGATGCTCCCAGATGGCACAGGGATTTGGATGACAGATTAACAGATGAGCAAAGGCAGGAAGCAGAGGAATTTTTTGACATCATGCTGCAATGCTTTGAAACTTCCGGAGGAGAATGCAGGTGTGAGGATATTTCAATTGTTCCTTTTGCAAACAAATGTTCTCAGATAGCTCCTCTGGCTTATGCTTGTGATGTTGAAGGAGATGAAGCAGCTTGTGACCAAATGAATGAAATTGAGGATGAAGAACCAATAGAACACCTGCTTCCTGATTATTTGCAGGATGTTCTCAGGGCTATTGAAGAGAGATTCTCAGATGCGCAGTTTGATAATCATGCTCCAAGAGAGTGCAGGGAAGCAGGAGCAACAACAAGAGAAGAATGTATGAATATTATGTTTAGGTTAAATGCTCCTCAGGAATGTGTTGATGCTTTTGAGGGGGGAGAAATTAGTTTAGATAATGAAAGAGAGGCAAGAGAGGCTTGTGAAGAAATTATGTTTGATTTACATGCACCCGAGGAGTGTATAGAAAGAGGAATAAGGAATCCCAGGGAATGCGGAATACTCATGTTTCAATTAAATGCACCGGAGCAGTGCATTAAAGAAGGTTTGACTGGAGAGAATAGAGGTGATGAAAGAAAATGCATGGAAATTATGGAAAGCAGAGGAATAGGAACTGAAGGTTTTAGGTCTCCTGCCTTTGGTGCAAGGTGCAGAGAAATACAAAATCCAGAAGAAAGATTGAGGTGTTATGATGCGGCAGTTTCAGGAGTAGAATTTGAACATTTTGAAAGAGCAGGTCCGGAAGAAGTATTTCCTGAACAATGTCAGGAAGCAAATGCACTTACCAGAGAATCCTGCGAACAGGTAATGAGAGAGTTTTTTGAAAGTCAGCAACAGGAATTTGAAGAATTCCATGAAGAAGAATTTACCGAGCCAGAAAAAGTTTGCACTACTATCTTTGAGCCTGTATGCGGAGTTGATGGTTTAACATATTCTAACAGTTGCTTTGCTGGTCTGGAAAATGTGGAAATAGCTTGTATAGGAGAGTGTCCTTGCGAGGTTAAAACAATAGAACCATGTCCTGCGTTGCCAACTGTAGATTCATGTCTAGAAGGACAGGAAAAAGTTGTTGTATTTAGCTCGCCAGAATGCGGCACTTATTATGGCTGTGAAGAAATTACAACTGAAACTCAACCAATAACTACTGAACCAACTCCAGAAGATTCTTTTCTTACAGGAGCATTCTTGAGATACATTTATGGATAAAAAGATTTAATAATTGGTAGTCCTTTGCGTGGTGCATGGGGATTAAAGAAATATTTAAGAAAGAAAATTATCCCAAAGTCCTATTATTTTTATTTGTTATTTTATGGATTGTTATTGCAATCGCCCCAAAATATAGAGGTGTTTGGATAGCAGAAAATATTTTACCTGTTCTTTTTATTATTTTTCTAATTTTAACCTATAATAAATTTAGATTTTCTAATTTTAATTATAGTATGTTATTTTTATTTTTAGTTTTACATACTATCGGAAGCTATTATTCTTATGCAGAAATGCCTTTATTCAATTTAATAAAAGAATTATTCAATTTAAGTAGAAACCATTACGATAGAGTTATTCATTTTTTATTTGGATTGATTTTCTTTTTTCCAGTTTATGGGTTTATCCACAAAAAATTGAAAATTAAACTTTCCTGGGCATTTCTATTAGCGTTTTTTGTAATAGTTGCTTTGAAAGGGATCTTTGAGGTAATTGAGTGGTTACTTGTTCTAGTAACAAGGGAGAATGTAACTATTGTAACGAATTATCTAGGAATGCAAGGAGATCCTTGGGATGCCCAAAAAGATATGCTTGTTGGAATGATTGGTTCAATACTTTCCTGGATTTGGGCTGGATTAAGAAACATTTAATAATTAAACATCTCTTTTTCTATGATGGATATAAAAAAAAGATTTGAATTGATTAAAAGAAATACAGAAGAGATAATTAATGAAGATAAGATTGAGAAATTCATGAAGAAAGGAGTGGTTTACTGTGGATATGAGTGCTCTGGAGAGATTCATCTTGGGCATCTCGTGACGATCATCAAGCTTTTAGATTTACAGAAGGCAGGAATAAAAGTCAAAGTTCTTCTTGCAGACTGGCACACCTGGCTGAACAAAAAAGGAGAATGGAATTTCGTCAATAAACAGATGAAGCAATGGGAAAAAGGATTCAAATCAATTGGATTAAAAGCAGAGATTATAAGAGGAACTAGCTATCAGAAAAAACCTGATTATTTTGAAGACATATTGAAACTTGCTTTAGATATAACTGTCAATAGGGGTGTGAGGTCTATGCAGCAGGTCGCGAGAGATATTGAAAATGCAAAAATTAGTCAGATAATTTATCCTTTGATGCAGGTTGCTGATGTCAAGTTTCTGAAAACAAATTTTGTCGTCTCAGGAATAGATCAGAGGAAAATCTACATGCTTGGTATTGACGAGGGAAAAAAAATAGAATTACAGGAAGCTGTTTATCTATACACACCTCTTATTCCCGGGCTGAAAGGGCCTGGAACAAAGATGTCCAGTTCTGTCAAGGAAAGTTTTATTTCTATAAGAGATAAGAAACAAGATATAAAGAAAAAGATACTGGGTGCTTACTGCAAGGTCGGAGATGTTGCAAACAATCCTATTTTAGCAATCACGAAGTTAATTCTCTTCCCTAATTTTGAAAAAATAAAGATTAAGAGATCTGATAAGTTTGGGGGAGACGTTGAATTTAAATCATATAATGATTTAAAAAATGCCTTTGAAAGTGGAAAACTTCATGCTCTTGATTTAAAAAATGCTGTTGCAGATTATTTGGAAGAAATTATTGCACCTATAAGAAAAGGCTGGAAGTGATTACTTCGTCTTAAACTCAACAATATCCATGTCTTTCAGCTTATGTTGTGTACCTATTTTTTGCCCGGGAAACTTTGAAGAAGGACCCCAGATTTTTGTTTCTTTTACCTTTGAAGAATTCCTTAAAACTTTCTCTGCGGCATCCCTGACTGTCGCACCGGGATTGAGAATCAAAGGCCTGTCACTTTTCTCTTTTCCAGGTTCTTTTGTAAATACTCTTATTTTTCCAAAGCTATGGAAGAGCTTGTTTTTTAGTTCTTCTACTCCTTCCCTGACTTTTGTGGAAATTAGAATAAAGTCATATTTTTTAGAGGAAAGAGTTGCAGAGATTTTTCTCAATTTTTCCAGAGATTCTCTTGCATTAAAGACAATCAGTTTTTTGCCGTAAGCCTTATCTAAATCCACTTTTATTTTTTCTATGTCTGCAAGACTATTTACTAAAATCAGGATAACATCAGCAGTATTCACAAGTCCCCTGTCATAGTGCTCTGAGCCAAATGCGGGAATTTCTATGAGCTGAATTCCTGTTCCTGCATAGCTCATCATCCCAACCACAGGATGTTTTGTCGTGAAATCATAATCAGATATCTTTGGTTTTGCATTGGTCAGCAATGTAAGAAGGGAGGATTTTCCGGTGTTTGTAAAACCAACAATCACAGCCTGCATGTCTTCCTTTTTTATTCCTGATTTCCTGCCTTTTCCTGATTTCCTTACTTTTTCTAATTTTTCCCTTAATTTCTTGTGGCGGGTTTTAAGGTTTGCAAGCATTTTTTCAGATGATTTGTGCTTTGGGCATTCACGAATCATCTCTTCAAGATAAATTATCCTTTCTTCATCTGTTTTTGCAGTCAGAAATTTTCCCTCTGCTTTCTGATATTGCGGTGACTGATTTGTGGATGCCATTTTTATCCTTTAAATTTATTTATCACTTTCATATAATCTTTATTTAGTCCTCCTAGACGGAATATTATTACTTTTTTAAAACCTGCTTGCTTTACAAATCTTAAATCTTTTTCTAAACTTTCTGGTTTTAAAATTGGCTCATTTTCGTGAACTCCGTAAGTTATTGTGCCAAGGCTAACAGAATAATTACTTTTGTTTTTGACTTTGGGCAATCTTTTTCTAATTAAATTATTCAGTTTATTAGGCAACATGCTTGAGTACCACATAAAACTCTTTTCGGTTTTCACGTTAAAATTCTGACCCCTAATCTGGATATATTTTGAAAAAATACTCTCTATTGGTTGAGCGGTTGTTATTCTTTCTTTATTTTTCTCCATAAATCTTTTGATTAATTTCTTATTTTTAAAGAATGAAAAAAGATTTTTCCCTATCATTATTTTATTTCGTGGCATTTCCAAGTCAATTAATATTTGGTTATCTATTTTTTCCAGTTCTCTAAACAATTCAATTAAGTCTCTTGTATTTGAGAAGGGAGAAATCCAGTAAGAGTTTTTAATAATAGGCCAGTAAGCAACAGTTATGTTCTTCTTTATTTTTGTAATTTGTTTTTCTAAACTCTTGAACTCTTTAATTGATTTCGATGCTACAAAAAGCTTTGTTTTGAATCTGATTAATCTTAGTTTTTCCAGGTTTTTTTGGGTTGGGAACTCTTCGTAAAAATCTATTTCCATAAACTTTTAAGCATGTTAAATTTTAAAAACATATGGATAAACAAGAGATAATTAATAAGGTAATCCAGAAGAAAGAGCTTTCCCGGCTTCCAAAAAAAGACGTTGAAATGGCATTTGGCAAATTTGATAAAAAAATTTATTCAGATGAGGAAAAGGTTAAATTAACCAGGGAATTATTACACAAGATATATGGGGCTTTTGTCAGTCGCAAATTACTGAAATTAAAAGACAAACCTATGGAATGGATTTTAAGAAAACATCTCTCGACACGGGAAAGACTTCTGAGTTATGAAGAAATTTATTCTAGAGTTCTTAAAGGGCTTAAAGAGATTAGTGTTATTGATTTGGGAGCAGGCGTTAATGGTTTTTCGTATGCTTATTTTAGGAATTCGGGTTTCGACGTGGAATATCTGGGCATTGAGGCAATCGGGCAGTTGGTTGATTTAATGAATTCTTATTTCAAAAAAGAAAAAATCAAGGGAAAAGCTCTGCATGTAAGCTTATTTGATTTGGACAGGATAAAAAACCTAATCAAAGAAACAAAAAAACCGAGGATTGTTTTTTTGTTTAAGACACTGGATTCCTTGGAATTGCTGCAGAGAAATTATTCCAAAAAATTAATTTTAGAGATTGCTCCTTTTACAGAGAGAATTGTTGTAAGTTTTGCTACAGAAAGTATGACGAAAAGAAAAAGGTTTAAGATAAGAAGAACATGGATTATCTACTTTATTGAAAAAAATTTCAGAGTTTTGGATGATTTTGAATCAAAAGGTGAGAGATACATTGTTTTTGGTAAAAAGTAAAATTTATAATAGGGGTTTTCTTTAGATTAAGATGGCACAACCAGAAACTCAAGCTCAGCCAGCAAGTACATCCTCGACAGTTCAGACAGTTCAGCAGGTTCAGCCACAAACCCCGCCAGCACAAACTACTACTCAGCCGCAACCTGAAAAAAAGAAATCTAAATGGTGGATTTGGGTGATAGTTGTCGTGGTAGCTCTGATTATTCTTGGTACAGGTGCTTACTTTTTGTTTTTTAGATAAATGAGGGATTTTTTAAAATGAAGAAATATGTATTGATAACAATGTTTGTTTTACTCTTAATAGCAAGCATATTTGTGTATAAATTAAACCTTGAAAAAGAATCTGTAAACAAAACAGAGGAAACCCAGGAACTTACTCTTGATAAGTTAACTAATGTTTATTATTGGGTTTTTGGAGCAGTAGGAACAATTATCATTTTATTCATTATTTTCTTCTTGATAGGAAAGAGAACATATGTCTGATTTAAAAAGTTATTTTTATATACTATCTTAATTTTTTTATTTTATGAAACCAAAATTTCGTAGGAAAGTTCTTGGTAATGGGATGACAATTCTTTTTGAAAAAAGAAATAATCCTGTGGTCAGTGTTGCTTTTGCTGTTAGGTGCGGAGGGATGAGCGAATCTGTTTCTGAAAAAGGAATTTCTCATTTTATTGAGCACATGCTTTACAAGGGGACTCCAACAAGAAATTTTAAAAGAATTGCAGAAGAAATTGAAAGCAACGGAGGACATTTAAACGGATTTACAGACGAGTCAGTTACTGCTTTTTTTTGCAAGATGCCATCCAAACATCTTCCTGTTGCGTTGGATGTTTTGAGTGATATGGTAAAGAATCCTTTATTTGATGCAAAGGAAATAGAAAAAGAAAAAAAGGTTATATTTGAAGAAATTAAAATGAATCATGATAATCCTTTGCGGCATATTTTCAGAGAGGCACATAGTTCACTTTACAGGAAACCCTTCGGAACCCCTTTGGTTGGAACCAAAGAAACGTTAAGCTCATTAACAAGAGAAAAAATAATTCAGAGATTTCAAAAAGTTTATCAGCCAAACAACATGATTTTGTGTGTTGTCGGCGAAGCTGATTTTAAAAAGATTGTCGGGTTTGCAAAAAAGAATTTCGGAAACAGGAAGGGAAAGATTCCAAGATTTAATATTGTAAAGAAAAACGAGTCAAGGATTGAAAAAAGAAAAGGCATTGGTCAGGCAAATCTTGTTTTTGCTTATCATGCTCCTCTTGCAGGAGAAAGGAGAAGTTATGCTGCTTTTGCTCTTAATGTCTTAATGGCTGGAGGACTATCATCAAGACTTTTTGATGAAATAAGAATGAAAAGAAACCTTGCATATGCTGTTAAAGGGGATTCAGATATAAACAAGGATTTTTCATATAATACTATTTATGTCGGAACAACTAAAGAAAACATAAAGAAAGTAAAGAGAATTATTCTTGATGAGTTCAGGAAAGTTTCAAAAAATCTTGATGAAAAAGAACTTGCCAAGGTTAAAGAACAAATAATCGGAAATCATCAAATTTCTACAGAGGATTCCCAGAATCAGATGGTTAATCTACTTTTATATGAGCTCAATGGGAACGCCAATGAACTTTATGAATTTGAAAAGAAAATAAGAGATGTTAAGCTAAAAGATGTTAAATCTCTTGCAAGAATAAGGAAATACAGCTTTTTCGCTCTCGTTCCTGAGTAAATAAATATTTTTATACTTTGAAATTTTTATTTTTTTATGAAAGTGTCTCATCCGATTATCCTTCCAGGAAAAAACAATTACCTTGTGGCTTATACTAATAATAAGAAGGAGATCGTTTACGAGATGTGTACTCGAGAAGCATTACGTTCCAGATTGGCAAATCGTTTCAGAAAAAAAGGCAGGTTAATTAGTTCAATTCAGGTATGGTTATTGAATAAAAATCCACCACCTTATTTTGAAGAGATTAATGAAGAAAAATTAATTGGAATGTACAGGCCCAGTAGAAAAGATTTGAAAAAAGACCTTGAGCAGAGAGCAAGCTCTTGAGATTAATCTTATAAACCCTTTACTCTCCTGAGATTTATGTTTGTTGTCAAAGTTCCGGGAATCAATGGCTTGGGAAAAACCAAAGGATGCGAGAAAGCAGGAAATGCTGTTATTGAATCCTTAAAGGAAATTTACAGCAATGAGCAGGGAAAGCCCGTGGATGTCAGGCTTTTGGATTTGGAGGAAATCCATCTTGACAATTCTGATTTGGAAAAAACCAATGAACTTATTCATAAAAATTCCCTGGAAATTTTTCAGGAAAAGGCAAAAATAGTTTTTCTCGGGGGAGATCACTCTATAAGTTATCCGACAGCAAAAGCTTTTCTTGATTCCTGCAAAAATTCAGGCAAAGAGCCTTGTTTGATTATTTTTGACGCCCATCCTGACTGCATGAAATCTGCCGACAAAAACTTTCCAACGCACGAAGAATGGCTCAGAGCCCTGATTGAGCAAGGGTTTCCTGCAGAGAGTGTTCTCTTGGTAGGTATCAGAAACTCAGACCCTTCTGAAACAACTTTCCTGAAACAACACAGAATTAAAATAATAAGCATGAACCAGCTTTTGGAAGATCTGGAAGATACCTGTGATGCAATAATGGAATTCTCAAATAACAAAGAGCTTTATGTTTCTTTAGATATAGATGTCGTTGATCCTGCTTTTGCACCAGCAACAGGCTATCAAGAGCCAGGAGGCCTGACTTCAAGAGAGTTTGTTTACCTTATTCAGAGGATTAATAAAATAAAAAATCTTAGGGCTGTGGATATGGTTGAAATAAATCCAGAGAAATCAGGAGGAGAATTAACTGTAAAACTCGGAGCCAAAATTTTGGCTGAGTTGTTATAATGGAAAAAATCAGAACATTCGTTTCTATTGACTTGCCTGAAAACATCAAAAAAGAGATAAAAAAAATTCAGGATTCTCTGCCTAGTTTTGAGGGAAAAAAGACAGAATCTGAAAATTTACATTTAACTCTAAAGTTTTTTGGGGAGATTGATAAAGAAAAAGTTTGGGAAGTAAAAGAAAAACTTAGGGGGGTTAAATTTAAGGAATTTGAAACAAAAATTGACTATATTGGATTTTTCGATAACAAAAAATATGGTGTTGTATGGATACATCTGCCCAACTGTGGAAAAATCCAGAAAGAAGTGGATGAAAAGCTTTCAGGCCTATTTGAGAAAGAAAGAAGATTTATGTCTCATCTGACCATAGCAAGAGTCAAAAGAATTCAAGATAAAAATTATTTTCTTGGAGAACTGAAAAAAATTAAGATAAAACCCATAAAATTCAGAATAGACAGGTTTGCTCTTAAAAAATCAGTCTTAATGCAGAAAGGGCCTGTTTATGAAACTCTGGAGGAATATGGCTTGCCTTGAAAAAATCTATTATCTGATTAATATTTCCCCTCAATAATTTTTTTAAATATTTCTGCTTTTTTTCCTATAACTTCACGCAGCTCTGGTTCAGGAGCATTAATAACATTTTTTACTGTCCTGAATTTCTTCAGGAGTTTTATCGCTGTTTTTGGACCTATCCCTGGAAAACCTTCAATTATAAACTGAACTCTTTCTTTTTTGCTAAGGTTTTTTTTGTTCACATTCAGGGGAATTTCTCTGGGCTTTTTTCTGGAGAGAACAGAAAGAAATTTTGCTGTATCCTGATAATTTTTTGTAAAAATTATCGGAATCTTGTATTTAAGAAGAATTGAAAGCAAAAAACCACGGACAGAATTGGGATGCATTCCTATAATTTCCTCTGAATCTGTGTAAAGATCCTGCTCATCAATTCCTTCAACGACAAGGAGTTTATCCTGATACTGCTGCAGTTCTTCTAATTGTTTTAAAAGCCTGCGGTTTTTCATAGATGATATGAAGTCAGAAACAGTTTTTCTTTCTATAGCAACACCCTGGATAATATAATCTGCAACCTTGAGTTCCCTTAATTCTATTTCAAGACCAAGGCTCTTGAGTTCCGAAGGAATCAAGGAATTTTTCTCCCTGTAGTCAATTATAACTTTTGGTTTTTCTTTAGTTTTAATTCTTTTCCTTGAGAATATGTTAAATATACTTTTCATGACTATCTTATTTAGAACTATTATTTAAACCATGTGGGCTACTTTCTTTTCTGCCGGCAGAGGTTATGTAAACAAAATCAGATTTTCCTATGAAATTTTCCATGTCTTTGGCACCAACGTAAGTCATTCCTGAGGAAAGGCCTCCGAGGAATTTTTCCACAATTGGTTTGATAGGACCCTTGTAAGGGATGAGAGTTTTTTTCCCCTCAATATTTATGATTTCATGGTTTTCGTTTTTTAATTTATTTTTTTCAGACATGGCTTCGAAACTTGCCATGCCTCTGTATATTTTAAATTTCTTGCCATCTTTTTCTATTATTTCTCCAGGGCTTTCTTCTGATGCGGAAAATACATAGCCCAACATAACATTGTTTGCTCCTGCACCAAGAGCTTTTGCCATGTCTCCTGGATTTCTTATTGCTTGATCGGCACAAATAGGAATTTTTCCCTGTGAAGCTTCGTGCACATCCATTACAGCTGTTACTTGAGGCATTCCAACACCAGTCATAGTTCTTGTAGTGCAAACTGATCCTGCCCCGATTCCAACTTTAAGAGCATCTGCTCCTTTGCTGATAAAGTATTCTGCAGCGTCTTTTGTAACTATGTTGCCCGCCATTACATCTATTTTTGGATAATTTTCTTTTAGGAAGTCTAGAGTTTTTCCGGCATATTTTGAATGGCCGTGCGCAATATCTATGACTATTATATCTACCCCTGCTTCTACCAGGGTTTTTGCACGTTCTTGGAAATCTTTAATACCTATTGCTGCAGCAGCCAGGAGATTCTGTTCTTTGACTCTTTTTACCTCTTTTGCCTGGTTTTCTATTGTCATAAACCTGTGAATTACTCCGAGACCTCCAAGCTTTCCCAGAGCAATTGCCATTTCACTTTCACAGACAGTATCCATATTAGCAGCCAGTATTGGAATTTTTATTTTATGATTTTTAGTCACGAAAGTTTCGAGGTTTACATCTTTTCTAGAAAGAACTTTATTATATTTTGGAATAATCAAGACATCATTATAAGAATAGCCTTTTCCAATAATTCTAGCCATACTTTACAATGAAAGAAAGTGTTTCTATAAATATCTTTCGTTATTACTCAATGGTTTTTTGAAATCCTGATTTTTTCTTTGAAAGTTTTTCTTTTATTGAATTTATTGCAGAGTGCATTTTTCTTTCCCTCACCCTTGAGACATAAAAGTGTGCCTCGTCCCTTGTTTTTCTTGTTATAAGCATTATAATTTTTCCCTTCATCAATCTCGCGGTTCTTCCTGCCCTCTGTATTGTCCTTATCGCAGAAGGAACAGGCTCATAAAAAACAACCACATTAACCTCTGGAATGTCAAGTCCTTCTTCCCCTATGGAAGTCGCGCACAAAACATTTACTTTGCCGGATGAAAACTCCTGAATTATCTTTCGCTGTTCTTTCTGGCTTAATCCTGTAACCTCGCCAACACCTGTTTTTTTTGCCTGCCCGACAAAAACTTTGGCCTTTATACCTGAAATTTCATTAATTTTTTTAGAAATTAAATGGGCAGTATCTCTGAAATGTGCGAAAACAATGACTTTTAACCTATCATTTTCCTTTTTTTCTTTTTTTATTATATCAATTAGCTTTAAAATTTTAGGATGCTCATTATTTTTTGCAACAAGTTCGTTTGATTTGATAAATACATAGTTAAACTCGGGTTTTGCAACAAGTCTTATAACTCCTTTATTTTCTTTTCTTGCTGCCTGCCTGAAAAGTTCTCTGAGATATTTGTTAAAGCCGGGCAGAGTTTGCGTTTCCAGGAGTTCAAGTGCATGCTGTATTCTTATTGCCTGGGCACATACACTTGATGCCGAAAATAAATTGTAATTTCTGTTTCCTTTTGCTATGCTGAGTATCAATCTCTTTTGAAGTTTTATAAGTTCTGTTTTTGAAGGAAACCCGAAGAAAACTTTCCTGTTTCTTAATTCACTTACATACCTCCTGAAAAGCCCTGACAGGGACTCTTTCATTTTTATAAATTCAGCAGGAAGGTCAACGATTACTTTTTCAAATTTTAATTCCTGCAAATAAGGTTTCACATCAGGACTTTCACGATTTCTCAACTCAACCTCATCTATTGAAAGGTTTTCACATATTTCCCTGATTTTTCCTGCCTCACTTCCGGGAGATGCTGTCAGGCCAAGAATTCTCGGATGAAGAGACTGTTGCTTGTATTTTCTTGCAACATAATTGTAATCATAATTTTTTGTGCATCTGTGTGCCTCATCCTCAATAAGAAGACAAACATCCCCCAAATTATAGAGTTCTTTATTAATGTCATTTGCAATACACTGTGGTGTTGAAAAAATTATATCTGCTGTCTGCCAGATTTCCTTCCTTTTTTCAGGATTTACATGCCCTGTGAATAACTGCATCTCTCCAAAAAGTTCCGGAAGGTTTTTTTTGAAAAAATTTAAATGCTGTTCTGCAAGAGGTCTTGTTGGTGCCAAGAAGACAACTTTCTCGTCGGGAAATTTCTTTATTCTTTCAATAGTAAGCATTAAGGCAATAAGGGTTTTTCCAAGCCCGGTAGGGAGTACAACTAAACAGTTCTTTTCTACACAAGTCTCGAAAATATTTTGCTGATATTTTCTCGGAGTAATTTTTTCTAAAAATTCCATGAGCAGAAAGGTTATCTTCTAATAGTATAGACAGCAAGAACAGCTGAACAAAAGATAAGAAGCAAACCGATAAGGGAAACAAAATCAAAAGGATAATTGTTGTTTAAAATCACATTTCCTGTCGTGCCTCTATCCAGAAACAAAAATCCCGCTATCAGGGCAACTATTGCAAATGAAGATGTAACTTTTTTTGTTTTAAGCCAGCCTGTTTTTCCCATATTATTTCCTGTAAATTGAAGTTTAAATGCTTTTTTATTAAGTGTTATACCAAAAAAAGCGCATATCCTATTCCTATCAAAATAAGGGTAGCCAGAAAACTCCATAAAATCAGGCTTCCGAAGAATATTTTGTTTCCGTCAAGGTCAGCCAGGGGAAGTATATTGAAAAAAGCAAAATAAATATTTAATCTTGCAAATTCAGGAAATCCTACCAGATAACCAATAACAGCAAAAACAATATTGGCAAAAACTCCTGCAGCAGCTATAAGCCCTATATGCTCTTCTGTCATTTCTGAATATGAGTAAAGGCCATGTCTTTTTGCAGCCCTGTAAATTTTTGGTTTCACATCAAAAACCAAAGAAGCCATCCAAAAAAGGTTTCCAAAAGAAATAGCAGAGATTATTATTGGAAAAAATATACCTGCAGGAAATGCTTTTTTGAAATGCGCACCAGCAGGAAAGCCATATCTTTTTATTTCCCACAATTTTACCTCTATCTGGGAATCAAAGTAAAAACTCATAATTTTTTTTGCAAAGATGTTTATTACGAGCGTGAGAAAAACTGCCAGGAGAACATAAAGAAAAACCTCAATGCTGCGAAGAAAACTGATTGTTATTGCTAGGATGAAAATTATTATAACTAAAGAAGAGATTTCCCTTGAATTTAACATGTCTTAACGAAGCACGAGTTTTTTATAAAGTTTGTTATGTTTTCAAATAATGTTTAGGGTTTTGTATTTTATTAATGCATTTTCATTTTAAATCAATCAGAAGTGGCGGGTTTATTATTGAAAAGATTGTATTATAACAGAGTTTAAATCTCATTAATATCTTA
>CAZTVG010000006.1:0-42708 GCA_964617015.1 Candidatus Woesearchaeota archaeon | reverse complement strand
CACCCTTAAGTTTCACAAGACCTTTTTTGTATGCAACATAAACCAGTTCTGCAGACCTTATTATTCTGAACCCAGAGAAAAATTTGTAATTTTCTCTCTTAGAATTTATCTTTGTGTTCATTTTTCTCTCAAAAATCCTTATAAGGTTCTCCGGCTTTTCAACCAATAATCTCGTGGTTCTTTCATCAACAGCAATTATATTCTTGATTCCTTTTTCCGTGATAATCCTGCTTAGAGCAAGACAGGAAGTTTCCCCTAAATCCATAATCTTGATATCTTTTCCCCTTCCGGAAAAAGTGGAGTTAGCAATACTCAAAAATTCATCTGTCTTTTTACTTATTTCATTCTCACCTATGTTTAGGGAAGAAGGAAGCTCAAGAGTTTTATCATCAAGCAGCGCCTTAAGTTTAAGTGCCTCAAGCTCGAATTTCTTTATTTTTATTGGTTTGTCTATAATTTCAAATTTAACCTGGTTAGTGATTAGGAATTTTCCTTTGAAAATACTTTTCAGTCTTCTTATATAATCCGTTATCCCATTCATGCTAAAGCTTATTAAACACCCTGCATCGAAAATTACTGCTTTGTCCTGACCAGACATGGGTGGCACAGCCGAACTACCTTGTTTTTGTTTTTTTATCATGAAAACATGTCCATTGCAGTTTTAATCCTTGAGCCTACACTTATTGTCATTGTTTCGGGAATATCTGTAGCTTCTTTTCCTCCTGCATAATTCGCAAGTTCAAAAAGAGTAACACCAAGGAGTTTTGCAGTTTTTTCCATAGAAATTCCGTGTTCATAAATTCTTGAGGCCTTGTTTATGCTGGCCTTTCTGAAAACATCCTGAATATAACTCTTGAGTTTTCCAGAAAGTTTATTGATGGATTTTCTGATAATCTCTATGTTTATCCTAAAATTTTCTTCATCATTCTTTTCCAAAGCAATTACTATCTTGTTTATGGCAGTTATATAGGTTCTGTAAAAATTATTCCACCCAGGAAGAGACCTATAGTCTTCCCTTTCAAGGATTTTACTCAGAGCATAAACAATAACTGCGACAGCAATATTATCAGGATCATGAGTCAGAGAAGCGGTATTTGTTGTCTGGTTACTTAAGTTTTTAATCTTAGCGGCATCTCCCCTGGAAAGTGCTTCCTTAGTCTCTCTGAAAATTCTGAGAATGTTCTCTTTTTCTTCCATGCGTGATTAGGGGGAAGTTGATTAATAAATGTTAAGTTTTTATATCTTTTTTTCTTCCTCAAAACATGAAACGCGTTGTACTTGACACAAGCTTTATCCTGACAGCTGTAAAGCAAAAAATAGATTTTTTTGAAGAGATTGGAATGATGGGTTTTGAAATACTGATTCCAAATCAGGTAATAAATGAATTGAAAAGACTCAAGGCAGGTTTAGCCTTAAATATTCTTGGGAAAAATAAATTTAAAACAGTTTATCCTAAAGGGACAGATGCAGACAGTGTGATAATTAATTTTGCCAGGGAAAATAAAGGGATTATTGTGGCAACTCTTGACAGAGAGATTAAGGGTAAGGTAAAGAACCCAAAATTAGTGATAAGGCAAAAAAAGAAGCTTGAAGTTATACAATAACCTTTAAAAAGCGATTTTTATTATTTTCTTCAGATAAAATGTTCTATCTTGCAGAAATTGAAGACTACATAAGAGTAGAGCCGAAACTGTTTGGTTTGCCTACTATAGATGCTGTTGACCTGCAGTTAAGGGAAACATACTTGGATTATTATGACAAGGAGATTGGAAGAGTTGTCAGCGTTATAGAGGTTTTGGGAGTTGGCGAGGGAATTATAATTCCCGGCGACGGAGCAGCATATTACAACACAAAATTTAAACTGCTTGTCTGGAAACCGGAAATGCATGAGCTTGTCTATGGAGTAATATCTGAAATAGCCAATTTTGGAGCTTTCATAAATATGGGTGTGTTAAAAGGAATGATCCACATAAGCCAGACAATGGAAGACTATGCAAGTTTTAGCAAGACAAATACACTGCTCGGAAAATCCACAAAGAGAAGCCTTAAGCAAGGGGATTTGTGTCTGGCGAGAATCGTTGCCATAAGTCATAAAGGCGATGAGCCAAAAATCGGTTTGACAATGAGACAGCCAGGGCTTGGAAAAATTGAGTGGATTAAGGAAGATCAGTTTAAAAAAGAAAAGGAAATAAAAAAAGCAGCCAGAACAGAAAAACCTGCAAAAAAAGGAAGGAAATAAATGGAATATTGTAGAATATCTAGATTTGAACTAAGTCAAATAGCAGATGCTTATGAAAGGTTTAGACAATCGCCGGAAAATCAAGAAAGAAGAGAATATGTAGAACAACAATTAGGTAGAATAGGTTTAACAATTAATACTTCAAGGTTTGACCTTGCTCAAAGAATAAGGGATATTGAATCAAAACTTTAAAAAATAAAATGGCAAAATCAAAAGCCTGCAAAATTTGCAACACAATCTATGAAGGAGACAAATGTCCTAAATGTGGCTCTAAAGAATCAACAGAAGGCATCAAAGGAAAAATTGTTGTCTTAAATCCTGAGAAATCGGAAATAGCAAGAAATCTTAATCTAAAAGACAAAGGAAATTTTGCAATTAAGACACGATGATGAAACTAAAAATTCTCGAAGAGAAAAACAACAACTTGTTTGACAGAAGAGAAATAAAATCAGTTGTAGAAGCAGAAATAACACCAAGTCGTAAAGAGATTTTGGATGTTCTTGCTGAAAAATACAAAGTTCCCAGGGAAAA
Organism: Candidatus Woesearchaeota archaeon; assembly: GCA_964617015.1. GTDB lineage: Archaea > Nanobdellota > Nanobdellia > Pacearchaeales > GW2011-AR1 > ASMP01. The sequence continues at coordinate 39,938 of CAZTVG010000006.1, read as the reverse complement.
CATAAAAATAAAAGGAATTCACGGAAAGTTTGGCTCAAAAACTTTTGCAGTTGAGGCAAACATTTATTCCTCAAAAGAAACCAGGGAAAAAGTGGAACTAAAAAAGAAAAAAGAACAGGAATCAGAAAAGCAGTTTGAAGAAGCCTCAAAGGCAACAGAAGCTGAAGAGCAATCAGCAGAAAAAGCAGAAGAGCCTAAAGAGGAAACTAGTGAAAAAGAAAATACTGTTAATGCTAAAACTTCTGTAGATAATAAACTTAATGAAACTCAGAGTGAGAGCGAGGCAAACAAATAAACATGTCAAAAAAAGCAAAACTCAAGAAAGGAAAAAAACCACACAAAAATAAACCAACAAGCAGGAAATATAAAAAATACAGAATTGAAGGTGATAAAGTCATAAGAGAAAGATTCTGTCCAAGATGCGGACCGGGAGTTTTCTTAATGAACTCACAGGGAAGATTTTACTGCGGAAAATGCCATTATAGTGAATTCCAAACAGGGAAGAAATCTGAAGAGAAGAAATAATTTTTAATAAATATAAGTTAGGGCAAATTAATCCATAAGAACTAATTTATTAAGCCCTCAAAATTCATCTTTTTATTAATGATTATAACCCTGGGAGAATCTTCAACCCATTAAATTAGGTAGGCTGAAGCTTCTCCTGGGGAAAAAGAGGTGATAAACATTGAAGAAGCTTCAAGTATATAAATCTTTCGTTCATGTTACTCTTGTAAAATGACATACGATACCTAGTGTAAAGTAGTAATTTAATTTTCAAAATACTTTTAAAATTATAGGTGTTAGGCACTACATATAAACCTATTAGGCACTACTTATGATTTTTCTGAAGTAATGGGAAGTCTACTTCACTTTATGTCAGGTTTATAAGACTCTGTCATTTCTATACTTAATGGTAAAAGAGGACTTCAGCAAGGTCAAAATAAAGGGTAATGCAAAACAAGACAAAAATCAAGAAATTTTAGCTTATTCGTCGGAAAAATCCGTCAAACAAGAGCAAATTCATGACATTTTGTTTAACAGAGAAATTGGCTGGCAGGAAATTATTTATGATCTCATAAATACCGAGCAACTGGATCCGTGGGATATAAATATAACGGTCCTTACTGACAAATATCTTGAAAAAATCAGTAAATTTGAAGAGGCGGATTTTTTTGTTTCAAGCAAAGTTCTTCTGGCTGCAGCTCTTCTGCTCAGAATTAAATCAGAGATTCTTCTGAACAAATACATTAAAAGTATAGATGAAATTCTCTTCGGGAAAAAAGAAGAAAAAAAGTATGCTCTTGAAAGAATTGAGCTTGAGGAAAACATTCCAGATCTCATTCCAAGAAGTCCTATGCCGAGATTCAGGAAAGTGACTCTTCAGGAACTTCTTGAATCTTTGAACAAAGCAATTGCAACAGAGAACAGAAGAATTAAAAAAGTAATAATAAAAAGGGATGCACTAAGGGAAACAATGTTTTCTCTTCCAAAAAGAAAATTCAACATAAAAAACAAGATAAGAGAACTCTATGAAAACCTATTAAAACACTTCAAGGAAAATGAAAAAAAGAAAAGAGTCTCCTTTACAGAATTTGTGGGGGAAAACAGGGAGGAAAAAATAATTTCTTTTTCTCCTTTACTGCATCTCGATCACCAAAAAAAAGTCTGGCTTGAGCAGGAGCAGCATTTTGGGGAATTTTACATCTGGCTTAAGGAAACTTATTTTAAGCACAATCCAGATCATTTCGCAGACCTTAAAACAGAACTTGAGAAAGAAATCCATGAACTTGATTCTGAAAAGCAAAAACGCCTTGAAAAAATCAACAAAGATTTCGAGAATCCCTTGGCAGATTTTGATTGAGCAGTTTTAAAAACTCTTTCCGACTTTTTTACCTATGAAATGCGCGGTTTTATTTTCAGGAGGAAAAGATTCAACTTATTCAGCTTATCTTGCAAAAAAGAAAGGGTATGAATTAACCTGCCTGATAACTCTTCATTCTGAAAATCCTGAAAGTTACATGTTTCACACACCATCAATTTCCAAGACAGAAAAACAGGCAAAAATTATGAATCTGCCTTTAATAGTCAAGGCCACTAAAGGAATTAAGGAAGAAGAACTTAAGGATCTGAAGGATGCAATCAAAACTGCTATTAAGAAATACAAAATAAATTGTCTGGTTACAGGGGCTTTGCATTCTGTTTATCAGGCTTCAAGGATTCAGAAAATCTGCGATGAACTCGAAATTAAATGCTTTAATCCCCTATGGCACAAAAATGAATTCAAGTATCTTGAGGAATTAATAAAAAACAAATTCCGCGTTATTATTACAGGAGTTTCTGCATACCCTCTTGATGCTTCCTGGCTTGGAAAGAAAATTGACAGGAAATTCATGGAAGATGTCAAAAACCTTTATGAAAAATACAAAATTCATCCTGCAGGAGAAGGAGGCGAGTTCGAGAGTTTTGTTCTTAACTGCCCTTTATTTGAAAGACCTTTAAAAGTCACTGACTCAAAAATCTCGGGAGAAAAAAATTCATGGAAGATGGAAGTCAAAGTTGAATAGAACATATAAATCTTTAAATAAAAAGACTATCTAAGTAATATATGGAATACAAAGGATTAAAATTCCATGATACTGACCTAAAAGGTGATATAACAAGTCGGTTGGAAAAAGAGCTTAAAGTGGAAATTTCTTTAATGTGTATGCCAAATTTAACTCAAAATGAAATTAATGAATATATAGGACAAGCAATAGAACAGATTAAAAAAGAAGGTAACTCAGCATTATACTGGGGTTTAGTATCGCGTGGAACACAAATTGCTCTGGATAAAATCAGAGAATCTCGTTAGAATAATTCTCTTTCCCTGTTCTCATGTCCTTGACCTTGAATTTTCTTTTCTTTACTTCTTTGCTTCCAACGAAAATAACCTTGCTGATATCATAACTATTGGCATAATCCAGGGCTTTTGATGGTTTTCCATAATAAACAGATACTGTCTTTCCTTTTTTTCTCAGTTTCTGCGCAAGTTTTATTGCTTCCTTATCCTGGTTAAGCGAAATTACCAGATATTTCTCTTTTTTTGACTTTATTTTCGCTATTAAAGAAAGCCTTTCAAGTCCAAAAGATATTCCTGTTGACTGAATACCACCAATAGGATAACTTCCTCCTGCGGCAATTGTTTCTTTTATACCTCTGGCTTTGACTTCAAAGATGTTTCCATTGTAATAAGATAATCCACGAACAACAGTCGGCGCAAATTTAACTTCCAGTCCGTAAATTCTGCAGTAATCCATCAAGCTAATGATTTCCTTATAACTTTCAAATTTATTGAAATAATCCTCTCCCTGCTTTAAAGCGGAAATAAGTTTTCCAGCCCCGAGTTTCTCCAGATTTTTTATGACTTCTTTTTCCGGAAGTTTATCATACTTGTCAGCCTCTCTTAAAACCTGCTCTTTGTTTTTTTCTTTGATGTTTAAATCATCAAGAATTTCATTCAAAAGTTTTCTGTTATTTATCAAAAATAAAGATTTTATTCCTAATTTCTTCAGTATTTCATTGCTCATAGCCAAAATCTCTGCCTCGTTCTTTACTGTACATCCAACTACATCAACATCACACTGTGTAAACTGCCTGAATCTGGATTTTGATACGGGCTCATCCCTGAATAAAGGACCAACCTGGTATCTCCTGTAAGGAAGCTTTTTGTTTTTCATCAGTCTTTTAAGCTGAAAAGTGAATTCATATCTCAAGGCCAAATTTCTCTTGCCCCTGTCTTTTAACCTGAAAATATCTGAAACAGCTTCATCTTCAGAATTTTCGCCCTTCACAAAATCCTCATATTCAATGGTTGGGGTTTCTGCAGGCTCAAAACCATATTTTTCAAAAGTCTCAACTATTATTTTTTTGATTTCTGCTCTTTTTTGAGCTTCTTTTCCAGAATAATCTTTAAATCCTTTTACTGTTTCTTTGAACGTCATTTTCTTCTTTTCTCCATTCGTCTTAAGGTTTCTTTAAAGCCTTCTTTTTTCCAATACAATAAACTTTTATTATTTTTAACACTTACATTTATAGATATTTTTTTAGCGTTTCTTTTTTTGGCCCACAAGTAAAAATTTTTTATTAATTTATTTGAGATTCTTTTTCCTCTTTCTTCTGGAAGAACATAAACCTCTTCAAGCCTCACAGTTGGGTTTTTGCTAAAAGATATTTTTTCTTCAGGAAATCCAAAAATATACCCTATTAAATTATTGTTTTCATTTTCAACGACCTGAAAAAAAGCAGATTTCTTTTTCACGTATTTTTTAATTACAGATTTCATGTCTTTTAGATATTATTTATTTACTTTAATATTTGTTAATTCCTTATCACATTTTACAAATAACTCTAAGATTTCTTTAACATCTCCTAATCTCGCTTTTCTTATCTTCATTTTAACTCACCTTTTTCAAAAATGGTGGAAGGAGCGCCTATATTCCGCACTGAACATCCCCTTAATTTAATTATAGAAGCCTCGCTATTAAAATCTTTTCTAACAATGCCGATAGGTTCGGATTTTAATATTCATATTTATAAAAATAAAAAAGAGTTTTTATAACTTTTGTTTTTTAATAATACATCCATGCCGAATTCAGACGAAGAAATGATTATAAATAAAAATAATTTTTAAAGAAGTATTATTAATAAAGGTATTAAAATGAAGGCTATTAAAAGATAGAGTGCTTTTTTTCTTGAAATATGGATTAATCCCTTAGAGGTATATTTAGTTATTTTAAATAAGAAATTTGTGTTAGGCAAGAATATTATACCTCCAAGTACAGCAAATGAAAAATAAGCTAAAGCTGTTGCTAATGCCGCTGTTTTTCCAATTATTAGTGAAGCTAAGAATACGTCAGTAAATGTTCCTAAATTTGCTCCAAGGATAAATGGAATTGCTTTTTTCAGGTTAATGAAACGAGCAACTGCCAATGGAACCAATAATCCTATAGTTATGCTTGAAGAAAATAAAATTGCTGTTAATAAAACTCCTATTAAATAAGTTTTATATTTTGATTTGAGATGTCTATTAATGAATTCTCTTGCTTTTTTCTCTCCGCCAAAAAATTCTATAACAGATTTACCAATATATCTCAAAGTGAAAATCAAAATTACAAAAGCTAATATTAATAATATAAGTTTATTAATTTTTACAAATAATGGGTCTATAATTGGTGAGGTTATTAAACCAACAAGATCAGGAACTTTCAATAAAGAAGTTTTTCCTCCTAATATAGATGCAAGGAAAAAAGATAATCTGGAAAATAATTTGAAAAAATATTCTAAGAAAAAGACTATACCAATTAAGAATGCACTATAAATTGAGTAGCATAATGCAATTTCAAAACCATGTCTAAAATCCCTTCTTTTTTTAGCAACTGTTATTAATGATATTATTAATGCTGTGATGGTAGTTCCAAGAGCTGCTCCCATTAAAATATAAACTGCTGTTTGCAAATTTACTAAATTATTTCCTGCAAATGCTGCTGTTATTGAAGCAATTGCTCCTGAAGATTGGACGATGGATGTTGTAAACCATCCTACAGCTAGAGCTTTTATCGGCGGTAAACCAGATGAAAGAAAATCTTTAATATTTGGAGCAAGAAATAAAGAAGTTCTTTTTATTAATTCTATTGAAAATATAAATAAGTAAATAAAAAATATTAATTTCACACCCTTTTTCATTTACTAAGCAAGGATACTAATAGCTTTAGCTATCCGAGGAATTGCGTTCCTTAATTTATTTGTTTGTTTTGTTTCTCTCCTCATTTTTTTGTTCGTTTAAGACGACAGCCTGAACAGTATTGTAGAGGGTGGAAAGAGGGAATCGAACCCTCGTCTTGCGGACCACAACCACACGTTCTGCCATTAAACTACATCCACCATAAAGACAACCAAAAGTTTTCTTTATCAAACTTTCCTTTAAAATTGCCCTATTTAATTTAGTAAAGAATGATATAAAAAGATTCTTATTAAAAATATATGCGCAGCTAGGAAAATTCTTACAAACAGTGATGCCGATAATTAACAGCTTGAACTGTCATGTTTGAACCAAAGAAATACTATTTTTAAAGGTTTAGCTTGATAATTTGAGGAATTTTTGGCTAACAAGTTCTTAAACTTAACTCTAGAAAAATTAAGAATAAATAAAAATTAAATTAAAAATTAAATGTGCTTGTTTGTGCGCAGATCTGTTCATTTCCTGAGCTATCTATAAAATAAGCAGTGTACTCAAGTCTGTTTGCGTTTGTAACTACAGCTGCAACTTTTTGTGTCTTTGTTTCAAGCTCATCAAGTGCAGTGCCCAAATCAATAACCCCGCTGTTATCAGTTGAATTAAACAGAGTTAATTTAACTCCGCCGATTGCTTCTCCGCCAGCCCCTCTTCTCAAGGCAACTGAATAATTTCCTGACTCATTTGTAACAGCTGTAACACTCACAGCACTCATATCAACAGCAAGACATTTAGAACTTATATCAATCTGCTCAGCCCCTTCCTGAAGAAGGTTCCTTATAACCACCCATATAATCCCTACAGCCACTAAAACCAGAAGGATAATTATGAGAGTAGTTATAACAGCTGACAATCCTCTTTTTCCTGTAATCATTCCTCTTACCATTAAAGTAATTAAATAATCTTCCTTTAAAAATGTTTTTATCCTCTGTTAAATGCATCAAGAAGTTTGAAAAACTCTTCTTTGTCCATGACTTTGTCTTTTTCCGAGAGACCTATGTGTTCTGCGAATTTCCAGAATGCACTCGGCTTATATTTTCTTTTTAAGAAAGCAATGGTCGGTAATGCAGGATCATCCCATCCCGAATAATTTCCCTTTTCTATCTCTTTCCTGATTTTTGTTGATGACAATTCCAAATCTTTAAATTTTATTTTTCCTAAAAAAGCTGTCCAGGGGAATTTTTTTCCTAAAACTTTGTAAATCATTCTCTGTCTCTCTGAATTATCTCTGTGGTCTTTTGCTCTTATGATATGGGTCATTTTCATTTCAATATCATCGACGCTGACAGCGAGATTCATTAGGGGCCAGACCCTGTATTTATTTCCCTGCCTTGGGTGTTTTGTGAGATTTATCCTTGCCAGAGGGAAATCCCTCATTGCAGGATTTTTATCTTTCATTCCTGATTTAAACCTCAAAACAGCCTCGCCTTCCTTAAATCCCTTTTCAGAGAGCATTTTTTTCCATCTCTCCAAGTTTTCTTTAACGCCAAACTTTCTGCAAGGACAATTTTTTTTCGCTGCTATAAACTCTTTGAATTTTTCTGCAGAACAAGTACAGACATAAGATGCTCCTTTTCTGATTAATTTTTCAGCGTATCTGTAATACAATTCCACGCGGTCAGACTGAATCATAATCTTTCCTGTTTTATTAAAAAGCCACATAGACTCTTCTTTAATCATTTTATAAGAAAGAGGGTAAATGTTCTCTGGATTTGTATCTTCTATTCTTACATAAAATTTTCCACCATATTTTTTTACAAACAAAAAAGACAGAGAGGCAGTCAAAGCATGTCCTATATGAAAAGGTCCTGATGCAGAAGGCGCAAATCTCATTATAACTTTTCCTTTCTTCGCACCAGGAAGTTCCGGAAGACCTTCTCTTCCATGTCTCACACTTATTATTTTCTCCAGTTTTTTGAATTCTTTTTCCTGTTCTTCTTTTGAAAGAGAATTTATCTGCAGAATAATTTCAGAAATCTTCTTGGAATATTTTTTTACCTCTTTTTTTTCAAGGCCTTCGTTAAACAAGGCAGATATTACAGGACCCATCCTTGCCCCGCCTTCATAGGCAAGTGCATTTTTCAACGCATATGCTTTGGTTTTTTTCTCTAACTCGGCTATGCTTAGACGAGTTTTCTTTTCAAGATTTTTCATAAACATAAAAAGAAAGGACTATTAATAAATTTAATCCAAAACTAGTTAAAAAGATACTTGATTTAATAGATGATAAAATACCAATCTATAGTATTAGTATAGGGAAAGTTAAAAAATGATAAAAATGGAAAAAGATAATAATAAAATTTTTGAGTTACATAATTATTTAGATGTAAATGGATCTCCTGAAGATGTCGTAAAAGAAATTGTTAAAAATATTCCTGAATTAGAAGACATTGGATTTGCAGGATGCTTGGAAAAAGATTTTTTGAAAAAAATCTTAAAAGGATTTGTGTTTGGCAAAGAAGGAAAGAATCAATCTTACTTATATAGTTTTGAAAATGAGAAGAATGTGAGGAAAATTTGTTGGGAAGTTATTGAGAAATGTAAACTATATATCAATAAGAAAGTTCATATTTTTTTATTTCCCACTTATGATAACTTTGTTATAGAAAAAATGGGGGGAGTAAATGGTTTTTCTACGTGGAATAATACCCTCTTAATATTCATCAATTTTAGGGATAATTGGGAAGCATCTTTAAAAGAAGCAATTGTTCATGAATTAGCTCATGCCCTATCCCCTTTTTATAAAGGAGGAGATTTTTCAGTAGGTTCAGGTTTAGTTTTAGATGGGCTAGCTGAACATTTTAAGTATTTTGTTCTTTCCGTAAAAAGATCTCCTTGGACACAAGCAATTTCAGAAAAGAAAGCTTGGGAAATATTTAAAGAACTTAAAAATATACTTGAAGTGAAGGATTTTGATAAATACAACGAAGTTTTCTACGGAACGGGTAGATATCCTATGTGGGCGGGATATACAATAGGTTACTATTTGATTGAGGATTATCTAAAAAATAAAAAAAACATAGATTGGAAAAAACTTTTAAGAGAAGATCCAATGAAAATATTGAATGAAATAATTTCTTCTAAAAGACTTAATACTCCCTTATCTTAATCTTTTAGGTACATGGTTATTATCATTCCAGATTTTTAATCTCCAATTTTTAAATTTTTTAACCCAATAAATCGAGTTAAATCCTCCCTCTACCTGTCTAAATTGTATTATTTTTTTAAGATTTAAACCTAAAAAATATGAGAGAATTATTCTATTTGTAATGCCATGGGCAATTATCAAAATAGATTTTTTGTCATTGGGTTTTTTTGTTATCTTTTTAAGAAAAGTTGTGAGTTCCTTGAAATGTTTCTTTTCTTTCCTATCCCATTTATTTTTGTTTTTTATTAACATCTCTGATTTAAATTCATTAAGAGATTTTTCTATTTTTGGTTTTATCTTAATTTGTTTTGATACAATTTTAGCGGTTTGTTTTGCTCTATTCATATCACTACAGTAAAATCCACCAAAATTTTCTTTTCTCAACCTATTAGCAAGATGTTTTACCTGTTTAATTCCTTTTTTTGTTAAATAAGGATCTTCTCCGGTTTTTTCTTTTTCAGCATGCCTAATAAATATTAATTCCATTTTATATCAATATTCTTTTCCTAAAACCTATTTACATCAAGTTTTCTTTCCAGAACCTCTACTCTTTGCTGCAGATGATAAATCTGGTTTGATAAATCCTCTAATCTGCTTGTCATTTCCACGAGCCTTTTCGCGAGCTTCCTTTTCTTTTCCCGCCCTGTGTCGGATAAATCAATTGTTTCCTCCTTTTCAGGAGTTTTTTGCACATCAAAAAATGCAAAGCCATCTGCATTACTCTGGGAAGAATCCTTGGATTCAGAAGCAGTCTGTTCAGCTTTTTCTTTGCGTTTTTTGTATCTTTCACCAAGGTCAATCACATCTCTTTTCCTTCTAAAACTGAACAAACCCATGATTTATAAAAGGAATTCATACTTTTAAATTTACTTATGATTTAGTCCACTCCTTCCTGAAGCTTGTAGAGGTTATAATAAATTCCTTTTTTTCTTATCAATTCCCTATGATTTCCCAATTCAGCTATTTTTCCCTTGTCCAGCACAACTATTTTATCGGCATTTCTGACTGTGGAAAATCTATGGGCAATTATTATTGTTGTTTTACCTTTTATTAGCTTATTAATTCCCTCTTGCACTTTTTTCTCAGATTCTGCATCAAGAGCGGCAGTGGGTTCATCAAGAATTAATATCCTCGGATTTTTTAAAAAAGCCATGGCTATTGCAATTCTCTGTCTCTGCCCCATTGATAATTTTACACCCCTTTCACCAACCAGGGTTTTATATTGTTTAGGAAGTTTTTTTATGAATTCATCTGCAGAAGCAGCTTTAGATGCATTTACTATATCCTCAAAACTTGCCTTGGGATTGGCGTATTTCAGATTATTTATCAGGGTGTCATTAAACAAATTTAAATCCTGGGGGACTATTGCTATTTGTTCTCTAAGCCATTTGAGTTTTAGTTTAGAGATATCAGTTCCATCCAACATTATTTTTCCTTCTTTTGGTCTGTAATATCCTATAATTAATTCAGAAAGAGTTGTTTTGCCGACACCACTTTTGCCGATAATGGCAACAGTTTCTCCTGGCTTGATTATTAAATTTATATTCTTTAAAACTTCTTTATCTTTAATGTACTCAAAACTAACATTCTTAAAAGAAATTTCTCCTTCAACAAATTCCAGAGTTTTATTTCCATGCTTCATTGCTTCCGGAACAATTCTCTGCAATTTTATGAATCTTTTTATGGCCACAGAAGACCTCTTAAATAATCTGTAAATGCTTGAAAGGGTTCTAAAAGGTCCGAATGCGAGGTTAACATAACCAAAAAACATAATGAATTCACCAGGAGTTAATCTTCCGAATCTCAGGAAAAAAATAGCTGCGCCAAGAACAGAAACAAATCCAATACTATAAAGTATATCCTGTGTTATGGAGAGACCTGTCCATCTTGTTGAGCTTTTCTTGACAGCAGATGCTAATTTTTCAACAAATGATTTTAAAAGATTTTTCCGTTCGCTTTCTTCCATAGCAAAGTTTTTTACTAAATACACATTATAGAGTTTATCATAAACTTCACCGTATTTTTTTTCAAAAATCTTATGTTCTTCTTCCTGGACGATAAGAATGGGTTTTGTTTTTATTATGGTAATAAAAGTATAGATTACAAAAATAAATATGAGAATAACAGCCAAAGACCACTGAATTATAAACATAGCTATCAAAGAAAAGATAAATATGAGAAACTGCGGAAGAACGCCTGAAACTGTTTCTATCATGCTTTGTATGGTCCAAGCCCCTCTTGAAAGTTTTTGCAAAATTTCACCCTTCTGTTTCTTTTTATGAAAAGATATAGGCAAGGTTAAAAAGTGAGAATAAGCATCTGCCTCGACTTCCAGAGATATTTTAGCACCGACTACTTCACCCATAAGCCCTGTTTTGTTTGTTGTATAATTTGAAACAATGCTTATCGCGAACCAGACACCTATTAAGGAAACCAATAGGTTCAAAGAAGTTTGGGGAATCAAGGCCAAGTCAAACAATCTTCCATAGATGTAAGGAATAACAGCAGCCAATACAGAACCTATTAAAGCCACGGTTGTTATTTTTCTTATTTCTTTTTTGTTCTTTTCATATAATGAAAGCAAAAACTTATTCACCGAATTCGCGCTCTTTTTCATTTAAGCAAGAAGTTTAATAATCTTTTAAACTTTTCATGATAGAGAAACATTTTTTAAACATGAAATTATTATTTAGAATAAACAGGTTTTAAAGTATAATGGTCGAAATCCCAAATATAATTGCAGCAATTAACCCTGATTTGTATAGTAAGAATAAGGATGAAGTTAAGAAAATATTAAAAGAAGAGGGATTCCAGAAAGCTGCGGAAAAAGCAGAGCCCAAGGCAATCAGTTATACCATAGAAGATAATACATTTCAGTTGATTAAGGAAGGAAAAGAGGCAGCCCATGCTCTTGTTTACGATTCTTCCTCAGAAACTCTTGAACCTGTTTATTTCTTCACACTTGATTTGATGAATGATTTTGGTCTTGAAACAGAAAAGCTTATTGACAACTTTGTTTCATCCCCTGGCTCAGGACATTTTGCAGAACTTGGGCAGAGGGCCACAATAATGCAGCAGCAGGGAAGTAAAATTCTCGGAGATGTAAACACTGTTCTGAGATCTGTTTTAAATATTATTTATGATCTTAAAGAATTCAGAATAAGGTTGTCACATTATGATGGTTTAAAAACAGAGAAGAAAGAGGCAGCCATGCTTGCTTTAAAACAAATATGGATGGACAAGGTTGATATCACCAAAGGAAACTCGAGTATAAAGGCAATGGCCTTGGGGCAGGCAGGCTTCCAGACTCTTATTGATGCTTTTCTTTTTGTTAAAGAAATCAAAGACGTGGATAAGGTAGACCTGAACGAAAGGGTTAAGAGAATCCTCAGACCAAGAATTCTTGAATTCAATGACTGGCTCGTGCATTCTGAAAAAGAATTGAGAAAAAGATATGAACTCGAAAAAACATATCTCAAAAGCCAGGTCAATTCTCTTAAATTATACTCTCGCTGGGCAAAGCCTTATCTTAAAGCAGCGCAAGATCTTGAGATGAAAGAAGTAGGAAGAGAGCCTGCTTTGGTCAAGGCTTTCAACACAATTCTTCTTGAATTAACTCTCCTGGGAAAGAAAAAATTAAAGGTAGATGAGGAAGCTATTTCGGGAAACCTTCCAAAAGAATTTGAAAGGCTCAAAACAAGAGACTATTACAGTTGTGTCTTGGTTGATTTTAAATTTCGCGGAATTCCGCAAAGAATAAGCCAGCAGGCACACTACGTTTTTGGGGGAAGAGCCGAGATTTCTTTCAAGGCCTATGTCTTGAATGAAGATGAATTAAAAAAACTCGACGAAGAACTTGAAGCTTCTGACCTCGGAGATGTATTGAGGTTGGTAGAAGGGGCAACCTCTGGAAGTCTGGAGCAGCTTCAGGAGGAAATCGACTTTTTCCTGGAAGAGAAGGAAGAAAAGATTAGCGAGAAAGGATTCGGAGGAGGGTCTAATCCCTTTGTTGCCTTGATTGGGGGCTATAACAAAAAAACAGAGGGGAAAAAGGATGAAGAAAAATCAAAAACCAAGGAAAAGGTAAAGATAAGACCAGATACTTTTGCTGAAAGAGAATACATAAAGCCTCTTGCAGGAAATACTGCACGGGAATTAGCTTTTAATTTATTTGATGTTTACAAAAAAGCCCACGGAATGCCTTCTTATACGTGATTCACTAATTTTATATATGACACCTGCTTTTATCTTTTATGCCAACGAAGCCGCCTAAAGAAAAAACAAAACCCGAGACTGAAGAATCAGGGAAAGATCTTGATGAAGATGAAAAAGAAAATCACGAAGAGGATTTAGAGTTAAACTTAAGAAACCTGGAATTTCATCAGTTCATGCAGCCTTCTGAAAAAACTTCAGCTCCTGTTCTGGAAAAAATTGCTGATACCCATGAAAGACCTATTTTTGTGGGGGAATTACCTCAGACTTCTCAAACTATTCCCGGCGAAGAGGAAAAAAGAGATGTGTCCAAATATGTGGCTTCTGCACGGACAAATGAAGAACCAAAATATATTGCTTCAGATTCGAGGATTTCACAAGAAATAAATCAAATAAATATAATGGAAGCTGGAAGAAGGCAGCCAGAAACTTTTCAAGCTGCAAATCAGCAGGCTTTTTTTGAGCAGTTTTCAGAAAGAAAATCTAATGAATCTCCTATGGTTGAAAAGACAGGGGGTACTGAAAGACTTGACTTTGAAAGAGCAGGAAGAAGAGATCCTCTTGAAACACAAGACACGAAGTACGAAAAAAAGTACAGGCCAGACCTTCCTAGTTCTAGGTGATTCAGAGGATTTAAAATTAGTTTATGTTAACAGAAAATTAATTGTAATAAGTAATTCAAAAACTAATTGTTAACAATAACAGCATCTTAAAATTATAAATCACCATTTAATGACCTACCATCTCTTATAAATTTATTAAAATAAACTAATAAATCTTATTATTACATTTAAAAAACCCGATAGCAATAATTATATAAACAAAATTTGCTTAATTTTTCCATGGAAAAACCAGGATATAGAATCTCGGATATTTATCAGGGAAGTTATTCCAGCTTGACTCCGCCGTCAGATAATTACATAACTGCGGGGACTCTTGGGATGACCACAGACCCAAGAACTGCAAATATTTTGCAGGAAGTTTCCACAAAACTTTCTTCAGGAGCAAAGCATATTGAGATTGAAGCAGTTTCTCCTGAGATTTTTGATTCCATACCAAAACAATATTTAAAGGAAGTCAATCGTTTGAGCAAGCTTACCGGAATAGATGTCTCTCTTCACGGACCTGTCATGGATGTCGCAGGAATGTCTCAGCAAGGGTTTAGTGAGGCAAACAGGGAAATTGCAGAGAGAAAAGTTGCAGATGTTCTTATAAGAAGCCATGAATTAAATCCAGACGGAAATATTCCTGTTAATTTCCATTCTGCAGAAGGATTTCCGGGAAGCCAGCTGCTCCCTCCATCAGAAAGAAAAGAAGAAGAGAAGCACAAAAAACTGATTGTTGTCAACAGGGAAACAGGACAGATGGCACCTGTTGAAATAGAAGAAAGATTTTACCCTGGAGAAGGAGAATTAAAAAAAGAGATTATGAGTCCAGAAAAAAACTTGAAAATTCTTAATCATACTGAGTGGGATAACACTCTCTCTCAAATTGAATTTAACAGAGAAAGAGTTGAAGATATTCTTAAAGATACCAATCCGATATTTAGAGATCTTTATGTTAACTGGAGAGCTGCAAGCGAAAATCCAAAAGCAGTTCCAAAAGACGTTATGAAAAATCTCCAAAATTTATCACAGGGTGAATTTAGTCAGATACAAAGAATACATGCTGCAGCAACGTATGCTGACCAGGCAATGAAAAGTGCTATTAGTGCTTTTAATAAGGCATACAAAAATGCCAAAACAGAAGAGGAAAAAAAATTTCTTGAAAATGCTTCACAACAATATGGAGATTTATTAGGAATAAAAAAGAATGGACAAAGAGACTTAAAATCATTGGATCCAAAAACCCAGTCTGAAGCATTGTTCTCTTTAATTAGGGGTCTTGAAAAGGTTCAGCCAGAATTATGGACTCCTATAGAGGATTTTGCCATTGAAAAAACCTCTCAGACTTACGGAAATGCTGCCTGGCAATCCTACAAAAAATTCAAAGGCAAATCTCCAATTTTAACCATAGAAAATCCTCCTGCAGGTTTTGCCCTGAGCACAGGAAAAGACATAAGAGATCTTGTTGAGAAGTCGAGAGAGCAGTTTGTAAGTAAAGCTGTTAAGGAAGGGATGTCTGAATCCGAGGCTAAAACACAGGCTGAAAAACTTATTGGTGCTACATGGGATGTCGGCCATATAAACATGCTTAGAAAATACGGATATTCAGAAAAAGAAATTATCAAGGAAACAGAAGAAGTTGCCCCTTTGCTAAAACACGTCCATCTTTCAGACAATTTCGGATTTGAGCACACAGAACTTCCGATGGGAATGGGAAATGTTCCTCTTAAGGAAATGATGAAAAAGCTTGGAAAAAAAGGTTTTGAGGCAAGAAAGATTATTGAAGCAGTAAGTTGGTGGCAGCACTGGAAGACACCACCATTCCAGGAAAGTTTGGAGGCAGTTGGTTCTCCTGTTTATTCAATGAAAATGGCTCCTTATTGGTATCAGGCCCCAGGTCTTTATCAAGGGTATCTTGGAGGTCTTGAGGGTCAATGGCTTCCACAGATAAACTATGAAACTTTCGGAACAAGTTTTGCACGGCTTCCAAAAGATCTTGGAGGACAAATGCCCGGAGCACAGGGAAGCAGAATGTCTGGAAAACCAATGGAATAATGATATTAAAAATAATCAATTATAACATTCTCCATGGATTTCATACTTCTTCTAAACCATTCGAATTAGAAAAAGAGAGATTGGAGAATGTAAAAAAATTGATAAGCTCAGAAAACCCGGATATTCTTATTCTGACTGAGGCCTGTTATGGAGAAGAAAATAAATATGATATTTTAATGGATTATCAGGAAATTTTTAAATTTCCGTATTATTTCTATGGAGGAAGAAATATTGAATGGGGATCTGCTATTTTATCAAAATATCCCATTATTAAGTCAGAAAACCTAAGTGAATGGTGGGTTTCTATTTTAAGAACCCAGATAAAAATTAAAAATAAATTTTTAAATGTCGACGTAGTCCATCCTTACCCCAACATTGATGAAGATGGAAGATTGAAATTATTCAAGAAGATACTAAAAAAATATGAGTTACCTTACATTTTAACTGGAGATTTTAATGCCATATCACCAGAAGATTCCTATGATAGGACTAAATTGGTTAAGGGGTTTAAAACATTTACAAAAGATGCTGAAAAAATCGTTGATTCTTTATTAGGGAAAAAAGCTATTTCTTACATATTATCCAAAGGTCTTAAAGACGCCTTTAAGGTAAAAAATAAATCCTTTGAATTTACAGTACCAACAGATTTCTTATCAAAAAATAAAGATTCAGGAGTAAGAATTGATTACATTTTTTGTTCTATGGACATGAGAATAATTGATAGTAAGATAATAAAAAATAAAATAACAGAAACAGCTTCAGACCATTATCCTGTTTTGGCAGTAATTGATATATAATCATAGTTCCAAAATAAAAAGAATTAAAAACTATATTCTGCAATATATATTATACTGTTAAAAAAGAGGGAAGATGGTTAAAAAGAGCTCAAAAAAATCTGGAAAAAAGAAATTTAAATCTAATGTAAAGGATGTTCCTACACTGAAACTGAAAAGGGAATCAGACATTGCAATGGATTTTGCCACAAAAGTCTATAAAAAATTTGATAAGCTTGTGAAATCTGTTATTCTCTTTGGCTCGGCTGCAAAGCAGACCACTGTTACAGGCTCTGATATAGACATCATAATTATTCTTGATGATGTAGCTGTGAACTGGGATCAGGAACTCATAGCATGGTACAGGGAAGAACTTGAAAAAATTGTCAAGAGAAATCCTTATCAGGGAAGCCTTCATATCAACACGGTAAAATTAAGCACGTGGTGGGAAGACCTGATGAGGGGAGACCCTGTTGTAATAAATATACTAAGATACGGGGAAGCAATGATTGACCTGGCAGGTTTCTTCAATCCCCTGAAGCATCTTTTGATAAAGGGAAAAATTAAATCCACGCCAGAGGCAATTTTTTCTGCGCTTCAGAGAGCTCCAATGCATATCGCAAGAAGCAAAATTGCAGAGATTAATGCAATAGACGGGCTTTACTGGAGTATGGTTGATTCTGCCCATGCAGCTTTAATTGCGGCAGATGTTCCTCCTGCATCTCCAGAGCATATTCCCGGAGATTTAAAGGAGAACTTTGTCAATAAAGGAAAATTAAAAATGAAATATGTTGTCTGGTATCGCGATCTTCTTGTGCTGCATAAAAAAATTACTCACGGCGAGGTAAAAAACCTGAAAGGTGTTGAAATTGATGACTGGCAGGATCGCGCCGAGGAATTTTTAGAAGTAATGGCCAATCTCGTCAAGGATTTGATTGAGTGATTAATCAATTCTATCTTCCAGTGAATTATAAACTAAAGTTCTCTTTATACCGTGCTCTATGATTGCTTTGGGATCTAAACTTTTAAGCGCTTCAGCAACTATTTCTCCCCTAAAAGTCAAAGATGGTGAAACACCTAATGTTTGGTACCAGATTTCATCTTGTACAGATTTTATCTCTAAATCTCCACGTTCTTGCCCAAACTTTTCAGTCAGTTTATCAAGTTTATCTAAAGCCTTTTTATATCTATTTTTATCAGTACTTACAAATTTAACATAAAAACTCTTTACACTATCTAGCATTTTTATTTTAACTTTCCTTCTGTTTTACAATTTTTAACTACTTCTTCCAGCTTTTCTCTAGTTAATCTTGGAAAGCCAACTATTTTTCCTGTTTTTGAATCATAATTAATACTAACACCAGCTCTTTGATATAATTTATCCATTTCTTCTAGCCATGATAAACCATTAATTTCGTCTTGCTTAACACACGCAACTGCCTTATCATAAAGTTGATGATATTCTTGTGCTTTTCTTCGTCTTTCTTCTCTAACTTCACCCACTTTTGGATCATTAACCATTTGGTAACTCATTAAACCTAAAAGAAGGACTGAAGTTGTAAGTGCCAAATTCCTCCAAGAATTTTTTAGATTCATTTTATTTTTCCTTTTAAAGTTTTGAAGCCAGGCCTTTAAGTTCTATCTTCCTTGTTGCGTTGACTGCAGCAGGTCTCAATTCCTCAAACTTATATGTGTCTAATATTTCCATAACTGTTAAAACCTTTTCGTATTTTTTCAGAGCTTCTTTAGCTTCAGATAACTCTTCTGGAGTAAATTTATCTTTAATTCCTTCAGGAGCCTTAAGCTTGTACATAAATTCTTCGACTTTCTTTTTTATTTCTCCAATTGTTTCCTTATATTCTCCCAAGGTTCTTCCAATAGTTTCTTTTTCTTCGGTATTCAAGTCTCCTAAAACAGAATCATACCATTGAATTAAATCACCAGGATTGTATTTACCTCTTTCCTCTTCAAATTTTGCATGATAAACATTTATAGCTGTTTCAATACCTTTTTCAGAAGCCTGAGTTCCCCTAATAAAGCCAAGTGCTTCTTCACCCAAATTCAGACCTCCTTTGCCAGCAAGGACTTCAAGCGCACCAGGCACATATCTAGCGCTTTCTTCAGACCCAATTAAACGCGATGCTAATCCAGCATACTGGTATTTTTCAAAAGTTGGTCTTTGAGTTTTTGATGTCATTTTATCTTTAAATTTCAAGAAAACCCACATTTATAAATCTTTCTAATATGTTACCACTTAGTAATTAACAAATAATTCTATTTGGCAGCCTCATAGATTACTTTTGTTTTGCAAGGAAGTTTTGACTTGATTTTTTTCAGGGTTTCTCTTACAAATTGGGCAGCTTTTTCATCATGAACAGCCACAAAAAATATCCTGGAACCGGGCTTTACAATTGCGGCTTTTCCTGCAGTTTTTCCGTAAGACAGCTGCATCCCTGATTGCATCCTGTCAGCTCCCGGAGCAGTAAGCATTTTATTTTCCCTCTGGATGTGATGGGGAAAAGGAATTACCTTGAACAAATACTGTCCTGAAAGCTCTTCCTCAAGTTTTTTATTTATGTACTGTCTGCATGCTTCGAGTGCGTTGTGCCTTATCTGAACATTTTCTTCAGAAATCAGTGTAAGCTTATGTGGAAGTTTCCCCTTACTGTAAAGCTTTTCAGAACCCATGCTGAATTTAACGATTTTCTGCTCCGGAAGCGTCTTTATGTAGGACTTTCCTTTCTTTTTGCTTATCCTTGTAAAAGGAACAACTCTCTTCTTTGAGTATGCCGATGCTTTCCTTAATGCCATATTTATAAAATTGAATTTGTCTGCTTTGCAGAATTTATTTTATTGTTAATATAAAAATGGGGTTTTAGAGTAACCTTGTTCAAACTTGATTTTACACACATTAAAATTTTTCCTCCAAAAGTTTTATCCATCATTTTACATTTACCTCTGTTGTAACAGCCTGTCCGGGCAGACCTTTTTCAAAAATAGCGCGAACAAGACCTTTATTTCCGTGAGGCGCTGAAATTTTTCCATTGATTATTTTTCCGGCAGGAGATTTCCATTTGACTTCCTTTCCTTTGAGTTTTTCAGCATCCTTCCTGTTTGAAATATTTTCTATTTCTATAAGAAAATGCCTTTCGTGAACAGTATGTCTGCCTCTTCTGAACTGGATAACTCTTCCTTTCATTTTTTGTTTGTAAAAAATGCGGCTAAAAATTTATTTTTTGCTCTCATTTGGATTTCTCCTTAATGCGAATGAATGAGAATCTTTGATTCACTTTTGTCATATTAATTAATTAGAAAAATGGTTTTTAAAGTTTCCTAAGAGATTGCATTGTTAAGTTAAAGGGTGTTTTGAGAATGATAAGGATAGGATTGAAAAGAGGATGTATGGAGAAGTGTTTAAGTAATTAAGATAACTTTTTCTTAAAACCATCAAGAGTCATTTGTTGCCTTTCAACATAATCCTTTGAATTTTTCAAACATTCATCTATATAATCACTGAAGAAAAAACCAGACACTGTTTCCATAATGATTATTATAATAGATTTTTTAGGGATTTGGAATTTAAAAGATTTGTTGCGTGGATATTGTATCAAAAAATAATTTAAACTTGTTTTGTTAGTAATATTTATGAAAAGAAAGTTCGCTCTTCATGCCCCCCGAGTATCTTATTACTATGGTGGGGCTGAAAGATTCATCCTTAATTTTTTAGAAGAATCGATCAGGCAAAAAAAGAATATAACTCTTGTTACGTACGATGCTCCTGAAAAAAGTGAGTGGTTCAAAAGATTTTATAGAAAATGCAAAAATAAAATAATTCTCATTAAATCAACTAAACTTGATAAGTTATTTACAAAATTTAAAAAAGCAACGAAACCTCTACAATGGGATAAAGAATCTAGATTATTTTCTGAGGAGGCAAATAAAGTATGCTATTCAAGAGATTTTACAAATATAAGTTATCATTATACTGTGGATTGTTTATATTCTCCAAAAGATGTAATGGTTCATCTTCATCTACACGGACTTCCAGATAAAAAAAGGCAAATTGAATCAGACGCGATTAAAAAAGCAGACCAAATAATTGCAGTTTCTAGTTATGTGGGAAAGGGGTGGAAGAAACTTCATAATATCCGTAAAAAAATAAATGTTGTTCATAATGCAATTAATCCCTGTATTTTTACGGCTAAAAAAAAGAAAACTAAGGATATAATTTATTTTGGAAGATTAATTAAAATAAAAGGTGTTGATACGCTCATAAAGGCTTTAAGGGAAAATTCAAAGCGAAATAAAGATATCTCTGTAATCATAATTGGCGAAGGCCCTGAAAAAATCTATCTTGAAAAACTTGCAAAAAAATGCGGCATTGAGAAAAATGTTGAATTTAAAGGAAGAGTTTCAGATAAAGAACTAAAAAAATTAATACTCTCTTCAAGGTTATCAGTATTCCCTTCTTACAAAAGAGAAGGGGTTATAACAACATTATTAGAGGCTATGAATTTAGGTTGTGTTGTCATAGCAGCTAATGCATGTAGCAATACAGAATTAATTGAAGATGGGAAGAATGGATTTCTTTTCCCCCCCAAGAATCATAAAGAACTATCAAAATGGATTGACTGTTTATTAGAAAATGATATATTAAGAGAGCAGGTTTCAAAAACTGCTAAAAAATCTTTAAAAGATTTTTCATGGAAAACACAAACAAAGAAAGTTTGGATGATATTTAATTCTTAATCCAAATCTTACTAGGAAGATTATCTTTTGATTTATTAAATAAGATTGTTTCAATTTTTCTGAATGCACTAAACAGTCTAAAATAAATTCTTGTAATGGGAGTCAATTTTTGAATATAATTCCAATCAAGTTTTAATGACGAGTGGTCTCTTATGCTCGTAAATTCAGGATAACCTTTTCTCAGATTATTCAAATCAAAATATGTTCGTTTATAGGTCCTATAATGCTCCGATAAGGAAATAAAAGGGTCATAATAAACTATAGAATCATACCTTATTCTAATTCTACTTTTACCATAATTGTAAATGATATAATCGGGTATGTAGGAATCGTCTCCAATAACTCCCTTTCTAAGATTGGGTTTATCCCAATATTTTTTTGATTTTAATGCAAATAACCTTCCATGAAAAAATATTTTTGATTGTAGTTCGTGCTTCGGAGATGTATTAATACATTGAGGGTCTTTAACTGCAAGTCGATGATATTTAGATACATCAAGTTTACTGATCTCCACCATAGGATATCTTGAACGAATATTTAAAACTCTATCAAATATTGTCTTAATTGGATTTAATCCGGAATATTTTACTGCAACTGGAAAACCCCCAACGGCTATTAATTCACTATTTTTCTTTAGTTCCTTTAGAATATTCTTGATTGCATCTTTTTCAATAAAAGTATCTGAGTCTGTAAAAAATACTACTTTTCCCGGTTTTACAAATTTCAAAATTTTCTCCTGTGCATTTATTTTTCCTTTCTTGCTTGTTATAACTTCAATACCTAATTGTGGAAAATCTAAATAACATTTTTTTGCAACTTCTTTAGAATTATCAGTACATCCATTAAGACAAATAATAGTCTTTAGTGGTTTACTCGCAAGTATTATTGCTTCATTAAAATTCTTTATACATCGATAAAGTCTTTTTTCCTCATTATAAACAGGAATACAGATATAATAATCAGGCAACTTCATTAAGGCCTAGAATCGATTCTTTTGCCTTAGAGATTAATTCTTCTGATTCAGGCCATTTAATGTAAGATGAAAATTCTTCGGAAGAAACAAACTTTCTTTCAAAAATCCTGCCAGTTGCAGGGTCTTCTTTTGACTCTAAGATATTGGATATATTTCCAACAAATCTAGCTTGAAGAAAATTATCCCCCTCATCTTTATTGGGATTGTCTTGAAAATGGACCTTCATCATTCCAACAAATTTAACTTCTCCAAGCTCCACACATGCCTCTTCAAGCACTTCTCTCCTGACTGATTCTTCCATAGTTTCTCCTTCTTCTGGTTTACCACCAGGAATTATCCATCTATCTGGTCGGTCGCTAACTATGAGAACTTTTCCTTGGTTGTCAAAACAAATACAAGACATTTGAGTAACTGGGAGCTCTTTTTCTTCGTTAGTTAACTCACTAGAATCAACAAATTCAGAAAATATTTTCATTCCCATATATTCACGTTCATATTTCATATCATATCTTCGATTATTTTTATAAATTTTTTATACTGATAATTGCAATCGTACCTTTTTAATTGTGTTCTTTGTAATCGATTCCCACCTCCTTTCAATGCATTATTCCATTTAGATAAACTAATTGAGTTTACGAAAGAATCTTTTGGAGCAGGGATTCCTCCCTTATTAATTAGGACATTCAATCCAGCAGCTTGGGCTTCTACAGCAGAAATACTAAATGTTTCTCCATTGAGAGTAGGAACCAATAACAGTTTAGACTGCTCATAAATAGATTCCATGGGAGAATAACCAGTTAATTGAACATTGAACAATTCAGAAATTTTTTTTAGGTATTTTTCTTCAATCTTTCCGCAAATTATGAATTTTTCCTTTGGGAATTTTTTTGCAAGTTCAAGAGTAATTTCAATACCCTTTGACTTTGTGCCTTTTATATGGAGAATTTTTCCTTTAGAATTATTATTCACAGCAAGGAATCTCTTAAGACTAATAAAGGGGCTAACTATATCATATTTGCTTGCATACTTTTTTGGATATTTATTCATCAAATATTCACTAGGAAAAATTACTCTATCTGCTTCTCTAATAATCTTTATAGTTAATGTTTCTAGATACCTTCCGAATATCTTTCTAAGGAAATAATCAAGACTACTTGTTGGTTCCTGAAATTTTGTATATTCTAGACCATTAATCATATGAATCCACCTAAAAATCTTATTTGAATATTTTTTATACATCGGAACAATAAATGCGGCTTCATGCTGGCTAATAATTATATCTGGAGAATGATTTGAGATAAGGGGTATAACCTTGTCTGCAATTTTAGAATTAATTATTTTCTTTTTATGCATCTCCCTAATGGTTAGAGGACCATCATAGACCATATCTCTAAATCTAATCTCTTTTATTGGTATACTCTGATAAAAAGTCTCTTGATTTTTATATCCAAGGGAGATTAATTGAATATCATGTGCTTTGCTAAGTAGTTTAGCTAATGTAAGAAGCGAATTTTCTGCACCACCTGCGGGCGGATTAGCATACCTCATCAAAATAGATATCTTCATTTTATTAAAGCTTGCCATTTACAAATTCAACTAATTGATGTGAGTTACCTTGGAAATAATATCCATTAGTACCTTTCACAAATTGTTTGAGGGCATTTACCCTCCAATTGGTTAGTTCTTCTGTATCTAATGAGGGGAGTTGATGACTAAAATTATTAATATATCTTGAAGTTCCCCTAATTCTCCTAGAAAATTCTCCCGAAAGGCCCCAGAAAAGGTCTAAATCTTCAAGCCCCTCAATTCTCGGTACATCCAAGCCATTATCATAATGGGGCAAAATAAACATACTAACTTTAGGTTCATCATTATTTCCCTCTAAATCAATCCTGTGAAAGCTCCCCCTATCTTCTTCTCCAAGTCTCTCTCTAAGTAACCATTTTCTAAGGGGAATACTTCTAGAACCTCCCACTAATCTTCCATTTTCAATATCTACTAAGGTCTTTTCATCAGAATAATGGGTAAATCCACTACTCGTCAAATCAAGAGCAAAAGTACTTTTACCAAGATTTGATGCTGCACCATAGAAGACTACACCCTTACCATTTCTTTGAACAGAAGATGAATTTAAAGTACAGACCCCATACTTTTCTTGTCTAGCCCTCTCTAATAAATATTCTGCTGAAACCACAAAACTTCTCCCATCTAAATCTTCTCTCAAGTATATTGTTGGGTAATCTGTTCTAGAAATCCTATCCTGGTCCCTAGTTGCTAAAACTTCTACATCCGCTCTGTCTCCTCCAACTTCCAAATCGGGGAGATAATGACTTGTAAATTTATCAGATAATATTCTGTCGAGCGTACCTCTATCTGTGCTTATTCTCGCTGTAACACCTGCCGAACTGAGCAATATACTTTCCATAAATTTTTATATCAAAAGAAGTTTATATGCTTTTCGTTTGTTATAACTATTAAGTCATAACAGTTTTTTAGAAATTAATAATGACTTCCGCCATCTGGCTTCTTCCGACATTTCCCCTGCAGACAAAAAATATTTTCATAAAACAATCTCAAAATCCCCAATTTCTTTTTTTACTATTTCAAAAACCTTCGGGTTTATTTCAAGACTTTTTCTTGACTTCTGCTGCTCGACGCATTCTGAAACCTCTTTCATGCCTGAATCCTCAATCTTGTCTGTAATTTTTTTTACAGTTCCTTCCCTGAAAAGGAAGCTAATTTTGTTGCAGTGCAGAAGCTCGGCAACCATGTTTTTTCCGGATTTATTATATCTAAGTCTCATCCTTCCCTTTTCCAATGAAACGAGGTCGCTTCTCTGTGAGTAATCAATCAAATCATTAATCAGAATTGCCGCATTTTTCCTTGCTTCCTCAACTTTATGGGCATTTAGTTTTCCTTTCCTGAATTCTGCTTTTGCACCTATGATCTCTTTTAAAATTCTCAGATGTTGCTGGGTGAATTTACCCTTTTTCACAAAACCCTCGAATTCAGAAATAATCGCTGTCTGGGATTTTTTTCCAAAAATAGCCTCCATAAGATTGAATATGTCTTTATGGATTTGCTCTATTGTCTTCTCCTGGGTTCTTTTTTCAATCTGTTTTCTCAGTTCCTTGAGTCTTTTCAGATAATCTTCTGTACCTTTTAGCAGCCTGTCAATTTCTGCTCCTTTTATCTCCTTAATCTTTTCATGCTCAAAATCCTTGTAGGTTTTTACAATTCTTTCAAGAATGTTAAGATATTTTTTTTCCAGCATGTTTTCCTTGTCAACAAAAATCTTTTTCATCTCACTCACAGTTTGCTTTGGTGTTGGCGGCGGAAGGCCATAGAGCATTAACAGTGCCTGGGATGGAGTTATAACACCCCAGTAAATGTCCTGAACAAGAATATCAAGAAGGGTTGCTTTTGCTCTCTTAACTGTTTTGTCCCCCATTGACATGAACATATCAATAGCTTCAGGACTTGGCTTTAAACGTCCCATCTTGAGAAGAGCTTTCCACGGAAGGAAAGTTCCCTTGTCGTGCAGAGGGACTCCGTCACGAATAAAAGTGAACATAACCGGGTGGGCATCTTTTACAGATTCCCAGAAATCGGTCAGAAGGTAAACCTGAACATTAAGAATATTTTTCTTGATTCCGGCCAGAGCAGACGCTTCCGCAATATACTGGTAAATCATGCTTCTCAGCCTTTCCTTTAATTCCAGGCGGGGCATTTTCTTTACATCTGTATCATTGATAATTATAAAAGAATCAACATCAGATTCCTTGGTTACATCTCCTCTGACAAGGCTGCCAGCAATAACATAGGAAACAACGTATTTGTCAAACTTCTGCAAAACAAGTGATTTATGGATTTCTGCAACTCTCAGTGAAGAAAGAATTCCCCTGTCATGGATTGGAAAAGACATTCCGATTGCGCTCACAATTTCAAACTTGCTGTCAAGGCACGCATTCCATATGTCCACAGGAGTTTTAAGATAAATCCATGCATCCTGCTTTGTTTTGGTCAGTTCTGCAATAATCTCTTTTTTTATCTTTGGAATATCCTTGAATTTTTCCTCGGGAATTATTATGTAGAGATGGACTTTCTTCAAAAGTTTTTCAAGCTCCTCGCGGGGAACATCTTCCCCAATCTCATCTTCGATAAAAAGCTTTACTGATTGAGGTGGAAGAATTCCGATTGCCTGGGTAAAGGGATATTTCCTGACTATAACAGCCTTTAGTTTTTCAAGCTCTTTTTTTGTTTTTTCAAGTTCTTTCTGTATTTTCTCAGAACTCTCGGGAAGGGGAATTTTTTTTGCAGAATACTTATTATCCAGTTCCATTTCAGGAATGCCTTGGATTTCAGGATTATTGTCCTTTTTCATTAGTGAAACTATTTTTTTAACACTTATAAAGCTTACGACGTGCAAAGCGACGAAGTCATTTTATGAAATAAAATACATGAGGAAAAACTTAAAAGTCCTAATCCTTTAAAATTTAAAATAAGGTCCCGTGGTCTTTCCTGAACTTATGAAGGAAACGCAGGGGACAGTGGTCCCGTGGTCTAGTGGTTACGACGTCTCGTTTACACCGAGCGTAATATAAACCTTCCTTTTAACAACATTTATAAGGCCTAATAACCTATGTATTCTATGTTTAAAGAGAGGTATCATTACCACAAAAAAGCATTATTAGAAGACCCTAATGTTAATCCCAACAATCGAAAAACAATCAAGAGGTTCCTTGAATATGAAGAATATAAGTTAAAGAGAAAAGAGGGCCTTAGCGAGGTTGATGAAAGGTCTTATAAGACTCTTCAGGGTTATGTTGGAAGATTAAGACAATTGAATAACTGGTTCAAAAATAGAGACTGGAAAACATTAAAGAAATCTGACATCAAAAAATTAATTGATCATCTTGAAGATGGTGTTATCAAAACCAAGAAAGGGACAAGATATGCTGATAGGAGTTTGTATTATCAAATGCTCCAGGGCAAGTTATTTGACATTGTGAAAAAAGGGCATCTTGCAAGAGAAATTTTTAGTGATTTTCAAATAAGAGGAAGAGATGATTCTAAGAATCCTGTTAAATTTATTGACGAAACCACATTCAGAAAAATTGTTGACTGTGCTATTTCTCCAGAGCACAGGTGTTTGTTGTGGCTTGCTTTTGATATTGGAGAAAATATCGGAAGTTTGTTAGAATTAGAGAAAGATGATTTCAAGAGGCAGATTAATGAAGACACAAAAGAGCCAGAGTATTTAGTTATCCTAAGCAAGGAAAAGTTAAAGAGAAGTAGAACCCCAAGGAGCGAGATAAATAATTATCCTGAAACTGTAAAATATCTTGACATTGTTTTGGAAAATGTAAAACCAACAAATAAGGTAATCTCAAATAAATGGATGAAAGATAGACCATTAAGCGAGATCCACAGCGATGATAAATTATTTAAATTCGGAATGAAAGCAGCCACGTTGTTTTTAGAAAGAGCTGCTGAAAAAGCACAAGCTCGAACTCTTCCTGAAGGAAAAAAAGTTACCTGGAAAGTTTTGAGAAGCAGTATGTCCTGTGATCTCTTAAAAAAAGAGTGGAGCAGGGATGAAGTTAATGCAAGACTAGGCCATAACCCCTCTTCGAGGATTATTGATCGTTATATTAATTTCTTGGCTCTTGATAGGAAGAAACCAAAAAAGAAAGTCTATGAGAGCAATATGCGAAAGATTGAAGAGGACCTGGAAAGAACTAAAGAGTTAAGCAAGTTGCAAGGGCAAAGATTAGAAAGCACCAAAAGAGAAATAGAAAATCTAAAAAAAATATTATTCAAATTTGCTAAAGGTGAAGCTGTTTATGATACTGATGAAGAAGCATTTTATGAGGGGGATAAACAGATAGGGTCTCCAATTAAGATTATTAAGATTGAAGATTAATTATCCTTTTTCTTTTATAAATTTTTTAGATATAATTCCCAATAGATCTGTTAATTTAGTTTCAAATTCTCTTGAAACATCAGGCTCCCCACTTATAGCATGAGCACTCTCATGTAAAAGGGTTCCTGCATAAGATTTTAGATCTTTAAGTTGGGATCTTTTAATTATAATATTGGGTGTATCCCATAATCCTACAGATTCACTATAACTTCCAAGTTCTAATCTCATGGTTTCAGAGATTAATACTTTTTTGATATTCTTTGGCTTTCCCCCAATTAAATCAAAAATATCTTTAGTTCTCTTAAATATATTTTTCTCAGTATTTGTTAATTTGGAAGGATCTACAAACTTAAATTTAAAGCTTTCATTCCATTCAGTTTCATATTCCTCTAAATCTCTTATAGAATTTCCTTCAAAGTCTTTTAACCCCCTTATTTTTTCCTTAACATTTTCTGGTATTGAGATAATCTTATAACCATCATTTTTTGCTCTATCCACCATATCCTTTGCTTCAATAAGTTCATTTGGTGTTAGAAATATTACCTTGTCTTTTGCGTTTAATAATTTGCATGCATGAACTTCAACATCGCTCCATTTTAATTCATCATGTATTTCCCCTGTTTCATATTCCTTTAAATCATCAATTAACATTTCAGCTACTTCTTTATTCTTGCATTCTAGAAGGATAGATTTGACTCTATCAGTATATGCCGTTCTTCCAACATGAGTCCTTTCTCTATTAAGGGCCTTTCTCATTGTCTTTGTTATAGATGTGATATTATATGAAAAGAGAAAATTTTCTTCTTCAGCAACTCTTAAACCATTAATATAAATTCTTGCCTTCTTTTTTCCTTTTTTTAAAACTGAGCCATATTGCGTTTTTTCTAATAATTCTTCATCTGAAAATTTTAAGAAAAATTCTTTTGCAGTCTCTATATCTTTTTGTTTTACGTCACCTAAAATAAATTCTGTTCCTTTAAAGTTTTTATCTATAGACTCTGAAACAACTGCATGAAGGGTTTTTATATCTCCAAATCCCTCCTTGGGAGACATTTCTAAAGTAATCCCTTCATGCTTGGAGATTATCAATATTTTAACTTTGTGACGGAAGAAAGTAGCTAAACCATCCTTTAACCCAACCCCAAATTTTCCAATAACTAATTCTGGATTATTCAACTTTTCTTTATTCTCATTTTGTGTCAAATGATGATATTTTAATCCTCTTCCATAATCTCTAATATGCCATTTTCCTTGTTCATCTTTAAAAATATCTATATCCTTACTATTTGTTAATAATTGTTCATCTATGGCATTTGCTATAACTTCTCTTATTGCATGATAAACCTCCCAGTCTTCTAAAATTTTTTCTATATTTAAATCAAATTTTCTTTTATCCATATTCTTACCCCCATCGCTTTTAAAACAGAAAGAACTATAATTAAAAACAACATAAATCCAGAAAAAGTCATCAGGCCTATTATCTGCTTCTTCACAACAGGGTCGTCTACGTCTTCTGCCATGTTGACTCCTGCTTCATGGAATGCCCCCACAATCCCTTTAGATTCTTCTATTACTTCCTTTGTAACATTCTGTTTTGCTTCATTAATAGTTGAGGGAAGCTCTACTGCTTCCTTTTCTCCTGAAAGATAAAGAAAAGATAAAAAAAGTAATACTACAATTAAAGAACCACCAGTCCATTTTTGCCATGTTGATACATTTTCTATTAATTCTATCATTTTTTTGGTTTGAAGTATTTTTCAGCAAATTTTCTTGTAAATGTATTTATTTCTAAAAAAATATCAACAGCACTTCCTTTTTCCTTTTCACTTTTAGCTATTTGGGCCATTGGTTTAAATTCTTTAGAACTCATTAGTTCAGGTTTTATTCCTTTTATTAATTCTTGCCTAGCTTGCAATTCTGTTAATTCCCCCCTTCTTACTCTTTTATCCAAAGCAATTAATTTTTCTACAGGATTCTTAATTTTCCACGTTGGAAAATAAACATCCTTAGATAATTTCATTTTATTATAATGGGCATAAGGATCTCGCAGCTCTTGTTTTTTCTTTTTTAAAAAACCTAGTTCTTGACTGTTTAAAATTTTCATTTCTTCACATTTATTGATGGCTCGACCAAAAGTCATTTCCTCTAATTCTTCGTCTTTTATCCCATCAAGAAATAATCTTTCTTTTGTGATATTTTCTAAAAGGATCCCCATCAATACTAAAGAAGCATTATAAAACTCATAGGCAAGCAAAAAATAAGTTTCAAAATATAATACTCTTAAATGAGGTTCCATAAAAGGAAGTTCTTTATTTGGTAGTTTATCAAGCATTTTTGATAAGCCAATTTTTATCCTATTTAATTCAGATTCAATGAACTTCTTTTTGTCTGTGTATATTTTTCGATCTTCCCATCCCATAAATTCCCCAAGAAATATGCAATTTTATAGTTTTCTACTAAGGCAGACTTTCACAAGCCAAACCATCCTCATCCCGGTCTAACCTGTGGACATCGTTGCTTAATCCACCACAGGCTTCATACACTGTTTGCGCCTGCGCGTGAGTGCTGAAATCGTCACAGTTGTAAGCATTATAACTACAGATATATTCAAAACCAGAAGGTGTGGTCTCAATATCTGCCCAGATTCCTAAATGATTCTCTCTCGCAATTTCTTCGGCATTTTCGATTTGAGGGCATAGAGTTGTATCAGGATAATAAGGATAGGTCCCACCATAACCATACAAAACAATTTTCAGATTGACAAAACAATCGGCCAAATCTGTGCAATCTTCTTTAGTATAAATATATCTCAACAACCTTCCGTATCTGTCGGTTTCAGAAACATCTTTTTCCAGATAAACCTCTTTATTTAAAATCAGGTTGGTCAGATAAGTTTTCGCTTCTTGGTAACCGGGTTCGGAAGTTTCCGGGGTGTCAATGCATATTAATCTAACTCTCTCACCAGTATTGATCTCAATCGTGTCGCCGTCAATAACCCTGGTTACTGTAAAATAATTTGATTCTTGTGGCTCTGAATTGCATCTACCTTCAGAGCAGCCATAAGGACAGCCATAATTAGTTTGGCCATAACCAGTAGATATGCAATAATATTCTATAACGTGTTTTTCATATCCTGGATTCCAAGTATCACATTCGTCATATTCCTTAGTTCCATCACTATGTGTAATGTATCCTTTTGTATAGTAATCTTTACCATCATCAGAGTCAATACAAAGAGAGATAATTTCTTCTTGGATTTCTGGAGTTTGGTTTTCTTCTTCTAATTGAGAAGATTGATAATTTTCTTGATCCTCTTGGTTTTCTACCTGTTCAGAAGTATTTTGAATATCTCCCTCAATAACTTTTCCTGTTAAACCTTTCTGTTCTGAATCTTCTGGAAAAAATATAACAACCACAAAAGAAAGGACTAATAAAGTTATAATGATACTCCAAATTTTATGTTCTTTAATCCAGTCTTTCATTTTTATTTTTTAAGCGAGAAGGGCTGCACAAATCGCAGCAGAATCCGTAACTGCTTTTTCAGGGGTTATGTCTCCTCCAACACTATTTCTGTAATCTGCGGCCTTCATGCAAGTAAGAATATCCATTTCAGAAACCCCTGTTTCTTTTCTAAGAGATACTAAAACACTTCCTAATCTTTGGTAATTTTCTTCTGTAAGTGGCAGAGAATTTAATCGCATTGTTGCATCAATGAGTGTTTTTATTTCTCCTTGTGAATGACCTCCAATAAAAGCAGCTTCCATCATTTCAATCGCAGAAGATTCCGAACCTGAATTTCCACCAGTATTTTGATTTGATTGTGTGTTTGTAGAAGTATTATCTCCTCCACTAAAAATACCTATCAAAACAAACAATACTATAACACCAATAACTCCTGTCCAAACAGGATGTTTTTTAATCCAATTCTCTTTCATAAAAAAACATATATTTTAAGATATAAAAAGTTATTCTTAAATAGACTCAATCACTGATTTTATTATTAAATGGTCAGAATAAGAAGAAAAGGTGTGGCACTTGTTGAGACTCCTAAAGGAATTTTAGTCGTTGCAGGAAGAAGAAAAGTATTTGCTTTACCCGGAGGCGGAGCTGATAGAGGTGAAAGTAGAAAGCATGCTGCTATGAGAGAGTTGAGGGAGGAAACAGGATTGTTGACTAAGAAGAGAACTTATTTGTTTAGTTATCATGGGGGAAAATGGCATACAAGAAAAGGAGGTGTAAAAAACCATACTAAAGTTTTCTTAATAAAAGCTTATGGCCATACAAGACCCAGACATGAAATAAAATATCTTGCCTATTGGAAACCTGGATGTAAATTAAGAATTTCAAGCAGAACAAGGTGGATTATTGATAAGTATTCAGAGATGAAAAAATCTATCTATACCCAAAAATAGAGATTTTAACTTTTTAAACAAAAGCCTGAGAGGGTAGCAGGTGGGACTACAGCTACCATTCATTTCTATCTCTTAAAACTAAAAAATCTCTCTGAAATTGGTTTTTTGTTACCTTTTCTCTCTTTGGCTAAATCAACAGCTTTTAAGAAAGTCAAACATTTACTTATCATTTCATATTTAGCTCTCATATTTCTTGAAATATTATTTATTGAGTACTCTTCTGATTTGTTCTTTTTAAGAAAAATATAAATTTCCTTTGCCACATCTATAGCCTCTCTTCTCTTTTTCATTATCTTTTATAAAGGATAAATCTTTAAATAGGGTTAACCCTTAGTAAAGGAGTAGAGGAAAGGCATCAGCCTAAAATGCAAACCGAATTAAAAAAACTAAAAAAATTCTTAGAAGAAGAAAGAAAAGACTGTTTAAAACTAAAGAGAAAGAATGACTTAACGAAAGAGGGTAAGGGCATGCTTCTTATGATAGAAAATATATTTCAAAAAATGGGATGGAAGTAAAAGTTAATTAGTAATATTATTAACTTCCCCTAACACTTTCTTTCCCAAAGGAGTGATTCTATAGAACTTAAAAGATCTATCTTCTGGATTTCTACAAACGATTAATTTTCTCTCTAACAACTCTTTAAGTGTTCTAGAAGTATGTGCTTTATACATATTTGTTGTTTTCATTATCTCTGGTTGGCTTTTTTTTCCATTCAATAATAATTTTAAAACTTCTATTCTTCTTTTACTTCTTGCAACAAAACTAATTATTTTAGGATTACTCATGTACCAAATGAGTAACCATATTTTTTATTGATAGGTTACCTTATGAGTTACCAAATATTTAAAAAGTGAAAAACCAATTAAACAATATGAATAAGAATACTATAATTGGCGTAATAGCTGTAATCATTATTTTAATTGTTGGGGGTTACTTTTTCTTTTCTGGAGAAAATCCTGAACCAACAGAAATTATCCAGGAGGAAATTAAAATAATAGAAAGTGCCTCTGATTTAGCTTTACAATTATCTGATTTGCCTGATGGCTGGGAAATAAAGTCAAGAGGAGAAAGAACAAAATCTGATGTTTCGCAGGAAGCCCTTGAACTTGGATGGGAAGAAGGATATAATATATTTCTTAGAAATATTGAAAATCCAGATATACAAATTATTCAAGATATTTCTATTTATCCTTTAGAAAGTATGCCAAAAGTTTTAGATGGAACAAAACAAACTCTTCAATTGTTTGGAGAGGGAATTAATGGAATTAAAAAAGAATTTGCATTTGAAGGTTATAGAATTAAATATAGGATCGAAGAACTTAATAATTGGAATATTGGAGATGAATCAATTGTAATCAAAAAAATATATTTAGATGGAGATTATGAAAATGTGTACCAAATAGAATTTGTAAAAGATAAATATTACATTAATATTAGGGGTCATGATTCTGGACTTGTAAAGGGATTAGCCAAAGAAATTGAAGCTAAAATTTAAGATGAGAATTAAAAAAGAATTTACTGGTAGTGGTTGGGTGTTTTGGTTATGGATTTTTTTATTTTTTCCCGTTGCAATTATTTATTATTTCATGAATTATCACGAGGTAAAAAAATAATGAAAGAGAAGAAAAAATCATGGTTCAGAAGGCATTGGATTATTAGTACAATTTTAGGGATACTTTTATTATTGATTATTTTTGGAATGATAGGAAGTTTGTCTGAAAATACTTCAGATTATAAAGCTCCCAATGAATTAATTACAGTAAGCACTAATTCACTTATTCCTCAGGATTCAGAGATAGACAGAGAATGGATAATTGATCCCATAGAATCAATAAGCAGTGATTCTACAGGTTTTATTGAAGGGTTTAAAAGAAAAATAAGTAAGGTTGAAAGTTTTACAGGAACTACAATAGTTGCAAGTGTATATCGTTTTGACTCAGTAGCTAATGCGAATGTATTCTATCAACAAGAAAAACAGAAGATAGACATAAGAGGGGTTAAAGAATGGAATTTAGGAAATAATTGTTTTGGTATTGATCAAGAAGTATTGCTTGCAGGCAGTGCCAATGGATTATGTTTGCGAAATAATATTGTATTTTATGTAGAATCTGCTTCAAATTCATTTATGTATGCAAGTGATGGAAAGGATGTTATGGTTTCTATGCTTAAAAAAATTTAACTTTTACTTCTTGGATTTTGTAGATTATTGTAGATTTTTTTTAAATGAATGTTTTTTCTGTCTTTGCTTCAACAGAAACTTCGCCAGATAGATTTTCATATCTCTGCCTTAACTTCTTGATAATAGTTATTTTCTGCCTTTCTATTTGCTGAACTGGAAGCAGTGCCAGGGCCTTAAGCCCGTCATTAACTTGTTTTTGTAATTTGGGTATTAGTCTATCAAATAAAGGATGAATTTCCTCTTCACCATGAATATGTAAAACATCATAAGATATTGATTTTGAGGTGTTAGAAGGGTATGCTAAGTCTCTTTTAGAAGAAATATAATCTGGTTTCAATATTTTTTTATCTCTTAAAAGTCCTCTACAAACAAACTCAATCTTCACTCTCCCCAATAAAACTAAGTTCATCGCTAGTTCCCTCATAATTATTTTTGAAGAATATGTTAAATCCATTCCCAATTTCGTCATATCAGATTCTAAACCTTTAATTATTTCTTGATACAACTCATCCTCTTTTTTTCTTTTTACTTCGTCTACAGTATTTCCTATCTCTCTATCTTCGGGATAAAATATTCCAAATTGTGATGGATTAAATAAAATATCTAATTTTTCTGTTATTGGATATAAATAATCTATTTTTTTTATCTTCTCTTGGTTTTTTTGGGACATTTCTTGCATGGTGTCCCAAAGACATGCCTCTTTATATATTTGTCGAATATAAATCTAAAAAATTTACATATTTTGTAATTTTACTAAATCTTCGTATAATTCGAGTAGTTTTGTTAATTGAATTACATTTACAATTTTATCGATTTTAATATCCAGTTTTTCATAATTTAATAAGACAATTTCTAAATCCTGCTGAAAGTTAATAAATTTTTTACATAATCTGTGCCTAAAAGTTCTTTGATGTTCTATAGTAAGCTTGTCAAAGTTCTCTATTTTCCATTTATCTGAAGGTGTTAGCATTTTAATAACCTATAACTTTGGCTTCGGTCTTAAGAAATTTGAGAATCGCATTAACATTTCCTTTTTTGATTTGTCTTAATGGATCTTGCTTTCTTATTGCCCGAATTACTACTATTTCCATAGCAAATTCAATATTTTCTTTCAACCATCTGTAAATGGTTGACTTTCCTATGTTTGCATGTTTACAAGATTTTCTTATTGAATAATAGTTTTGACTGTCTCCATATATTTTTAAAAATTCTTCCTGTTTTGGCTTAAACTTTATTTGTTTTGGCATTTTCATCTTTGTTTAGTTTAATTGACTTCAAGTATTCGCATAATTTTATCCCTGCAGCTACTGTTGCAGGACTTGCCCCCTTCTCAAGCATTTCTTTATATGAAACATTGTCAAAACTAAGCAATGCGCATTCTAGCACCCACAGAAAATCCTTTTTCTCCATTGTCTTCTCCTTTTTTCATATAATAGATATAATGGTTTTTTTCCTACTTCTATTATGTATCAAATTATTTTCCATATCTGTCCACAGTAACTTAAATCTATTATATGTATTATATTATAAGGGATATGATGGTTTTTCAAAGTCATTTTAGTCATTTTCTAAAGATTTTTGTGGTTTTTGTTTATTTTTTAGTGAGATTCCAGAATATCCAGGGATAGTTCCAACCCTGCTGCTGCCGCACCCGGTAACTGCAAAAAATACACGTCCAAATTTAACATGGTTCTCAACATTCAGTTTATTCTTTTTGCAATATTCAACATATCTTTTATACACCTCTCTTTTCTTCTCAACACCTTCATCGTCCTCACAATCAATTTGTTGATAGATAAAGGACTGGATTGAATCGGACCCCTTCTCATACAGGTCTTTGACATCAGCATCAGAGATGGGATATGACAATTTGTTATTTTTCAAAATTCTATCTAGGCCATCTAATGACCAGTTTAATATCCCTGGTAGTTCTTGCAATAATTTTTTCCTCATTAATATATCCACCTCGTCTTCCTTTGTTTGTATATTGAACTCCATAATGCACCAGCGCCTGTAAAAGGCCATGTTCTTGTTTGTTGTCCCGGGAATTACATTACAGGAAAAGATTAATTTTGTGCCTGGGGTGAAAGTGATCTGGTGCTCGAACTTCTTGCCTGCTGTTATGCTGTCCTGCCCTATTATCTTCATAAACATCGCAGTATTTCTTAGCTCCTTGGAGGACAGATCGGCACAGATATTGGCAGGAACGCCAAACAGCCACGCAGGTGCGAAATTATCATTTACCAATTGCTGCAAGGACATGGACTGTATATTTTCCGTGCCTAACAATTTTTCAAGAACATACAGTGTTGTGCTTTTCATGGTTCTTGGATCACCATAAAAAAGAAAAGCCTTCTCAAACCTGTTATCCGGCAAAAAGCAATACCCAAACATTTCCTGTATGAGTTCAAACTTCCAATTCTTATCGCATTTTTCTTTAAGCTTTTGTTTGAAGAAGGGGCAATCAACATTAGGATCATATTCTATCGGCAGTTGTTTCAAGCAGAAAATCTCTGGCGTATGATCCTTGAACTCCTTTGCTAGGGGATTAAGTAATCCGTTTTTTAGATTTATCCAATTGTGGTTTATCTCATCAGCGTCAATATATGTGGAATTTCTGATATACGCTATTGTCTCGCTAATGTGGTGTTCTTTAAAGAGAAAATCCAGTAAAGAAGTGGCAAGACTTCTAATCAGCGCTATCCCGTTTTCTTTGTAATACCCCTTACTGTAATAATATATTTGTTTGTCATTTCCCTTTATTGTTTTGAAAAAATGTTTTTCCATAATGAAATCCCCTAATCTTTTTGGCACAAAGGTTTTTATCTGCCCCTCATTTTTGCCCTCCGTGTATCTGGTGAAAAACATTTCTGGCTCTATTTCTTCTGCTTCTTCTTCAGCTGTAGCATCTATTTCAAAATGATTAATTCCCTTATTCTCCTTGACTAATGTTTTCTTTTTTCCTGTGCCTTTCCAGTGCAGCTCATTCTCTAATTGTATCATACATCTTTCACTTGCTTTCTGCTCATCACAATTATATCTCTTAATAATCTCCGTTTTCTCTTCAGAAGTTAAGTCAGTATCAAATAATAACTGGAAATGGTGTCCTCTCGAGCCAGTAGAGTATGCAGCATAAAACATTCCCTCTTCTTCAAGCTGTTTTATTATGTCATTGTATCTCTCTGGTTCTTCTAAATCTAATATTACTTCACAAGGAAGAATTTGTCTCTGATTAACTTTCTCCAAAAACCACTGCATCTCTTTGTTGCCTGTATCAAAGCATAACTCAGAATACTTACGCCACTTATGATTTTTCCCATCTTTATCCAAATGAGTTAAATCAAAATCTCTCTGTTTGTTCACTTTGTAATACAAATGATCCAGCCAGCTCTTTTTATCTTTCATTTTTTCTCCCGTCTATAATCAACATCTCCTGTGAATACCAGATCGTTGAACTATCAACATTAAAATAATCAGAGATTTTTATCCGAAGCCATCTTGGAGGAATTATAATTCCCCTACGAATTTTAGAGGCGATGGATTTATCTAAATCAAGATTTTTGTACCAGTCAAAAGGTTTCTCTCTCCGTTGAAGGATGAGAGTGTCAAATGTAATTTCTATATGCTCTCTTCCACCTTTATCAACCGTATTATTCAAAAAAATAGGGGAATCCTTACTAGTTTCCATCTTTATCTTTTTTCTCCTGTCCTTCCAAATGCTTTTTTAATAAGAATGCTATCAACCCACTTACTGTCCGGCCTGACTCTCTGCAATACTCCTGGACTTTCTCGTTTAACTCTTTCTCAAGTGAAATTGATCTAATAATCATATCTTCTAGAAAATGACAATATTTTTAAATAAAGTTATATAATATTATCAATATGTTAACATATAGATAGTTAACTGATAAGATGAATATAGCCATAGAAAAAATAAAAGGAAAAGAGATTCAAACAATATTATTTGTTTTAAGAAAGTCTAATACAACAATGAGTAACATAGAGATAACTAACGAAATAATTAGAAATCGTTTTCTTCCTGGAGGTAAAGACAATATAAAGCCAAGAGTTTCAAGAACATTAAAGTATCTAAAAAGTATAGGGTTAGTAGACACGGAAAATATTGGGAAAACAAATTTTTATAAGCTATCAGAAAAATTTGGCTCAAATTTTTATCCTCTGGAAAGGCAATTTTCAGATAATTATTGGATTTCTTCATACCCTGCAGATATGATGTACTCAGGATCTGGAGTTTCAATCTACGGTCTTCCAGAAGACTTTAGAAATAAGAAAAAATTATGGGGAAACAAATTATATCATAGAATAAATAAAATAGAAAAAGATATTAAGAAATATGTTAATGAGATAGAAGAAATCAAAAAAACGTATCGGAAATCGTTTATAGAAAAAGAACTAAATAAAAAAATAAAAGCTCTTAAAAAATCCAAAGTTAACTTTTTCATAAAAAAATACAAAAAAGTTCTAGTTCATTTCTTAAACCAAACAGATTGGGACGAAGAGTCAATCCTAAAATCTCTTCCACCTCCTTATGGATGGAGAAAGGTAGATTTCGATAAAGATAAAGAAAAACTGAAAAAATTGCTCTCTAAAAAGGAGAGGAATCTTCCGGATAAAATTCTAAGAAAAAAGTATAGCGGTTATGTAGAAGAAGGCAAGGGAACATGGCACGATTCAGAAGGTGTTATTCCTAAAATATATGGGATGGAACTTTGGGATTATCCAAGCTTCTATAGGGAAATGTTTAAATTTAGGGACAAGGAAAAGAAAATGATTGCTAAAATTCTCAATAACGTTTTAAAAAAGGTCTGGAGATTTTACCCGACAAGAGTAAGCATAGTAGCCCACACAACAAACACTTTAATGCTAGAGCCAAAATCAAGAAAATTTATAGAGGATGAAAAACAAAACAATTAGCTTTAAAAATCTAAGAAATTATAGATTTTTATTAAAGGTCTCGTAGTCTAATGGTAGAACATCGCGCTTACATCGCGAAAACGGAGGTTCGATTCCTCTCGGGACCATACACTCTGTAACAAAAAGGGAAGCTTTTTATTAAGCTTGTTTACACCGAGAAGATCGCAGGTTCGATTCCTGCCGGGACCATCATAATATTTG
>CAZTVG010000005.1:0-44044 GCA_964617015.1 Candidatus Woesearchaeota archaeon | reverse complement strand
ACCTCGAAACGATCCGCCATATTCCCATCGTGGTCATAGATCAGCAAGATTACCATTTGCTGATCCTCGCATGGGTGACACATCTCACCCGCCCCGTGCAACACGGGCGTATTCACCATATTCACGATGTCAAACAGCATGTGGGCGCGTTAATCCAGTACACCGCCGCGTTCACGTTTTTTGATGTGCTCACGAGATCATACAATTGTGGCGAAATTGTGGCGAAATTGTGACCATTTGTTCCAGGTATGTTCCGCGCACAACCCGGTGATCAACAACCCAGACGTGCCACCCGTCAAAGTTGAACACACACCCACCGAGTACAACCGTGTCCGAGTTGGGTGCCGGAGAGGGGGTGGGGCCGGTTGATGGGAGGGTTGTGTTGTGTATAATGACTCTCACCTATCTAACACAACACCACATGGCATTATTTATACACCTTTGTCCCCACTATGTTTGAACGAATTTTAATCAAACGAACTGGGGGCTGTTGTTCAAGGGAGGCGAGAAGTGACTCGTAATCCACACAGACGGAGGTTCTCCTCGTGGAGAGGGGAATATGGGGATAGACACCTTCGGGTTCCAGGACTTGAACTTGATTGGGCGGTGACAAAGAGGACACTCTACATAGACACACCATTCCTTTTCCTGGCACGCAACCCTCAGGGAAGGTGGGCACAGATCAGAGTCAGGTTGCCGTTTCTACGGAAAGTTGGGATGAACTTATTGCTAAGAGGCTGGCGTGACTCGTGATATACAAGATAGTCTAGTTGCAGTATCTGAGGCTCTGCTTGAGCGCAGGAGGTCAGATCCCATCCATAACTTCGAACCCCACCCCAAGCAGAGGATGTTCATAGATGCAGTACTATCTGGGGAATGGGATGAGGTATGGATGTTTGCGGCTAACCGATCTGGAAAGTCAGATGCAGGTGCGTATATCGGTGGGACATTTGCGCGATTCGGTCTGGGTGGGAGGCCAACCTCTGGTTGGGTTTCCTCCCTCGACTTCCCCACTAGCAGGGATGTGATTGAACCTAAGTACTTTGATAATGGGTTTGTGTCCCCTGGTGCTATCCATCCTCCATTCATCCCCAATAGGGAGATTGAGGAGTGGAGAGTTACAGATAGGATCTTGAAGTTGAAGAACGGATCTATTATAGGTTTTAAGAGCGCAGATAGTGGAAGATTGAAATACCAGGGAGCTGAGAAGGACTGGCTCCACTTTGACGAAGAGCACCCCTATGATGTGTACGATGAAGCAACTATACGAGTTGGTGCGGGGAAACTACATATATTCGGAAGTGTAACCTTATTGCCGCCCGAGGGGACTGTTGGTGGCGTATCCTGGATGTATCCCAAGATAATCAAGCCCTGGCAGGATGGAGAGCGCCCCAGGTTAAAGCTGTTCAGCGCCTCTATATACGACAATCCCCATCTCCCTCCTGATGAGATCAGGCGTCTTGAGGCCAAGTATCCAGAGGACTCTGTTGAAAGGAGGATCAGGTTGAATGGGGAGTGGCTCCCTGGAATGGCTGGCGCGAGGGCATACACTGGATTCAATCGCCTCTTGAATGTCAGGAAACAGGCCTCCTACTTCAACCCACGCAGACCTCTTTGCTGGATCTGGGACTTCAACGTGGAACCAATGGTTTCCCTTATAGGACAACAGGATACCAGTCACGGAAGGCAAGTGTTCAGGGTATTTAGAGAGCTTGTCACAGACGAGGGCAGTATACCTGGTATGGTAGAGTGGTTCCGCGAGGTACATCCTCAACATCTTGCTGAGGTCTGGGTGTATGGGGATGCAACTGGTCGCCACCGCACGGCTCAGACACAAGAGAGCAGTTACACGATAATCAGAAACGAAATGAAGACCTATCCCGTTCCTGTAAAGATAAAGGTTCCAGAGGTAAACCCATCTATATCAGACCGTGTAAACGCAGTTAATCTCCTATGTAAGGATGAGATGGGGGAGATCAGGCTGGAGATTGATCCATCGTGTAAGGAGTTGATAGAGGATCTCGAAATCGTCCAGAGGGATGTCAGGAACAAGATAAAAAAGACAACCAACAGGCGTGACCCTTACTTCAGGAGAACGCATACATCTGACGCTCTGGGGTATTGGATTTCATACGAAGCCCCAGTTAGACCCACTCGCCTCTGGACGCGCCACCAACCCAAGACCATTCCCCTTCCCTCATATGGCTCAGGTTAGGTCGTTTGATTTAATTTCGTTCAAACATAGGTGAATGTATGGACAGCGGGAAAGTCACAGGATAATATCAGAAGGTGCCCCCTGATGAACAGGACTTCATCCCCTGCCGTTGCTGTGGCGTCCCTCTTGAACCGGGAGGCCACAGGGCGATTGGAGTTTGTCCTTGGTGTCTTGCCAAAAACGAGTTTCAGGTTATAGAGATCCCTAAGCCCCATTATGGCAGCTCCACGACGTAGAGCAGGAGATGACCGCCCTGTTGCCCAGGGGGTTGATCTCACAGTTATAGATGCGATAAACCAGTACCGCCATGAGGCGGATCAGGCGCGTAAGGAGCGTGTCAGGCTAAACAAGGTGAACCGGGATGCCTATCTTGGTATCCAGGACTGGTCAAAGAAGACCAAGGGGCAGAGTAAGGAGTTTCTCCCTAAAACACCCGTTGCAGTTGAGCAGTTTTCAGCTTTCATAAAGCGCGCCCTGATCCAGTTCGGAGACTGGTTCTCTGTTGAGATTGTGGAGGGGGTTGAGCAGTTAATAACTCCGGAACAGATTAGAAAGTTAATCCTCTGTTATCTAAACAACCTCCCTGTGGGCCCTCAAGATAGCACATCGTTCCCCTTGGTTGTATCCGACGGGGTTAAGATGGGGCTCCTTGAGTCCCTTATCATCCTCAAGGTGTACGGGAGGAACGTAAAAGAGAGGAAGTTCTTTGTTGAACCTGGTATACCTCTTGTAGATGCACAGAGTGGTCAAGTTACACAGGGCACCCCTGAACTCAAGTCGGACGAGGTATCTTCCTGGAGGTTGAGGATAGACAATATAGCTGCGGAGGACTATTATCCTGATCCAACTGGGAGAAGGTTGTACGAGATCCACCGTTCGGAACGTGACCTCTACGACGTTGTTGAGGCTGCAGAGGATGGTATATATGATCTTGCTGCGGTCAACAGTATAGAGGTCGACTTCGCACGAACTGAGGACGAAAAGCGCAAAAAGCCGGAGGTCGCCCCTGATAGTCCGCTCGCGCCCGGTTTCAGGAAGCGTGTCGTCATAGATGAGTTCTGGGGAACAATTCTTGGCCCAGATGGAAGAGTTGTAACCAAAAACGTCCTCGCTGCTGTAGCAAATGAGAGGTATCTAATCCGTCCCCCTGAGCCCAACCCGTTCTGGCACCAAGAGAGCCCTTTTATTGCAGAACCCCTCTTGCGCGTTCCCCTATCAGTGTGGCACAAGGCCCTATACGATCACGGATCTCCCCTCAATCTCGCTCTCAACCAACTGTTCAACCTCATGCTCGATGGGGGGATAGCGGGTGTGTGGGGGGTGAAACAGTTGAGGTTGGACAAACTGATTGAACCATCTCAGGTGTCAGGTGGTATACCTCAAGGGGAAACCCTCATCATAGACAGTGATACACCAGCGGGTGTGAAGGTCTTGGAGACTGTAACTGAGGGGGAGGTTCCTCCAGACACAATGGCTGTGTTTGAGATGTTGGTTAGGGAGTTTAACGCAGCTGTGCTTGCCAACGAGATTAGTCTGGGTCAACTCCCCCCTAAGCAAGTCCTCGCCACAGAGATTGTCGAGGCTCAACAGAGCCAAGCGATCACACTCGACGCTCTGGCTTCTGATCTTGAGAGCGGTCTGATGAAGAAGGTTATCAGGAAGTCCTGGCTCACAATTCTTCAGAACGCAGATGATCTCTCAAGCGAACAGGTTGTAGGGGCTATAGGTCCAAGAGCCGCTATGGCACTCCTTCGCCTCTCTCCCCCTGAACGCTTTGCCCTATTCGCCACCCGCTGTCAGTTTAAGGTAAGTGGTCTCTCTTCAACCCTCGGAAGGGTTAGGGACTTCCAGAAGTACATGGCCCTCATGCAAGCGGTGATGGTCAACCCCATGCTGATGCAGGTGTTCGCTAAGAAGTTCAGCGCTGAGAAGACCCTCAAGTGGTTGATGAAGTCCCTCAATATTGACCCTGAGAGTATGGAGAAATCACCTGAGGAGCTGGCTCGTCTAGGCCAGGACATGCGGGAAATGGCTACGGTCTTCTCTGGACTTGCTGGACCTGGAAGTAGGACTGGCGGCGCAGGCCCGAGTGCGGAGCAGACTGGTGAGCCTGCTCTACCTGCTGAAATTAACCAAGCGGCTAATCCAATGACTGGTAT
The DNA here is from genome assembly GCA_964617015.1 of Candidatus Woesearchaeota archaeon. Taxonomy (GTDB): domain Archaea; phylum Nanobdellota; class Nanobdellia; order Pacearchaeales; family GW2011-AR1; genus ASMP01. The sequence continues at coordinate 39,670 of CAZTVG010000005.1, read as the reverse complement.
GGTGGGTTGAAATGGCTAAACATGTGACAAGACGTGACTTCCTGAGTTTCGGGGTGGTGGCAACTGCTACTATCCTGTCTGTACCTGTCCTATTCCACTCAGTGAAGGTTAAGGCGTTCAATGTGTCTGGGGAGTATAGTAACGCTGTTGGCTGGTATACCAGTGATCTAGGAGGGCTAGATGTAAAAACAAAATCTGACTTTATGGCCCGTGTGTCCAGACACTTAGTCAGTGATGCGGAGTCTGTTCTACCTCCTGGAACACGCTATGAAAGGAGAATGTGTCTCCCTTCCAACTTCGGTAGGGAGTGCGGGGCTGCATGGTACAGACACCCAGCGATGGATAGGGAGAGGACTTGGGATACGTCTATTCTCCCATCCCCTCAGTGGCAACCTGACTTGGGTGTGTACCTTCTAGGTAGGGAGATAGCATAGGTGGCTAAACACGGGAAACATAGGAGCGGGCACGATGACAAGGTTGAACAGGCCTTCCATGAGGTCAAGCATAACGAACCAGATATAGTCGCAGAGACGAGAGCTAAGGAGGGGGAGGCTGCTGCTGAAAAGCAGAAAGTTGCGATCGCCCTGAGTAAGGCTCGAGCGGCTGGGGCTGACATCCCTGAGAAACCGCATGGATCGGGTGTTTTCAGTAAGGCGGACATGGAACGGGGATATAAGGTTCTATGAGTGCTGACACTCTCATAAGGGAGTTAGAGGAAATCTCCAAAAACACAAAGCTCCCGCTCGAAAAGCGTCTGATCGATACCGCCGTCTGGTTCCACAAGAACAAAGATCGTATCCCCCGTGAGAACCTCGCTAAACGGCTTGACTTCCTTGAAAAGTCGTTTGATATAATCTTGGAGGTGTACGCTCTCACTCTCAGACGCCTCCACGAGGCAGAGGATAGACCGGGTTCTGGTCTCTGGTTGCCCCACTGATGGAGCAAGAACGCCGCCTAACAGCAGTAAAGAAGGCCAGGTTCGCTCAGGTATATCGAGCCGATATAAAAGACCGTGTTGAGGATCAGGAAAAGCGAATAATCCGCTCTCTTGTCTCATCTTACCGGGCCGGTACATTGACAGATTTTGAGTTGCGTGGGAAAATTGGTGAAATCGCAGGTCTCCACGATCTACTGAGTAAAATGAAGACGGACGTGAAATTAGGAATAATGGCAGAGGAAGAGGAGAAATCCAGTGGCTAAGAGGTCGATGAAAGACGCCGTTGCTGAGACGATCCCTGCCCCTGGCGAGGGTGGAGGAGAGGCAACTCCAGAGCCGGCAGTGAACCCTGACGCTGCGCTGATGGTAGGTGGACCTCAGGAGACTGGGGCAGTACCTGAGTTAGAAGAAGTAGAGATTGGTGGCAAGAAGTTTAGGGTTCTGAAAGAGCAAGTTGGTGACGTATCGGAGTTGTTTAAGACAACCAGCGACAGGCTCGTGGAAAGTGAGCGCGCACTGACTGAACTCAGAGCAGGAACACCTCAACCCGTAACGCCTATTGTTGAGGGAGACAAACCAGAGGACATTGGCACCCTTCTCTTCACAGATCCAGCCAAGGCGGTTGCTGCTATCAAACAGGAGATCGTTCGAGAGGTAGCTGGTATGTATACTGCTGAGGAGAGCAGGAAGGGCTTCTGGACAGACTTCTACAAGGACCACCCTGATCTCGAAGACAGTGATCTGATGGTGAGAGCCATAGCTGGCAAGAACTTCTCAACCCTTGGTCCTATGAAGGCGTCGGCGGCAGGGAATGAACTTGCCGATCTAACCCGCAAAGAGATTCTCCGCATGGTAAATAAGTCAAAAGGGGGTAACTCGGGAAGTGATAGGAGTACTAGCCTTGAGGGTACTCGCGCTTTGAGCGCACCAGCCGCACCTGAAGAGCACAAAGGCCCTCAATCCCTCTCCGCCACTATAAAAGCGAGGGCAGCCGTCAGGCGTAAGGCATCAACACTCAAACTAGCAGAGTAGGAGGAACCTAATGGCCCAGTATACCTGGATATTCGACGCCCCCACGGGCACCTATAAACAACACGCTCTCTCACAGAAAATCTACTGGGCTGCCCTTGAGGATAGCGTCTTCATGGACCATGTTAGGCCGGTTGAGGGATTTGGGAAGAAGATGGGTGAGAATGTCACTCTCACCAGAATCCTGTCAATCACCGAACCAACTAGCGCAACGCTGACTGAAACCCAGCGTATCTCTGAGGACACTCTGACAATCAACACCACGTCGATCAAGGTGGTTGAGATTGGTCGGGCGGTCCCCTTCACCAGTCTCGCTCAAGATCTTTCGTGGCACGATCTGGAGAACCCAGTCCAGCGGCGCTTGAAGGACCAGATGACACTGGTGATGGACACCAAGGCTGCGGCTGCCTATAAAACAGCCCAGGTCAAGTACATCCCAACTGGTATCGCAACTGGCATATTCGACACAGATGGAACTGCGTCGACCTCCGCAACTGAGAATCTCAACCTCTTCCATGTTGAGGAGGTTGCTGATTACCTCTGGGACACTCTCCAAGCTCCTAGACTCGCCAACAACGACTACGTTGGGATTTTCCGTACCTTGGGCCTCCGTGGTCTAAAGCGCGACCCAGCGTGGGAGGAGTGGCACAAGTACACCGATCCTCAGGCGAAGTTCAATGATGAGATCGGGAGGATTGAGAGAATTCGGTTCATTGGAACTAACCACAACAACGCTCTCGGTAAAAAAGGTACAAACTCCGTTCTTGGTGAGGGTGTCATCTTCGGTGAGGACTCTGTTGCCCTGGCTGAGGTTCAGTCTCCTGAACTGAGAGCAGCCATTCCCGCTGACTTTGGACGTGGCCGCGCGGTGGCTTGGTATGCGATCCTCGGGTTTGGCCTTATATGGGACACAAGTAATGCTGGCGAGGCGAGAGTCGTACACGTAACCTCCAGCTAATAGCTGGCACCCTTGGGTGGGTGACCTAACCGAGAGGAAAGGAGACTAACAAGTGGCATACACACACTCTAAGTATGAGGTCGAAATGATCCCTTACAACCCGACCGTCCTAGTGACGGGAAAGGCGAACGGGGTCAACTTGGCAGTTACCACGCCTGCTGCTAGATGGGGACCAGGTATGGTGCCTCATATCATCAGAGGTGCAGCAATCATCCCGCTTGTCACAACCGCTCTAACTGGTGGTGCTGTCGAGTGTTCGTTTGAGTCAGACATCAGTGTTGCCGGCACCCCCACGAAGCTGTTCGGTATCGGGTTACCTAGCGCTGGCGCGATCCACAAGTCAGTATACTTCACTCCGACTCGTATCATTGAGATCAAGCCTGGACAGATTGTTGACTTCCGTTGTACCACGGCTGCAACTGCTGGTGTGTTGGCGAAAGTTATGCTGTATGTTGAGCCCAGGTGGGAAGATCCTAGCAACGTTACGTCTATGCAGGCAACAACCTAACGCAACTCTACCTCTCTGACGTTCAGTAGCCCCTGGTATCCCGAAAGGGGGAGGGCTAACAGGAGGGGTCAAAGGAGGAACTAACATGGCAAACTTAACAGCAACATGCTGGACAGTTAATGTCCTTCCGACTATTGTGACTGGTTCTATGACTGGCGCTGGTCACGCTAGTCCAGATCCGAGAAGGTACGGCTATGTTGTAGGTAAAGTAAGGCGTACAGATGTGCGTCTTGACCTAGACCAAGCCGGGACAGACTTGGTATACCCTTCTGTTGGTGGCATCCCCCTCCCAACATGGGCGGTCTCAACAGCGAAGGGCGATACCAGCTACGGTATGCACCGCAATCTCACCTACATAATCATGAGAGGTGAAGGCTTCAACAACACGGTTCATGCAAACGAGGTGTTGTGGAAGTACGAGCCCTCTGGTCACGCAATCCGTGGTTTCATGGGTCAGTACACAACCGCTGGTCCTGGTGGGGCAACGGAACTGAAGGAACTCCCGACAACCTGGAAGGTCACAGTTCTCCCCAACACACTGTCCTTCTACTTTGAAGCAGTCGGATGGTAGGGGGATACCCGCATGGAAGCCGCCAACAAAGAGGGTCTCTGGGTTGACCCCCTATTAACCCGTCCCAAGCACGTCGCGGTGGTTGCTCTTGGTCCTAGTTGTAAGGCGGTTATAGCTGAATCTATGTCCACCCCTGGGATGAAGAACCCATTTGATGAGGTGTGGACCCTCAATCGAGGCCTGAGGGGGTTTATGCACGATAAACTCTTCCTCATGGACGATCTGAGGTGGTTGGAGAAGCATGATAAGACGTACGCTAGGTGGGTTAGGAAGCACAACAAGCCCACTATGGTCAGCACCGTCTATCACGACTATCCAAACGCTGTGGCATATCCCCTCCACGAGGTCATGGAGTATATAAAGGACGACATCTTCACTCAGAACACTGTTTCTTATATGATCGCCTACGCCATGTACATCGAGGTTGAGAGACTCAGTGTTTATGGAGCTGACTTCGTGTACCCAAATGGGAATTTCGCGGAGAAGGGTGGAATGGCAGTCGCCTATCTCCTCGGGATGTGCCAGGAGAAGGGGATCAAGTTCCGTCTCCCTGCTGAAACCACCATGTTGTACGCAAACACTGTTAAAATGGCCGGGAGTGAGTTAACTCGTGTTCACTATGGATACCACCGCAAGGATCAGATGAGGAAGGAGAAGCAACGTGGGATTAAATCTCGAAAAGGTGCATGATTATCAGCGTGTTCCTGGAACCAGTGAGGTTCGTCTGGTAAAGAAGACCCCTTACGTGCGCATTGTCAAGGGGAATGTATACTCACCTGATGGGAAGGTTATTCTTGAGCCGGGTAAGCCTCCTGTGATATGCCAGGCTGGTGTGTTTTACTCGGATGGGGGTGATAGGATCAAGCCTGACGATGTGCAAGAGTGGTTCTGGGAGGAGGCGAGGAAGATCCCCAAAGAGGCAAGGGCCAACACTGGGTTGGTTCTACCTGAGGAACGTAAGCCCAAGTCAAAGAAATCCGCAAGTTCGGTTGAACGAAATTTAATCAAACAAACTGCCGCCGGATCCGAGGAGGAACATAGGTAATGGCAACTGCTGCTTTTATTTCTGGAGGTGTGTGGATCGCACCGGGTGTCCACCGTATCCAGTGGACTGTAACAGCAACAGGTTTCAGCAATAGTCTAGTCGCCCCAGGACTCCCTGAAAAGGTCGTTCACGTAAGAGGATTTGCCACCGTATCAACAGTGTCGTCTAGGGTTGTAATCGAGGGATCGAATGACCCTCCGTCTGGGAGGCCAGATGATGCTACCCCCCCGACGTACATCACGTTGACGACCCCAACAGACGGAGACCTGCTTGTCACAGGCGACCTGGTGAAGGTAATTAGGGAAAACCCTGTACACATCAGATGCCGGGCTTCCACTGTGACCACTGGTGCGAACCTGACCGTCATGATTGTCAGTAAGGCGTGACAATGGGACACCGTACTAGAAGTTCGACTAGGCTACGTAGAAGGAGACTACGACATCAACTTGAGACCGTCTTCCCCGCTCTTCTAAATGAGGATGGAAGTCGCCTTCTCAGAGAGGATGGGAATAGAGTTAGAATCTGATGTGGGGTAGACTATGGCTAGTAAGAGAATATCAGAGTTAACAGCGGTTGCAACTCCGGAGGGATCAATCGAAATTCCGTGTGTCCAAGCGGGGATAACCAAGAAGGTAACTCTGTCTCAAACTCAGGGAAGCTTCGAGATACCTGTGGTTGTTATGTAGTGTAGGAGAAAATGGCCAACTATACCAACTCAAAAGACCTTGTGGACGATATCCTATTCCGCGCTGGTGAGCCAACTGACGGAACAAGCGACTTTGACGCCCAGGCACTCCAGTATCTAAACCGTGCTCAGCAGGCCCTTGTAACCGGAGGTGCTGAGATTGATCCTGAGATCAATGAGAAGTGGTGGTGGCTCAGAAAAGATCCACCTGGCACCCTGAAACTTGAAGCTGTTGTTGACGGAGGAACTGCAAACGTCACAGAGGATAGTACCTCGGTTACAATGTCAGCTGCTCCTACTGACGCAGCTAAGAACAATGTGAGTGTAAATAAGTGGTTCTTTAAGGTAGATGGCCACGAGGACATCTTTCGTGTTTCAGCACACACGTCTGGAAACACTGGTGTAACTTTAGGAGATAAGTATACCGGAGATACAGATACAGCAGCCAACTATAAACTGTTCAACTTAGAGTATGATCTCGCGAGTGATCTTATAAGGGTGGTCTCCCCTATGAGTGTGTTTCAGACTAGATCTGAGATAGAGGGGATGGATATCGACTCTCTGGAGAATCTATACCCTCTTAGAAACATCCTCCCCGGCGTTCCCGAGGCGTTCGGGATGGTGACGGAGACGAAGGTCCGGTTCAGTCACTATGGTGACTCGGACCAGGCGGGGAACTTTATCCACGTTGAGTACGACTACGACTTTCTCCCAACCGACTTGACTGATAGTGCGTCCGAGACGCCAGTTGTACCTAAGCAGTATAGGCGAGTGTTGGCTGACATTGGGTTGTACTTTCTCTCTTTGGATATGTCTGATTCGAGGGCGGGTACATTCCTGGCAAACGCTGTGAGAGGTGTCCGTGCAATGGCAACTGAAAACCGCTATCGCCTGGCGGTTATGGGAAGGGATATAGGGAAGATCATTCCCAGACAGGATGAGTTGGCTATGTCTAGGGAGCCACTCAGAACCTCTTCCGGCTTGATAATCGGCTAGTTCGTTTGAACGAATTTTAATCAAAGGCAGTTGAAATGGCGTTCACTGGACGAATTGCACAACTCCCCCTCGGTGTAGACGGTCTAACCGGGACTAAAAACATGACCCAGGTTAGACCCTCTCAGCTCTTGGTTGCTGACAGTATCACCTTTGAGGATGGAACATTAAGGAAGATCGGGGGGGCGTCTAAATACAATTCAACTGCCCTGACCGGCGCGCCCTCGGTTATTGCCGGGCATGACTGGTTCCCAACCGCTGGCACACAGAGGATGGTTATTGTCACCTCTGATGGGAAGATCTATAAGGACAGCGGTGGCAAGGACTTTGCTACCACTCTCAAGACCGGACTGACTGTATCAAGTGTTGTGCCGATCTTCGTTGAAGGTGGTGCAGAGGTAGCCGCGAACAACAGAAAGTTGTTTATCTTCACTGAGAAGAATGTCGTCCAGGTTCTATCAGAAGATGGAGCAACCACATCAGATATAACAACTCCTCCTGCCGACTGGTCAGGTGCAAACCAACCAATCTTCGGTCTGAACCACGAAGATAGAATTTGGGGAGGGGGAAATGCAAACGACCCTCATAGACTCTACTACTCTATCGTAGCCGACCATGAGGACTTCGCCGGCTCTGGATCAGGTACAATTGCCATATTCCCTGGGGAGGGTGAACGCCTTATTGGCGCGATCTCGTTTAAGGGTCTTATTGTCTGCTGGAAGTTCCCTGTTGGTGTGTATTACGTTGACACAACCGATCCAACTATAGCAAACTGGAAGGTTCGCCGCTTGAACAGACGGATTGGTGGTGTTAGTCCTCGTGGGGCGATTGCGATAGACAATGATCTTCTATTTATAGATATAGGGGGAAACCTCCACCTCATATCAACTGTCACTGAGTTCGGGAACCTTGGAAGTATAAATCTCTCCCAACGTGGAGATATGGGGCCGTTCGTCAGGGAGAATGTTGCACTGGATCAGTTGGAGAAGTGTCAGGCTGTATACTATGTTGCCAAGCGGCAAGCGATGTTCGCGGTGGCGGGAGCTGGAAGTACAACTAACACTCGCATGTTGGTCGTTGATTTTAACCGCCTTGACCTTCCCAGGTTCCACTTCGACACACGGGATACAACTGAGTCGCTCTGGCTCCGTCAGGATGGGGATAACGTCGAGCGCCCTGTGTCTGGAGATGACGCGGGCTTTGTTAGAACAATGGATGAGGAGACTGCCTCAAAGGATGGAGCTGGATACGTGGGGCAGTTTCAGTCTCCGCACTTGGACTTCTCTGACCTCGATCCTGTGCTTGGGACAGTGAGAAAGAAGGGGCACTTCCTGGAACTCGTTGTTGAGCCGAAGGGGAACTGGAATCTGAATGTCACAACCGTCTGGGATGGTGAGGACGCAGAGACAATCACGTTTAACATGGGTTCAACTGGTGCGGATCTGGGGAGTTTCGTCCTCGGAACTGACAAACTTGGTGGGGACCAGATTCTCAACAAGAAGCGTAGGATAACTGGTAGCGGACGGAGGTTCTCCATAATTGGGAAGAACAACGGAGCTGCACAGGACTTCTCGGTTTCCCGTTTCTATCTCCACTTCACTCCTATGGACGAGAGGCTCTGATGTCGATACCAGGTAAGGTTGTATCAAGGATAATGGAGGCACGTAAGAGGAAGGGTCGTAAGGATCTCACCTATGTTGTCTGGAACAAACGGGGGTTTGAGGAGGGAACCTTTTGCTTCCTGTGCAGAGGTCAAATCAGAGGGAGGGTAGAGGATGAAGAGCCTATTAGAACTGAGGTTCTAGGAGGTAGAACCGTGGTGTATAAAGCCTTGATTCTGGCGAGCTTCCCGAGGTATGTTGAGGTGAAATTTGAACTTGATGATGGTAGCTTTCATGTCACCAGTCTGTGCAGGAGGTGTGCGGAGAGGCTGACACTAGAGGAAGCTAACGACGTGTATGTCTCCGACCTCGACCAGTGGTGGGATGATGAGAAGAGTGGTCGCGGCGCGACTCGGTGGGACGTTGTAGGTGGCAGGAAGCCAGTGAAGGTAGTGGAAATTGGAAACCAGGTGATCTGAGATGGTTGCTCTCTACTCCCATACAACTCGTGCGACGGGAACGACCCTAACGGCGTCCATTTACAATAGTGACCACCAAAATCACATAGATAACGGCATTCCAACTCAGCAGGACGACTTCTCTAAGAACGTTACAGAGATGCAGTCGACTGTTGACCCTGGGGAGGTTGGAAGTGAGAGTCTTGCCACGGCCCAGTCAGGGGAGTTTGAGCGCCTGCGCGCGATCCTCAAGGAGATGAAGGGGACAGCTCAGTGGTATGTGACATCCCCTGTGATGGCGGAACAGAGTAATAAGGTTGCAATGGAGGCGTTTTCGTAATGGACAACGACGCCCTAACTTTGTCTTACTTTGCCGGATTGTTCGATGGTGAGGGGCATATTAGTATAACGAAGACAAAACCTCATGGACCGTGGAAGTCCCCTATATACACCTTGCAGGTTGGTGTTACTAACACTCACTTACCGATCCTAGAGGCATTGGAGATGAAGTTCGGAGGAAGTGTTCACAAGATGTCGCCCAAAGGTCGTCTTGGAAACAAACTGTGTTATGGGTGGAAAGTGGCAAGTCTAAAAGCAGCCAACTTCCTTCTTTCTGTCTTCCCCTATCTGTGCATCAAGAGGCTTCAGGCGCAAATCGCTCTTGAGTATACGGCCAGCCTTTACGATGTCGAGCACGTGCGCCGTTGGAGAGGTGTCCTTACTGATAGCGAGTTAGAGTCGAGAGAGGGCTTTCGGTTGAGACTCGCTAGTTCTAGAGGGTAAAACAAATGGGGGTCTGGGCTAAAATAATTCTGTCTGGTAGTACAGATGGAGAAGGGATACCAGTTACAGGACTCACTCCCTCCACTGGAACGGTTATCCACACCGCTGTCACTGGTGCGGCCGACAGTATAGACGAAGTATACATTAGGGCGTGGAATAGCGCATCTGGGGCGCCAAGGGATATCTCATTTGCCATCGGTCCAACTACTGCAACTGGAAGTCGATATACAGAGACGCTCCCCAGTGGGCCTTTAATAGGTCTTCAGCTCGTAATACCTGGACTGGTACTCAGAAACGCCAAGGTTATTAAGGCGTATGTGACTGTGGTAGGTGCAGTTAACATCTTCGGGTATGTGAATAGGTATACAACCTGATGGGGATACTTAACAGGTTTACACTTGCAGATTTTAAGAGGCTCCTCAATCTTGCAGGAGTACGAAATATTTTACAGGCGACACAGGCCGCCCTTGAGGCAGAGACGAATGAGGACACTTACGCGCCGCCCGACCTTATCCAACATAGTCCAGGTGTAGCTAAGGGGTTGGCCAACTTCACCATTGCGGCAGTAGTTAACACCAGCAAGAACGTGACTGATGTAACAGACGTTTCTGTGGGGGAGTGGAGGGTTAATTGGGCAACAGACTTCTCTTCTAGTTATTACCCCCTTTTCAGCGTTCATCACACAAGCGCCCCCAAGGTCCATCCCGTTATTATAGCCGAGTCAGCTGCGAGCACCACAGTCAGAACAGTTGACGACCAGGCCACTCCAGCTAAGGTTGATCCAGATGGTCCCGTGTTTGTCGCTGCATTTGGAGACCAGTAATGAAGTGTATTATCCTAGAATACCCCAACAGCTCGATTGAAATTCGCGGTAAGCTCGGCCCAGAGATGCTCTCGCGCTTTGACGGAAATGAGGTTGCAGCACTACAATATATTCTCGCTGAGTTGGTGCCCGTACAAGACCCCGGTGCAGTGAATGCGGAAATCGTAGAGAGGTCTGTCCTTCCGTCCGACCGTTGGTTCCGCGACGCCTGGCGCTGGCCTGTTGGTGGCGGATCGGTAGAAGTAGACATGCAAAAGGCTCGGGAAATCCACACCGCGAAAATCCAAAGAGCACGCGAACTCAAACTCAACGTTCTGCAAGGTAAAGAAGATAGGGCGCGATTAGACGGCCGGATCACGGACGCCGACCAGCACGCCGCTGACCGTGCGGCTCTGGAGACCATGAATCTTTCGGCCGTGGCGGCCAGTATCGCCGGCGCCGCCAATCCGACTGCCCTCAAGGCTGTATGGCCAGTCGGGCTACCTACAAGAGAATAATGATACTACAAGGGACAAGTTTCAGGCTCGCCACTACGTCAGCGGACTACCGGACCTGCCACACATTTCTCCGCTCCAGGGGCGTAAACGTGGACCAACTCAGCTTCCCCACTGTTATGGCAAGGAGAAACGGATCAGTTGTGGGGGTTCTGTCAACAAGTCCCACTAAGAAGATGGTCCTCGCCAATCCCTTAGTAGTTGAGGACATGAAGAACCCTGGTATGACAGTGATAAGACTTGTTGAGTCATATGAGAATATACTAAAACTTGCAGGGATTAACTCTTACACGTTTTTTATTCACATTGGATCTAGGAAGTGGAAGAATTTAGTGGAACGAGCATTTGAGATAAAACCATATACGATAACAGACGATGCGTACTGGTACAATAGGAGGTTGTTCTAAATGGGCGGTGATGATGTAACTGTTCCTGGTCCATCCTCTGAGGAGCGGGCCCTCCAGCGGGAGCAGGTTGAATCTCTCCGTTTCCAAAGGTCAGTCCTTGAGGAAATGCAGAGAGAGAGGGAACTCCTCAGTCCGTTCTTGTTTGAGGAGGCAGGGATTCAACCCATCCTCGATGAGGAAGGTAATATCACAGGGTTCGAGAGGGTTGACGACCCGACTCAGGCTCTCAGAGCAGAGATAGAAGAGGGCTTCCTTCAGCGTACTTTGGCTGCTCAAAGAGGAGAGTTGCCCATAGATCCAGTTCTCCTCCGGGAACTTGGAAAACAGGAGTTGACCCTCAATGAGAGACTCAGGAAGCAACTTGGCCCTGGTTTCGAAACGTCCTCACCAGGTATAGAGGCTCTGGGAGAGTTTGGAGAGAGGAGAGCTGGTCTCCTCTCATCTGCCTCCAGAGGGGATCTTACATTAGCAGAGCAACTTGGAATATCTAGGCAGTCTTCAAATGAACAACTTACAACTGACTTTATAAACAGGCTCCTTGGTATATCTGGGGCTGATCAGCCAATAGCGTCAGGCTTTGGAAGTCTCGCTGGGGGATTTGGTTCTGCAGTCTCCCCTCTGATACAACAGAGACAATTCCAAACAGCTGCTAACCTTCAATCTCAGGCAACCCGATCTTCCCTATTCGGTGATATCTTCCAGGCGATCGGCCAGGTTGGTGGCTCCTTTTTCGGTAGGCCCCAATGAGTAACGGTGCCCTTGGAGCTGGTGCGGGATTTGCCAAGGGCTTTGCCCAAGGATTCACAGGGTCCAGAGAAGCTGCACAACAGGCACAGCGTCAGAAGGCTGGACAATTCCTTGACCTTTTCAGTGACATCCTTAAGCTCGATCCATCACAGCGCGGTCCAGCCTTCAGGATTGGAGCGAGAGCAGTTGGAGTTGATCCAGATTCAGCCACGTTCAAGGATGTTACTAAGTTCCTTCAGGCTGCTAAGGATGAACAACTCACAGCTATAACATCTCTGCTGGAGAGAGGCAAGATAGATGATCCTGTTGGAACAGCGAGACTTGTAATATCTGGTGCAGGAGGAGATGTAAATGCATTCTTTACAATGCAGAAGGCAATTCAGGGGCAGCAGGCTGAGACACTTGCAACTCAAACATTCGCTGAGGTGACAGGGCAGAAGGGGAGAGTTATATCAGCCGGGGGTAAAGCAGAAGTTGAGGAGGCAAGACTCCCAGAGCCAAGAATTTTCCCTGGGGAGGAAGTGACACCACAAAGACGGGAGAGGCAAATCCTGGAACTCCGTGTCCGCGATCAGGTTCTAGCTAGGCTCCCCCCAGACAGTCCACAGTACAAGGCGTTAGCCAAGGATATAGAGTTGAGAGCAGCCTCAATAACCCCAGACGAGTTCGACCCTGCCCTCTTTGGAGCCCCTAGATCTGTCGTGTTCCAGAGGGACTTCTCTGTGCCGGGGACTGGGATAACGTTCAAGCAGGGTGACACCTTCGATGTTACCTCTATGGAGGGGCAGGGGATGTCCTTGGTTACAACTCTCGACCCTAAAACCGGAGAAGCGGTCAAGGTAACTATCCCAGACTCAGTTATATCTAAGCGTGATATAACTCAGGTTGTCACAGACCCTGAGCAGATACGCAGGGGAGCATTTGAAAAGGCGAGGGGAACAGCAGAGGCCAAGACATCTGTGGAAATTCAGGAAGCTGGGACAGCTGCCAGACTCCAGCAGGGTCAGTTGGTAGCTATGGAGAAAGCAATAGAGGGGTTTGAACCTGGCGCTGTGGGTAACACACGACTATTGGCTGCACAGGTGGCAAGGTTCCTTGGAGTTGATCCTGGAGATATCCCACTAGGTGCGCCAGGCTCAGGTGAGGCCATCAGGTCAATCGGGAATCTTCTGGCTTTGGATGTAGCTAAGAACATTCCCGCTGCAAGAGGAATAACAAACAGGATGCTTACATTCATCCAAGACGCTGTTCCTAATCTGACAACTACCCCAGAGGGTGTCCTCCTGATAACCGAGTTAATGCGAAGGACGAACGCGCAGGCAATAAAGAGGGCTCAACTATACAAGAAACACGGGGCCGATGTAAGTACAGCGGAGAGTGAGTTTGAAAAGTGGCTTGAGAAGAATCCTCTTGTAGACGAGGCCTTCGCTAATAAACTGTCTTCAACTGCAAGATCGGCGGGAAGAGGTGGGCAGCCACCTCCGTCTGATGTGCTCACAAAGGCGAAGGAACACAACCCGAACGCTGTATTCTTGAGACGGGAAGGGGACGAGTTTATCTTCCATATTCCAGGAACGATGGAAACGTTTGGTGTTCTTGTACAGGAAACTCAGTAGATGCCTAGGACCCTCACAATAACGGAGGGAAGGCGTCCTGTTGCTAGACCACCTTCTACTAGAGTAGACCCTGGAGGCCGACCGGTGCCCAGGGGGACGTTCTCACTCTTCCCCACTCTCGACCCTGAGGAGGAGGAACGTCTTAGGAGGGAGAAGGAGGTAAGGGAGTCAACCTACAATCAGGCTATATCCAAGGCTCTTAAGGGGGACTTCGTACCGGATGAAGGGCTGGATGATATATGGTTCAGGATGGGTCTGGCAAGAGTGCAGACCGTTGGGGAGAAGGCAGCCAAGTTTAAGTCGTCGTTTCCAGAGGGAACCTTGGGCCTTGTCCTCCTCCCAGATGATGAGTTCTCTCTCGTCTTCAAGACGGACCCAAGCCAGCCATACCGTGAGGTAAGTCCCCAGTTTAAATGGACAACGGGGGATATAGGAAACATCCTGGGATCTGTTGTTAGTGAACCCGTTGTTGGCGCAGTTATGGGATCAGCGGCGATGCCGATAATTGGGACAGCTGTTGGTTTCTTCGCTGGAACACAGGTTCAGTCTGCACAGCAGCAAGTTGAGGAGCTGATAACTGGGGTTCCCCTCGAACAAGAAAGTTTTGGCGCTGTGGTCGGAAGGGGGGCAGTTGGAGGTGCAATATTCGCTGGGATTGAGGCAGTTCCACTGGCGGCCGGGCTTGCTAAGAGAGTTGCTCCCGTGCTTGCCGATATAGGTAGGTCTCGCTCCATCGCGCCTGCTTTCAGACCGTTCCCAAAGGCTCCTGAAGTGGCAGGTGCAGCTGAGAGACTTGGTGTTGAGCCTCCCCTGTTTGGTCAACTTGTTGAAAATCCAACTATAGGTGCTGTATTTACCCAGTCTGGCGGCATGGTTTCTAAGCCCGCCAGGGAGGTAACGAAACAGGAGCAGTCCCTGTTGACCACTCTAACTGAGAAGGGAAGGACTGAAGGTCTTGAGGCCCTCAGTGACGTGGAGATTGAGTCGCTCGTGCGGGTACAGGCCAGGTCGGTCGAGGCTGTTCGTCCCCAGGTGGCCCCCGTCTCTCCTGAGGCAGCCGGAAGAGGTGTCCAAGTCGGACTCCTAGAGGATTTCAAGAACACGTCTAGGGTGTGGGTAGACAGGAAGTATGGGAATGCTCTAAGACGTACTGGCAAACTTGTGTATGATGTTCATGCTCCTCAGAGACTGGCCAGGGAGATAGATGTCGGTACACTGGCGGCGGGCGAGGGGATGTTTAAGGTCACACTTGCTGATGGTCCCGCCAGGGCAGCGACCGCAGAAGAGATTAGGTTTCTGGCAGATAGTGTGGATATTTCTCTTCTAGGTAAAGAGGGAATACACAAACTCACGGTCCCGAACAAATTAGTGGGTAAGGGGGTAACTGGGGCTACGCTGACAGTCCCACCTGTCCGTGTCAGCCAGACCCCCAGGGGTGAACTCGCTGGCGTCATTCTAACTCTCCGAAAGATGAATCCGAGGGTTGCTGAGTTCAAGTCAAAAGAGGGAACATTCACCGCCTTCGAGATTATGAAGGATCTCAGACGGAGGCTGTTTGATCTCATGGGCTCCTCTGACGAGTTTATGAGAAGAGAGGCCACGAGGCTGTGGCAGTCCCTGTCGAAGAGTATGGATCAGCCACTGGGAGCGACGAAGCCCTTTGTTCAAGCGTACAAAGCCGCATCGCTTGCCAACAGGTTCAGGGAGAACATCCTGAGAAAGGACTTCATAAGAAAGTTCCTCCGCGAGAGCACACCTGAGGATATAGCCAGGAGGTTCTTCAAGCCTGGAAACTTTACAGAACTCCAAACTATGGGGAGACTTGTCGGTGCAGAGAGGTTCACTGCCCTCAAGGATGCTTTCAAACTCGACCTCCTGGCAAAGCCAGAGGAGATAGTAGGCCGACTCAAGGCTTTCAGGAGTGATGAGAGGTCTCTGGGTCTTCTAATGACCCAGAACGAGAGGGCTGCGTTTGAGGCTTACGGTAGCGCCCTCGCCAGATACGATACATCATTTATGAAACTTATAGCCGATAAGCACCTTACTAGTGGAGAGAGAGGCCTCGCGTTTGTTGAGAAAGCCAGTGAGGCAGATGTTCAGCAGCTGATCGCGTTGTCCGGGGGGAAAGATTCGCCAGTTGCGGAGTTGTTGAGGAGAACGATTTACAACAAGTTACAGGTCGGGGCGACCCGGATCAGCGGGACTGGCGAGAGTATTGTTGACCGAAGTAGCCTGGAGGGGTTGATAACAACAATGCTAACTGGGGGCATGAGGAAGAAGTTAGAGCACATATTCAGACCTAGCGACTGGGCGACGTTCAAGGATCTTGACCTATATACAACTATCATCGCTGGGACAAGGCCCGACGTTGGTGGACTTATGGTTAGGGGGCAAGTGGCCTCTAGCCTCTCTCAGCCCATCAGACCTGCGGGGTTTATCAGCGCGAATATAAGATTGTTCAGCGCCTGGGTGGCTTCAGCCATTCTGTCTAAACCAGCCACAACAGAGGTTCTTAAAAGGGCCCTTAGAATGAAGCCGGGAAGCGCGAGGCGCGTTAGGATGTTGACAGTCGCCGTGGCTGCTGCCAGGAATGACCTGCTGAAGAACCAGAATGTGGGACAGAGGCTCGATGATCTCGTTAACCAAGTCGAACGTGGGGTTATCATCCTGACACGGTGAGGTAGTTGGTTTGATTAAAATTCGTTCAAACATAGTTGTCATTCTCGCTGTCCACATCCATAGGGTTGAGGGTGCAGCGGTATGACCCTCTTGATAGTCGTCGTAGGTGTGGCAGCAGCAGCTGCCTTAGGTCTGATAACCACTGGCCTAGTGATGTGGAGGCAGCAGGGGATCCTCAAGAATGATGTTGACCACTTGAAGAGGTCAAATGAGAAAGTTGAGAGGTGTCTCTCAGGGATCAGAACTGATGTAGCTAAGTTAAGAACTGACATAAAGTGGTTGACATCCCACCTTGGAGAGCAGCAGAGTGACTGACTTCTCATTCGATAGGGCAGTGGAGTTTGTTCTCTCACATGAGGGAGGGTTCTCAGACGACCCCAGTGACCCTGGAGGTCCAACCAACTGGGGTATATCCCTCAGATTTCTGAGATTCCTCAACAGGATAGACGAGACAGGCTACGCACCCGGAGACCTTGACAAGGATGGGGACATTGACCTGGGGGACATCATAGTAATGAAGCGGGAGGACGCTGTTAGGATATATAGGGAACAGTGGTGGGAACGATACAAGTATTATAACATTAAATCTATCCAGGTTGCCTCTAAGGTGATGGATCTGAGCGTGAACATGGGACCGTACCAGGCACATTTGTGTGTACAACGTGCCCTCAGGGCCTGTGGTTCGCGCGTGGTTGACGACGGGATATTTGGCCCCCGTACCACCGCAGCGGTGAACGGTGTTGACCCACGGCCATTTATGGCGGCCCTCCGATCCGAGGCAGCAGGGTTTTACAGAGGCTTAAACAAAGAGTTGTATCTTAGGGGTTGGCTGAACAGAGCATACGAATGAAGATAGTAGCTATAATAGTTGCACTTCTCCTTGGAGGTTGTGCAGCACAGGCCATAGACCGCCTGAACAAGTTGGATGCTCTCCTGGAGACAGAGGTAGATGCAGTTGCTGGACAGATTGAGGATAGACGCTGCTCACTCCCAGTTGATGTAATCATGCGTCTCACAGACGACAGGGGATCAGACTGGTTAAAGGGATGGAAGCTTCAGTGCCCTGCGGCGACAAGGTTGTTTACAACTGAGTAACTTTCCACTCGCTGAATGACTTATCACATCTATCACAGATCCTTCCAGGAAATACAACTCCACCTCTGGGTAGCCACTCAGCTTTGTGGTATCTTATAGTACCGTCACAGTACGGACATCGCGCCAGAGGACGTCTATCCCGGTCAGCCCAAAGACAGATACCGAGCACTAAGAAGAACAGGCCTAAAAGAATCACTTCTAACACCATCAGTCTCCTATATACCGATATATCCTCTCCCCAGCGTCCCTATCCACCTTTATCTCAACCAACTTCATCCCTTCCAGAACCCTCTCAACAGCCTCAAGACTCGTCATGTCCAGTTGACGCTCGAAGTACCTCAGCAGATCGGAACGCTTAACCACCTTATGCCGACGAACGAAGTCAAGTACGGCCTCAGCTTCCTCAGAGTACCTCGCCTTACCTATACCCCTGAATACCTTACTCATGTGCTTCTCGGCGTCCAGTATCAAGCATAAAGCCCTTTCAACAGTCTCCTTCTTAACAAACATGTCGTCTCCAACAGCGGCAGACAGAGCCATTGCAGTTTTTATCAGGTGGACCGCGCGGCGAGCCATATAACCGCCAAACTGTGTACCCGGAACCGCTGGTCTTCCGGCACGCTTCTCCTCCTCCTGATCTCTGTAGACGGATTTGTAGAAGTCGAGTGCATCGTCCGTAAACTTGTATGCGCCAGTTATCATGTGGATGTTCTCAAGATCGTAGGTTAAGTCGTCCTGAAGTTGCTTGTCGGGAGGAAACTCGTTGGGGTCTTCGACTATCTTACCCCGTTCTTCCTCTACAACGAACATTATCCTCGATGTCAACCCGCCCCCTATATTCTCACGAGTGAATATGTGGGGTATCCAGTCTGGTGCGGTTCCACCAATCAGGTTGAAGCACATCCCCCTTATCTCGTCAACCCCTTGATGTTTCGTGCGGCGCGTCCAGAGATCTCTACTGTCATACCAGTTCGTCATGTACGCCAAGAGGGTGCTGTTCTGATAACCAGTGAATACTGCAAGTTCCTCAGCGAAGCAGGACACAGCGCATTGAGTTTTTATCTTGCCAGTTGACTTATCCGTGAACGTTACTATACTGTTCCTCATATCTCTTATGATGGCCTCTTGTGAGTTGTCCTCACCAACGATGGGTATACCAATAGCCTCGACAACACTCCGCCCTATACTTATAGCTTCACCTTTGCGCGCCTCCCCTGAGGGGCCTACTAACACAATGTACTGATTAGGGTATATCTTCGAGTGCCCTCTAACCATATAGACGTGCCGCTGGAGGGTAGCAGCTATACAAGAAATCCCTACCCATGCATGGTAGGAAGTTGGGGCCTCTGAGTTCTCTGTATACTTGAGATAAGACGTAAGCCAGTCATGCAGCTTTCGCTTCGCCACGGAGCCTCTCCCACGTTTTCCTTATGTTCTCCGCGTTCTTATTTATATCTTCGTATCTTGGACTTATCTTGACCTTCTCCATGTGTCCCCAGTCTAGACCGATAGTAACTTCAGTGTCGATTTTGAACTCCTTTATGCTATATATAGCCACTGGACTCATATAGTCGAAGGCCATCTTGGCAACCGCAAATGCCATACTCCTCCATCTCCCAACAGGATATTGGTAAAGGAGGGAGTCATGTCCATCCTCTAGGAGTTCTAGTGGTCTGAATGGCCTGGACTGATCGTCAAAGCACTTAATCATCCCCTCGTGTACCATATCAGTAACAGTTGATTGAGGGAGAAACGATCTGGCTTTCTCAAATAGCTCCACGCCCCAAGCGTCCAGAAGGCGACACTTCCTCCCAAAACAGTTCACAAGTGTCCTATCATTTCGGCGGAGTTGCTCCTCAATCGCGCCCCACCAGATTTTAATCCCAGGATACGCCTGGTTGAAGTACGTGTTGACTATCCGCTTCGCTTCGGTTTCATCAACCTCAGTTTCGAGCGCGAACCTTCTATAACCCATTCCGTAATTGAGAGCGTGGTTACATCTCTTCGCCATCTGGCGAATTGAGTACACGCGGGGAAGGAAATAATCGTTGAGTTCTGGGAGACGCGAGCGGAGATGTTCAATTTCGATGGGGTCTGTTGCTTTTCTAACAAGTCTATCCTCCTTTGCTACCAGCTCCTCAGGTGCGCCTGAAAGAAGGGAGCCTGTTATCAAATGTGGATCTTTCCCCTGTTTAACAACGTCAAGCATCCTGGCATCGTTGCTGAGATAAGCTACACATATCCATTCAGCGCTGACCTTATCAAACTCAATGAGGATGTGGTCAGTCACCCTGCCACCAGAAAACTTTTGAACTGGGGATGGAGATTCTGTAGGTTTAGACCAGTTCCAAAGACAGTCGCACTAGAGCTAAGACGACCCGTCCAAGTACCACGAGGGTTATAGGAACAACGAAGACGATTATCATTATCCATCCTAACATCGAGATAAGTCCCATAAAGTTTCTTGAGCGCCCTGATCTCTTGAACCAACTTAGCTTCCGGTAAGCTGTACCGTCGGTAGATTCTTGCCATTGCCTTGTCGTCTGTGGTGACGTTTCCGGTTGATCTACTGATGTATGGTTTAATCCCCTTTGTAACATAGAAGTACTCCTGACATTGTTTAGGCGATAAAGGATTAAATGGTCTTTCTGCCGCCTGTTCCAGTGCCTCTCCAGTTTCCTTAATCTTGTTACTAATACTTACCTTTGTCTTGTCCAATCTCTCTCTATCAACCTTCATCCCCTTTGACATCATGTATACAAGGGAGGGGTACATAGCAACAGTGAAGTCGTGCGTGACCCGGTACTCACCCTCCTCCATCTCAATCTCCAGTGGCCCCCAGGCGTCTAGGGCGACCGCACTATCCTTGCAACTATAACCCCAGAACTCTCGCATATCTGGGTGGGGTTTGAGCCATATCTTCCCCTCGTCCTTATAGTATGGTTCGCGTGTATGGATAGATGCAATGAAATCCAACCCCTTAGGGAAGTCAGGGTACATGAGGTGCTGAGCGACCATTGTGTCCCCTATGGGACCACGGAAGATGATATGGTTCTTCTGATAGAGGACCGCCATATCGAAGACGATGTTCTGGTTTATCTTCATTATGCCTGGATCGCTGAGAAGGCCTGCATAAGTAAGCCATACCTCAGCCTCCTGATCCTCAGACCATCTATGGTCCCCCTCCTCATCTATAAAGGGTATACACATAGCGTAGTCGGGGCTGTTTGTGAGAGAAAAGCAGGAGACCTGGTGGTTTAAAACCTCAATATCCGTTGCTATTCTCTTAGAGTCCCCCATCTCACGCATAAAGTCTATAGCCTCGCTGAATGTGGGATCGATCATCAGGTTTCGGTCAGGGGGACTATATACAGGTGACTCACTCTCCTTCCGTGCGCGCTTCAAGTCAGCGATGATGATATAGCGGAGAGTGTACTGGCCCCTGAGACATGCAGCAGGGTGGCAAGCCAAGACAGACTTCTTATCAACTGCCTCAGACCATAGGATAGAACCACGCCACTTCATTATCTTCTTCTTGTTGCACAGGAGATCTGCCGCTACACCGCCTAGTGGAACAACTACATTCGCCCCACACTCCCGAAGTTTTGTCAGGGTCTCATTAGCTAGTTTCATCCCCTCCTCAGTGAAGCTCTTTCTTCCGCTCCAAAGGAGATCACCGTTGAGATAGATACCGTCCCCCTCCTTATCAACACAAACAGGGAACACATTTATTATGTAACAAGCGCGTCTAGCAATCCCTGCCTGGTGAAGGCACTCATCTAGCACCTTGCCTGCTGGCCCGATAAGGGGTCTCCCCCCGCGCATCTCTGTGCGTCCAGGAGCCTCAGGGACTAGGGCTATTTTCGAGCTAGGATCGCCCTCGCACCAGGGGGAAATCATCACGCACAACTCTCCCCCCCTTCCTCTCTCCCTGACACACGCCTTACAATGCCTATTTCCCCTTTTATTCCTATACGTGTTAGCCTCAGTATACTCGTGGCCGCGTTTGCAGTGGGTCAGCGCCTTTCTCACCTCCGCTGTTGCCTTTCCAGTGTCCCCCCTGCGGATGTTCTCCCAACAGGTGACTGCTTCCAAGTGATCTGGGTTTACACAGCACCGGACTCTACATAAGTGATCTATCTGAAGGCCATGAGGTATAGGGCCCTTGTATATCTCATATGAAACCCTGTGGGCCTTAAGGGTTCTACCGGCAAACTTGAAGTGTCCGTAACCCTTCTTTTCACATACACCTATCCAGATCCAGCAGCCCGTGTTAGGCTCGGGTATGTATAGCCTCTCAAACCTCTCCCGCGCACTGACCCACTGGGTCGAGGGGCTTTTAAAGTCCCACGGACTAGTTGAGGGGGAGTTCACCTTCTCTATCCTCCTTAACCCTCCCAATGAACCTAAGCCTCGTTACCTCATCAAGGTCAAACCCGAACCCAGTTAAACTCAATCTATACGCCGCTCTCAATGTCACTCCACTTCCGAGAAACGGAGACACGATAACAAACCCCGGATACGAAAAGGTATCTAATATATCAACCATCAACTCCAGTGGCTTCTCGGTAGGATGTATCTTCCTTGTAGGAGGCAGAGCAGGGTAGTCAAATACGTTTCCTCTTCCAGACCTCCTCATTTTAGGTTTCCCCTTCCTGGCGATGAAGAATGGTTCGTAACAGGATCCAAGCATCGTGTCAGGGGTCGCTGTCTGCCCTGCCTTCCCTTTGTACCATATAGCTGGGGTGTCGTTGACCTTGAAGCCGGCATCCCTTAGTACATCAATTGTGACCTGATACCAAGTCATACCAAACCACCAGATGCAGAAGGCATTACTTCGGAGGATCCTGAACACCTGGGCAGATGCCCTCTCAATAAGACCTACATAGTCCTCCCCACTTAACTCGTTGTATCGGGCCATAGGGGATGTATCTATGTTCCTACTCTTCCTCTCGTCTAATCCTATACCATATGGGGGATCAACCTCTGCAAGGTGCATGACGCCCGCTGATACCTTTGTTAGTCCCTCTACAGCATCCCCCAACTTGTAATTTTCAGTCGCCCACTTTGACGGATCATCAACCCGATCTATAGTCTTTTCGAGCTGTCTAAGGGCCATGTCCTCTTGTATTCTACTAAACGTCTTCCACGCCTTATCTTCAGTCTCACACGCAGCGAGTTCTGGAATTGCCCTTGACACTGATGCTAGTTGCAAACGCCTGTGTGTTGTTGACTGAGAGTGTCCCATGAGTTCGGCGTGGTCCCGCTCAGTCCACTTCGGGTTCTCCTTCTTCCGCAACTCAAATATCCTCTCCTCAAGTGCGGCTAGCTCTTGCCATTTTAAATCCTTTCTCAGTGTGTTCTCAATCAACTCGATCTCACGTTGCGATAGTTCCCCTTCATCTATATCCAATATAATAGCTGGGATTGTCTCCAACCCAGCCATTTCACACGCCCTCAGCCGTCTACCTCCGGCTAACAGGTTTAGAGAGCCATCAACCGCTATTGGCTGGACAACTCCTTTCTCCTTGATAGAGGCAGCTAGAGCCTCCATTTCTCCAAACTCTTCTCGAAATCTTTTTCCAACCCTTACTTCATTTACCTTTACCAGCTTTGCCTTCATTAAGTTTCTCCACTGACTTGAGGAAGGCGGCTTGTTCCTCCTCTGTCATATTTCCAAAGCGAACTACGAGTTTTAAGGGGGCTGTCCTCTTAGCCCTTGCGACTCTTACTGGGACTTTTGTCAGTTTGCGGTCTGTTCTTATCCCTCGGATATGCTCGTACAACTCCTCCTGGGTTTTCTTCTCAAGTGCTTTAACAAGATCGTCAAGACGGGGCATTTCTATCTACACTCAGGGGGTTATCTTCTTCAAGACTGGTGACAGCCTCCTCAGCGCTCTTTAGAACTACCCTGTCTATAACAGGTCCATTATAGGGGTTCCCATGGACAGCAGCCAGTATAAAGATGCTGGCAAGTTCATCGTTGTCTATTACGGCTTTGACCTGATCCACAAGTTTCCTGAGAGCCCCTATCCTGCTATCCATCTTTCTTACCTAATAGCAGTTGTTTAGCTTTCTCTACAGTAAGGTCAAATGTATCAAACTGCTGTACACAGTATTCCCCTCCAGAGACCAGTACGTCTGGATCTCCACTCCACACTAAGAACCAAGCACCGTCGGTGAGTTCGATCTTTACAGAGAGGGAGTTCATGGAGTGTCTGGTGGACCAAGAAACGTGCAGGCCCTCCCGATCGCACCATCTAAAGAGCTCTCAATCCACTCTTCTTCCCTGTGGCTTCCCCCTATACAGTCCTTATACTCATACCAAGTGAGGTAGACAGTGTACCCGTTTTTCACCTCTGAAATCATCACGCACAACTCTCGCCTCATTCTTGTTCACCACTTAGTTTGAACGAATTTCGTTCAAAAAAAGTGATGTCAAAATCTCCATCTATAAGAGCACCATAGTAGAGACTTCCATGCTGTTCCCCCCTGGTGAGAGCCCGGTCAAGGAGAGCGCGTAGGACGTGACTCCTCGCTCCCCACGGCATCCCCTTGGACCGCAGATACAACTCCTCTGACACGTTGAACGTGATTTTTCTGTTCACTTCTCCCCCACCGGGGTACTGGTAACAAGTCTCATAATGAGCATTAAGAGGCTTACCCCGCCGGTCTGGATAGCAGCCTGCTCATCCTGTGGCACTATGACACCCAGAGTTTGGAGCATAGCGAACACAAGTCCGAAGCCTGCTAGAACGACCGTCTTATATCCCTTCATCATGCCCTTCTCCTCTTACCAGTTTCTGTCTGAGGGGTTGCCGAGAGGTAGGGGAGCCTCAACTTGTTGCGTATCACCTTGTCGTCCCCTTCCTGCTGAACAACCAAGCACTTCCCAACTGACCCAGGAATGTCGTCACTGTTGAATCCAGTGGCCTCGTATGGGATATTGAACACCTCCATAAACCGCCTGTTAGCACGGTCGTTGTCTGCTCTACGCTCTGGGTCTGAGTTCTTGTTGGATAGCCATAGGGTGTGCCAGATTGGCGCTGCATCTGGGTTCCCTTCGATGTTGACAATAACAACTATACGTGGGTTGTTCTCGTCCTCTTGGCGAGTGTGGTCCACGTTCCCACAGCGGAGGTCATATTCCCCCTCTGCTACTACTTCTCTCTCCTGTACATCAAGTGCGGCCTCAACGAATGGCATCTCTGTATTCCTTTCAAGCTGCCTTTCTGCGCTCCTTAGCGCGTTCCAGAATTGCCCCAATACCATACTCCTCAGGGCGGTTGAAATCCTTAATAGTGACATCCTCAAAGGTATTAAGGTCGGGGATGGAACACCTTATATTCTTTAGTCCTCTGTTGTCAGGGGTTGTCCTTATATCGTAAAGTACCTCGTCCTTGTCCTCAGGCTGTGTTGTCCCAGCTAGGAGTACATTGTCGAACAGAAGAGGGAGAAGAACCCTCGCTGAACCTGGAAGGAACAGCTGTGTTTCTATCCGCTTCGTCTTATCATCTTGGTAGGTCTGTAGGTGTCCGGTGCAATAGAGGTTCTTGCCCAACCCCCCAGTTATTGTGCGGAATATACTAGATAACTTCCCCCCAACTATCTTATAATCAGCAATCTCCTCTTCCTTCCCTAATCTGTTGTTGATAAACAAGTTCCTATCCATCAACCCCCTTCCCAGAAAGGTCACACTGTCTATACACACCCAGTCAAAGAGATCAAAGAATCCAGACTTCTCTCTCTTATTCAGATCGTCAACCCAGCGCATGTACATAGTTGGTTCTATGTTCGCCCTGATAGGTTTGTCGTCCTGTCTGGCCTGTTTACTAAAGCCTTTGATGGTGAAGTCAAGCTCGAACATGTCCGGAAGGAACATCTCGTAGTCCAGGTCCAAACCTTCAAGCGACTTCTTAGCGTTTGGATCAAAAAGGTACGCGAACTTCTTACCAGGGAGCGTCCATATCTGAGTCGTCTTCCCTGACCCTCCCGGTCCAGCAACGAAGATCGTCCAGGGGGTTGAGGGGTCTATATCCTTGGTGTTAGGCACTTACGGCCTCAAAATGCCGCTGAAACACACTGTTGAGCCAGACAAACAAGTGAGGGGATGTTAGGTACTCAACAACCCACATCCCTTCCTCGAGTACAATGGGACCAGTGTTCGTCTTTATAGTCCGACTTGTCTCCTCTCCACTCACAGAGACTACTTGGGAAACCGCACAGGGATTTCCTGCCCGTGCGAACGTCAACTTACGATAGACCTTGCGGCCAGTTAGCTCATACATTTCTCACCTGTGTTCTGTATGTTCACGTATATTGACATATTTATCCCAAGTTGTCAACCGTTAATAAATCAACTTGACCTTGACACCAGCCTCTAGATACATGCTCTTTGCTAACTCAACATCTTCTCTCCACCTCTCCCAGGTCTCAGTCCCGTGCTTGAGAGATGGTGCGACTACCCTTGATATGCCAACCTGAATAACCATAGCTGCACACTGGGAGCAGGAGAGGAAGGGGTGTGTGTACAAGGTATATCCCATCAGGGGGCCCCTTGCAAACAGGAGAGCGTTTCTCTCGGCGTGAACAACAAGTTTGTACTTCGTCTCTCTGTCGTGGAGGCGCTCATCACTGTCTACCACTCCTCGTGGGAAGCCGTTGTATCCAATAGAGACAATGCGCCTATACCAGTCCACGATTACAGCGCCGCACTTTGTCGAAGGGTCCTTAGACCAGTTCGCAACGAAGGCAGCCATGTCTAGGAACCGGTGGTCCCAGAGTTCACTAATCTGATCCCAGCGGTCCATCAATCATCCTTTCAGTCGCTCGGATTTCTAATACGAAGTTGCGAAACTCGTTTGCCCTGATGCTAACCTTCTGATCCATTGAGGTCTTTACGCCGACGCAGAAGGATGGCATCACATGCCTCTCTATTATACACGCCCCAAGTGCAACTGCGATGCAGGAGGCCATCTCGTCTTTACAGTGGTCTGAGTAGCCTACTAGACGACCGTACGTTCTGATATAGGCTATTTTCCCCAGATCGGCTTCTTCCACAGGTACAGGATACCTACTGACGCAGTGCAGAAGAGCTACGTTGCACCCCTCCAGGTTGTCAAGGAGAAGAGACAGATCGTCTTCTTTATATCCCCCAAGGGAAGCTATGACCGGCTTCCCCAATGCGGCCACAGCTCTGACAAGTTCAAGGTTCCCCTTCGCGCCAGATCCCAGCTTGACAGCATCCACTCCGATATCCCGTATCGCGCCAACTCCGTAGAGGTCGTGAGGGGTCAATATAAAGTGCAGGTCGCTACCTATGGCTTCCTTAATCTGCACAAGTGACTTGTATGATAGGGCCCTCTCGATACGGTGTGTCTTACTCTCAACGGCGAACACTTGCGTCTTAAACGCCTCTGCCCCTGATATCCTCACATCCTCAAGTATACTAAGTGCGAGGTCCAAACTCCCAAGGTGCGTGAGTCCAGCCTCTGCTACGATATAGCAGGGCTCTCCTGGACCGATCTTTCTTTTCCCTATCTTGATGTGACTTATTGCATCCACTCCAATGTGCCGAGTCCAAGTAGCAGAAGTATAACGATTGCAAAGAGCCAGTCTGTTCCGTCATATTTCCAGAACTTGAAATTCGGTCCTATCACCTCCATCCCACCCTTGGATTGAGGGTTGAGGTGTTAACCAGCTCCCGCCTCTTGTATACAAAGTGTATCATCTGTTCAATCCTATCACTCGACAACTCGTGGGGTTCAAGTCCCATTCCTAGAAGGGAGCTGTTGGAGGGGTTATAATAGTGGTCCTCACTCTCAACTCTTGGGTTCTCTAGATTTGCCACACTCCCCGTCAGACCCATACACTTGGCAACTCCAGATACCAGAACAGCAAGCCTCTTGAGGGAAATTACCTCTGTGAACTGATTAAATACCCTGAACTCCCCAGGTGCGGGTGGGTTGAGGCAGACTAGCTCAATACACTTCATTACGTCGAGTATACTGATGAAGCACCTCCTCTGGTTCCCACTTCCGTACACTGTCAAGGGGAGTTCCAGAGCGGCTTCTGTCACAAAGCGGTTTAGGACAGTCCCGAAGATGTGGTCGTAGTGGAAACTGGTTCGGAGATTTGGATGTAAGTCTGTCTCCACCGTCCCTGTTCCGTAAACGATACCTTGGTTGAGATCAGTGACCCTAAGTCCCCATGTCCTACACGCAAACTCAAGGTTATGGCTGTCATGCACTTTGGACAAGTGATAGAAAGATCCTGGCCTCTTGGGAAATAGTACGTTGTCCTTTCTCCCTTTATATTCAACATCCAACCAGCCTTCCTCTATATCTATATTAGGCACTCCGTACTCACCCATTGTACCCAGTTTAACAATATGTGCGTCTGGACAACACTCCCTAACAGCCAGTATGAGATTCAGTGTACCGAGTATATTGTTCCTTTGGGTCTCATAACAGGCAGAGTCGTTCATCATGGAGTAAGGAGCAGACGGTTGTTCTGCGTAGTGGATTATCACTTCGGGTTTGAGAAGGCGCAGATTCTTACTTAGCAGACCGGGCTCGGCGCTGATATCTATACCTATATGACTCATGCCTTGGAGCCAGCGTTCCCGCTCATCCCACGCCTTCATACGATTGACCATGAGAACATAGGGTTCTAGAGGCTTGACACCAGCTATCTTCTCCCACTTCTCCTTCACGATGTTATCTACTATCCCCACTTCATGGTCCCTTGCTGCGAGGTACAACGCGCTCGGCCAGCCTAAATACCCAGCTCCACCCAGAATCAAGATTTTCATATATAGACCTCCACCAACTTTTCCCTGATATACGTCTCAGCAACAGCAACATCTTCAAGGGTGTCGATGTCGAGTGACTCTGCCCTCGACACCACCAACGGTATAGATGGCTCTGCGAAGAATGTCTTCTGTTCTATCAGGGCATCTGGTTTGACGATAACAAGATTGCTAAATGCATAATACTCCGGTTTCCCTTCCTTACCCCAGCTTGTTTTTCCCACTTTTGGGAACACCCACTCCACTGTCCTGTTGGCTCTACCACCAAGGCGGCGCCGTTGATTCCAGGCGTGATATATGTGGGGAACTTGATGTACTGTCTGAACAGATGCTACGTCCCTCCTCCCAGACGAGATTGCCAGGAGAGCCTTCTCAAACACACCGACTGATACAAACGGATTGGTTGGCTGAATTAGAGCTAGGTAGTCTGGAGTGCCATAGCGAGGGAGAAAGTAATCGGCAACCCAGTTGTGAACACCCCGGTCCCCTTGACAGTACATGGGTGGCCTGTGGTCCAGGGCGACATACGAGTATTTCTTAATCATCGGGATTATAGTTAGGTCGTTCGTTGAACAGAAGGCCTTTATGTTACTCTCTGTGGTTGTAGCAGTTGCTGCTTCTCCTTCGATCCCGTGTATCGTCCCGTAGCTTACCTCCCCTGCTGAGGTGATCCTGTCTGCGACAGCAAGGGCGTATTTAACCAGTGGGATGCCGTTCACAGGCATTACGTTTTTAGATTCTCCTCGTGCGGGGACTAAGATTGTTAATTTCAATGTATCGTCTCCCAAGAGGGGGTATCCATTGCACTGTGGGAATCTCCCTCTACACCCCTTGCTACAGATATGGATAGCCCTAACAACTTTCTATCGGACAACTTACTTATAATAGCTTCATCCGATTGCTCTGGATTATCATGGACGAACACCCAAGCAGCTACTATTAGCAGACATTTCAGGAAGTTTTCATTGTCCAGTCCCAGAGTTTCAGCTATCCTCGTCACTTCACCTCCGAACCTTTCTAATGTTGCTTTACTTACTTTCTGCCTATCCATTTAGGGTCTCCAGTGCCTTCTCCAGCACCCTCCTCTCAGTCGTGGCAAGGGCGTCCTCTGTTGAGCCAGCTATGTGAGGGGTGAGGATGAGGTTGTTGCTAGCTTGCGCGTAGGCCACGAGCTTAGGGGATATTTGGGGCTCTCCCTTTGCAGTATCGAGGGCAGCTGCACGGACATGACCACTTATAAGGAGGTCAATCAGGGCATCCTCATCTAGAAGTCCGGCGCGAGCTGTGTTGACGACTATTGCGCCTGGACGAAGGTGGCGGAGAACCTCTCTATCTATGACCTCCATACTCCCCTGTCTCGGTCCAGCACAGATACAGAGGACATCCGTATCGATGGCAAGTCCGTTCAGGGAGTGGGCCCTCTCCTTGCCTTTGTAGAATAAGGGGGCCAGCCAATTAGGGTCGTAATAGGGATCGTACCACCTTACTAACTCGAAGATACCACTGCATATACCGGCAACGTGGGCTCCTACTCTGCCCGCTCCTACCACACCAAGGTTCATCTTAGAGAGCATCCTTGGTGCCCTCCACTTCGTCCGATCCCAGTTCCCCTCGCACACATCAGCATGAGCTGCTGGTATCCTCCTGTGTGCTGCCATAATAAGACCCAGCGTGTGTTCAGCCGTGCATGTTATCTGTTCAAGAAACTCACGGTCGTCAGTGAGAGAGATTATCTTTATTCCCCTTTCTTCTGCCTCTTTAATAGGGAGATGGTCAACGGATGTTGTGTTGGATACGATCACCTTGAGATTTGGGAAGTCTCTAACGAAGAGACCAAGTGGGAATGGTCTTGGTGCGAAGATGACTGTCACTAAGTTGGAGTTCTCACTATCCAGCTCGTCGTAGCCCATCAGAGAGAACTCTTCGGACATATACTGAAGAGTGCTCTCCTGATACACTAAATCAGGTTGAATAAGGAGAACAGGCTTTTTCATAATATCAAGTTCGTTTGAACGAAATTAAATCAAAGCAAGTTTATAGCGAGGGAGATCACGAGAAGCCACACTACAACTACAAACGCCACAACACGAAATAGATCTCCGTTCATTTTCTTAGTAACCTGTTGTTGATCTCCAGTTCCTTGAGTACCTTAACAACCCTCTCCCCTGCGTGGCCGTCACCATACAGGGTGTTGTTGACCTTACCAGGTCCGGTCTCTATACTCTCCTTTATGGCCTTGGCTATCAAGTTAGAATCATGCGGAACCCACTTTGTGAGATCGCAACTCAATCTACCCTTCTGTCTATAGCCTATATCAACCGCTCGGAGGCCGAAGTATGGAGCCTCTATGACCCCGGAAGAGGAGTTGCCGACGATCACGTCTGTTACGTTTAATAGACCAAGAAATAGGGGGGACGGGAGGTTCTTGTGAACTTGGGCCAGTCCCGAATAGACTCTAAATTCTTCTAGCTCGTCAATTATCCCTTTGTACCCTTGATCTGAGCAGGGGTAGATACACACGACATTTCTGTCACTAACAGCCCTGGCAACTCCTTGGAGCGTGATTTGCATCTGTTCACCCGATACAGTGGGATTGTATGTATCTGGGTGCTGGAGCACAGTTATAATAGGAACACTAGGGCTTAGTTTACCAAGGTCGAGCCTATCACGCACCTCGACTTGCGGAAGAAAGTCCCCCTGTACAATAGGATCAATGTGGAGATCCCCAACTTCGTGGATGCGCCAAGGGAGTTCGTTCAAAATACACAGTTCGTGTGTACTCCTCTGGCACGAAGTGAAGTGAACATGTGCCAGCTTCGATATCGCGTTTCTCTGGGGATTGTCGATACCTCCTGTTGTGTCGCCCCCTTGTATATGGGCGATGGGGACGTTGAACTGAGTTGCAACAACGGCTGCGATCAGGCTCTCTGCTCTATCACCCATAAGAACCAAGATATCCGGTACACTTCGGCCAAACATCGTGGCGAGGCATAAGTGGAGTTCAGCCAGCTGCTCAGCCCTACTTTCTCTCCCTTGTATATTCATAAATATCTTCTCAATAGAATCTCCAAAGTCCTCCTCTACCTCGTTCAAGGTGAACCCGAATTCCTCCTTTAGGTGCATGTCAGTTGTAACTAGTTGCAATTCCAGTTCAGGGTCGTCCCTCATTAGACGCAGCATGGGTCGCATAGCTCCGTAACCTCCCCTCTTCCCGGTCAACCCCATTATTCTTCTCACTGTGATATACTCCATATTGTTAGTATGACGTTTAGCAGCGTCAGACCAAGGATTAGCAGCACGATAAATGCTATCCCAAGATCAGAGTAGGTCACCCCTCTGACAATCCCAACTCACTCAAGCCCAATTTCTCAAACGGAGACCATCTGCTCTCCTTAAACCCAGGTGGGAGATCTTTACCAATTGGGTTCGGCCACATCCTGCATGGGTCGAGATAGGGGCATGGCCTGTTGTAAGCGTGGCAGGAGTTTGTGTTCTTTGGGAAGGCGCTTAGGTAAGGAGGAGAGCCTCCCCTTTTATGTTTTTCCTCCCCCCTAAACAGGGCAGCTTTGTCCGCCTCAATCTTCCTAATCCAATCATGCGTCTCCCAGAGCCAGGCGTCGATCTGTTCAAACTCCTTCTCAATAGGGATAAACCTAAAGGCCTGTTCTGTTTTGTGGACAAGTGCGGCGTCTATAAGAACTCCCTTCAGTTTATCTTTGTACTCAACCTTTGCAGAGAAGATATAACCCTCCACCTGACTATTGGGGGAGAAGCTGTCCAGGAACATTGACCTAAACCCACCAGACTTAGCATACGAAGCTGTGGTTTTATGGTCCAGGGGGTATACGCGCCCGTTCCACTCTATCTCTATCTCTTTATCCATCCTGCCAACGTAGAAGAGAGTTGGGTCATTGGGGTCAAGAGGGACAGCGAACGGCCTTTCAATAGCTAGGAGAGTTATCTTGTTCTTAATGAAGTCCTCTCGTTGCTCGAAGTACGCATAGAGCATCTCCAGGGCTGTCCCTGGGTGGCGCGCTCCAAGACGCTGGTACTCCTCAGGTCCAATCTCATCCAGAGCTGGCATACCCTCTTTAACCCATGTACTTGTAAAAGCACCGAGTGCCCTCAAGAGGATCTTCTCCTTGTCGTAGTGGTCCGTGCTAAGAGCGATATCGTGCCAGAGACTATCCATTGCGCTGCCCCAGGATATACCAAAAACAGGGGCTGCCTCAGGCTCCTCCCGTACCCAACCGCGCTCGTGACGGAAGTAGAAATAGCGTGGGCACCTGCGATAATCGGTGAGGCGAGTGTTGTCATAGAAGCGGTCAGTCATTGTCTATTGCCTGATCTCTGACCTTGAGGGCTGCGATACAGAGGGCGAGGGCCGGGTATGATTTCTGCTGCGTGCCTATAGTTCTACCCACCTCTACACTATAAACTCCGTGTTCGTGTCTCAACTGCCACCATATGTCCTCCGGCACCAGTGTCAGAGCGGCGTCGAGGCTGGTGGTGTAGCGAGGAATTGTTGCCTCCATATTCCCGATCCTTGGCAAATCGAGCCGCCAGTAAACTTTCCGATCAAGTTCCCGGCTCCCCTCCTTTGCCTGCTCCAACTCATCAATCAGGGATTTGAGATCAGCCATCACGCACCTAAGCAGTTGATTGTACAAGTGTCACCGCTGCAACACTGTGTACAGACTATCAGCTTACCATCTGGCGTATAGATGGTGATTGTGGAGCAGGCTGCCGCAGCCGACCAAGTTTGGAGAAGGAGGATGAGAGTGATAACCGTTAGATAGAGGATACGCTTCATCTACTCCCTCCCTCCTCTATCTGTCTGCGTATATGATTCAGCTTGTCCTTGGCTATGTCCACATCAGCAAGTATTCGGGTTATATCTTGGTCGTGTACAACTACATCTTCGTACGCCATTAGCAGACCAGTTGAAGCTGTCGCATGACCCAGACTTCGGACTATTAGGGAAAGGTCTTCGTGAAACTCAATCGCTTTCATCTTACTTCTCCTTTCTCAGTCCCCAGGAAGTATATTTCTCTCTATGTCGCTATACTTTCTCAACGCTACAACCAGGACAGAGATTAGGGCTGTGGTAGCTGGGACAAAGATGGCCATTCCCTGCCAGTCTTGTTTAATTGTGATCCCAACAAGTAGAACTACTACTGTAAACACCGCCCATAAGATGACTACCCAACTCATACGTGACATATCCTACTCCTCTTCTTACTCCGACAGTTGAGAGATATCAACGTTTCGCTCCACGTACTCCCCGTTGCGGAAAATGAGAAAATTAACCTTCCCATGCTTGTAAGCCATCGTTGCTGCTGCAACCGCAACCAACACCGATAGTCCACTTATGATAATATAGTCGTCAGGTTCCGAATCAGCCATTGCCTCGGCAAACATCCTACAAATGGTATTTACCCCACATCTGTCTATCCAGCCAACTGTGACGTACCGCAGCTCACCATACCTCTCTGCACTGCAGATTTATTGGGAACGAACACGAGAGGGCGTCTGGGGTTATTCATATCCCTTATCACAACCCTCGGCATATGGACAAACAGTGTAGTGAAGTTCTATTAGTTGGTCTAAATCCTTTCTTACATCCAGAACCGCGTAAATTAGCGTCCATCCAGATATAATAAGTAAAACGATGATTAGGAGGTTACTTGCCACTTTCGTCGGCTCCTCCGGCACCAGCCACCAGCCCTCAGGGACGACCAACTTAGCCCGTGCCGCCTCAAGGGCGTCGGCAAGGCGCTGCACTAAGTCTACTAAATCTGCTTTCCATGCAAGGACGGTCCCATCGCTGCGCGCTTCTCCTATCAGCCCCCCCTCTATAGCCGCTACGGCTCGTTCCTTAGCTGTCGGCATCACCTATTCCCTCCGCCTATCGTCGCTGTAGGGCCATGATATGTGGTCATCTCAGAACTCTCAGCTGGTGTTGCCATCATCAACCTCCTTGTCGAGCACCGCGAGGGCCACGCTAAGGCGGGCCAGATCGTCAATTAAGGGCAAGGCAACGGCTACCGGCCTCGCCGCCTCAATCACCGCGTCCTTGGCCTTGGATTGCTGGCGGCAGGCGCGGAGGGCTTTGATGAGGCGAGACGCAGCAGTGGGGTGGACAGAATATCGCCGTTCTCCCTGAGCGATGAGGGCAGTGATATCTTGCTCCCACTCATCAAGCTCGGCGTCAGTGGGGTCAGTATTCATGGTCGAACCATCCTTGTTCTGCGGCGCAATAAGCGTACCACGCAGGGTCTTTACGACAGGTTCCAGCCCTGTGCGCCGCCAGCTCCTCGCGCGCCGCTTCAGCGGCTATCTCCTCACGCTCCATTTCGTCCTCTGCAGCCTGTCCCATTCTCATCCTCCTAATCAGGTGGCCCCTGGCCGGGCGCTAAACCGGCATCGTCTCGCAGCAGGCCTTAGCTTGACGACCGCTCCTAATCTCAATAGCCCGGCCTGGTATAGGCCTCCACTAGGAACGTGCGTGTCTGCTTTCCACGCCTCAGGGGCCATAAGCTCATATCTTCCTAAACAGCCAAAAAGGGAGAGGTAGACGATGGGCGGACAAGGACCAATTGATATACCATCTACCTCTCCAGGTTGAGCCCTACCGATCACAGGGAGGTGTGTATCGGAGGGCTTTAAGGGTGTTGCTGGTGAGCTGTTACTGATTTGCCTCCTTGAGGAATGTGGCGCGTTGTTCATCTGTGAGTTTGAGGAAGTCCTTAAGCATCTTCTCGCTCTTTGGCTTTCCGACACGCTTGGTTCCAGGAACCCACTGTGTGTTGACGTTCTTCTGAACCTCTCCCGGTCCAGTCTTCGACTTGATTGCAGAGCGGATCATATCTTGGACTGAGATTCGCAGATCTGCGACCAGGCGTTGCTTTCTCACCTCTTCGGTTGTCCGCTTGAGGATGGCGTTGAAGTCGACGTCGATGGTCATGGACTTACCTGCGGAATCCCCCTGTGTGATCTTTGCTGTTACCTTCTCCATGATTTACCTCTTAGTTGGTCTGCGGTTTGTGGGGGTTATTGTATGTGGGTTGTGTTAAGTTGTCAACCGTTGGTTTGGCAGTTGGTTTGAACGAATTTCGTTCAAGGCAAGTTGCTTTTGCTCTTTAGCTCCTTTTCGTGCTCACATCCTGGGCACAAGCGAGGAAATCCAGGTTCCTCTCCCAGTCCATCATCTAGCGCGCCGATCACCTCACCGCACCACTCACAAAAGAGACCCGACAACGTTGCTTCTGCGATTTCGCCCATGTCTGGTTCTCCTCACTGAAGCTCAGGATTAAAGCACTTCTCAACTATCTCCCTGTCCTCTTTGTCAGGTAGCATCTTCTCAGCCCACTTAAGACGGGAGCCGTTTTTCTCACTGTATATGGTAAAATCACAGTAGTCGTGCTCGGTCTCATACCAGATTTCAACTGGAAGACCACCGAGGATCTTGGTTGAGAAACCACCTCGGTTAATCACGACTCGAGATCCTCAATCATTTTCCTTGTACTGGGTATGTAGATCTCGTCAGAGGCGCCTACTGGCGCAGGGGTGGGTTGCACCCTGAGGAGGTTGTCGAGGAGGGACGTGATTACATCTGCCACTATCTCAAGATCTCCAGTACATATCCCATTGCCACTTGCAAGACTGGCAACAAGGGCCCTAACTGTTACCTCCTGCTGTTTTCTTGTAATAAGTGGGTTTTCGGCTAGTAGACTGTGCAACTGTCCTCCAGCTGCAACCGTATCCCCTTTCGTTATAATATATTTCAGCCCTACTGTAAACCCCCTCTCGGCGAGGAGACCCTTGATGGTGAGGGGGCAGTACACATTTACCTCCCCCTTTTTCTTCCAACCATTCCATCTGCTTCCTGTCAAACCCAGAGCTGAGAGGAGAGCTGTTTCACTCTCCATTCCCACCGCAGCCATTGCGTTGAGGAGGAAAGGTTCAACAGTTTTGTAGGGGATGGTCTTGTATTAGCGAGGTTTCTTATCTTTCATGTTCACTTCTCCTTATGTTAAGTGGCCCCTGACTGGGCTACCCACCCAGTTACCGATCTACCACTCCAGGTATTTCACCCGGCAGGGGGATGTCCGACGGACCACGCTAACATGTGTGGTCTTACCCCAGCACTGTCATGCTGCAGAGGCCAATGATACATTGACATATTTAAAGCAAGTTGTCAACGATTATTTCCAATCTGGGAAGATCTTCTTAAAGTCCTTAGTGCGTTCCTCAGCTTTCTCCGCTCTGACTTTACCAATAGATGTCTTCATGTCATCTATAACAGCCTGAGGTAGGTTAGTTGCCGGCTTCAACTCACTCCCCATATACCTTGCCTCATATATCCTTGTCCTTTGATGTCCAGACATCTGCACGAGTGAGCCGTCGGGCCAAGGGATATGCGGGTGCAGCTTGCCAGTCATAATACGGCTGATTGTTGCCTGTGTTACCCTGTACTTCTCTGCTACTTCCTTCTGTCTGGCCCCATTCCATAGATCCCCCTTTATCCCCTTGACAGCCTCTGCTGTTAGATCAACTATGTTTCGCATACTATTCACCCATCCATGTATGTACGTATGATTATTATATGGGGTGGGTGCGTGTGTGTAAACAGAAATCAAGGGTAGAGGGAGAAAATATGAGATAGATGAAAGAGATATTATCCTTCTTCCTTCTAAGAGATAAAAAAAATATTATTTATACAGTATTGTACACCCTTGGAACCCCCATCTCTCTTCCTACAATTCCCCCTTGTATCTCCTCCCCCTTTGTTTGATTAAAATTCGTTCAAACGAACTAGCGTTGATTTCCTCCCCCATATATGGGCACCCCACCCCTGCTATAAGCATACATATATAACCAATGCCAACCCTCGTTCAAACGATCTTGCAACTCCTCTTTATCTCTGCAATAATGCCTTATGCCCACCAAGGACAAACTCACCTTCACTGCCCAGGACATCTGGAACGGCAATCTCTCTCCGGATGTTCTCGCTAAGTTAACCCAAATCAACAAGGTAATCAGCAAATGTATCAAGGAACAAGAGTCGCAGAGCGAAGAAGGCCCTGGTGCCCAGAACCGCTGAGAAATCCCAGTGAGGAGATGCTCGAAGGGATTGCATCCATCGCTGAGTATATTGGCCGAAACTACTGGACCGCGCGCAGATACATCTTATACCACGGCCTTCCTGCAACCAAGCTCCCCTCTGGAAGGTGGTTCACGACAAAACACTTAATTGACCAATGGATCTTTGTGGGGCACAAGTTTGAGGTCGCCCGCGTCACTGGTATCTGTCCAGTATGCAAACGAGAGATGCCTGAGGAAGATAGCGCTGATACTGGCAACGACCCCAATTAGGCACGTACCGCGCAAGTTTGCTTGATTTAATTTCGTTCAAACAAAGTCCAATGGGCCGCAACCCTAAGACCAGCAACCTTCCAGTTATGACTGCTGAGGATACTAAGGCCCTCCTCCGCGCATACAATCGAGACCCCTTCATCGACGTACTAGAGAGGTTCCTCGCCGGCTGTCCTGATTATGCCGCGATCAAGTTATTCGCCCAGACATACCCAGATAAGTGGGCACACTCCTTAACAGCCATCGCTCGCCTTGCGGGCTACCACGATCAACTCGAAGTTGGTGGAACTATAGATGTAAGGATAAGAAAGATGAGCGACTCTGAGCTGCTAGCAGAGCAGATCAAGTTAATTCAACAACTCAAGGCAGAGGGTGTCAATATCCTTGATCTCACTGCCAAGAGTGAGGTTGTTTCTGAGTGACCCTCAAATCAATCCAAAGTCAGCAAGCGGTATCCTGCACCCATCTGACATAGATGCCGCCAGGTCTCTTACCTCTCTCCTCTCTTCCTCTGTCAACCCAGACCATACCTCCCTAGTGCGCTGTCGCCCTGGCCCCTCGTGGTGAGACGGTTTACCTATGAAAAGGTTGTACCCTGCATCGCCTAGCAGTTGTCCCATATAGTCCCCCCGACATATTGCAACTGCCCCTGTTGGACGCAAGTTGAGGACGTTGATTAGGTTCTCCATCGCTGTCATTTCACTCACCTCCGCCCACTTTAGTAAACTCTCCGTCGACTGCTCTTATTCCCAGATCGTGGTATGCGTGTAATCCAACAAGCCAGATATCACACGCTTTCTCCAAGGTCATGGGATCATACCCTTTCATGGGATCGCCCTCACAGGTATCGTGGATCCACTCGTAGAACTCGTCCCAGGCGTCACTCTCAGGATCACCTGGAACTTCAAACTCGGCAGTTTATCCTCAGTCCAAGAGTCCCACAAATCCCCAGGGGTTATCGAACCCTGTATCTGGATAGCCGTGCTGACGTACTCAACAGTCCCCTCCTCATCGTCCCACTCAGGATCAACTATCTCACATGACCACAACGGTATTGTGGTGACAGCCCTGTGAGGTTTGCCATTTCTAAACCACCGTTTCTCATGGAGCCCGTGCTTTTCAAGATACCGTATCCTGTACTCCTGTTCTTTGTTCCAAGGTAATTTGTTGTACATATCTCCCTCACAGATGTCTATTCCAGTTCAACCGTCACGATTTCGAGGGCTTCTAGCACGCAACTTTCTGGTGAGTGGGGCTCAGTAAGAACGTGGCCGCATCTGGCCCATGTTGCCTCACTCCTGCCCATTATCCCCGTTACATCTATTGAGACTGGGGCGGTGTCGTCGTATGTGTCTAATATTTTCTTGAGTTGTCTCACCGTTATGTATTTCATCCCACGTCCCTCGATATCGTTTTCCCGTATCCTCCATTATACACATATCAACCAACTTGACAACTGTATTCTCATCCCTTGTAACCAACAAACCTCTTAATCACCCTCAACTCATCCATATCATCATACTAAGTGTAAACAATCGAAACGTAAAAAACTGGGGCGTCAAGCTCTCATACCCGACGCCCCATCTTGTACTTACTTCTTGGGTCTAAACGTTTGTTCCGCCCATTTCCGATCATGGCCTTGTTTGACGGCCATTTCGATCAGTGCGGTTGTTCGATCATCTGGTGTTGCTTTCGCTAAATCCCTGGTTAACCGTTCCGCTCCGGTCATTTTCGCCCTCCCCAACACCGGACGCCAACCGAGATAATCCCGTTTTGTGATCTTCTCAGACGGAACACCGTTGTTGAGATCAGCATGTACTTGTGACCGAAACCGGATGATCCGGCTGTCCAGATACAACTGGAACACGACATTTTCCCCGTCCGATTTGACGGCTTCCACCATGTTTTCTGGAACCCTGATCGCGGACACAACGCTCTTGGTTGCATGATTCCCACGACCCTCCGTGGTCTTCACATTGATCGTTTTCATGGTTCTTTCTCCACGACCACGATGATCTTGTACCGGTTGTCGAGGTATGACTGAAGCCGACGG
>CAZTVG010000004.1:42054-54353 GCA_964617015.1 Candidatus Woesearchaeota archaeon | reverse complement strand
GAGGCTTAACTTTATAAAATTCATTTCAATTGAAAAAACATGGAAAATTCCCAAGAAAAACTTACAAAACTGAAAGAGGATTATGAAAAACTTAGGAAGAGACATAATCTCCCGAGCTTTAAAGAGCTTAACGAGGACTTCCAAATAGAAAAGGCTGCAGAAACTGAAACAGAAATCCTGATAAGGGAAGTAAGAAGATTTGTCGGGGATAAACTGATGAACTACATGAGATTTATTGAGAGTCTCCTGAATCCTGTGAATGTTCCAATGTTTATATTTTCGATTATAAAGCTTATAGATGCTGAAGAAAAAAAGAGGCTGTCTGAAATATATAAAAAACTGATGAAGAAAGAGATTAAATTTATTGAACTTGACCTTGAATTTAATGAGGAAAAAGAAGCACAGTTTATTAAAGATTCTTACGAACTTTGGCAGGAAATGAAAAAAGACATGTTAAAAGTTATGGATAAGATAAATAAGAGATGGGATGACAAATTTGAAGCAAACAACAAAGATTATTTTGGGTAATAGTGTACAGCATTTCCATTTCTCTTTTTTCTTACAAAACCTTTTTTTATAAGAGTGTTGCGTAGATTTGCAGTGTGGGGAATTTTCAAAAGACGATTAAGTTTAGAAGGTCTTATTCCTGGATTTTTTCTTATTAATGAAAGCATCTTTGCCAATAATTTTTCCCTTGATTTTTTGTTTTTCATTAATAACAGTTGTAAATTAATTATTATAAATTTTTTGCCATCCCAAAAAAGCCCAATTAAGTTAACAATCTACGATTTATCCAAATCATTCAAAACATCTTTAAGTTCAATCTCAAACAAGGCAACAGGCATTTTTATTTTCCAGTTTTTCAGGATTTTTGGATGAATTTCTCCCGCAAATCCTATTCTTTTTCCTTTGAAAATTATGTTCGCAGTTCTCCCTTCGATAAAATGACTGGGAAATCCATCTGATTCCTTCAGGATTATTTTTCTGCCCATCATCCTGAACAAATATTCAAGAGTTTGTTTAATTTCTGTGAAGTTTCCGGGGGTGATTGATGCAGCAAGCATTTCTTCTTCCTTTATTTCCTCTCCTGAACCAAAGACTTTTCCAATCTCAAATATTTTCTGGGGGTATTCTGAATCAACATTTTCTGAAAGATTTTTCAGCAGAAAATGAGAAAGGTTCTTTCTCAGAGTTGTATATTCTGTTTTCGATTCTTCAACTTCTGTGAACTCTTCCTGTTTTTCTGGAACATTCATTTTTTCTGCCTGATCTTTTTTATGGGTCAGGTGGTAATTGGAGACTTCCATCATGTTAAGTCCTGAAAGAATCTCCGAGAGTTTTCTTTTCAGTGTTTCTGTTTTGTTTTCCTCTCCTATTGTTGATATGTCAGGAATATCAGGAACAAAGTTTTCATAGCCATAGGCAATTGCAACATCTTCAATTAAATCAACCTCATGCAGAATATCTGTTCTCCAGGAAGGCACGTCAACACGTCCATCATCTTTGTAATTGTACCCCATTCTTTCAATCAGCTGTTTAAGATGTTTTTCTTTCAAATCCAGGCCAAGAAGTTTGTTTGTATTTTCAAGGGAAATTTTCATTTTCCCGGGAGTTAAATCAGGAGTTGTTTCCTTTTTCCCGTAGCGCAGATTCATCTGATAAATCTTGCCACCCATTTCCGCCATGCTTGTCACAATTATATTAAGACATTTCTTTAAGGTTTCAAAATCAAGTCCAGAGCACTCGATAAAAACATCCCTTGTTTTGGAGGTTATTTTTCCTGTCAACTGGGAATTAATTATAGGAGGCATGCTTAAAATTTCCTTATTGGAGTCAATAAAGACAGGGAATTTCATCTTTCCTGCGAGAAGGTGGGCATACTCTCTTCCCGCCGGATGTTTCTGAAGAATTTCAAGTCCTGAAAGTTTTTTGTCAATTTCAAGAGGAACAAATTTTATTTTGTCGGGCTCTACTGCTTTGAAAGTAATGGGAAGTCTGATTTTTTCCATAGGATAAATTCCTATGGCAACTTTTTTTCTTTTTCTTCCAATGGTTATGTGGAGTTTTTCCTGGACTTCAACCAGTTCCTTGATTTTTTCATCATCGAACCTTAAATTTTTAACAATTGCGCATGCCGTGTAAGGTCTTACATCTTTTACAGAGGAATCAATGATAACTTCATAGCTTTTTTCCGGTTTGTTCACGTTATAGGTTTTAAGTCCTGTCCTTTTTCCAAGGAAAGAAAGGAAAGCTCTTTTGAAACCCTGATAAGACAGCAAATCAGGACGATTTGGAAAAATCTCGAGCTGAATTTTGTCTTTACCAATGCCTTCTACAGGCGTTCCGAACATTGCAATTTTATTCTGCATGCTCTCACTGAGTTTTCCGATATCTTTTTCAAATTCTTTTTTACTGAAAGTTACGATAGCCATTTTATACAGGTCTGAATAAAACATATATCCCTAATGCTATTAAAATAAATATTAAAATCCAAAATAAACTATCCCAAATCTTTTTTCTCATTTTTTAATTAGGTTTTTTATTTCATTTAATTGATAATTTAAATCTTTTTTTAAAATTTGTATTTCAGTCCTAACTTTTTCAAAACCAACTGCATTTTTTTTATCAATATCAAATAATTTTCTCCATATTAATATTTCAGAAGCTGCTACAAATAAAGCAATTGATACTAATGCATTAGCTTCTGGAGGAGAACCACTAAGCAACCACAAGGCTGTAGCTATTATTAGTGAAATGATTACCCAAAATACAACATCTTCTATTTTCATTTTAGCTAAATAGTACATAAACACCTAAAATAATTAAAGCTGCTATAATCCCCCAAAATATTATTTCTTTTATCATTTCATCCAGAACTTCAGTTTTCTTAGCTTAGTGATGTCATTTTTATACAACTCACGAAGATCTTTTATCTTGTAATAATCCATGAGTATTCTGTCAAATCCAGGGCCCCACGCAAGGACAGGAATATTCTCGCCAAGAAGAGGAATAACAACTTCTGGTCTGAAAATTCCTGCTCCCCCGAGTTCAAGCCAGACTTTTTTTTCAGGATTCCATGTATCTATTTCCACACTTGGTTCAGTGTAGGAGAAATATCCTGGTCTGAATCTGACTTTTTCAAAACCCATTTTTTTGAAGAATTGCTGTAGATAACCCAGAAGATGCCTGAAGTTTGCATTCCTGTCCACAACAATCCCTTCTGCCTGATTAAATTCAAAGCCGTGGCTCCAGTCCACTGTTTCATTCCTGAAGCATTTTCCAAGTGCGAAGAATTTCTGAGGAAGATTTTCTGGTTTTAGTTTGGCAAGAGTCTGTGCAGATAGACAGGTTGTATGGGTTCTAAGAACAATTTTTTTTGCTTCTTCCTCATCCCAGTTATATTGCCATCCTTTGCTTCCATTGACTCCTTTTTCATGGCTTTCTTTTACTTTCCTTGCAAGTTCTTTGTCTGGAAGATCTGTTTTTTTATTAAGAAAGAATGTATCATGCATGTCCCTTACGGGATGGTCCTGTGCTGTGAATAAGGCATCAAAATTCCAGAAAGAACTTACAGCAAGATTTCCTGTCATTTCTTTAAAGCCCATGTCTGTCCAGATATCTCTCGCATAATCAATTGCCTGATTCACAAAATGTCTTTTTCCGCCGCTAATCGGGGAAACAGGAAGAGCAATATCATATCTACGGAATTTTTTCCCCTTCCATGAGGAGTCTTTTTTCAGGATTTCGGGAGTTATCTGCTCAATCAAATCCTTGCTTTTTGAGCCCATCCTAATTATTTTTTTCCCAAGCTCTGTTATTTCTATACTTATTATTTTTTCCTCCCTTACCTGAATTATGTCTTTTCTTTTTTCAAGATCTCTAAATGTCTGAAGCTGCTCAGAATTTAGAGAGTCATAATCAATAGGGAGAAATTCAATTAAAATTTCTTCAGGAATTTTCTTGGAAATTTCCTCTTTGTTTGCATTAAATATTATCTTTCCTTTCTTTAATTCAATCAAAGCTTTTTTTTTCAGAATTCCTATAGAAGCCTTAAATTCGTTATTTGAGAGATTGCTTTGCTTTTGAGCTTCATCCAGATTAAGGATTCTTCTTTCATTCAGTAAATTAAGAAGTCTTCTTTCAGGCAGGCCTTTCTTTTTATATAGTGCGCCATTAACACCTATTTCAATTATTTTCTTTTTTTCCAGGGAAATATCTATTATTTTCTTGTTCTTCAGATATTCTAGGGATCTTATTACAGAGATTTTGTCAAGGTTTGACT
This sequence comes from Candidatus Woesearchaeota archaeon, assembly GCA_964617015.1. GTDB lineage: Archaea > Nanobdellota > Nanobdellia > Pacearchaeales > GW2011-AR1 > ASMP01. Next base: position 50,071 of record CAZTVG010000004.1, on the reverse strand, counting down.
TCTTGCAGATTTCAGATATATTTTTCTCCTCAAGATGGGGAAGAATTTTTTTTTCATTCGGACTTAAACTTTCTAAAATTTTTTCTATATCCATTTTTAGTCTTAAATTTGTCTAGTTTAACACTTGAATTTACTTGGCTGAATGTGAAACTGCAATATTTTTTATTAATCATTACATTTTAATTGTCTTTATTAATATTTTTTCTACTGCTTATAAATCTCTCGTCATCCATGTTGGCATGCCAAGAATCAATCCAAGAGATTTTAAATCATAGCTGTCTTTTTTTTCTTTAACTTGACCACGCTTGGGTGAGTTTTCTTTTGAGATAAATTTCATCTTTAATTTATTTTTATTGCAGAGTTTTATGTTCTGCCTGACCCTTGCAAGAATTTTTGATTTTTCTTCTGCTTTTGAATTAATAACTTCATTAAAATTAATTCCTATTACAACATTTTTCTTTTTCGCGAGCCTTGCAAGTACATGGTTAAAACCAGAATCTCTCTGTTTTAGCCTGTCTTTTCTTCCTGATAATGTCAAAAGTAAGACATTTATGTTTTCTTTTTCAAGGACTTTTTTATTTAGTTCATCATTATCACCTGAGAAAATTATCTTTTTCCCCCTATTTTCCCTTATTTTTTCCCTGATTTTCTGAAAATCGCCTCCCTGAATTAAAACAAACTTTTCCATTCTTTAAAGAAAATAGCAGTATTTATAAAAATTGAGTTAACTCAATTTTTGTTAAGTAGGTCAAGGAACAGAAGAATTACACTCCAACAAAAGTTCCCTTAAACTTTCTTCCTTTCAAGACATTCTCCAGCTGTTTAAGGTCTTTTCCGAGAATATAGGTCTTGATTTTGTTTTTCATGATAATTTTTGAGGCTGTCTGGTCCAAGACAAAATGCTGTCCTGGCTTAAATCCTTCTTTTGCAGCCATTTTGTGGAAATCTTTCCAGCTTATCTTGGTAATAAGTCTTGCATTTCTGTGTTTTTTTGGATCTTTGTCATAAAGGCCTTTGACATTTGTTAAATTGATGAATATTGTCTTAAAAATTCTGGCAATTTCTGCAGCTGTAGAGTCAGATGTTTGTTCTGGCTTGTACTCAAGAGCGCCAAAAAAAATAATATCCTGTTTTTTTATATACTTTCTTAAAGTTTCTGCTGTGTGGGGAATTCCGTATTCCGGATCTTTGTTGAAAAAATAATTCATAAACCTTGCATTCATTCTTGTTGCAGAAATTCCTGAGAAATTCTGAAGTTTTTTGCTTAAATTCTCTTCTCTAAGGGCGGAAATGTATTTCCTCGCAATACTTCCTCCTCCGCACGCAATTAAGAACTTGTGACTTTTTGTATTCCTCAGGATGATTTTCCTGAATTTTTTTAAAAACTTGAGGTCAACCTGCTCGGGAATTATCAGACTTCCTCCGAGACTTAAAACAATCACCTTTTTTTTCATATATCTGACAGTGAATTTAGATTTTTATAATTTGCTTATTTGATTTATTCTAAGGATGATTTAATAATGGGTAGAATTAGCATATTATCCGATTCATCTCAAGTCCACCTCCAGATTTTATATTTAAAGATGTTACAAACTATTTAACAGTAAAAAGTCTGTCATCTTTTGCATCAAATATTCCAAGCCTTGCTCCTGAATCAAGCCAGCCATGCGCATAATTTAGTGCTGCAAATGCGCTGACAAAATCTTTATTTTTTTCAAAATACCCTGAATCTGAAAGATAATTTTTCACCATTTCAATTATTTCTCTGGCTTCTTTTTCTCTATTTTTTATAACTGATTTTTCTGCAATTTTTAGAGCATTGGAAGTTAAATTTTTGTATTTCTCGAGTTTTTCTTTGGTTATTCTGTCTTTCATTCTTCTCTTAAGATATTTTTTATTTTTAAATCTAACAGTCGCAATCCTGATTGGAAATATTTATATACAACACAATCTTTTCTGAAAAGATTAGACAAAACCAAGATTCAAAAAAGAGAAGATGAAGAAAATATTTTTTGGTTTAGGCACGTCATTGTTTATTTTATTAATCCTGGGTTTTTTTGTGATATCTGCCCAGAATGATGTCTTAGATGCTTCTCTTGAACAGGAAGTTCAGGCAACTGTTGATACTGTTTCATCAGGAAATCTTTCCACACAGGTTTATGAATATGTACTGAATTTTGTTCAGAAGAGGGGGGTTCTTCCTTCTGAAATTTCTATGGTGAAAGAAGTTGACTTTAATGCACTGCCCAAGGAAGTCAATATAGAAAACGTTGGAGACCATAATCTGGCTATTTATCAGATAGATTTCACAGAGAATGGTGTTAAAGACAAGGTATACGTAATTTCATACTCTGTGGAAAAACTAAGGACTCAGGGAGATTTGATTATTGCCCAAGACAAGAGACAATTCCTTAACTTTGGATTTTCAGGGGCAATGACAAGTTCGGATTTCTTGAAGACAGCTACAGGAGTTAAAGGTAGTCTTGAGAAAGGATATGTCATGGTGAGGGATGGAAGCATCACAGCTGTTTCCACAAACATTGAAGTTCTTCAGGATAGCGCAGGAAGCCTGGAGATAATAGTTTACAGGAATGGAAAACCAATAGGATTCGGAAATACATTCAGCACAGATACGCTCGGAGTAAAGAAAGACTATGACATCCAGTCAAAAGGAATAGTTACATTCCAGGCTGGCGATGTCATCTCTGTTTATATCAGGGCAAAAGGAAATGTTATCTGGAGTGACGTGGTGACAATGGTTGAAATTACAACTGTAAACTAGACTGACAAAAAGCTTTTAAATAACATCTATTTAAGCCGAATATGGCTGATAGAACAAACGTGCTCATAACGATTTTGGTTTTAGTTATTGTAATTCTCGCAGGTGTTTTGATTTTCACATTTATGATAAGGCCCGCATTTAATGGATATGTGCTTGATAAACAAGTTGAGGCCCAGAACATTCTTCTGGCAAATATTGTGGCACAAGCAACACAGAATGGATTTGTGCAGATTCCTATTGATGGAAACCAGACACTGTTCTTAGCTCCTTTTAACCCTCAGCAAGCAGCAGCAACACCACTGGGATAGTTTATTCTATTTAGATTTACTTAAATTACTGATGAATACAGAGTATAGCAAGAAGAGGAACTGAATCATAATCTTAATAATCTTGCAGTTTGGATGAGTTGCATAAGATATTTTAAGAGACACAAAAGAACTAATTTTATAAATAAAAGAATCTTTTTTCTCTCATGAATAAAAGACAAAAAAAGAGGATATTTTTTAGCGATAGTTTTTTTACAAAAAACCATAAAGGCCTTTCAGCTGTTGTTACAACGCTTATTATAATTCTCCTGGCTCTAGTTGCGATAGGAATTTTATGGGTTGTAGTAAGGAATATCATAAGCGAAGGAGCTGAAGAAATTTCTTTTGAGAGATTTTATTTTGATTTAAGCATTAAAAATGCGTATATCGATGGTCAAGACGTTAAGGTTGGCGTCAGGAGAAGTCCTGGAGGAGGAGACATGACCGGAGTTAAATTTATTTTTTATGACGGTGCAAACAGCTTTATTATAGACAAAAAAATCTCCCTCAAAGAGCTTGAAGAAAGGACTTTCACATTTGACTCTACTGAGATTGCAGATGTTTCTAGTCTTGAAACAGTTTCAGTAGCACCAATTTATGAATCAGCAGGAAAAGAAACTATTGGAGATATTACCGACACAGCAGATATAAGAAGTTCACCGCCGCCAGGAGTAGGTAATGGGGGAACCAACGGAGGAACGAATGGTGGAAATGGAGGTAATGGAGCTGTTTGCGGAAATGGCATCATTGAATCAGGAGAGACATGTGATGATGGTAATACAATAAGTGGCGATGGATGTTCAAGTACGTGTCAATCAGAAGGTGCCCCAAGTTCTTGTGATGGAACATGGGATCAAACAGATATAGATGATGGAAATGTATGTGATGGAGGAGCAAATTGTCTTGCCAATTGTGTTTGTCAGGTAGGATACATTGCTGATGGCTCTGGAGGTTGTGGAATAGAACCAAGCCTGAACACAGGAACAATAGATTCTGTATGGCCTGCAGGAGCGTCAAAGTATTTTGACAGTGAAGATTTACCAAAAGATGATCTTATAATGCAAAGCTATATAGGAAAATATGCGAACTTCAGCGGAGTAGGTGGAGAAACAAGGTGCCTGCAGATTTCTTACGCTGAGTATCTTTCTGATCCGGCATATGACAAGAGTTATATGAGGGTTGAGCTGGTTGCAAGCATCATACCAGGAGATGTTTATGAAATATGGACATCTTCCACATGCGGAGCTTAACAGAACTGATTAAATTGTTTTTGTGAGTTACTGTGATTTATCAAAGGTAAAACTTTTTGAGAAAGTTTTAAATATATTCCATTGTATTCTTATAGGACATCAGGTAAACCTGATACAAAGTAGTTACCCTACAAAATGGCCTATACAAAATACATAAAAAAAGGAGGGAAAATTTACGGACCATACATATATCACAGCCGAAGGATAGACGGGAAAGTCATTTCTGAATATCATGGCCCAAAAAAATTTAATTATAAAGCATTTCTCTTTGTTATTTTAGGGATTTTATTTGTCACAATCATGGTTTACATTATCTTTTTACCAGATAAGGGAATTACAGGACAAGCTGTACTTGACTTAAATGCAAATTATCGGGAAGGAGAACCTATTGCAGGCAAAATTACAGTTTCTTTGCAGGAAGGGGAACTTATTCCGGCTTCGTCTAAACTTGTTTTTGAAAACAATAAAAATCTTTTTGAATATAATTTAAGGGATTTGCTGAACGAAAAAACAACTGAGGGTGACTTTTACGTCAGCGGGACTTCTGTTTCAGGAACAGGAGAAGGATATGGAATTGCAGGAGAAAAGGAAACTTTTCCAGAAGTTTATTTTACTTTAAGCATTCTTTCTGAAGAAAAAATTGAAGAGCCTGTTTCAGGAAGTCCAGAAGAGCAGCCAGAAACAGAAAACGAAACAGAACAAACAACAGAAACCACAGAAGAAGCAACAACCACGGCTGAAACAATAACCCCTGAAGAAACAACAGAACAATCAGCAGAGCAAACAGAACCAGAACAGGAAGAAACCACAGAAGAAGCACCTGTGACAGGAAATATCATCTCAAGGTTTGCCGGAGGGATTTCTAATTTCTTCCTTGGCTTGGGACCGACAGGAAATGTCGTCATAGAATTTGAAAAAGAAGTTGAAGGAAAGGTTTCTGCAGGAGAAATTTTTACCTACACCTTGCAGGAAGGGCAGAGAGCAGAAATTAAGCCGAGAAGCGTTGGGACAGATTCAAAGCAGTTGCCTGATAAAGATGTTGAATTAATAACTGAAGGAAATGAAGTGACTGTTACAACAGAATACTCTGTGAGAGAAAAGGGTTTTGGAAGAGATTACTTGGGAGACAAAACCAAAAGAATAAGCATTGATATTTCTGATCTTGGCTTGGTTTTTGAGCAAGGAGATTTGAAAGTGAGTATAATCAGTGATGGGCAAGAAATTATTTCTCTGGCAACAACTCTTGGTGAAGGAGAAACCATTGCCTCTGGAACAACTCCTGAAGAAAAGGAGACTTTCATTCAAGAGCCAGAGCTTCCAAAAATAAACAGAACAAATCAGACAGAAATACCTTTGCCAGAAGCTGAGGAAGTTCTTGAGCTTACTGAACAGGAAAGAGCTGTTCTTGTTCAGGAGTTTGGAAATGTTTCTATTGAAGTCAAGGAGGCAAATTTAAGAGGAGAATTTATAATAATAAGATATGAATTAGGGGATTACTGGGTTGAGCATTCCTACAGTTCTGATTTAGATAATGAAACCCTTGACAGATTCATGGAAAGAGACAGGATTAAATGGTTAAAGGACATAGCTAAATCCCTTTCTGAAGAAGAAGAGCCAGAGCAGGAAATTGAGGAGTTTGTAAGGAATTATTCTGTATAGTTTTAATTTGTTGTAATTAAATAGTGGTTATAATGGAAAGTTTTATAAATCTAATAAATCTTGTTTTTTAAGATGGTCAATAATCTATATGATGTTGCTCTTAAAGAACTTGAATCTACTAGAGGTGTGGAAATTATGAGAAAGTTTAATCCTGATGTGAGGGCATCAGTAGAAGATACGGATTATGAAAGACTAAGTGAAATTGTCGTTAAATTTGATACAGCAAGGAAAAAAGGTTTTGCCGGATTATTTGGAAGGAGAGAACCTATTGTGGGGTTGGAAGCTATAAGAAAAAGACTTGATGAATTATTGCTTAATAGGGCAGAGCTTTTCATACATAGTGAGATGATGTTGCAATATAATTCTCTTGGTGGAGATTGGAGAAAAGGGGAATATCCTGTTGCTGTTTCAATAACAACGACACCTTATTATTCACAAGTTCCTTCTGATCAAAGACCTATCCAATCATTTTAGAAATTTTGCTTCCCTAAATAAACAGGAGAACCGGGCATTTTTTTAATTATAAATTTTGAGCCAATAATTTCTGAAACAATAGCAGACAAAACCATTCTTCCAACAACAACTTTGAACATGCCTTCATGCACAGGAATTTTTGCAGCTTCAGAGAATTTTCTTATGATATTTTCTATTTCTTCTTTATTCAGGATAATTTTTGTATTTTTTCTTCCCATTGTTCCAATTACAACGATTTTCTCGTTCGGACCGTTGCACTCTATGATTCTTACCAAAGGGTCTCTTGTAAGGGCATTAAGCTTGCCTACATCCACTTTCTTTGATGTGGGAACAGGTCTTAAATACCGGACTGTTGGGGGAAGTCTTGGCTCGTGTATCTGGAGCAAGGGAGCTTTTTTTGCCAAAAATCTCTGAGTTTTAAAAAAGTCAGCAAAAGGATGCTTTTTTTTATCTTCTTTTTTTAACTGAGATACTCTTTGAGAGTCTCTTTTAATTTTTTCACGAATTACCACTTCGACATTCTTACGCACGTCTTTTTCCTGTAATGGCTTTTGTTCTATTGGTTTTTCATGAAGAATGATTTTAACCTCTTTTTTTATCTTAATGCTTCTGTAGGCTTCTGTGCCTCTTATCATTTCCTTGGTAAATTCCAGAATGAAATATTTCCTGAAATTTTTTGAAGTCTGTTTAAGCATTTTGTTTACAAAATGACTTCGCCGCTAAGGCGTCGTCGTAAGTATTTTATTTATAATGACTTCGTCGATTTATCGACGTCGTAAGCATCCTTTTCAGAAATATTGGATGATATTGATCTTTGATATTCTGACATTGGCTTTTTTTTAGGATATATTGGAGGACTTTGTGGTCTTACAGGCTGCATTGGTTCTGGCATAGATTTTGTTTCAGGAATTTCCTTTTCAGAACTCACTTTGTGGATTAATGCCAGGCCTTTGCCGATTAATCCTGACTGCTGGGAAATATTATCGAGTTTTTCAAGGATTTTTTTTGCATCTTTGTTTTCTTTTTCTGATTCAAGGTCTTTCATGGCAAGAGATTTTGCTGATATCTCAAACAATTCCAGGAGTTTAGATATTTGGTTTGTGAGACTGTCAAATTTTGCAGAAAGATTTACCATTACTTTCTGAAGGGAAATGAAATTATCTGCAAGGGCTTTTTCTATGCTTGCACCCTTGGTGGTTCGGCCTTTGCTATTTTTTATTTTTTGTGCTGCCCTCTTTTTTCCCTTTTTTTTAGAAGTCTTGGTCATGTTCTATGAAGGTATTTTTTATTTATAAATATTTAGAAAATATCCAGAACTTCTTCATCCTCTTCATCTGGTTTTTCTTTTTGTTCTTGTGGTTGTTCTTGCTCTCCACCATCTTCAGAAATGTTATTATCTGAGGATTTTTCTTCAGGCAAGGTTTCTTCTTTTTCTTCAGGCTCTTCCTTTCCTTGAAGATTTTCCACTCCTTTTATTTTGGGCAATTCTTCCTCTATGCGATGTGTATCTTCACGAGTATTATCTATGCGATGTGTATCTTCACGAG
>CAZTVG010000004.1:30605-41954 GCA_964617015.1 Candidatus Woesearchaeota archaeon | reverse complement strand
TCTATGCGATGTGTATCTTCACGAGTATTATCTATGCGATGTGTATCTTCACGAGCATTTTCTTCTTTTATTTCCTCTTCATCCACAACATTCTGTGGTTTTACAAAGTCCTCTGTTTCTTTTTGTTCGGTTTCCTGGAGTTTTTCAGGTGTTTGTTCCTTCTGGCTTTCATGGCTTTTTTCAAGTTCTGCAACATATTCTGCTATTTCAGCAGCAGCATCTGCATTCACACTTATGCTGTCTATGTCTCTCTCGACAAGGAATTTAACCATCTCTTTTCTGCTGCCTGCCTGCCCGCAGATACTTGTTTCAACACTGCTTTTCTTGCAGTTTTCTAACACATATTCAAGCTGATTAAGAACAGCAGGATGCATTTCATTGTAAAATTCCTGCACCTGTTCATTTCCCCTGTCAACAGCCAGGGTATACTGTGTTAAATCATTTGTTCCGAAAGATACAAAATCTATTCCCTCGCTGCATAACTCTTTTATAATCTGGACCGAGGAAGGGGTTTCTATCATGACTCCGATTTTTGCTTCAGAAAATTCAATCTCCCTGATGAATTCTTTTAATTTTTTTATTTCATCAACTGAGATAACCTGTGGGGAAAGTATGCCTATTTTTTTGCCTTCTTCTGCAACCCTTTTCATTGCTTTTAATTCTGCTTTAAGGATTTCAGGATGTTTGATTCCGTATCTTATGCCATGCATGCCAAGCATTGGATTAGCTTCTTTTTCTTTTGGAGAGCCCTCAAGATCCTTGAATTCATCGCTTCTTATGTCAGATGTTCTGACCCAGATTTCATCAAAATACTCAGCTATTTGTCTGATGCCCTTGAAAACTATTTCTTCATATTCATTTATGCTTCCTTTTTTCAGGAAATAATCAGGGTGTTTTCCTGATTCAGCAATTGTTCCCTCTATCCTTGCCAGACCAACTTCTTTTAGCTTTGTCCTTGCAGCGCGCTCTGCGAAACTTGGCAAATCAATTATTACCTTTATTTTTGTTTTGGTTTCAGAGGTTACCGGTCTGATTTCTTTCTGGACACTTTCAGATATTTTTCCTTTGTATATTTTTCCCGTAAATCCGTTCACGGTAATTATTTCACCTTCTTTTAATTTAGTTGTTGCTTCCTGGGTCCCGACAACAGCAGGAATTCCCATTTCTCTTGAAACAATTGCCGCATGCGCTGTTAACCCGCCTTCATCAGTAACTATTGCCGCTGATTTCTGCATTGTCACAACCATATCAGGATTTGTCATTTTAGTCACAAGCACATCACCCTGCCTGACTTTTTTTAAGTCATCAAAGTTTTCCACGATTTTTATTTTTCCAGAGGCAATGCCGGGAGATGCCGCAAGTCCTTTCAGTATAACCTCTCCCTGTAATTCCCTGATGGTTCCGCTTTCCACCCTTTTTTCCAGAGTTGTAATCGGGCGCGTCTGAACAATATAAATCTCATTATTTTCAATTGCAAATTCAATGTCTTGTGGTTTTTTGTAGTGCTCTTCAAGCTTCAGGGCGATTTCTGCAAGTTTCCTGATTTCATGCTCTTTGAGAACCTGTTTTTCCGATATTTCCTCCTTAAGTTTCACAACTTCTTTTTTCCCGCTAGAATCCCTTGTGATTGCAATTTTCTTTTTTCCTATTTCTTTATTCTGAATTTCAAGTTCTCTGGAAATGTAATATCTGTCAGGTGTTATCTTTCCTGAAACAATTCCCTCTCCAAGCCCGAAAACAGCCTCAATAATCACATGGTCCTTCTTTAGAGAGGGGTCTTTTGAAAAAATAACTCCTGATTTGTCAGAATCAATCATTTTCTGTATTATAACTGCAAGACTTGCCTGTTCATGCCTGAATTTTTTTCTGTTTCTGTAATAAGTTGCTCTCGGGGTGAAAAGGGAAGAGAAACATTTTTTTATGTTCTTCAGAAGTTCAGAGCTGCCTTTTACATTCAGGAATGTGTCCTGTTGCCCTGCAAAGCTTGCCTCTGGCAAATCCTCTGTGGTTGCACTGCTTCGGACAGCAACGAAAGGTGCTTCAGGGGATTTTCTAAGAATATAATGTGCTGACCTGTCTTTTATGCCTGAATCTTCTGTACCAAGAGTTTCATAAGCTTCAAGGATTTCTTCTTTCATCTTTTCCGGAAACTCTGCTTTCTCTATGATGCCACGAATTTCTCCTGTTATTTTATTTAACTGTTCTGTATCTTCATAATTTATTCTTTCCAGGAGTTCTTTTATTTTCCCTTCAATCTTTGCTTTTTTTATGAAATAATCATAAGCCTGTGCTGTAATCACAAATCCAGGAGGAACAGAAATCTTTAAATTGAAAATCTCAGAAAGGTTTGCTCCTTTTCCTCCGGCAATACTTCCTGAATCTCTATTTAATTCAGAAAACCATTTTATGAAGTCTATTTTTCCCTTGAAAACTTCTTTTTTGTTTTCTTTAGGAACCTCTTTTTGTTCCATATTCTAAATTTCGTCAGATAACTTTATAAATTTATTTTATCTTTGGATTTTATGGGTTTTATAAGAGGTGGTTTACTGATTATTTTATCTTTTCTTCTTCTTATTTTGGTTTTTCTTGGGAGTGTTTTCCTGTCTCTGTCATGGTCTTTGCAGTATGAAAACGTCAAAACAGAATTAGGGCCTGTTGCAAAAGAACTGACTGAGAATAAGTTTAATCTTGTTGAAGAAGATTTTAACCTTACAGAAGAGATGGAAGAAGCTCTTGAGTCTATGAAATCTTATTGTGAAAATGAGTCAGAGTATGTTTTCAGTGGCGGAGGATATACTTTTGTTATTCCATGTGAGTCTTTAGAAGAATTCAATGAAAATCCAGAGACACTTGTTGACCAGGGAGTGGAGATAATTATAGAGCAGATTTATTATGAAGATTATGAGTGTGGTTTCTGGAATTGCTTTGGAATGACAGATCTGCCTTTTTTCCTGGTTTCTGAAAAAGCCAGGAACTACTGGAAACAAAACTTTTATTATTCTGTTATAATCTCGATAATTTTGATTATTCTAATATTTTTTCTTCTGGAGCAAAGGCAAAATACACCAATAATTGTTGGTTCTGTTCTTGTGCTTTCTTCTTTTCCTCTGGCAAAACTTGAAAAACTGGCTGTTTATTTAGTGGAAAATTCTTACTTTTCATTCATCAGCATATTTTTCAGCAAAACAGGCAGTGTTTTCTGGATAACTCTGATCTCTGGTTTGATTATTCTTGGTGCAGGAATTTCGTGGAGATTCCTGAATATAGATTCATGGAAGAAAAAATTCTCAAAAAAAGATGTCAAGGAAATTGTCAAGAAAGAAGTAAGTAAGAAGAAGTAATCAATGTTTAAATTGAAGCCATAAATATTTATAAAGGATTTGTAACTAAAAATTTCATGAAAAAAACTATACATTTTGAAACAGAAGCTAATAGTGGACCTGTAGCATTTAATTCACTGAACTTTCATGCTATAATAGGTAAACGTGGATTGTTTGATCGACTGCATTTTAGCGATTATATGAATAGATATGAGGGAGCAAGATTAGTGAGTTCTTGTCATTATAGACAACATAATACCAAAGTTTATCATATAGAGCCTCAAGGAGTAACTGTTAGATATGCGTATAGTAATGAAGGACTGGTAGAAGTAGATTTATATGGTAGCGGGGAAATGATTGGAGAAGTGGAAGAGATAATCCTTGAAGCAGCTAAAAATTTTAAGAAATCTCCTGTTGAAGTTCCTGCTTAGATGATTGATAAATAAATTTAATTTATTGCTTCTTTCTTTTATCGCTTTCAATCCTGTTTAAAAAATCTCTTACGAACTTTGTGTGATCTTCGGTCTTTTTTATTTCTTTTATAGAATAAACAAGGACATTGTTTTTCTCGTGTTTTGTGGTTTTTACATCTGACCTGAGCCTGTCGTTAATTTTTTCACCGAGCAAAATATCATCGTCTGCAAGAAAGGATATTCTTTTTGCAGCAGTCATCAGTGTTCCCATGCTCATAAATTTCAGGATTCCTGCCTCTTGCTTTGCAATTATTGTTCCGTAATTTAATGAAATTCCAAAATTTATTTTTTGTTTGAACATTTTATTGTGGTGCAACAGGATTTCTTTTATCTTTTGTGCAATGTCCAGGGCAGTTCTTTCATTTTTGAATGTTTTTGTTTTTGTAGGGGCTAAGATGAAGAAAATAGTGTTGTGGTTTTCATATGTTGCTGCTTTGTATTTTTCTGCCATATTTACTATTTTCTGGAGTGTTTCATCGGCATTCCCTTCTTTTGACTTAGTTTCTCCAAGTTTTTTCACATTCAGGGTAACCACACTTACATTTTGTTTGTCTCCTCTCATGGAAAGAGAAAGCTCTGCCTTGTTTCCTGAACCAATCAGGGAGTTTTTCGCATGCTGAGATTCGTGAACAGATTTTTCGCCATCTTTCCTTTTTTTGGAAACTTTGGAGGTTATGTATCCCACGAAGTTTTTTTGGTAGCCCCTTTTAAATATAATTAAGGTAATAAATCCGAGCACAAATATTATGAAAATCCAGACAACAGGATACCTTACAAGGCTTCCGACTTTTCCAGAAGCTTTTTTCACATCTATAGATTTTCCCGTAAGTGCTACTTTTGCAATAGTGCTTTCTCCGTCTGCAATAACTTCAACACTGTACTCACCGTCAGGTGCTGTTAAGATATATTTCTGGCTTTTATCGACTCCAAGATAAACATCAATATTCAGAGATTCATCTTCAATCTTAACAAGAACTGTTTTGTTGTAAATTACATTCCCTGTATTTGTTATTATAATTGTTTTATTGATTATTTCAATTTCTATATCTTCTTTTTCAGCTATATTCAGGCTTGCCTCACTTGTCAGCTTGTTTGAAACAGCAACAACTTTCCATACTGACGGAGGTTCATTATAGGCTACAGGAAATTCAAAGAATTCATCTGTTGCAATCTCTGTTTGTTCAAGAATTTTATCTTTTTGGTTTTTTATTGTTATGAAAGACAATGACTGGATTTTTTCTCCTGTCTGGTCATGGAGAACAATTTTAACTATTAAATTTGTTCCAGGCTCTACCACCGTATTTTCAAAAACTATTTCCAGACTTGTTGGAACTTGGTTTATACGAATATTCTGGTCCACAAAACCTTTATTTGTAATTTCTCCCCCAGTATTTTTTTCATAAGCCTTTAATTTCATGAGATAAGCTCCTGCTTTCATGTCGTTTGGAAGAAAGAAGTTTATTGAAAAAAAGCCGTTGTTTATTGTCTCAAGCAGGCTTACCCTTGATATGTTTCCTTCAAGAATAGAAAGCTCTATAAAACCACCGACATCTTCGTTGTTTTCCTTAACAGCTTCACCCTCAATTAAAATATTTTCTCCTGGAACAAATTCCAGGCTTTCCAGAGTAATATTAATCTTTATTAAATCAGAAATTCTGAATTCCCCTGATAACGTGAAATCCTCTCCCAAGAAAGCCTTTATCTTACATTTTCCCTTGAGCTCTCCTATAACACTCTGGGTTAAAATCAGTGAGGAATCAATACTTTTTTCTTCCCCCGGGGAAAGGCTTACTCCATTTTTGTAGAAATTAGTCTGCTGCCCGTTACAGAGCAAGTCCATCTGAAAAATTCCTGAAATATCTTTTGATGATTTTATGGTAACAGGAACAGAAATTATGTCTCCTAAACTGTAAACATCCTTGAGTTGTGGGCTAATTATTATTTCTGCAGATATTAATGGGAAAAATAAGAACAGCATTAATAAGATGACTACACCTTTCATATGGATTAGAATGAAAACTTATTTATAAATATTCTTGTGTTTTTTCCTTAGATATATTTAAAAAATAAGTTAGTCTTTGTTACTCATGAAAAAAGAGGCTGTTGTCAATCCATGGGAAGTTTCAGGGGAGATGGATTATGACAGGTTAATATCTGAATTCGGTATTTCTGAGTTAGATGATAAGCTTTTATCTAGGATAAAAAAACATACGAAAGAACTGCATTTTATGTTGAGAAGAAAAGTTTTCTTTGCACATAGGGATTTGAACTGGCTTTTAGATCAGTACGAAAAAGGAAACAAGTTTTTTCTTTATACAGGTGTTGGTCCTTCTGGACCGTTACATTTGGGGCATTTGGGTGTGTGGATTTTTACAAAATGGCTTCAGGATAAATTTAATGTTGAACTGTGGTTTCAATTTACAGATGATGAAAAATTTTTGTTTAAAAAACATAAATCTTATGAAGAGATTCAGAGATGGACATCTGAAAATATGCTGGATATAATCGCTCTTGGTTTCAATCCTAAGAAAACACATTTTATTGTTGATACAAAACATGCTGGTTTATTGTACCCTGAGGCAATAAAATTTGCAAAAAAGATTAATTTTTCAACTATAAAAGCTGCTTTTGGATTTACTAACGAAAGAAATATTGGGGAAATTTTTTATACAAGCATGCAGGCTGTCCCGGCTGTTTTACCAAGCATCTTGAAAAAAAGGAATGTTCCATGTCTTATTCCGTTGGCTGTGGACCAAGATCCTCATTTCAGAATTGCAAGAGATGTTTATCCAAAACTTGGTTATTACAAACCATCCATAATTCATTCAAAATTTCTACCTCCTTTAATAGGAACAAAAGGAAAAATGTCAAGCTCTGAGGCAAAAATGGCAATATTAACCACAGATTCTCCAAGAGAAGTTGAAAATAAGATAAAAGATGCTTTTTCAGGAGGAAGGGACACATTGAAGGAACACAGGGAAAAAGGAGGAAATCCTGATGTGGATGTCTCCTTCCAGTACTTAAAAATGTTTTTTGAGCCTAATGATGAAAAACTCCAAAAAATTCATGAGGATTACAAATCAGGAAAACTTCTGACATCAGACTTAAAGAAAATTTTAATAAAAAAAATAAATACTTTCCTGAAAGAACATCAGAAGAAAAGAAGCAGGGCCAAAAAACAAATCCCTAAATTTTTGTATAAAGATTAATTTTATAAAATCCTTTTCTCTATATGGGATATGAAAATCTTGACTCTTCATGTTGACTATATTAAATTTAAGCCTCTGAAAAAGGCACTTAAATCTATAAAAGAGCTTTCTGAAAAAGAGAAAAAACCTGTGAGTGTGAAAGAGTCTCTTGTTGTCTTGACAGCTGTTGAGAAAACAGACAGCGTTGGAGATTCTGTTAAAGAGCTTGTAAAAAATATAAAGGATGTTGCAGGTCAGGTAAAAGCCAAAAGCATTGTTTTGTATCCTTATGCCCATCTTTCAAGTAATCTGGCTTCTCCCGAGACAGCTATGGAAATCCTCGAAAGGGCAGGAAAAGAACTGAAAAAAAGTTTTCAGGTTACCGAGGCTCCTTTCGGCTATTACAAGGAACTTGAGTTTAAGGTTAAGGGCCACCCTCTTTCAGAATTATCAAGGGAAATTCATGTTACAGGAGGAAAAGAGGAAAAGAGAGAAGAAAAGATTGACCATAAAAATCTTTTGAGAAGCGTTGGAAAAAGCATTCTTGACCGGTCAAAGTTAAAGAGTCATGACCACAGGATTCTTGGGCAGGAAATGGATTTATTCAGCTTCAATGATGTTGCTCCTGGTTCTGTTTTCTGGCATCATAATGGATTGATTATTTACAACGAATTGATAAAATTCTTGAGAGAAGTACAACAAAGAAGAGGTTACCATGAAATATCAACACCACAGATTTTGAGTAATAAACTCTGGAAGGTTTCAGGACACTGGGAACATTTCAAAGAAAACATGTTCTTGACAGAGTATGAAAACAAAGATGCTGCTGTGAAGCCGATGAATTGTCCTGCGGCAATGCTTGTCTACAGAACAAGGCCAAGAAGTTATAAAGAACTGCCTTTAAGATTTGCCGAGATGGGAATAGTTCATAGAAAAGAACTTTCAGGAGTTCTTGCCGGTTTGTTTAGGGTTGTTAAACTTACTATGGATGATGCGCACATTTTCTGCACAAAAGAGCAGATTGAGTCTGAAATAAGTAATTTGTTTAAAATTGTTAAAATAATCTATAAAGATACATTTAATTTTCCTTACACCGTGGAGCTTTCAACACGTCCGGGAAAGTTTATGGGCGATAAAAAGGAATGGGATTTTGCAGAAAAAGCACTTGAAAATGCATTAAAGAAATCTAAAATTAAATATAAAGTCAATAAAGGAGAAGGGGCTTTTTACGGGCCGAAGATTGATATTCATATCAAGGATTCTTTGGGCAGAAGCTGGCAGGTGGCAACAATTCAGCTTGATATGCAAATGCCCCAGAGATTTGGACTAAAATACACCGGTAAGGATAATAAAGAGAAAACTCCGATGGTAATTCACAGAGCAATATTTGGTTCTCTGGAGAGATTTATTGGCATCTTACTTGAACATACACATGGCAGGTTGCCTACATGGCTAGCCCCAATCCAGGTGAGAATTTTGAGCTTTACAGACAGGAATTCAAAATATGGCAGAGGGGTCATCAAGAAACTGGCAGGGGAAATTCCTAGTTTGAGAATTGATGCTGATTTTGTATCTACAACTTTATCATCTAAGGTCAAAAATGCTGAACTGATGAGAATTCCCTATATTGTTGTAATCGGGGACAAAGAAGAAAAAACAAAGAGGGTTGCTTTAAGAATTCGCGGAGATAAAAAAATCAAAATAATTACCCTTAAGGAATTCATAAAGTCTTTAAAGAAGGAAATCTCTGAAAAGAAATGAATTTTCAGTTTTATCTTGAGAAACTACATTCCTCAGAAGTATTTAAGAAATTTATGAAAGAAAGTCCTGGGGCATATATTTGTTCCGGATTCTTTACAGTGGATAAGGAAGGCACAGACAACCAGAGGCATCTTGACTTCTACATTCCGGAAAAAAAACAGATGTTTAGTTTTAAGCTTGAGAAAGAAATTGAAAAGATTCCTGTTGAGTTAACTATAGAAAGAGTGCCTGAAAAACTTTCCACGAATTTTGACTTTGAATTTGAGGAAATGGAAAAATTGATTCTTGATGAAATGGAAAAACAGAATATTAAAAACAAACTCCAGAAAATAATAATTTCCCTGCAAAACGTTAAGGGAAAAAACCTTTTGATCTGTACGGTGTTTATCAGCATGCTTGGATTGCTTAAGGTTCATATTGGTCTCGAAGAAAACAAGCCAAAGATAGTTTTATTTGAAAAAAAATCTTTTTTTGACATGGTAAAAAGGGTGAAGTAGCATTTTTCTTGAAATTCCATAAATTCCCAAAAACTTAGGAAAAATATATAAAGAAAAGTGATTTTTTTAATGTAACTTTTGCCATTTTCGGATTAAAACAAAGGTTTTATAAACAAATTAGGAACAAGGGAAAAATGAAAATTTTACAAATAGGTGCAATAGGTCTTCCTGTTAGACCTGATTTGAAATACGGAGGAACAGAGAGAGTTATAAGTTATTTGGATGGAGTTTATACAGAATTAGGTCATGAGTCCCTTGTTGCTGCGCCAGGTGATTCAATTGTGGAAGGCACTCTTGTAAAAACAATACCTAAAAGCCTGTGGAGCATAAATGGAAATCCAATAAAAAGACAAATAGCTAAAAGTAATAAACTTACTGCTCAACATTATAAAACAAGCATAGATTTATTGCTTAATGACAGAAGTATAGACGTTGTTCATGATCATCCTGGTGCAGGCGTCATAACCACAGATTATTTTAAAAGAGTTATGCATAATATAAGAACACCTATTCTTCAAACTCTTCATGGAACTTTTTCTAAAGGACACCAGCATCTTTATCAAAGATGGAGAGATATTGCTGAAAAAAAAGAAAGAATTTTCTTTAATGCAATCAGTAATTCACAAAAAATAGAATTCAAGCAGTTCGGAATAAAAATTGAAGAAGTCATATATCATGGAATTCACACAGACAAATTTACTTTAAATGACAGTAAAGAAGATTACTTGTTCTCAATAGGAAGGATTTCTCCTGAAAAAGGCCAACATATTGCAATTGAAATAGCAAAAAAAACAGGAAGGCCATTAGTAATTGCAGGAGAAGTTCACTCAGTCAATGAAGCATACTGGGAAGAGATGATTAAACCAAATATTGACGGAGATCAGATAAAATTTGTGGGTCCAAAGACAGATGAAGAAAAAATTCCATTATATCAGAAAGCTGTAGCGTTTTTAATGCCCATTCAGTGGTCAGAGCCTTTTGGTCTGGTTATGATTGAGGCAATGGCTTGCGGAACTCCTGTCATAGCTTATTCAAGAGGATCTGTTCCAGAAGTTGTTAAAGACGGAGAAACTGGTTTTGTGATTCAGGAAACAGGTGATAAAGAAGAAGATTTGGAGGCCATGGTTAGAGCAGTTAATAACATTGGTTCCATAAGTCCTTTAGCTTGCAGAAAACATGTTGAAGAAAATTTCAGTATTGAGACGGAAGCTGAAAACTATTTAAACCTTTATAAAAGAATAATTGAAAATGGCAGATAATTTAAGAGTGGCTATGATTGCTTCAAATGTCCTGAGAATTCCTCCTACTAATGGGTTTGTGCCAGATGGTTGGTCAGGAGCTCCTGAATGGAATGTTTATGATGTTACAGAGGGACTTGTAAAAAAAGGACTTGACGTAACTTTGTTTGCTAGTGGGAATTCAAAAACATCTGCAAAACTTGAAAGTATCCACCCCCTTGATTGCTATACTGATCCTTTGATAGGCCTTGGGAAGCATTTAGGATATGAAATGATGTTGCTCTCACAGGCCTACAGATTGGCACAAAAAGGCAAATTTGATATAATACATAGTCAAGTTCCAAGATCAGGACTTTTTTCAGAATTAGTTAAAACTCCAACAGTAACAACACTCCATTCACCCTTAGATAATGATATAGGTGGGATACTCAAATATATGAAAAATTCACAATATTATGTGTCAATAAGTGATTCGCAAAGGGAACCGGTTCCTGATTTAAATTTTATTGCAACAGTGTATCATGGAGTTGATGTTAAGAGAATTCCTTGGAATAAACAAAAAGAAAGTTATTTAATATATGCTGGGAGAATTATTCCTGAAAAAGGTGTGGATTTAGCAATAGAGATAGCAAAGAAAGCTGGAAAAAAGTTAGTCTTAGTTGGGTCACCAGTCTCAGAAGAAAATAGTTTTTGGAGAGAAAAAATAAAACCAAACATAAATCAAAAGGATATTATTTATGAAGGACTCAAAAGTAAGGATGAAGTTTTTGAATATTTAAAAAAAGCTACAGCATGTTTGATGCCTATACAGGTGAGGGAGCCTTTTGGTCTGGTTATGATTGAGGCAATGGCTTGCGGAACTCCTGTCATAG
>CAZTVG010000004.1:0-30505 GCA_964617015.1 Candidatus Woesearchaeota archaeon | reverse complement strand
TCCATAAGTCCTTTAGCTTGCAGAAAACATGTTGAAGAAAATTTCAGTATTGAGAGTGAAGTTAATGGTTATTTGTCTGTATATGAGAGCTTAGTTAATTCTAATTAGGTACGCCCTGATCGAGTTGAGAGGTGGCAAGGGTTCAATGTCATTTCTGGAGTTATTTCTTCTTTTTGAAAGTAAGTCTTCTGTGACCAATCATATCATACGCGAAACCTCTTGAAAAAGCATCTTCTCTCAAAGACCTATATCTAGCAATTAGCTCCGGTCTTATGAGTCCTTTTTTCAGAAATTTTAACCAAGCCATTTTTTTCTTAAATCCTCCTGAAACATTTATCGCTTCAAGCCAAACTCTGGCAGTTTCTACATAGTCAAGTCTACTGTCTTCACATTTTATTAGATCAAAATAAGGTTTGGCAGCCGCTACAATCTGTTCCTCATTACTGGGTAGCCAAGATCCGGGAAAATACGCTTTCCATTGTCCGTAAATTCTTTTTAAAGAATGTAGTGTGGCAGAACTGTCTACATCTTTATTTAAATCAGGAACACCCCGCCCTCCCCAGATCATTGTTTGAAGGTACAATACTCCCTTAGATTCTAATAATTCATAGGCTGTTTTAAAAAACTCTCTATAAATCTTATCCTGCTTGCCTGCTTTTAGTTCTTCAATGCTACAGAAATGTTCAAAGGCTCCAACCGAAATAACTGAATCAAAGGGTTTGCTAAAAATAGAGCTTATCTGTTCATTTTTCTTTTTATTAGATATTATTTCTTTCCAATCAATTAGAAAAGCATTTAGTTTGTTTTGCCTGCAGTATTTCACTTGCGCAGGCGAAAGAGTAATTCCCACCGAATGACCCCCCTTATTATCTATGGTTTTTAGCATGGGACCCCAGCCAGACCCAATATCGAGCACCCTATCACCTTTCTTAAATTTGATTTGCTTGAGAATATACATCTGCTTATTTTTTTGGGCGTCTAAATAAGGTAAGTTATAGTTTCCATTATATCGTGCACCTGTGATGTCAAGAAGTACATCCTTTCCAAACATATCACTCATACTTGAAAGCCAAAGTTCATCAAGAGCGTCATAAGAAGCTTTAATATCTCCTACATTTACCATGAAGGATAAGAAATTATTGACTATATTAATTTATGTCAAGTTTAAAGGTGAGTAAAGCACCCTGATTGAAACAGCCCATGGCTTATTTTTATAATACAAGATTTGTGCGCTATTTTATGAAAACAATTAAATAAAACATGTGATAAAGTTATCAGATAAAAAAATTACCATATAAACTCTTTTTTAAGACATTTTCAAATAATATAAGATTTGAAATTATTAGTCTGCTTAAGAAAAAAGCGGTTTGAATTTTTTCAAGTCAATTATAATAAAGTAAACATTCGGCACGAGAATACTAAGACCTACTAAAATTCCGGTAGTATCAAGAAATATATGGAACAATATAATATTAAAACTAAAAGGAAACAATAACACAGAGGCAAAAGCACTAAACTTCCCGATTACATACATTATACCGCTTGCTAGAAACACAATTCCCATCACAGGGAAAATAAAGCCTGTATTAAATAAAGCTCCAAGATATGCTGTTCCAGCTTCATTAAATTGAGGTCCCGGCATAAATGGAAAAAACATATTTAGTCCAAATAATATGAGTGTTAGTCCAAAAAGAATCTGAATTATCCTAACAACTTTTTTATTTTTTAAAAACATGAATTCTTAATATTTCTCATGCTTATAAATATTTCCCAAGCTCTGCTTTGTATATTCAATATAAATAATTTTTCTTTACAAGCCCTAATAGAGCGTAAGCGCCCCTGCCGGGGGTGGCAAAAAGCCATTTTTTGGACAATGCCCAACATAGGATTTGAATTTTAGTCAATGCCCCAAGAGGGATTTGCCCTCTTCAAGTATTTACTTGTTTTTTCCTCTTTTTATTATTGTTAATGAACATAAGTCGTCGGAGTTTATTTAATTTTCTGTTTCTTTTCAATTATCTCTTCGCATTTGTTGATAAAATCATAAGCATCCTTCTTTATTTTTTCTGCAATTGTCTTTGTTGTTTGTTTTGTTATACTATATTGGGCTATTTCTCTTTTATGTCTTGCATCAGATAGCTTTTCAATCTCTTCTTTATGAAACATTGCTGATTTGAGCAATATTAAAATATCTTCTTCTAAAATTTTCTTTTTAACAAAAAATTCTTCTAAAACACACAATGTCGCTGTATGGTTTTTACTTCTATAACCTATTTTAGCTAATAGCGAGATTGCAGCAGAGTACATAGCATAATATCCAGTTATTACAACCCATTCATTTGAATCGTAATCTTTAGGAATTTTTAGTAAATCTCTTGCTTTTTTATTATCGTTTAATTCAGAGAGAATGCTCATTGTTATAAGATTTTGTCTAGCTTTTTGTAAGAATTTATTTGCTAAATTCTTATATGAATTATCTTTTGAAAGTTGCCCTTGTCTAATATACCAATTAACTGCTCTCATTTTTATACATCCAAAAATAAAAATTATCATCCCCCTTAAATACTATTCCATACATCTTTAAGTCATTCCATAATTCTGGATTATCTTTTTTTATGTTTGAGAATTCATGCATTGGCAAAACTACGAGAGAAAAATTAATCCCGTATTTATGTTCTAGTGATTTGATAAAATTGTTTACCTCTTTTTCTTTAGAAGGAATACAAGTAACCATCAAATCAACATCACTTCCTTTAGTTTCAGTTCCCTTTGAATAACTTCCAAATAAAATTACACTCCATGAAAAAGGATGATTTTCTACTTCTTTAATTGCTTTATAGATTGGTCTATGTTTTTTGATAAAATCGACCTCTCTTTGAAGTGTATATCTATTAAAACCTAAACTATATGAATATATACTGTTTGTGTCAAGAGAATAAATAAGAGTTTTTCCTTTTTGCTTTTCAACAACAATCTTCTTTTCAGTTAGGGATTTTAATGCAGAATTAGCTCTTTCATAAGAATAGCCTATCCTTCCTTGAATCTCTTTTATGGTCATTTCTTCAGCTTCTGGGAAGAAAGAGGCAATTATAGTTCCCTCTAAATGAGAAATTTCTAAGTCTCCAAAAATTGCACGAAAACCTTCTTCCTGTTTTCTTTCTATTTTTACCATTTTCTATCTATTGATTTATCTATAATATTATTGATTTATCAGTATTTAAAGATTTCTATTCTTAGCCTAATAATTTTTTAGAACTACTCTGAGTAAGAATTATTTATCGTATTATTTAAATAGTTAATTATTCAAATCCGCATAGGGGATTTGAACTTTTCCTGATTCAATGCCCTTGGTGGGGGTAGGTGTGGGGATTAGCAATGCCCCGCATGGGCGTGGTCGTTTTTCAGCGTGAATGCCCCGACCGGGATTCGAACCCGGGTCACGGCCGTGCTTCATCGCTTCGCTTCTGACTAAACGTCAACTAACGTTGCCATTTGAAAGGGCCGCATTCTTGGCCACTGAACTATCGGGGCATGAAAAGAATTGTAGAAATTAGTTTTTAAAGATAACTAAAACTTAGAACAAAACATGAGCCCGCTCGGATTTGAACCGAGGACCCCTGCCTCTCTTAGAACATATCTAAAAGAAACTAACTCTTATGAATTAGGTTCATATAAGAGCAGTGCTCTGGCCAGGCTGAGCTACGGGCTCATAAATCTAATAAGTAACATTAATATTTATAAATTTGTTTCTTTTTTAGGTTATATGAAAACCCCAAAAGTGGTGAAAGGAAAAAATATAGTTAAGGTCTTAATAAAAAATGGCTATGAGGTAAAAAGCAGAAAAGGGAGCCATGTTTCATTATCGAATGGAAAGATTCATATCACAGTTGTTTTACCTTTAACAACAATAGGAGTATTTAACAAAATAGCTAGATTAACAGGGATACCTAAAGAAGAATTTTATTGATTACAAGAAAATTCTTTGAACTATGGGCATATCTAAATTCCCTCTTTTCATTAATAGTTTTCTGTCTTCTGGGAATGTTTCAAGATGATTTTTAACTCCTTCTATAAATTTGTCTCTTACTTCAGCAATATTTTTTCCTTCTACAAATACATTTATATCTGGACTTGAAGCTATAAACACAATTTCTGAATCTCTTTTTTCTTTCTCTATAATAATATTAATTCCGATTTGTTTTTCCATTAGTTATACATAATCCTTAGATTTTAAAAACATTTCTATTAACAAAGTCTTATTAGATAAATGTATTCTTCTTCCAGTTTTATTTTTAATCTCTATTTGGAAATAAAGCCTTTAGCATTTTTCTTAAATTTTCATCTAAAAAACATATATCTTCTGCAGATATTTTTTCTATGAATCTTGTTAAGGCTCCTCTGCCATAAAAACCAGTTTCATTTGCTTTCTCCAGCAACTTCTTTTTTGTTTCAAAATCCAGATAAATCTTGATTGGTTGCTTCATTTGCCCTCTTTTTTCTTTGATAATAAGGATTCTGGCTTTTATAAATTTTACTTACACCATATAAAACAGAATTTTATCGACGATGAACCATGTTGTTTGTTTTACTTACACTCATAAATTGTAAGGTAAAACCTAATTTTGGAAAAATTTACAAAAAGGGCCTAAAACGTGCTCTTTTGACCCCGAAACATTCCCTAATCTTTATGATTACTTAAGATTTTGTTATGATATGCCAAGTAGTGTATGGTATCTTTCATTTAGCAAGAAAAAGATTGAATTTAAAAAGTATTCTGTGAAACAAAAAAACAAAAAACCAGTCAAAAAACCAAAACAGAAATCCAGCGGAATTAAAAAATTATTGTTTGGTTTGACGTTTGCCGCAAGTTTAATCTTATTTTCAAACTTAATCTCTGCCGCTCCAATCAATGACACGTTTCATTTGAATATTCAGACAACTTTTGCAAATGGCTCAATTGAGGAAGGAACATTTGTTTTTGGATTTAATATAACTGAAAGTTCTAATTCAAGCTGTTTAGGGCCAGTTGTCTATAATCACTCCACGCAGCAAACCACTGATTCAAGAGGTATTGTTTCTATTTATCTTCCAACTGTTGGTTCTGGAGGGGGAAATCTGAGCAGTTTGGATTTTGACAGGCAGTATTATTTGTGTTATTATCGTGATGGCACTCTGAAAGACGTTTCTCAGCTTGGTCGTGTCCCATATTCATTCAGGGCAACACAGGTTAATCTAAGCGAAATTTCTGTTGATTCAAACCTGAATATGGGTGATTTTAATATCACTGATGTGGATACTGGTTTCTTTGATTTTTTAGGAAGTCTGGTAACCAGGATTACCAAGATTTTTGCAACAGATGCAGACATAAGCAATAACCTTATTGTTGGAGGAAATTTAACTGTTGACTCCGGTACATTTTTTGTTAATTCAAACACTGATCAGGTTGGAATTGGAACTACAAGTCCGAGTCAAAAGCTGGATGTTGTAGGTGGAATACAATTGGGAACCACTTCAAATGCAGAAGCAGGAGCTATGAGGTGGACAGGCTCTGAATTCCAGGCATACAATGGCACAGACTGGAATGCTTTTGGTTCTGGTGGTGCAGGAAGTTTATGGAGCCAAAACGGTAGTGATATTTATTTTAACACAGGAAATGTCGGCATTAACACTTCAACCCCACAAAACACCCTGAATGTCATTGGAGATGGAAATTTTACAGGAACAATTTATCAGGCTGAAAATGCTGTGCTGGATGTAGCTACAAGTTTTGCAGGAGATGTTTCAGGTGTTTACAATAATCTGCAGATAGGGGCAGGAGTTGTAGGAACAACAGAACTCGCAGATGGTTCTGTTACAAACCAAAAAATAGCTCCTGATGCAGTAAATACAACACAGATAATTGACGGGACAATTCTTAATGCAGATATTGCAGCAAGTGCAGGAATTTTGTGGAGTAAATTGGCAGATTATCCTTTCATATTTGCAGGCCTTGGTTTGGCTGGTGGTGGGCAATTAGATCAAAACAGGACTTTGGATATTGGCGCAGGAACCGGGATTATTGTCAATGCAGACGATATACAGGTAAATACAACTTATTTATCAGACAATTATATTGATGAATCACAATCAGCAGGAGGTGACCTTGGAGGAACATATCCAAACCCAAGTGTTATAGCAATTAATGGAACGTCTCTTGGAACAACCACGGCAAGCTCTGGAAACATTCTGATTGGTTCTGGAAGTGCTTGGGAAACAAAAACTGTATCAGGAGATATAAATATCTCAAGCACAGGAGCCACAACAATACAGCCTGATTCTGTTGCTTTAGGAATAGACACAACAGGAAATTTTGTCGGGGATGTTGCAGCTGGTGATGGAATTTCTGTTTCAGGAACACCAGGAGAAAATTATACAGAGACAATTTCAGTTGCATTCGGAACAAACTTTTTAGGATGGACTAATCTTACAAATTATCCTGCCGGCTGTGGAACAGGGCAGGCTGTGCAGGTAATAGGGGATACTCTTACTTGTGTGAATATAACTGACGCAGAAACTTTGGACGGATTTGATTCAACATTCTTCATGCCTTTAAACACTTCTGTTTACGGTGATTTTGATTTCAACGGCGGCTGGCAGCAGGGCGGATTTTCTATAGTTGGAGGAGATATCTATGTACAGACAGGATTCTTTGTCAATATCACGAGTCTGAATGTAAGTCACTTAAATATAAACGGTTCTCTTATACCTCAGCTTGATAACCAGTTTGACCTTGGAAATGCGACTTTCAGGTGGAGAGATTTGGCTGTCGGAAGAAATGCCATAATTAATGGAACACTTGATGTTGATGGTCTTATAACCGGGAACAATGGGCTTACAATTTCTTCAGGAACGGTCTCATTACCAGCCGGGGAGATAGGAACAACTGAGATTGCTAATGCAGCAATAACAAATTCAAAGATTGCTGTAAATGCTGTTAACACCACACAAATTTTGGATGGAACAATAATTGCAGATGACCTGGCTGCAAGCTCAGTAAACACAACTCATATTTTGGACGGCACTATTACTAATGTTGATTTGACTTCTGACTTGAATTTAGGCTGGGCAAACTTAACAGATTATCCAACAGCATGCAACGCAAATGAAACAATAACAGTTATTGGAGATACGATAACATGCACACCAATTTTAATTGGTTCCGGGCAGGTCGCAGATATCTGGATAAATGAAACAGGTGATGTTTTAACAGGAAACTTGAATATAACTGCAAGCGATGCATCAGACAACTCAAGCTCAAATAGTCCTGACATAATTTTCATGGGAAAATATGACTCAAATGCCTCGGCAGGAGGAATCATCCAGTCTTTCAGAAATATTACTTTGAGAAATATAATTGACTGGAATTCTGCTGCAGGAGATTACAGGCTTGGCTTCCTGGATGATTCTGGAACAGAGTTTGTAACATTTGAAGGAGATACAGGCATCGTCGGCATTGGTTCCACTATCCATTCCACTGAAATAGGACCATATAACTCTATTGGTGAAGCCAACAAGTTCATTGTCGTCGGCGGAGCCAACTTTCAGAGGTCGTTCGCTGCACCCAACAGTGGCGATTCCTTCCTCCAAATCACGCATGATGCAAGCGGCACGATACTCTATTCTCCCAGTTCTGGTAAGGATATCCGCATCTACACGAAAGACGGCGGAAGCGGGGTTCCTGGTCAAAATGTGGTGTTCTCCAGAGAGAATGATAATGAAATAACGGCATTTACAGGCGGCAACTCACCTCTGGTTGGCATAGGAACAGCATCACCTAACGCTACTTTAGAAGTAATTAATGGAACAATACAGGGAGGGTTTATGGTTAGTTCAAGTTCTGCTGGTGCAGGTGATTTATTCATAGTTGATGAAAATGGAAGAGTTGGAATAGGGACGACAAGTCCTTCAGAACTTCTGGAAGTAAATGGTTCTGACCCCGCGGGAGTCACGGTATTTAGGGGAAACAATCCTGCAGGAGGAACTATTTTAGAATTAGATTCTGCTACTGATTCAGCAGTTCGGTTATTAAAATCAGGAACTATTAAATGGGCAATAAGGAACGATGGTTCAGGCGCAGGAGAAGCTAATGCACTTATTTTTTCTTCTGGCATAGTAACTCCAGTTGTTCTTTCTTTAATGCCAAGTGGAAACGTCGGCATTAACACAACAACCCCACAAAACACATTGAATGTTGTTGGAACAGGAAACTTTACAGGAATTTTATATTTAGGAACACAAGGAACAGCATCAGGACAAGCAATTCATGCAGGAAGAACATTAACTGCTGGTTCTGGATTGACAGGTGGAGGAGATTTGACAGCTGACAGAACATTTGACATTGGAGCAGGAACAGGAATAATAGTAAATGCTGATGATGTTGCACTTAACACAACTTACTTATCAAATAATTTTATTGATGAAGGACAAAGTGCTGGTGGTGATTTAAGTGGGACATATCCTAATCCAACTGTAGCAGCAATCAACGGAACTAGTTTAGGAATAACTACAGCTTCTTCTGGAAATATTTTGATTGGCTCTGGAACTGCTTGGGAAACTAAAACAATGTCAGGAGATATAAATATTTCATCTACAGGTTTAACAACAATACAACCAGATTCTGTTGAATTAATAACAGATACAACAGGAAATTTTGTTGGAGATGTTGCAGCTGGAAGTGGCATCAGTGTTTCAGGAACACCAGGTGAAGGATATACAGAAACTGTTGCTTTGAATTATGGAACAAATCTTCTTGGCTGGGATAATTTAACAAATTATCCGACAGGGTGTGCAGCAGGACAAGCTGTTCAGGTTATTGGTGATACTCTGACTTGTGTGAGCGTTGACCCTTCAAATGTTGTTAATGGCTCTGGAACCACGAATACAGTTGCAAAATTCACAGGAGCAAACTCAATTGGAGATTCCTTGATAACAGATGATGGAACAATTGTTGCAATAGACACGAGTGATTTTTATGTTAATACGACGAGTGGAAATGTTGGCATTGGGACGAGTAGTCCTGCGCAGAAACTGCACGTTTCTGGGAATCTACTAGTGGATACATCTGCTGGAAATCTCACTATACAAAATTCTGGTGCTGGTTCAGTTCTCGTTAACTCAACTGGAAATCTTGTATTGTCTGGGGGAGAAATTGAACTTGAAGATTCTACTGGTGAAGTAGTAAGAATAACAGGAGGAAACGTCGGTATAGGAACAACTAGCCCAGGGACAAAACTAGATGTAAATGGCACCATTCAGTCTACAGCCACAGCGTCGGGATTTGTCAATGAGATTAATGTTTCAGGCACGCCTTCTCAAAAAGGCTTGCGGCTCCAGAATCTTGCAGGGAACAACCCTCAATTCGCTATTGTTTTGAATGGACCTGTAGCAGATACCGTTGCATTCCAATTCGGGACTGCTGGGGTATCAACTAACCGAATATTAATTGATGCTAACGGAAAAGTCGGCATTAACACGACGAGTCCGATTCGTACATTAGATGTGTTTGGAGACGATACTGTCAATGGAGCAATTGCCGCAGTTGGCTCTACTGGAGCTCACCGTGTAAATATTTGGTCAGATAACTCTATTGGACATATTGATTCTGGTGGGACTGGAGCTGTTACATTGGCAATCAATCAAGGCGGCGGCAACGTCGGAATAAACACAACCTCACCACAAAACTTGTTGAATGTTTTAGGAGATGGTAATATTACAGGAACTTTATATGTGGGTTCATGTGTTGGATGTCCGGCTGGAGGAGGCGGAGGAAACTCATCAGCCTGGAACAGAAGCGGAACAGATGTCATTTTAGCAAACACAGGAGATAATGTAGGTATTGGGACGACGAGTCCGAGTCAGAAATTACACGTTGCTGGCAGTATCGCTATGGATAACGCAAATGCCCTATACACGATTACTGGCAATAATTCTCAACCAGTCCAAGCATTATGGGCGGACTCAGGAGCAACAGACACAACAAGTTTCATATTCGGTCGCCTAGTCTCTGGAACAGGGGGAGTTAACTCTTACGAGTTTAGAACAGGAACTGGTGGAACAACCTCGACCAAAGTCACAATAAATTCTGCAGGAAACGTCGGTATCGGGACAGAGAGTCCTACTGCAAAATTACATGTGGTTGATACATCTGGTGCCAGAATGGTGAATATTACAGGCATTGCTCATCAATTGTCAATTGATGACTTTTCAGGTGCAGGTGGTGGAATAAATATAGATAACTTACAATCAGGAGGTAACTTATTCATTGGGCGTGATATGACTGGTGGTGGAGTTGTGCATATCGGGAATTCTTCTGGGAGCACTGGTCTTGTTGTTAATACTTCTTCAAATAAAGTCGGAATAGGAACGACGAGTCCTGGACAAATATTAGAAGTATCCAGTGCAGAAACTATAACGAATCCTTCATTTTTTAGTATAGGAAATGCTAGTCGCCTTATTACTACTTTCAGAAACACCGAGGCAAGTGGTGGTAATATAGATATACGTGCCCACGGCCCAACTTACTCAGAAACATTGTTTGGGAATTCTATGACTAGCGCAGTACTGTTGCTTGGTCAACCAGGTGGAAGCGCTATTATGGGAATAGGCACATTCACCGATAGCGACTTAGTGTTGGCTACGAACAATTCTGAAAGAATAAGAATTGATTCCTCAGGAAACGTCGGCATTGGAACAACGAGTCCAGGTGCGAGATTGCAATCACAAATTGCAGGAACTTCAATAGCAGATATTGCTAACTGGGATGGTACTGCAAGAACTCAACACTTAAGGCTTTCCGATTCAGCAACGACTACAAAATCTTTATTGTTAGGCGTGGGTACTGACGGGAATGGTTTTGGGGTCATTCAAGCTGTAAATTTAGGAGTAACCAGAACAGACCTTCTACTCAATCCAAATGGCGGCAACGTCGGCATCGGATTAACGAATCCAACGACAAAGCTTCATGTTTCGGGTGGCACAGTTGAAATTACTACACCTACAGGCGACCAGACGAGCCTGTTTATCGGCGGAGGAACAACTAACCGTATTACTTTCAGCCAGAGCGGCGGTGCAGTAATTGGCATCACCGGGGTATCAAATTTCATAAACATGGCGGTTGCTGGGCAGATGGATTTGACTCCTAAAGCTGGATCTAATCTAAATGTTGGTCTCTCAGGTACTGGTGATTTTGCTGTTAATACGAATCAGTTATACGTTGATACCTCCGCTGGTAACGTCGGAATAGGAACAAGTAGTCCAACTGATGCCAATCTATATATTGAAGATACCACTAATGGAAATTTGCTAATCTTAGATGCTGATGATAGCACACCTTTTGGCATTAAATTCTTAAACAAAGTTGCTGGTGCTACCAATGATTATGGTATTTATCTTGAAAATGCTGGTCAACTAGTGATACATAGGCCCGGACAAGGTATGACTGCCGCATTCGATCA
This sequence comes from Candidatus Woesearchaeota archaeon, assembly GCA_964617015.1. Classification (GTDB taxonomy): domain Archaea; phylum Nanobdellota; class Nanobdellia; order Pacearchaeales; family GW2011-AR1; genus ASMP01. The sequence goes on along the minus strand of CAZTVG010000004.1, from coordinate 19,013 downwards.
GAATGGCAACGTCGGAATAGGAACAACGAGTCCTGATACAAAACTTGATATTCTAAGCACAAATAATGACCATTTAAGATTGACACATACTGATGACACATTTTATTGGAATATCTTTAGGCAAGCTTCAGACGGAGCATTAGTTTTCAATGATTCAACTGGTGACCCCGAAGTGACATTTTTAACAGGAGGCAACGTTGGCATCGGCACGGCGAGTCCAGGTGCCCCCTTACATCTTGCTGGAGCGGGAGATGCTTTAGACCAGATAAGAATTTCATCAACAGGCGGTGCTATAACAGAATATGGATTTCTCAGTGCTCATGCGGCAAGTGATTATATAAGAATTGGTTATTGGGATGGTGGTGCTCTTCAAACTATCAATTTAGACGGCAACGTCGGCATTGGTACGACGAATCCATTAGAAAAATTATCTATTGATTCTGGGCAACTTGTTGTTGATACTTCTGGAGCACATAGTGCTGCGGAAGGTAGTGAATCTATTGAAGTTCAAGGAGGTGGAGCAGGAATTTCATTCTTAGATAGAGGAGCTATTACTGATAGATTTGTTATTTATAATAGTGCAGGTACTTTAAGATTTTGGGAAGGAGGTGATTGGATGGTAATAGAACAAAACACAGGTGAAGTAGGAATAGGGACGAGTACCCCAACAGGCGGGAAACTTAACATCGTCGGTGGAAACCTGAACATGTCAGGAAATGATATAATAAATGTAGACAAAATCGATGCAAACACCTATGACCCTATTTATAATATAGATGGGATTAGATACGCAACTTACCTTCCAGGTATGGCTGGCGGCGTGAAAGAGGAAGTCACTGGAACAGTTAGATTAAACAGCAGTTACACAATAGATTTCAAAAACCTGGAACAAGGTTCTGACCTCTGGTTGTTTTATCAGATAACAGACTTCGGTAATGAAATGGAAAACCTGCAGGTATTTTTAACACCTGGCTTCAACGGAAATGTCTGGTATGAGAAAAATCCAAAAGAAAATACACTAACAATATCTGGAAGCTCTGGTGGAGAAGTTTCTTACAGACTTACAGCAAACAGGTTTGATTGGATGGATTGGAGCACACTTTACACAGAAAATAAATCTAAGGGAATGGTTGTTCCTTTGAAATAAATTTGGGAAAGTTTATTTGAGAAGAAATAAGCGGAAAGTAATAAAAATATAAACACTCTGTATATTAGATGCGGATTAAGTTATTAAGACATTTCAAAGAACAGGCAAAAGAAAGAGGCATAGATGTGGGTCTTATTAAAGAAACACTTTCCAATCCAGAGCAAATTGTTCCGGACTTAAAGGGATTGAAAATAGCTCAAAGAAGGTATTTAGATAAAAATAAACAATATTTGATAAGAGTTATTTTCAAAGAAGAGAAAGATTTAAGAATTGGAATCACTGTATATAAAACATCTAAACTAAAGAAATATTGGAGATAAAATGAAAATAAAATATGATAAAGAAGCTAACGTGATTTATGTGCGTTTTAAAGAGGGAAAAATATCTGAAAGCGACGAAATTAAAAATGGATTAATAATAGATTATGATGAAGAAGGCAATCCTGTTGCTATAGAAATACTTAACGCAAAATATATTCTTAGAGATAAACCAGAGGTAAGTATAGATTTCTAGTCACCCAAATAAATCTTTAACATAGCTATCAGCAGAGGGTCTCATACAGACTTACAGCAAACAGGCATGACTGGAGCAAGTGGAGTAATTATCATACCCAATTGGAACTTTAAAAAGTATAGAAAAACAGTCAGGAATTAATTTTAGAGAGGCAACCTAGTAACAAAAACAGGAGTGTCTTTTTTTAATAAATCTGTTTTTTCAGGAGCTTCTTCCAACAGAAGGCGGACAGCATTTCTTAGGTTATTTAGAGCTTCATCTATACTTTCACCGAAATCACTTATACCAAGTTCTACACAATCAGCTACAAAAACCCTTTTACCATTCATATATTCTTCATGCATAGAAACACTGCAAGATAATTCGCTTTTCATAGTATAAACAAAATTTCTTAATATTTAAATGTTTTTCTTAATAATTTCTTACAGACTAACAGCAAACAGATTTGACTGGGGAAACAGAAATAATTTGGCAGAAGTAAATGTTACTGGGATGATTGTTCCGATGAAATAGTTTGGGAATTTAAATCCATAATAAATCCATGCGTCCCCGCCAACCATCTAAAATAGGAAAGATTTAAATAATTCTTCTTACACTTCTACCTATGGAAACGGTAAGAATTCCAAGAGATAAGTATGAAAGAATGCTAAAGGAATTAAAATTATTTAGAGAACTAAGAGGAGTAGACTGGAATTTAGTCAAGCAATTTAAAGATAGTTTGGATGACGTTAAAGCCGGGAGAATTAAGAGAGTTGCCTAATTCTTATCTTTTAATAATTCCTTTAAGTAAGCCCTATACTCATTAAGGTATTTTAAGATATAGTCAATAGTTCTTTGCTGTGCTTTCTTATTACTAATCGCAACAAATAAAATAGCTTTTAAATCATCAAAGACCAAATAATAAATTCTCTTTTCTCTTATCCTTTTTTCCCTTAATATCTTGATCTGTAAATGATCTCCAACATAAGGGTTATTTTTTACCTGAAAGAATATATTTTGTATTCTTCTTTGCTCTTCCTTAGATAATTTTCCAGCTTCTTTATCAAAATTCTTAGTTGTATAAACTAAATATGTCATTAACCACTAAAGATAATACGATATAAAAGATTATTTGTTAAATCAAATTTACAGCAAACAGGTTTGACTGGAGCAAATGGAGTAATTATTATACCGAGAACAGTTCAGCAGGACTTATTGTTCCAGGAAAGTAGGAAAGAAAAACCGAAGAATTTTTAAAGATTGAAGTTATTATTATTTTAATAATTGTCCTGGTATGGTTCGCCATATTGGGACTTCTTTATAATAAAGCTTTCTTTAAATTAATTGAGCCATTACAACAATTTCTAAGCAAATAAGAAGAACTCTTTGGGAAAAAAGCATTTATTACTTTTTTATTATTTTTTTGAGCTAATTTTATAGCGGGAATAAAATCTTCATCTCCAGATACGATAATTGCAACATCATATAAATCTTCATAAGCTCCCTTAATTAAATCAGTTGCCAAATAAATATCATCTCCCTTTATTTCGTAACAAATTGTTCCATCTTTAAGAACGATTTTTTTAAGATTACAAAGAACAACATTAAACTTAGGAATTTCCTTTATTTTATCTAAAAAATCCCTGTGTTTTTCATACCCTTTTGTATCATACTCTTTGTCCAATAAGGCCGTATAATAAAAAATATTTATCACTTCTCTTTTAGTTTCTAGTTTTTTAATAATATCCTCAAATCTTATTTTGATATTATACCTCTTTAGATTGTGATACAAATTGCTTCCATCAATAAAAATTGAAACTCTTTCCTTTTGCATGCGATTAAATGGAATTATTTATTATAAAGATTTAGGTTTAATAAAACACGTAGATTCTGGTGGAGAGGTTTCTTACAGATTCACGGCAAACAGGTTTGACTGGAGCAAGTGGAGTAATTATTATACTGAGAACAATTCAGCAGGACTTATTGTTCCGATGAAGTAGATTGGAAAACCGAAGAATTTTTAAAGATTGAAGTTGTTATAATTTCAATAACTTTCCCGGTATGGTCTTCGGACAATACCGGACCCATAATTATTTTTCTAATTTGATCTTGTCCAAGATATTTTTTAGATTGATAACTTTATCACATAATTTTCTTAGCTTTTTAGACGATGTTTGCATAAAGAAGGCATTCTCTGTTTTCTTATTTAATCTTTTTAAAGTATTTATAACCGGAATAAAATCCTCATCACCTGAAACCAAAATTGCGGTATCATAAAGATTCTCATAAGCACCCACAATCATATCATTAGCAAGGAATATATCATCTCCTTTAACTTCAAAACCAAAACTTCCATCTTCTTTGAGATACCTTCTAAGAGTGCATAAAATAACCTTGAAATAAGGTATTTTTTCTAATTCAGCCAGAAACTTTTGATGTTTCCAGTATTTCTTTTTATCTGTGGTAATATCTAAAGGAGCTATGTAATAAAAAGCATTTATAAGAATTCTATCTTTAGAAAGTTCTTTTATAAGTTTTTTAAAATCAATCTTTACTTCACCCAATGCTTTTAAACTATGATACAAATTGCTTCCATCAATAAAAATTGAAACTCTTTCTTTTTGCATACGATTAAATGGAATTATTTATTATAAAGATTTAGGTTTAATAAAACACGTAGATTCTTCTAGAGAAGTTTCTTACAGATTCACGGCAAACAGGTTTGACTGGAAGAAGTGGGACGGCAATTATTATGTGGGGACGGCACTGCAAAGGGATTCATACTTGAGGGGAAATAAAAATAGATAGAAATGAAAGGATTATAAACTATAGTTATTCTATAGTTATATGGTAACAACAATTCAACTTAATGAAGATGTGAAAAAGATTTTAGATAGACTAAAAACCGGTAAAGAAACTTATGAAGAAGTAATTTTAAAACTCATGGAAATTGCTGAAAAATATAAAAGAGAACAAGAACAATTGCTTATAGAAGGCTGCAAAGAAATGGCGGAAGAGAATTTGAAGATAACTAAAGAATTTGAAGCAATTGAAGATTTAAGTAAGTGGGAATGGTGATGATCATAAAAAGAGGAGAAATTTTTCTAGCAAATTTAGAGCCTGTAAAAGGCAGTGAACAGGGAGGAATAAGACCTGTCTTAATAATTCAAAATGATAAATCTAATATATATTCCCCTGTAACAATAGTTGCAGCGATTACTTCAAGGATATTCTCAAAAGAATTCCCAACAAATGTTTTTGTTTCAATTGAAGACTCTAGTTTAGATAAGGATTCTACAATATTGTTAAATCAAATAAGAACCATAGACAAATCTCGGTTAATTAAAAAAGTCGGTTCTTTGGATTCTTACATTATGAGAAGAGTAAACAAAGCCTTAAAAATAAGTTTGGCTTTGGATTAAGTAAAAACCAATTCATGGCAAACAGGTTTGACTGGAGCAAATGGAGTAATTATTATGGAGAAAACAGTTCTTAGGATTGATTGTTGCGGAGAAGTAAATTTAATAAATCCATAATTAATCACCACGTTCCCGCCAACCAATCCAGGAATAGGAAAAATTTAAATAGTATCAATTGATATTATTAATATGGAAACGACAAATTCAAAAAATGTTGCAAGATCTCCAACGCTTCAAACTGTTTTGATGGTTGAGAAGTTTATTGATGAAAACAGCGGGGAATATAGAAAAACAGATTTGTTTAAAAATCTGCCAAGAAAAGTAATGTGGCAGACTTTTCAGGTAATAATGGAATATCTTGAAAGCATACACAAAATAGCTTATGATAATGAAGGTTATGTTGTATACATTTGGAATCCTAAATTTTATGAAAGAATAAAAGACAGGCCTGGAATAAAAATATGAAACCTGAGAAGGTTGTGTTCTTTGATGAGGATTTAGAAAATGCCTTTAATAATCTGCCTGATAATGACCCAATTAAAAAGGCAATGACAAGAGCAATAAAAGATATCTGGGAAAATGCTTTTGTTGGTAGAAATGTAAAAAAGAAATTGATCCTAAATCACTGATTCAAAAATATAAAATCAATAACTTATGGATTTATAATTTACCTTCATCTTGGAGATTATTATATTCTATTACTCCTTCAAGAGAAGTAGAAGTTATAGCAGCAATCTTGGATTGGATGAATCACAAAGATTATGAGAGACTCTTTAAATTCTAAAATTGTATTTGGACTGATTTAAAGTTAATTTTATAAATCTTAAATTCCTGTGATTAACATGCTTGAAAAAAGAGGGGTACTAATTCATTCATTTCCATATAAAATGAAAACTAAAAAATTAAATAACTATGAAGTTAAAAAGAATAAAAATGCTCCAAAATTATGAAGCACAATTGGAAGTGTTTATCTTAGCGGATATTAATATTTATAATGACATTAAGTATATAAATATTTCCGTTAATGATAATGGTGCAGGACTTGCCTCAGAAGCACAATTGGAAGTGCACTCGCCTTAAGAGTGGGGTCTTAGCGGACATCCGGGTCCGATTCCCGGCTGGGGCGGTCCTGCGCTTAATAACTAAAAAGAGATAAAGAATATTTAATAATGGAAACGAGGAAAAGAAAGAGAGAAATTAATTTTGATTTTCTGAAAATAAATAGAGAAAATATTGTTATATCAAAAAGGGGGCTGTCGGCTGTTATTACAACACTGATTGTAATTCTTCTTGTTCTGGTTTCTGTGGGAATTTTATGGGTTGTGGTAAGGAACCTTATCCAGGAAGGGGCTGAGCAGATTGATTTGGGAGCATTCACACTTGACCTGCAGATAAAAAAGGTTGAGGTTACAGGAGACAATGTCACTGTAACTGTTTTTGTTAAAAGAAATCCCGGGCAGGGAAACTTTGTGGGAATAAATTTTGTTTTTTCTGACGGAAAAAACAGTGAGATTATGAGAGAAGACACTGTTTTAAAAGAGCTGGAAGAAAGGAGTTTTACTTTCACACTGACTGAAATAAGCACTAATGAGCTTGAAACAGTTTCTATTGCACCAATTTATGAGCTAAGCTCTGGAAGAGAATCTACAGGAGACCTTTCTGACACTTTTGATGCCAAAAAAGGAAAAAGCATTGCTACAGGAGGGGTTGTGGGAGCTCCTGAAGGTAATTTTGCAGCGCTTGGATTTACTGGTAGTGGTATGAAAGAATATAGTTTTTCTTCACAGTCAGAGGAAATTGTTAAATTCATCAAGGCAATTGTTAATCCTCTAGATGTTTTACCAGGGGACAATCAAACATTCACTGTTGAAGTTTCTTCTCCAAATGGCATAGATACTGTCACATCCATAACAGAGCTGGACAATAGCATTTTAAATCTGGATTTTGAGCATATATCTGGAGACGGTGGAAGCACGGAAACATGGTCTGTAAGCTGGATTGTCAATGATACTCATACAATTGAATACAGAACAAAGATTACTGCAACAGATTTGGCAGGAAACCAAAATTCTGTAACCCTGACATGGACAGATTCCTGTCAAAGCCTAATTACCCATGGAATAGATTCAACAATATCAACAAGTTGTACTACAGAAGTTGATGCCATAGCAGGAATTGATGGAGGAAGTTTGACAATTGCTGCTGATAGAACTCTTACCATAGAGTCTGGCTCTACATTTATATTTAATCAAGGTCAATCTATTATTATAACAGCTTCTGGTGCACAAATTGTTTCCACATCAACCGGCTCTTTTGGGAATGGCGACTTATATTATACAGATGCTGATGTCGATAGCCACGCACCTAATAGTGTTTTATCAATTGGTTCTGGTGGTGTCAGGGCAAAAGATGCTTTAAGCACAACTGACTGCAATGATGGTAATAATAATGTTTATCAGAATGTTGCTGGTCTTGCCAACGATGCTGATTTTGACGGTCATTATATAGGCAGCGTTAGTACTCAGTGTGTTGGAGTGAGTGCTGGTATAAACGTTGCTCAGGCTGGAGATCCAAGTGATTTTAAGATATACTATGATGATACAAGCGGCACTTCATTTTGGATTATAGCGGCTCAAGCTTACGGTAGTTCAGACTGTGATAATACGCTGAAGTATATGGGTCCAACTAGGACTGGATATACTGATAGTGATGATGATGGATATGATGTTGGTAGTTCTAGTTTTTGCGCCAGATATGTAACCTGGGGCTGCAGTGCTTGTAGTAGTTGTGTTGGTTCAAGCCATAGTAAAGACGGTGCCGGTACTTGTAAGCTTATAACTACTCTTGGCACTGATTGCAATGATGGTAGTTCAGTTGTACAAACAACAAGAACTCAATGTGCTACTAGTAGTTCTCAAGGACCAAAGAATCCAGGAACAGTAGTAGACAGTTCAGAAGTGGGTATAGTGATATGGCAAAATCCTTCAAATGCCAAGACAAGTAATGATGTCGACGCGGTTGGCGGGGCTCCTCTAGAGGCCACATCGCATTATCTGAAAGCAACAAATTTTGGATTTTCCATACCTTCAGGAATGACTATTGATGGCATAAAGGTTGAAATTGAACAGCTAGGAAGAAAAATAGCAACTGCCGGCTTACCTAATGAGAATAGTATAAAAATAGTCAAGGGAGGAACAATTCAAGGAAATGAAAAATCCACAGGCGCCGTACTGCCATCCACCGATACTTACATAACCTATGGAGGGGCAACTGATTTATGGGGATTAAGCTGGTCAGCTTCCAATATTAATGCAGCCAATTTTGGAGTAGGTTTTTCTGTTGCTTTGCATGGTTTTTTCACTGTCTCAAGCATAGCAGAGGTTGACCACATTAGGATAACTGTTTATTATACAGAACCAGGAGTAAATTTCTGTGCTTCTTCTTCAACATGGGGTAACAGCGCCTGCACAACAGGAGGTTCAAATTATGCCAAAAACATCAGCAGCAGTTGTTTGCAAATTGCTGCTTGCTAATTAATACCTTGGGTGGAACTTTGTAGTACAGGCACTCAAAGCAAAACGCAGTCATGTAGATAAAAATAAATAATAACAAATAGTTAATGATTAATATGATGAAGAGAGTTTTAAGTAAGGATATTTTAAGATATCAAGATCAAACTATGGCTATAGTGAATGGTAAATAATGTATTAATGTGATTATGCGTGGCTGAATTTTTATCTGATTTTTTCTTTCTGATGTTATAATCTCGTTTAAATCTTTCATCATGATATACTTTAAAGTGATAACTAAAACAAAAGATTTAAAAAATAGGATTTTTATATATAACAACTTATTAAATAAAATGGCTGAACGCGGTTTGACAGACAGACTGAAAAACAGTTTATATTCTGTTGTATTAGCAGGTTCTTTGGCATTAGGTTCAATAGGATGCGGTGATTCTTTGGCACCAACCCCACAACCACCAAAACCACAGCCAAGTCTTTCTCAGACAGTTTCATTATCTAATTTTGTTGATATAAATTATGGTGCAACGCTTACAAATGTGGCTTCAGCGACAAGAAAAACCCTGCGTGATGGCAATTCATTTGGAAATCCCACAACAATTTCAATACCTCAATATAATGAAACTTTTAATGGCATGCAGAAAGGAAATTACTCTTTTCTTCTAGAAGCACCAAATGTAAATTCCCACACAGCAACAATAGATGTTCCAAATTATGACCCAACGGCAGATCAGTCTCTTGACTCTATGGATTTTACTCTTGATGAGAGATATGAAGGCTCTCAAAAAACATTTGACCTGAAAGGAGTTTTCACTGATAAAAATCCTGAAGATAATAGCGACCTTGATAATGATGGTATTGTTGATGGTGTTCGTATTACAAACGCAACCTCTCTCGACGGAAAAACACAAGTTAGTACAAATGGTTATGAGTTAACAATAAAAGCAATTGGAGTTCTAGGACTTTACGAAGTTAAACTTGATTTTGGAAGCCAAGAAGGAGGACTTGAAAATACTGTTTTAACAGGAGAAATACTTGCAATTCCAGAACAAATTGCATTTTGGAGCCGTCGTGATGATAATGGGGGTTTTTGTGACGAAGGTGATAGTTGTAATGAAGATATCTATTTGATAAATGAAGACAGAACTGGCGAGGTTAGGCTAACAACCCATCCAGGACAAGACCTTGAGCCTGCATGGTCTCCTGATGGAAAAGAAATACTTTTTACAAGCCATCGTACAGGAGGAACTGCTGTTTGGAGAATGAACGCAGATGGAATAAATCAGAGAGATATAACTTCAAATATAGTTGAAAGAGCAAGACAGGCTGATTGGTGTTCCAACGGATTAATTGTTGTAGCTTATAGAGATAAGGGAGATTCCGAAGCAGGAATTGGGATAATAGATCTTAATGCAAATTCCTTTACACCGATATACTCACAACCAAATATGGGTGGCATTCCGGAGTGGCCCAGTTGTTCACCTGACGCAAGCGAAATCGCTTTTACAAGACATGTAGGAAATTGGGAAGTTTACAAAATGAACGCAGATGGAAGCGATTTAACAAATATAACAAATAATCCTGCAATAGATGGGATTCCTGATTGGTCTCCTGACGGAAAAGAAATAGTTTTTAGGTCCTATCGTTCTGGAACTGCAGATATCTACAGAATGAATTCTGATGGAAGTGATGTTATTCCGCTTACAAGTGCTTTAGGAATAGAAACTGAGCCAAAATATTCTGCAGATGGAATCAAAATTATTTTTACTCATGATATTGATTTGTCCAATCCTCAAATATATATTATGAATTCTGATGGAACTGGAGGGTGGGCTCTGCTTACAACACAAGGACAAAACGCATATCCTGCATGGAGAACCTAATGAAGGATTGGAACATAGCCAAGCAATAGCCACAATTGAAGAAATTCTTAATGCCCGCACATCTTCGTACAGAAGATTTGAAAGAGATGTCTTACTTTCTTTAGGAGCATTAGAAAGTTTTCTTGTTGATTTTCTTATAATAAAAAATAATGATACAGATGCTGTGGTTAATTATGTCGGGTACAAAAGAGATTTATCAGAGGAATTAGCCAATCAAGGGGCATTGGATACATTTGGCATCCCTAATCTTTATCTTTTTAGACTTCCAGACGATGAAATAAAATCCAGATTGAATGCTTTTATCGATAATGGGTTTAATTAAGGTGAAAAACAAAAAAGCAAGTGTCGCAGTAATTTTTTTAGTTGTTTCTGTGTTAATCGTATCTTCCAGTATAATGATTACGAATGAAGTGAAAAAATCAAATAATGAAAATAAGATTGTGGGGACAGGGCTTGTTTTGCTCAACAATGAACAAAGTAGTCAGGATAGTTTGTCTAATTCAGATTCCTTAAATGACGGGACAAAATTGTTCACTTTCGGAGATTCAGGAAGAAAATCTTCTTCTAAGAAATCTTCCGGCGGCGGAAGTTCTGTAAAGGAGTCTTCAACAGTTAATGAAGAATCTAATAGTTTAATTGTTCCTGAGACGAATGAAACTTTTGGAAATCAGACTTCTGCGGATAATACTGAAGAAAACCAGAGTTTGTCTGAATCTGCTGATATTGGGGCTTTCTTTAGTGATGGTCAGATTTTTGAAGAAAACGGAACAGCTTATATTGTGAGAGATAGTATAACATATGCTCTGGCCTCATCTGAACAAATTAGATTTAATCCTCTTTTACCTCTAAGTATTTGTGTTAATGAGAAAATTGATATAAAAATTGTTGGAACTTTATTCCCTTCTCTTAGTTTTAGTGGGGCAGCAGCCTGTCTTTTTGTAGATAGTGTTGGGGCAGACATCGAATTAAAAATTATGGAAGCCGATACATTAAGCTTCAATGATTTGATAAATTCTAAAACTTTTCATGTTTCTATTGATTGTAATAATTTGAAGGTGGACTATTCTCATGTTTTCGAAAATATTGATTTGAGTTCTGAATTTGGTGGTTTAGAAGATCAAGGAACTATAGAAGTCTATGCTCTTGTTAAATTAACCGGAAGCAATGTACGTGATATTGAGTATTCTACTCTTAATTACGACGTTGATAAGGCTAATTGTGAATGCCTCAGCGGAGCTTGTTGTGATTTGACAAGCAGGCCTTATACCTATAAATTTTCTGGAAGTCAGCCGACAGGATATGATGATCTTAATTATTGTTCTGGTGTAAATTCTCCAACATCAACAAATTATTGTATTGAGAGAGATTTTTATTGTTCTGGAAGTAGTGCAGGTTATTCTTATTCTGATTCAACAGTAGATACTTGCGGAATTTGTGAGTATTGCACTCCAGGAGACCCTACCTGTAATTATTATTCTTCTTCAACAAAATGCGGAACAAGAGATTGTGATTATCTGGATACTACCTGCAGAAATTATGATGATGCAGACAGGTTTTGTACAGGGAACAGCGGAACTTGCAAAACAGCAAGTTGTACTTCATATACAGATACCCAAAAAGGAACTTCTTGCGGAGCCAATAATGAATGTGATGGTTCTGGAAGCTGTATAACTTGTACCAGCCGTGAATATTATTCTTGTTATCTCACTAATGTCTATTGGTATGATGCATGTGATAACAGGGAAGATAAAAAAGAAGATTGCGGAACTTCTTACGAGTCAGATTGGAAATATTATTGTGTTGGAGACGATAAATGGAAGAAGAAGACCATTTTTGATAAAGGATGCGCTAATGGAAATTGCCATACTAATCAGTATGATGGTTATAATACATATGTTGAGACATGTCAGTATGGTTGTACAAATGGAAAATGCAATTCTGCTATAGCATGTTACCAAGATTCAGATTGTGGAACAGACGGCTATGTGGGGGACTCGTTTTGTGGTGAAGATGATGTATATCAGAGTTATGAAGTATATACCTGTAATAATCCTGGAACTACTTCTTCTTACTGTAGTAGTGGTGTTGCCAATGTTCTCATACAGGATTGTGGCGAGAATAGTCTTGGAAGCAATTATTGTTCTGAAAATTCAGTTTATGTAAATTTTACAGATAGGGGTTGTTCTGGAGGAAGCTGTTTTGAAAATACGACAGAACAAAATGTTGAAGATTGCGGGACTGGACAATGCATTGGTGGAATGTGTGAAGGAATAAAAAAACCAGACCTGACTATAACAGATTTGGTTATTCAGTATATAAGTGAGAGAACAGTCACACTTGCATTTACAGTTAAGAATATTGGTGAACTTGCTGCAAGTGAGATTTACTGGATGGTTGACACAGATTCATCCGATACAAATCCTGAAAGAACAACTCCTACAAGTCTAGATCCCGGAGATTGGACTAGGGCATATATGATGTGGACTTATTCGCAATCAGGAACTTATCAACCAGAAGCTATAGTTGATTTTGGTAATGTAGTTAATGAATCTAACGAAAACAACAATAGACAATCTATCTCAGTATGTGCGAATTGTACTACAGCATGAGCAGATCAGATTGCATTTTGGAGAAAAGGGGTTGATGGTAATGAAGATATTTATTCAGGAAAATTAATCAATAATCAGTTAACAGACGTTCAAAGATTAACAACTGATGTTGGAGTAGGAGTTGATCCGAGACTTTCTTTAGATGGAAAACAAATAATTTTTACTTTTGATGCCCCTCTTCTTTTTAATCCACAATTATATATTATGAATAGCGATTTAACGGTGAGTGGATTCAGCTCACAACAGAAAGGCAAAACCTTTTTCCTGCGTGGAGACCGAAGCCACAATAATTAATTAGTTAGAAATTAAAAATATTTTTCAAAAACTATTTAATATACATTTTACAATTCTTAAGATGGTAAGTTCATTTGATAAGCAATATAAGAAAGAAAAATGTTTATGGGGAATAAAACCTGCCCCTATAATGGAATTTTTACTAAAACATAAAAAATCAGGTACTGTGCTTGATTTAGGTACGGGTGAGGGAAGGAATGCTTTGTTTTTAGCTAAACACGGGTTCAATGTTACTGCCGTTGATATATCTAGAGAAGGAATTAAAAAATTAGAAAGGCTTGCTTTAGAAAATAAGGTTAGAATAAATACTTTTGTGAAAGATATAAGGAATTTTAATTTTAGTGAAAATTATGATATCATTTTATCGTTTGCTACTTTACATTTCTTGGAAAAAGAAGAAATTGAAAGGGTTATTAAGAAAATAAAAGAACATACTTCCTACAATGGGTTTAATGTTATAACCGTGTTTACAGAAGAGAACCCAAACAAGAATTTTTCTTACTTATTCAAGAGAAATGAACTAAAGAAATATTATTCTGATTGGGAGATTCTGGGATACAAAGAAAGAATGACTCCTTTAGAAAAGCATGGAAAAGAAGGAAAATTGCATAGGCATGGTCTGGCAAGATTGGTTGCTAGGAAGAATTAATTTTTTATTCCCTTTCTGAATTCATTAATAATGTTTTCATAACCTTCTTTTTCAACAATCTCCCAAGAACGTTTGTAATCTTTATATTTTTGACACTTTTTGATATCTCTTTTTAGTCTCTTTTCATCAAATAGTCTTAAGTAAATTTCTTTGTGGACAGCATGAAGCAGAATATGACTGTTTGTCATTATAGGAATTTATCTAGAAGCAATATCTTTAAGAATATTTTCAAACTGATCAATAAAATTTTCAAATTCACCACCACTTTCGTAGCGAATCTCTCTATATGCTTCTTTTACACTATCGTTGTCATAGTCTTCTTCAATAGCGAGGGAAATATTGACTGCCATAGAATTCCTGTCAATAGGATCTATTTCTGTCATATATTTTTCTCCTAATTCTCCATATAATCTTGTTACTTGATTACTAACAAGAGGCCTTTTACCACACAACATAGCTTCCATTGGAAGACTTGATCTATGAACATTTACACCAAAATTATATTCTGGAATAATAGTTGTTTTAGTCTGTCGAATTATAGAAGGTACTCTCCAATGAGGAAGTGCACCCAAAAAACAGACCCTATTCCCTAGTTTTCTTTCATCAATTAATCTCTCTAAAAAACCAGTTTTTCCACTTCCTACAATTACAAGATGGGCCTCATCAACATCGCTTAAAGCATTTATTGCATATTCTATTCCCTTAGCCTTAGATATCTTGCCTAAAAATAACACTGTTCTTTCTGGATGTTCTATTTGTGAAGGTAGCTCTAGATTTTCATCGTAAGGGTTAAGAATTTCTGCTGGTGCATAATTCAGAGTAATGGGAGTTGCTCCTAAATCTTTGAAAAACTCAGACAGTACTTCATTAGTTAGTACGGCTGTAGCATCTCTTAACATTCTTTCATTTATTTTATTAAGTTGAGGGTAATGTAACAATCTAGTAATATCGCTTCCAGCATGCATTACAACATGTTTCAAATTAGTCAGCTTAGAAACATAATGTCCGGCTAGCGAATAAGGCTGAAAATATCTAGATAGAATTAGATCTGGCCCCAATTCCTCAACTGCCTCCGTTGCTAAAGAACTAATTTTCTCCATATAAGGATTATTTTGTGGGATAAATCTTGGAGTCTTAACGGGAAGGGTTGATTTCAACTTCACATTTTTTGGTTGTAGCATTTCAATATCTTTTTCATCGAGTTTACACCTGTACGTTTCTTCAACTTCCATACAATTACTTACAACAGTTATCTCATGGCCCCTCTTTCCCAATTCATTAAGAGTCCAATAAGTCTGATTACAGGTACCCCCTAAAATTGGAGGCCATTTTCCAATATAGACAATTCTCATATTATTTTTCAAGGCTAGGCGTATAAAAAGGTATCTATTATGATTTATCTAGATATAAGATAGATAGAAAAATTTAGGATTCATAAGATATTTATAACTTGCTTTCTTGAGAAGAACTTTAAGGAACTCTTTTGGTAAAATCGTCTATTATTTTTTGATAACCTTCCTCTTGGACAATCTTCCAGGACTTCTCATATTCTGCTGATCTTTTGCAAAACTCTATATCATTTTCCATTCTTTTCCTATCGAAAAACTTGAGATAGATATGCGAGTGTATTGCATGAATAGGAATATGAATTATTGTTCTTCGGGATTCATCTTTATATTTAGTAAAAAAGTAGTTCAAAGCTTCTTTCGATTTTTTTAAATTACATCTTTGAGTAAACAGTTGATGGATAAGTTCATGGACAAGTACATCTATAAACCTATTATTGTCCTTATATGCTGGTATGGTGAGAGGATCAGAAAAGGGCCTACATTTTCCAACAATGTAGCAGGTTATAGTTTTATCTTGCCATCTTAATCCTGTTATTTTCGAAAGTTCATTTAATATATCTTTATCATATCTTTTCCATAGTCTTTCTATTTTTATTATCTTTTCCTTGAGTTGAGTAGGAGTTAAGTTTACGTCATCTTTCCATCCATAAACTTTTATCCATTCTTTCCAATTTTCATCATAAATAGGAGAATATTTAAACTGTATTGTTGGAAGATCCATTTTTAGAAAATTTTGTTAATTAATAACACATAGTTCCAGCACATTTTGATCCTGAACACTTGCTTCCAGAACATCCAATAGTACATTCACCACTTGCATGACTACTATTTAAGTAAGGTGCCAAACCTTCATCCCCCCGAATACCCCAAATTTCAGGAACATCTCCGAAGACTTCATTATATGAACGGACAAAATTCATTGCTGTTTTTCTTTTTAGATCCTTTGAGGTCTGACCAGTATGTGGAGAGTGATGCAAGAATTTACCAAGAATATTTTCACAAAATCCAGCATATTCACGCGTAAACAGTATGAACTGATGCCAAACATTATCTACCTTTTTGCTCATCATGCCAGCTAGCCCATTATCACTTATAAAAGATAAAGCAACATACTTCTTAAATTCTGTAAATGCTTCTTGATATTCTCCAGAATTATCAAAAACTCCTTCCGTTAATAACTTTTCTTCAAGATACGGAGCTTCGAAAGAATCAAGTCTTCTAAGTAATTCTCTTTGTTCTCTGGTAATAATTGCGTGGCCAGCTGGTTCTAAACCACTATAATTACGTTCAACTTCCATCTCAAGAGTTGCTGAACCCATAAAAATACAACTTATATACCCTATTTAAAGATTTCTATAATGGGGTTTTTCTCTTATAAAAATAACATAATTAAATTTATTAACAAGATTTCTTTTAATTTGATATGGAGATTTGTGTGAAGAAGAATGTTAATATAAAAAATTTTAGTAATAGAGTTCATAATAATAAGGCTGATAAATTACATAATAATCATTTAGGAACATTACCAATGCCAAACACCAATGGTATAGTTAACAATGAATCAGATTATAATACCAAATTTGTTTTCATATTAACAATTTCATTTATCTTAGCTATTTTTATAATTCAATTTATTCAGGCAGACGTGAAATCTTTCAACCCAGGTGGAAGTTTGAATTTAGCAGTAACCACTGACAAGTATATTGAAGGATTTTTCTTTGGAATTCCAGAGGAAGTGGAAGAAGCACCTGTTTGCGGAAACAGTATTATTGAATCAGGAGAACAGTGTGATGACGGAAACACTGATTCAGGAGATGGCTGCTCAAGCACGTGTCAGACAGAAGCTGCACCTCCTGGCAATGGTGGAGTAGCAATTACTCCTGTAAACATCGCAGTATTTCCTACAGAATTTAACATTAATCTTGCTATAAACACAAACACAGAAAGAATAATCAGAGTTACAAATCTCGGAACTTCTACAGTAATAGTAGGGGTTAGCCAGCAGGATCTTGCTGGAATGATTATTCTCGGAAACTTCAGTCTGACTATTGCTCCTGGAGAAACCGTGGATTTAGATGTGGTTTTTGTGGCTTTAAGCGAGACAGGGATCTTCACAGGGAAAATTTTTATAGGAGGCAAAGAAGTTTTAGTTGCAATAAATGTAAAGACAAAACTGCTTTTGTTTGACTCCAACATTGTTGTGCTTAATGAGAACTTTGAAGTACCTCAGGGAGCAGAGTTAAGAACGCTTGTAACCTTAATTCCTCTTGGTGATCCTGAAAGACTTGATGTAACTCTTAACTTTGTAATAAAGGACTATCGCAATAAAGTCTATCTGACAAAAAGTGAGACTATTTTAGTTGAAGAACAGACAAGGCTTAACAGAAACTTTGATACAGGAATCCTTCCTCTGGGAGATTATGTAGTGGGTCTTGAACTTGTGTATCCCAACGGAGTCGCGCCTTCAAGCGCACACTTCAAAGTAACACCTCCTATAAGTATATTTGGAAGAATTGTACTTTTCCTGGCTTTTTTAATATTGATACTGGCAATCCTTATATTAATAGTATTGATATGGAGACGTAGAAAGAAAAAAGAAGAGCAGGGGGGTGTTCCTGCCTAATAAAAAAGTTTAGACAATTTTAAAATCTAAACTCCAAAACTTTTTTTATAAATTCTTCAATTTCTTTCAATTTGTTTTTATTTAAAGAAACCTGTAAACCATAAGGAGCAGGTTTAGTTAGAATCCAACCATCTTTAATTAATTTTTTGGCTGTTTTATTTATATCTTTTCCTAAATGGGAAGGAAAACCTTTTTTTAAAGTATCAAAATGTGTGTGGACTCCGCCAATTACTTTTTTTCTTCTTAAATTATAAAGAATTGTTGCCTTTATCTTATCTTCATCAAATTCCATAAGAGATAAAAAATAAAGAAATATTTAAATGTTTCTAATTTTGAAATATAAAAGTACAAATAGAAATATTTATAAACTCCTAAGTAAGTAAGAAAGATATGAAAAACGAATCAATATTTGTGGAAGTCTTTGGAAATAATCCAATAATTAAAGTCCTGGATTTTCTTATAATTTTCCAGGCTTTTGATTATCCTTTGACAGAAATAGCTAAAAACTCTATGGTTAGTTATTCCACTTTGCAGACTTTTTGGGATAAATTAGTGAGAAATAATATTGTAATAAAAACAAGAAGGGTTGGCAAATCAGATTTGTTTAAGCTAAACACAACAAATCCGGCTGTGCAGCAACTGATAAAATTAGATTGGAATCTTGTTAAAGGAAGTCAAAAGAAAGTTATAGCTTAATAAAAAATGAATGTTAAATGTGAGATAAAGAAGAAAAAGTGGAAAGTAATTATACGTCCAAAAGCAATGAAAGACATAGATGATATTCCTGAAGAAGATTATGAAGAATTTGAAAAAGAATTTTCTAAAATTATAAAAGGATTTGAAAGCGGAGAAATAGATCCAAGAGAAATCGGGGAACCCGTGGACATAGAGAAACTAAAGAAAGAAGAACCAGACATTTATCACAAGTTAACTGAAATACAATAATCATCTTTCTAAAATTATAAAAGGCATAGAAAAAGTGTTTATTAAATAACTTTATAAAAATAATGCTTCTCTCTAAACT
>CAZTVG010000003.1:41682-64074 GCA_964617015.1 Candidatus Woesearchaeota archaeon | reverse complement strand
ATGACTCTCAACTTTGAAAAGGAAAAACTGATAGAAGAACTCCAGAAGAGAAAACCAAAGAAAGTTTTAGTACAGCTTGCAGAAGGCATTAAACAAAATGCAACAGAAATTTCAGAGTGGATAGAAAAACTTGGAATTGAAGTTGTTTTTTCCGGGGAGACCTGCTGGGGCGCATGTTCTGTTGCTGTCCAGGAGGCAGAGGCTCTTTCTGTGGATTTAATTGTTCATTTTGGACATGCTGAATTCATTAAAATTGATTTCCCTATTCTTTATGCTGAAGTTCAGGATGTTCTGAATTTAAAACCACTCTTGGAAAAATCCTTGGATTCCCTGAAGTCATACAAAACCATTGGACTTTCCTATTCAATCCAGCACAGGCACGACATAAATAATATTAAAAGCTTTTATGAGGCCCATGGGAAAAAAGTCCTTCTTTCCAAAAAAATAGGGACAAATGCTTATGAAGGCCATATAACAGGCTGTGAATATCGTGGCTTGAAAGCCATACAGGAAGAAGTGGAATGCTTTGTAATAATAGGAAACCAATTCCATTCCATGGGTGCTGCACTTGCCCTTGAGAAACCGGTAATACTCCTGGATGTTTACAATGATGATGTCAGAAGCATGGCTGGCTTAAGGGAAAAAATCCTGAAACAAAGAGCTATTTCAATTGAAAAACTCAGGGAAGCAAAAAATGTAGGAATAATTATTGAGATAAAGCCAGGGCAGAAATTTGGTTCTCCGAGAATCCTTCTTGAAAAACTAAGGAAGGCAGGAAAAAACGCGGTTGTAATAACAATGAGTGAACTGACTCCTGATAAGATAATGAACTTTTACCATATTGATGTATTCATAGAACTGGCGTGTCCAAGAATTGCACTGGATGATTTTGCAAAATATCCAAAGCCAATCTTGACAATGAAAGAAGCTTTGGCTGGTCTCGGAGAAAAATCTTGGGAAGATCTTCTCAAAACAGGATTTGTATAATCAAACCAAAGCTTAATAAAGAAATTTTTGGTATTAATTTAAACTTTAATAAAATGAATAAGATAGTAATAATCAGTGCTATTGCGCTTATAGCTATTTTCGCAATTATTTATTTAATCAGAGATAATAACAACTTATCTGGTGAAATTATACAAGATATAGATTCTCAAACAGTTCCTACAGGTGAGATAAAAGAATTCTCAATTATAGCTAAACAATGGAAGTTTGATCCTGCAACAATCACAGTCAACCAAGGAGATAAAGTAAGATTAAGTATCACAAGTATTGATGTTGCACATGGTATTGCCATACCTGATTATAGAATTAATGAATATTTAACACCAGGACAAACAGTAAATATAGAATTTACTGCAGACAGAAAAGGAACATTCATCTTCAGTTGCAGTGTTTCCTGTGGTGTCGGGCACACAGGAATGAGAGGAAAATTAATAGTAAATTAAAAACATAAGATTTAAATAATAAATTTAACATATGAAAAGAGGTAAAAAATGTCTGAAGAAAAAACAATAACAATAAAAAAAGACACTTTATGGAAAGGTGCTGCAGTACTTTTTGGAATATTATTTTTGATTTCTATTTTCGGAGGATTTGGATTTAGCTTTGGTGGCGGTGGGGGAAGCGGCTCAGGAACTTCTACTGATACTGGCTCAGGAACTCTTCCCGGAACAACCGGAAGTGTAAAAGTCCAAATAGAGGATAATGATCCTATTCTAGGAGACCCTGATGCTAAAATTTCTATTGTGGAATTCTCTGATTTCCAGTGCCCTTTCTGTGCAAGATCACATATCAATGCTTTAGCTGATTTAAGGAACAGTAATTATTTCAAGAACGGAGAAGTTAATCTTGTCTATAAACAATTCCCTTTAAACTCCATACACCCATATGCACAGAAAGCTGGTGAAGCTTCACTATGCGCACAAGACCAAGGACAATTTTGGGAATATCATGATATATTGTTTGCAAACCAGGGAGCATTAGATGTAGACAGTCTTAAAACATACGCTACTCAGCTTGGATTTGATACAAATGAATTTAACAGTTGTTTGGATGGTGGCAAATACACTTCAGAAGTTAACAAAGAAACTGCTCAGGCAACAGCTGCTGGCGGAAGAGGAACTCCTTATTTTGTTATTATAAACAATGATAATGGAAATACTGTTGCTGTTTCAGGTGCTGTACCATGGTCAAACTTCGAAACCGCAATAAATGCTGTTAAATAATTTTAAGAAATTACACCTCAAAATTTAATGAAACCTTGTCAAATTTTATTTTAATGTTTCAAGCTAAGCATTAAATACCTAAATTACAGTGTTAGAAAAGATTAATAAGCAGATTTGGCAAACAATAATGTGACAAAATGATATTAAACAAAAGAAGAATTGAAAGGATAAAAAGAGGTATTACAGAAAAACCATATTTATTTTATTTCATTGGAATTTTTTTAGTTTACATAGCTTTAAATCTCTGGGTAAATCAAATGTATGTTAATCTTCCAATTCTTACTTCATATGCTACTTGGTTCTTGGTTCCTTTTGTAGTTCTTAATTTCCTGTTGGTTCCTTTTTTAGTTGCATTAACTGTCAATCTTTCCATTATAAAATTCAAAGAGATGAGATCTGTAAATAGTAAAAGTAGTGGTGGATTCGGTTTTGTGGGTGTCTTTGGAGGAATTCTTGGAGGAGCTTGTCCTGGTTGTTTTGTGGGTTTGTTTCCAGCTGTTTTAGGATTATTTGGAATAACAGCTACGCTTGCTATTCTTCCTCTATATGGATTAGAAATTCAGGCAGCTTCTGTTGGTCTTTTGAGTTTTTCTATAATTTTATTAACCAGAGATAATGTATGTAAAATATAATGGCTGAAAAAGTTAGGTGTGAGATTTGTGATAGAAACTTTAAAGATGCGGAAGGACTGGCCATGCACAATGCTGCTAAACATCCTGAAAAAGTTAAGAAGGAAAAACCGTTGTTAAACATAAAAAAAATAAGAAATTGGTCGATAGGATTAATAATCTTGGGTTTGATTATATGGGGAATTTTCGCCATGTTTTCAGGCATAAAAACGCTTCCACCAACAGATTTTCAAGGACATGTTGAGGCAAGCCCTGCTTCTCACGTGCTTAGAGAACCCATGCCAATTCTTGTCCAAAAACATATGTTGGAGCATGCAGATGGAACAGGAAGGCCCGGAGTTATAATTAATTATAATTGTAATGATTACACGTGTGAAAGTGGTTTAATAGAAAATTTAGAGGCTTTTGCGACAAAATACCCTGAAAATGTTTACGTCTCTCCCTTCCCAAATATGGATGCTAAAATTGCTCTGACAAAACTCAACAGGATTGAAGTTCTTGAGTTTTACGATGAAGACAGAATAAATAGTTTTATAATTGGATTTTAATTATGGGAACATTTATATCTAAATACTCTAGAGAAACATTTAAATAAGACATATGATAAATTTATCATATGAGAGAATTACAATACAGATTGTTTTTTAAAGCATTTTCAAATAATACTAGATTTGAAATCATTAATCTGCTTAAAAAAAGACCTGAAAATGTTAAAGAGATAGGCAAAAAATTAGGGTTTGAACAAAGTAGGGTTTCTCATAATCTAAAATGCCTTGAAGATTGTGGATTTATTACAGCAAAACAAAATGGAAAACAACGCATTTATGAATTAGATAAAAAGCACATGATTCCTATTTTAAAGAATATGGAGGAACATATAAAAATGTACAATAAAAGATTAAAAAATTGTGGAGTTATAAAATGAAAGAATATGATTTGATTATTATTGGTGGAGGAGCTACAGCTTTTGCGGCAGCCAATAAGGCTAATCAGCTGAAAAAGAAAACCCTAATGATTAATGACTCCAAATTATTGCCTTTGGGTGGCACGTGTGTTAATGTTGGATGTATCCCTTCTAAGATAATGCTTCATCAGGGAGAAGAGTATTACTACCCAATGCAATCTAAATTTAAAGGAATCAATCTAAAAGGAAAAGCAGATTTCGTTATAGCTTTAAGAGAAACAAGAGACATGATTGAGAAGTTTAGAGAGAAAAATTATGGAAAGGTAATTGGAAAACAAAAGCATATTGATTTTAAAGAGGGTAGAGCTAAATTTATAGATAAAAATATTGTTTCTGTTGGAAAAGAAAAATTTAAAGCAGGCAATATAATAATCGCAACAGGAGCATCAACGTTTGTACCCCCTATTAAAGGAATAGAAAAAATAGATTATCTAACTAATACAAATGTATTTGACTTGAAAAAGAGACCTAAATCAGTAATAATCTTTGGAGCAGGTCCACAAGGAATGGAATTCTCACAAATATTCCATCACTTTGGAATAAAAGTTATTGTATTGCAACGTTCTGATAGAATTCTTACCAAGATGGATTCATTAGTTGCAAAAGAATTAAGAAAATACTTAGAAGAAGAGGGAATTAAGATACACACAGGTGTTAATGCTAATGAGGTTAAGAAAACATCAAAAGGTATAGAACTTTACGTAGAAATAAAGGGAAAAGGTTTTAAAAAAATTACTGCGGAAAGATTGTTTCTCGGAACTGGCTTGAATCCACATACAAGAAATCTTGGTGCTGATAAGGCAGGAGTTAAGCTTGATGAAAGAGGATTTGTTGAAGTAAATAAATACATGCAGACTTCTCAAAGACACATTTATGCTGCTGGTGATGTGACTGGTTTGATGCCTCTGGAAACTACGGCGGCGAAGCAAGGAAGCATCTCTGTTATTAATATGTTTGAAAATGCTAAGAAAACAATCAACTATAATGAAGTTCCTTCTGTTGTTTTTACATCCCCTGCTGTTGCTTCTGTTGGCATAACCGAAGAAGAATATATGAAAAAATACAAAACGTGCATGTGCTCCACAATAAAATTAGATCATGTTGAAAAAGCACTTGCTGTTAAAGATACAAGGGGGATGATTAGAATGGTTTTAGATCATAAGACAAAACAAGTAATTGGCGTTCAAATTGTTTCTCCCATGGCAGCAGACATTATTACAACTGCAACTTATGCAATTAAAAACAAAATGACTATTGATGATATTAGGGATACTATACATGTATTCCCTACAATGAGTGAAATGATTAAAAAAGTTGCCCAAAGTTTTACCCAAGACTTAGATGATATGGCTTGTTGTGTGGAATGAGAAAATGAAAATTGCTGTTGTTGGAAAAATTAAGAAAGAAGTTAATAATCTAAAAAAACAGGTTAAAATGGAAGGGTATAAAATTGATGAAAAAAATCCAGAGATAGTAATTTCTTTTGGAGGAGACGGATCTTTTTTAATTGCAGAAAGAATGTTCCCTTCAGTTCCTAAACTTTTAATTGGAAATAAGAGTCCCTGTAATCTTTGTAAAGAACATAGTGGGGATGATTTAAAAAAATTATTAACAAAAATAAAAGAAAAAAAATATAAGATTAAAACATACAATAAAATTGAGGCAAGAATAAAAAGACATAATGAATTTATTAAAAAAACTGCTGCTAATGATATTGTTATAAGAAACAGAGAGCCATACCATGCACTAAGATTTAGTTTTTATATTAATAATAAAAAAATAAATGGGGAATTAATAGGTGATGGCATTATTGTTTCAACTATTTTTGGTTCAACAGGATATTTTGAATCTATAACTGGAAAAAGTTTTAAAAAAGGATTTGGGGTGGGATTTAATAACTTAATAAAAAAAATTAATCCTTTAATGTTAAAAGACGAGGATGTTATAAAATTAAAAGTGATTAGAAATAGTGCTGTTGTTTCTTCAGATAATGATCCGTTAATTATATCTATTGATAAAAATGATTTTGTTCAAATTAAAAAAAGCAAGGAAAAAGTTTCATTAATTTATCCTGAATAAAAATGGTAAAAGAAGTTAAGATAAAAGGGGGGAGGTATTTTAGGTGCAAGTTTTGTAGTTTCCTATATAGAGAGAAAAAATTCGCAGATGAATATGAAGATTTTTGTAAGAAGTATAATCTTCAGATTAAAAAATTCAAGTTATTCAGAAAAAGAGTGAATTAACAATGACAGATGTCTTACAAATTATCGGATTTATAGGAGCGGTTTTAGTAGCTTTTGCTTATCTTCCACAAATCATACATTTGATAAAAAAAAGATGTACCATGGGGATTGATAAAGAGGCATGGTCTTTATGGATTATTGCCTCAACATTAATTCTTATCCATGCGATTTCAACAAAAGAACCAGTTTTTATAACCCTGGTGTCTGTAAACCTAATCTCAACAATAATTATTTTTACCTTAAAGATGAAATATGGAGATAATATATGTGGAGATCATATTGTTAAATACAAAATAAGTAAAAAACGAAAATGACAGAATTAAAAATAAAAAAGAAAACTCTCTGGACTATTCTAATCATAGTCTTAGTATCAATTGGTTTTTTTATTTTGAATAATAGCGGTAATTCATCAAATAAGAATTTCACTTTTAGTGGAGAAATAGGTTCTGATCTGGGAGATATTGCTCCTGATTTTTCCCTATCTACAATAGAAGAAGATGTAGTAAAACTTTCTGATTTCAGAGGTAAATATGTTTTGTTCGCATCGATGGCAACGTGGTGCACTCCTTGTCAGATTGAAGCTAATAACGTGAGAAGAGCCCAAGAAAATCTTGAAGGTTCTCAATTAGTAGTTATGCAGATAGATGTGGATCCAAGGGAAACGAATAACGATTTAGAAAAGTTTAGAAAAGAATTTGGTCAAGATAACTGGATTATGGGATTTGATGATGGAAGTATTGCACAGTTATACAATATAAGAACTTTTGATACTACACTCTTGGTCAATCCAGAAGGTAAAATTATTTATAGAGATAATGGTTTTCCTATTGATACAAAAACACTCGAAGATTTAATAGTTAAAGGTGAGTCTACCGACCTTGTATTAGGTTCAATTCATGAACATGCAAACATCTCTGTTATGTTTGGTGGAGAAAAGGTAGATTTTTCCAATGACCAATATCAGTTAAAAAGTTCGTTTGTTCATTTTGAAGACAAAGATGGGAAAAGCGTTCATGTTCATGCAAAAGGCATCACATTGAGATATTTATTTGAAACACTTAGATGGGTGGTTGATGATGATTGCATTGTTACAGATTTTGGAAAATATTGCGATGCAGAAATTACTGTTAATGGAGAAAAGGCTGGAGTTGAACATGAGATAAAAGATGATGAAAAAATAAAGGTTGAATACAAATGATAAGATTAATTGAAGCATGGAAAAACAGAAAGACTGCTTTAATAGGAACTCTTGTAGTTGTTGTTGTTCTTTTGTGGCCAGCAATTCTCTTGAAAGGATTGGATGTTTGGTTTAAAACAATGATTGGCATTTCATATACTATTTTTTTATATCCAGTTATGGCATTACTTACAGGAAGTTTTGTTGTCTTGTATATTTATAACAAACAACGAAAAACATGTGAGACAAATATTAAAGGTGGAGCATCTGCATCTATTTTTGGAGTGTTACTAGGAGCTTGTCCTGCATGTATTCCAGCACTGGCTTTTTTCCTTCCATTAAGTGTTATTGTGACGCTAAGCTATTTTAGTTGGTTATTCTTGCTTGCATCTATTTTTATTTTAACTTTCATAATTTATAAAATGGAGGGATTTGAAAAAGAATAAAATGGTAAAAGAAGGTAAAAAGAAAAGCTTCGTAACCTACATACATATTTTTGCTGTGCCTTGGTGTTGCATTTTGCCAATTGCCGTAGCCTTTTTTGGATTGGCTGGAGGAGCCTTAGGAGTATTTTTGTCAAAATTAACTCCTTATTTCTTTATTTTTTCTGTTTTGTTAATTGGATATGCAAATTACAATGTCTGGATTGGGAATTATAAAACAGTAAAGCATAGAGTTTATATTTCAATAATTACTTTAATTTCAATAGCATTATGGATATGGTCGATATTTTTTGTAATGGGTGGGAGAATTTTTAGTTAAAATGGTGAAAGAAATAGAAAAGCAAGGTAAAAAATATTTTCAGTGTGAAGCATGTGGTTTTTACTACAAAGATAAAAAGTGGGCTGAAAAATGTGAAGAATTCTGCAATAAAAATAAAAGCTGCAGCATAGAAATAACTAAACATTCTGTAAAGGTATAATGTTAAATAAATTAATTTTTTTGTATCATGGAACTACTAGAACAGCACCAGGAAGTATTCCTTCTAC
Organism: Candidatus Woesearchaeota archaeon; assembly: GCA_964617015.1. Classification (GTDB taxonomy): domain Archaea; phylum Nanobdellota; class Nanobdellia; order Pacearchaeales; family GW2011-AR1; genus ASMP01. The sequence goes on along the minus strand of CAZTVG010000003.1, from coordinate 55,844 downwards.
CGGAAGCTCAACTCCTGGCTTGATAGCAGTGGGTTTATTAATTCTTTTAGCAATAGCTTTATGGATATATTTTACAAGGAAGAAAGGTATAATGGAATGAGGAAAAAAATGAAAAAGGAAATAAGCAAGTGTTCAGAATGCAAATGTGAATTTAAAGGAACAAACTCAAAAAATAAGTGCGATAAGTGTGAATGCAAAGAAAATTCAAATAAATGCGAGTGCTGCAGATAAGGTTGTTGAGTAATGACGGAAACATCTGTGGGAATGCCTTTACCATAATAGGAACAATAGCTGGTATCTTTAATTTAATAAAATTTAGAGTCATAGATGGGATTTAATCTGGCTGAAAAAATAAAGCAAAATATCGAATCTTTTCTAACCAAAAGTTTTATTAATTATTATTCTCAACATAAAGCATGGTTATATCTTTTATCACACCTGGAATTATCGTTCTACTGATCTTGATTTGGACAATCAAGCAGGTCAATCAATTTGAAAGAGGAGTCAAGTTTAGATTTGGTAAGTATATCGGATTGATGCAGCCTGGTTGGAGAATAATAATCCCTATAATTGAAAGCTGGAGAAGAGTAGACTTGAGGGTTAGAACTTTCGATGTAACGACTCAGGAATGTGTGAGCAAGGATAATATATCAATAAGGGTTAATGCTGTTTTATATTTTAAAGTTGAAGATGCAAGTAAAGCAATTTTAGAGGTAGAAAACTTTAAGTTCGCTGTTTCTCAGCTCTCACAAACAACCATGCGAAATATAGTTGGAGAATTTGAATTGGATGAAATTTTACAACAAAGAGAGAAAATATCAAAAAAGATAAAAAGCATAGTAGATAGCGCAACCGATGTATGGGGGATAAAGGTTACGAGGATAGAGATAAAAGATATTGAGTTGCCTGAAGACATGAAAAGAGTAATTGCGAGGGCTGCTGAAGCTGTGCGGGAAAGAAGGGCTAACATATTAAAAGCAGAGGGAGAAGTAATCGCGGCAGATGATCTGGCGAAAGCAGCAAAAACCCTGTCAAAGTCAGAAGGAGCATTACATTTACGAACTCTGCAAACATTGAATGATTTGAGCTCTGATAAATCAAACACAGTTATTTTTGCAACGCCTTTAGAGGTCTTGAGAGCTTTTGAGGGATTCGGTAATAAAAAGAAAAAATTAAGATGATTCACAATAAAAAATAAAAAGAGAAAAAGGAGGTAAAATATGACAAAAATAAAGTGGTCACCAATTTTACATGGAATATCTGCTATAACTGGAATACTTGGCGTAGTAGCACTTGTTGTATTCTGGATTGCTGCGGCAAATGATGGAGTTAGCATGTTTTCTCAGGATCATGCTTATAGAGATGCAGTAGCATTGCTTCTTGTTGCAATTGCATTTGGAATAGGAACATTAATACATCAAAACGAAGAGAACAATTAAATGTGAAAAAATATGATCTTATTGTTATTGGAACAGGTTCAACAGGAAGTAGCGTAGCTTATACGTGCAGAACTTCGGGTTGGAAAGTTGCCATTATTGATTCAAGGCCTTTTGGAGGAACTTGTGCATTACGTGGGTGTGACCCAAAAAAAATTCTTGTTGGTGCGGCAGAAATAATCAATAGGAGTATTGATTTAAAAAGTAGAGGAATAAAAAAAGAGCCAAAAATAAACTGGAGAGATTTAATGAATTTCAAAAATTCACTTATCAAGTCTACTCCAAAAAATAACGAGAAAGCATACAAAAGAGCAGGAATAGATTCTTATCATGGGCAAGCTGTTTTCACTGGAAAAAATATTCTTAAGATAGGAAATCAAGAAATTGAAGGAAATTATATCGTTATAGCAACTGGCGCAAAACCCAGAAAATTAAATATATCTGGAGAAAAATTCGTCACTTTAAGCGATGAATTTCTTGAAACTAAAAAACTTCCAAAAGATATTATCTTTATCGGAGGAGGATATGTTACTTTTGAACTGGCCCATGTTGCAGCATGTGCAGGAGCAAAGGTAAAAATACTTCATAGAAGCAAGGACGTTTTGAAAAATTTTGATAAAGATTTAGTAAATATTTTATTAAAAGAGTTTAAAGAAATAGGTATAGAAGTTATTCTTAATACTCCTGCCAAATCAATTGAAAAAAAAGGAAAAGAATTAATAGTTCATTCAAGAAAGAAAAAATTTAAGGCTCATATGGTTGTTCATGGTGCTGGAAGAGTTCCAGACATAGAAGATCTCAACTTAGAAAAAGCATGGGTCAAGTATAATGAAAAAGGGGTTATTGTCAACGATTATTTGCAAACATCAAATCCAAAAATATATTCTGGAGGCGATTCTGCTGCAAGTGGTATGCCTTTAACTCCTGTCGCAGGACTGCATGGAAAAGTTATTGCAGAAAACCTCTTGAAAAAAAATTCAACCAAAGTTAATCATAAAATTACAGCGAGTGTTGTTTTCACTTATCCTCCTCTAGCTTCTGTGGGTTTAAGAGAAGAAGAAGCAAAAAAGAAAGGAATTAAATATGAAAAAAGATTTGTAGATACATCTTCGTGGTATAATTCCAGAAGAATAGGTCTTAAATATTCAGGATACAAAATATTAACAGATAAAAAAGGTCACATAATAGGGGTGCATTTATTGTATCCAAATGCAGATGATGTTATTAATATGTTTGTTTTAGCAATTGAAAATAAATTGAAAACAGAAGATTTTATAGACTATCTTTTCTCTTATCCAAGTAATTCATATGACATAAAATACATGATATAAAATGATTTTCCTAATCCACGTTATGCTAAATAAGTTAATCCTTCTGGCTCACGAAACAGTTATCATGAATGACCCTGGAAGAGAGACAATAACAGCTGGTCTTGGTCCTATTCAGCAATACACCATAAGCCTTGTTGCTTTGATTGTTATAGGAATTATTGTTTATTTTATCAGAAGAAGAAAGAAGAAGAATAATGCTCGTGAAGATGCACCTCGCATGAAGAAAAAGAAGAGGAATGAATAATATTGTTGTTCTCAGGGATTAAGCTCTTCACAGTAAAACAGAAACTATTTAAACTTATAAGTTTTATAATAATTATAGAATTTATAAAATGGATCACACAACAATTGCTATACGAAAAGACTTGAAGGAACAAATTATGGAATTTGCAACAAAAAAAGAATCTTACTCTGATGTTATTGAAAGGCTTCTCAAAAGTGCTGAGCAGAGGTTGTTGAATGATGTTCTTTTTAATGAAGAAGGATTTATTCCAATTGAACAAGCAATTGCGGAGGCCAGAAAAAAGTGGCCAAAGTCGAGATAGCAGAAGATTTGAAAGAAGAGATACTCAGGAAATTTAAGGGGGAATCAAACAAAATCTTTAATTTAATGTATTCTTTGAAGGATAGTCCAAAAAAAGGCAAGCCTGTTGCCCAGGTCAGGAAAATACTCATAAAAGAATTAAAATACAGGTCTTTTAGGTTTTATTTCATAACAAACGGCTATCAACTTCGAATTTTAAGTATAGAAAAACTAAGAGATTTATTGATTAAATTTGTAAGAATATCTGATAAAAAGTCACAGCAGAAAACAATAGAAGAAATTAAACATATCTTAAAGATTTTTGGAGAAAAGGGATTTTGAGGGACTAATCTTTCTAAGAATAAATAGAGAAAGAATTGATGTAACAGATAACTGAACTAAGGGACTCAGTCCAATACCAAGAATCACAGGCATTGCTTCTCTGTATGCCCAGCTTCCCAGATTAAGACTAATTACTTCAATTAAGATAGAAATAAAAGAGCCAAGTAAGATAATCAAAAGATAATCTGAATAATCAGGTGTCTTAATCCAATTTGTGGTTTTGTTTTTGTATGAGATTGCTAAGAATATAAGGCTTATAAGAAATAAGTCTCCAATACCGGCAATTAAAAGAAGGGGTGTCTTTGAGATTCCTATTAAGGGATAATACAATGGAAAATGTGAGAACTCCCAGATTAAGCTTAAAATTAAAACAATAAAACCCAGAATCAGTAATTGTGTTTTCTTCATAATTTCAGGTTACAAAGAGAATATTTAAATTTGATTATGAAACTAGTTTCATCAAAGTCAATATATAATATACTTCTTTGAAAATTTTATGAAAAAGAAACCTGATTAGCTCTTCCATTCTAAAATCTTTTTAAACTCCTGACAATTAACAAAAACATGAGATTTAGTCAGAAAGAAAAAAAGGATTTGATTTTTGCAGGTATTATGATTTCATTGGCATTTGCTATTCTATTATCAGGTGGTTTTACTGGATTTTTGAATAAGAATTTTTTTATTGTCTTTGTAATTGCATTTTTTACAGCAGGAATTGGTTTTTTATTTCATGAGTTAATGCATAAATATATTGCACAAAATTACGGCTTGTTTGCAGAATTCAGGGCTTTTTACAAAATGTTATGGCTAGCTATTTTATTTTCCTTTTTTGGTTTTATTATAGCTGCACCAGGAGCAGTCCTTATCAAAGGCAATATCACTAAAGAGAAAAATGGAAAAATTTCTCTGGCAGGTCCTCTGACTAATATTGTTCTGGCTTTAATATTTCTTGCTCTGATTCTAATCTTAGATGTTTCAGGTATTTTCAGAGCATTTTTAAATTTTGGATTAACAATTAATTCCCTATTAGCAGCATTTAACATGCTTCCTGTAGGTCCTTTTGACGGTGCAAAGATTATTACATGGAACAAGGCAGTTTACTACAGTGTTGTGGGTTTCGGCATCATGTTATTTATTCTAAGCTGGTTTATCTGAAACTAATTAAAAAAAAGAACTCCAGTTAAAAAAATAAAACCATTAGAGCCATAACAAACATCAAAACATCTTCCAGTAAAGTGACCTTTGTTAGAGGAACATTTATTTTTGTTCCCAGACAAGCACATTGAAATTTTTCTTTCTTTATTATTTTACTTCCAACTCCAATTGCTCCTATTCCCATAACAAAAACAGTAGCCCACGCAGTTCCAAAAATAAAAGTGTTTGTTAAATACAAAATCCCTAAAACAAACTCTATGCCCGGATAAATCCATCCGTAAAATTTAATGTTTTTAGCAAGAATATCATATGTGGAAAAAGCGCTTACAAATCCTTTCCAGTCAGGCATTTTTGCCAAAGAAAAAACTATGAAAAATATTCCCATGTATGTCACCATAAAATTTCCAAGATATGCCCATATTGCTCCTCCAACCAGCACAACCCCTAAAAAATAAGGAAATAACTTTCCGAAAGTTTCTGATTTATACCAGGAAACCTTTTCTTTATTGATAAATTTCTCTTTACAATCATTGCTGCAAAAATAATAAATTTTATTATCTTTTTTTACAAAAAGGTTTTTCTTTCTTGCCTCTTTTTCATCAACTTTCATCCCGCAAACAGGATCTTTTTTTTCAACCATTTTCCCTCTCTTATATTTAATTTAAGATATTTTCTTTTATATTTCTTTCTTCTTCTATCCAGCCATATCCTTTTTCCTCAAGATGGTCGGCCAAATCTCCATTTCCTTCAAGAGCGATTTTTCCATCCAGCATGATTGAAATCTTATTGGGTTTTACATAATCCAAAATCCTCTTGTAATGTGTGATTATTAATACAGTTTTTTCTTTATTCATGAACTTATTAACACCTTCGGCAACTTTCTTCAAGGCATCAATATCCAAGCCAGAGTCTGTCTCATCAAGAACTGCAATCTTCGGATTCAGGACAAGCAGCTGCAGAATCTCTGCTTTCTTTTTTTCTCCGCCGGAAAAACCCTCATTCAAATAACGGTTCAAAAACTTCAGATCAATTCCAAGCTCTTTGCATTTTTTCTCAAGCAGATGCCTGAATTCAAGGAGAGATAACTTATCCTTGTCCAGGGAATTATAGGCCTGCCTTAAGAAATTTGAAATTGTAACGCCAGAAACTTCTATTGGTTGCTGGAAAGACAAGAAGAGCCCTTTCTTAGCCCTCTCGTCAGGGCTCATTTTTACAAGATCTTCACCATTCAATAAAATTTCTCCAGAAGTAATCTTATATTTTGGATGCCCCATCAAGGCATATGCAAGAGTTGTTTTCCCGGAGCCGTTTGGACCCATCAGAGCATGGATTTTTCCTTTCTCAATCTTTAGATTAACCCCTTTGAGAATTTCTTTTCCTTCATGATTGACGTAAAGGTTTTTTATTTCAAGCATTTTTTTGTTAATTTACTTAATATTTTTTAATTGTTAACTCATGTTTATAGCTTTTATTACCTGAACCAGTTTAATATCAATAACTTCCTTGATTATCAATTTAATATTTTAATCTATCCAAGAGCCTTCTTCGTAGCTTCCAGAGGAAGCAATATGCATTTAATTCTTGCGGGAGTTATCGGCACTTTCAGTAATTTTAAGATATCTCTCTTGTCAAGCTTTTTTACATCTTCAATTTCCATTCCTTTTATCTTATCTGTAATAAGAGAAGCGGAAACCATGCTGAGAACACACCCACTCCCATTAAATTTTGCGTCTTTGACTTTTCCATCCAGAATCAGCAACTGCACTGTGATTTCATCTCCGCAGACAGAATTGTATTCCGTGCTTTCATGACTTGAATTCTTCAAAGTTCCAAAATTAGAAGGGCTTTTATACAATTCAAGAATATGTTCTCTGTACATGTCTAAAGGAATTCTGTGTTCCATTTTATTTTAAACTTTTTCTCATAAAAAAATTCTTTTAAGCCATCGATCAAATTTAGTTAATTGTACATATTTTTTTGCCATATTTGACTTGGTAATATTATCTATATAAAGACTTTTAATTTGATCTTTAGTTATTCCGAATAAATTCAACCAGGAAGCAACCCCCATACCTGTTTTAATAAATATAAGCGGAATGGGTATGCAAGGAAAACCTTTTTTGTTGTAAATTTTTTTCACAAATTGAAATATAGTCATAACATCCGGACCACCGACTTCTAGTTTTTTTTCCTTTATCTTTCCTTCAACAGCAAAAGAAAACAATTTAGCTATATTTTCTCTATAGACAGGCTGTATTTTTGCGGGAATATTTGGAAAACCAAAAGTAAAAGCAGTCTTGCTAGCCATTCTAACAAATTCATTTTCTTTGTCATATATTATTGACGGACAAAAAATAGTTGAGTTTATATCTGATTTTATAACAAGTTCCTCACCTAAACCTTTTGTTCTGGTAAATTCAATAGTTGATTTTTTATTAGCTCCAAGTATGCTCATGTGCACAAGTCTTTTTATTTCGAATTCTTTGCATACTTTTAGAACGTTTTTAACCCCTCTTACATGAGCCTCATAATATGTAGTTCCTGTTGGTTTTCTTAGAGGAGAAAGTCCAATAATATTGATAACACAATCCATACTTCTAATTGCTTTTTTCAGATCTGATAAAGAATTAATATTTCCTTGAAAGTGATTTTTTCTTCCAGCATGTCTATCAAACGTAAAAATTAAATGTTTTTTTAACTTACTGCAAATTGCCCTGCCTACAAATCCTCTCCCTCCTAAAATAAGGACACGTAACTTTTCATTTTGTTCAAGCATTTTATTCAAATTTCTCCTTTATTTTTTTCAAAGCGAAAACAAGCATGTCAACGTCTTCAAAAGTGTTGTAAATCAAAAAACTAATCCTGCAGGTTCCCGACACTCCAAGGATTTTCATCAGAGGCATGTTGCAGTGATGTCCCGCCCTTATTGTTATTCCGTATGAATCAAGCAAAGAAGCCACATCATGGGGATGTATTCCGGGAAGATTGAAAGAAATAATTGCAGAGCTCTTTTGTCCCAGATTGTATATTTTAATCCCTTCCACGTCTTTTAACTTAGCTAAAGCATAATTTGTCAGCTTTTTCTCCCAGTTATTGATATTTTCAATACCAATTTTTTCTATATATTCTATTGCCTTTCCCAAACCAATTGCTCCCGCAATATTTGGTGTTCCTGCCTCAAACTTCATAGGGATGTCTGCCCAGCTTGCATTTTCATAAGTTACTCTTTTTATCATTTCTCCTCCAAAATTGAAAGGATGCAGTTTTTCCAATAATTCTTTGCGGCCATATAAAACACCAATTCCTGTTGGTCCCAAGGTTTTGTGCCCTGAAAAAGCCAGGAAATCGCAATCCAGATTTTTGACGTCAACTTTCATATGGGGAGCAGATTGTGCAGCATCAATAACAGTTATTGCTCCTTTGTTTTTTCCAAGTTTTATAATTTCTTTTATAGGATTTATGGTCCCGAGAGAATTTGAAACATGTGTTAAAGATATTATGGCTGTTTTTTTTGTTATTTTTTTCTCTGCATCCCCTAAATCAAGTTCATATCCTATGAGTTTGATGAACTTAAGTTTCATTTTATTTCTTTTTGCGAGCTGCTGCCATGGTATTAAATTTGAATGGTGCTCCATTTCTGTCAGAACAATTTCATTTTTGCCCTTTTTAATAATTGAAGGCAATGTATAAGACAAAAGATTTATTGATTCTGTCGTGTTTCTTGTATAAATGATTTCTTCTGGTTCTGCATTAATAAAATCTGCTATGATTTTCTTGGATTGCATATAAAGTTCTGTCGCTTTTTCGCTCAGCCTGTAAACTCCACGATGAATGTTTGCATAACCTTTTTCATAAAAATCTTTCACAAAATTTATAACCTGTTTTGGTTTCTGACTTGTCGCTGCGTTGTCAAGATAAATTAAACTTTTGTTATGCTCAAATATGGGAAAATCTTTTTTCAGTTTCTTTGCTGTTTTATTGTTTATTTCCATACACTAAAATCCGAGAGAATGTATTTAAGGTTTTTGTAGAATTAATAAAATCTAAGAACTTAACAAATGGTCTGTCAAAATTTTTTCAAGGCCAATATTCTTTAATAATACTCTGATATCTTGTTCTCTCCTGTGAGCGACTTTGCGGGCTATTTGATTATAATTATCTAAAGTATTTTCCCAGTCACCTCTTTTATGTAATGGAAGATTTGGAGGGTTGTACTCAAAAACTAAAGTTTCATTATACTTCTGAGTAAAATCATTTACAGATAACAATTTTATATTTCTTTCTTTGTCAAAGCTTCCATCAATTCTAAAAGTATATCCTCCTCTAAAAAATACGTTCTCAAATTTTTCAAAGAATTCACCATTGAGAGTATACTGTATTCCAAGATACCTTAGAACATTATTGGCTTGAGGTATAATATTAGCTGCTTGAGAATATTGCTCTAGTTCTTTTTCCCAACCACCACTTTCATAATTAGTATGATTAAACTCATTGAAACACCCTATAATTGGGTGATCAAAAACCACATCTTCCCCTTTAAACACTAAATAATGATGTGAAGCTTTGTAAACTCCAGGTACCTTTAATATTTTTCTAACTACTTTAAAATCTCCATGAACAAAGTGGAGTTCTTTATTATTCTCATCACCTTGCCCTACCCCTAGTATCTCCACAGTATCCTGAGCCATAAGTGCTAAAGAATATAAATGTGAATCTCTTTTTTCCAAGTCGCTTAAAACACTGCTGCCCATAATATACATAAAAAGCACCTATTTATAATAATTTATGTATTTAAACCACAGAATTCTCTATTTCTAATTCCAATAGACGACTAAGTTCAACAGCATACTCCAGGGGAAGTTCTTTTATTAAAGGCTCTATAAATCCAGAGACAATCATTTTTGTGGCTTCCATTTCAGATAAACCGCGGGACATGAGGTAAAAGAGTTTTTCTTCTCCTATTTTTCCGACAGTTGCCTCATGCGCAACTTCCACATCATTTTCCTCAACTTCCATGCTCGGAAAAGTTGTTGCTATGCTTTCATTGTCAAGCATCAGGCCGTCACATCTTACACTTGACTTTGAGTTTTTGCAGCCTCGTTTTATTTTAACCAAACCACGGTAAGCTGTAATCCCGCCATCCATGCAAATGCTTTTACTGACAATATGGGAAGATGTGTTCGGTGCCAGATGATAAACCTTGCAGCCAGTATCCTGGTGCTGTCCGCGTGAGGCATAGGCAATTCCAATATAGTCTGATTTTGCATTTTCTCCGATAAGGACGCTGGAAGGATACAGCATCGTGACTTTGCTTCCTGTGTTTCCGTTCACCCATTCCATCAAAGCATTTTCATGAACAATTGCTCTTTTTGTATTAAGGTTATAGGTGTTTTTACTCCAGTTTTCAATGCTGGAATATCTTACTCTGGCATTTTTCAAAACATGAATTTCAACACAGCCTGCATGTAATGAATTTTCTGTATATTTCGGTGCAGAACAGCCCTCAATATAGTGTAATTCAGAGCCTTCATCGGCGATAATCAGTGTGTGCTCAAACTGCCCTCCTTTGTTGGCATTCATTCTAAAGTAAGCCTGAAGGGGCATTTTTACCTTAACATTTTTAGGAATATAAATGAAAGTTCCGCCAGACCAGACAGCTGCATGCAGTGCCGTGAATTTATGAAGATTTACAGGTATGCAGGAAGTCATAAAATATTTTTTGAATAATTCAGGATATTTCTTGAGGCCTTCATCACAATCCAAAAACACTACCCCTTGATTTTCAAGTTCTTTTTTCAGACTGTGGTATACAACTTCGGATTCATACTGTGCCCCAACCCCTGCCAAAGATTTTCTTTCTGCTTTTGGAATTCCGAGTCTGTCATAGGTCTTTCTAATGTCTGCAGGCACATCATCCCAGCTCTTCAAATTCTTCCCTGCATCAGGCTTGATGAAAAGATGTATTTCATCTATATTTAAATCACTCAAATCAGGACCAAAATTCGGCATCTTCATCTCACGAAAAAGCCTCAGAGCCTCAAGCCTCTTCTGCAACACCCATTCAGGCTCACGCTTATCCATTGAGATTTGCCTTACGAGTTCTTCTGTTATACCTGGCTGAGATTTAAACAACAAATTCTCTTTGTTGTGGTGGTCATAAATTTCCCTGTTAATTTTTAATGTTTGGCTTGTCATTTTCATTTATAATTTCGTTTACATCCTTCAGCATCATCTCTATATCCTCATTTCCAAGCCCGTGAATCTCGGCTCCTGTCTCCAGAGTGTCAAATTCAGAAAAATGACATCCTGCACAATGAAGCCCGTAAGACATTAAAATCTCTGCTATGTTGGGATGCTTTTCAATCAGCTCATTGATCAGAGTTTCCTTTGTTATTTGATGGGCTTCCATTTTAATAGAAATTGATTGAAGTTTAAAATATTATGGATTTAGGTTAAAATCATATTCTGGAATTAAACTGATATAAACCGAACAATTAAATTATCTTGCTGAAAAAACAAACTATCTTGTAACTTTCGAAAAGTTTTCGTTTACCTGTTCCCAGTTGATTACATTAAAGAAAGCATCAACATACTCGGGCCTTTTGTTCTGATATTTCAGGTAATAAGCGTGCTCCCAGACATCAAGTCCAAGCACTGGGATTTTGTTTTCAGACAGGGGTGAACCCTGATTCTTGGTTTGAAGAATCTCGAGTTCTTTTTTTTCATTTAACACTAACCAACACCACCCGCTTCCGAACAAGGTTGTTGCAGCTTCCTTGAATTTTTCCTTGAAAGAATCAATGCCATCAAACTTCTTTTCTATAGCCTGAAGTATTTCTTTGCTTGGCTTTGTGCCTTTTTTCAAAATTTTCCAGAAAAAACTATGGTTTGCATGACCTCCTCCATTGTTGATGATTGCTTGTTTTTTGTCCTGAGGCAGATTATTAATATCTTTCAGCAAATCTTTCACAGGTTTGTCTTCCAAACCTGTGGCTTCCAGGGCTTTATTCAGTTTATCAACATATCCCTGATGATGCTTTGTATGATGGATTTCCATTGTTCTCGCGTCTATGAAAGGCTCCAGAGAATCATACTCATAGCCCAGCTCAGGTAATTCATGCGGCATAATCAGTTTAAAAAGTGTTTTTTTATAAAACTATCTATTTTTCCAAAAATATTTTAGTTTTAGTCAACAACAAAGTAGTAAGAAATATCATTATTATATAAGCCAAAAACCAAACTATAGGATATGGAACAAATGGAATCCCAAGAGGAAGGCAATTTTCAAATACACAGTTTATGTTTTCTTCCCCACTCCCTATTATTCTGATTATAAAAAAGAAAATTGTTATTTGCGCTAAGCTAAATTTCCAGAAATCTCTTCTTTTTAATTTAATAAGATAAATAGAAAAAAGCGAAACTGGTATCGTAAAAATATGTTGGAGTGTGATTAGCTGAGACAGTGTGGGTCTTGGAGAAAAGAAATAATTTGTAATCCCCCATAAGCTATTGGATGTTATTAAAATATAGAAGAAATCGATGTTCCAGAAGATGTATGCAATTAATATGATATTTATTTGACTGGCTATCAAATAAGAATTTCTAGTTATAATTCCCAAGCCAATCAGAAAAAAAGCTATATAAGAAAACCAGAGAATTCCCGCTGTTTCTGAATACCTTATAGCATTATAAAACGCTAAAATCCCTAATGTAATATATATCGTCCCAATCAGTGTAAGAACAAAACTCTTAATCTTATTGTCCATCGTTATGAAAGGATTTTATCTTATAAAAATTTAATTAAAAACAAAACAATTTAAAAATAAAGAATATTCTTGGTTTAAGCCAGAATCCCATAATGTTAGAAAACATGCCGGCGTGCCTGAACGGTTAAAGGGCTCGTCTCGAAAACGAGTGTCTGAAAAGACATCTAGGTTCGAATCCTAGCGCCGGCGTCCATTCCAAGTTTGATTCTTAGTCTGGGCGTATCAAAAATATCTTAAATTACAATAATATTTAAATACCTAATATCTATCTCAAAAATATGGGGAGATACTTAACCCAAACTGCAGATAAAGCAGAAGAATTGGAAGGATGGGTTCAGAATTTAGCAGGAAAAATTAACAAAAAGTTAAATGGTGCTAAATTAATTGCAACATTGATCATAAGAGAGCCATTCCAAATAAGTGGAGAAGAATATTTCAACGGATTTGTGGGTGTGAATATAAAATTTGATTCTATAGAACCAGAATTTTTGACGGAAGAGAATAAAAAAACTTGGTATTCAAAAATGAGGGAAGTTGCAGAAAGAAGATTTGGTATAGATAAAATACTTGGAATGAATTTAAATTATAATGGCATTGATTTTAAAGAATCATCAGAAGAAAACTTATATGCATTAACACCAAATAAGGAAGCCACAATAAAAACTGGCTTCAGTAGAATTGTGGAATTTGTGAAATGGCATTGTGCTTCTGTAGAAGAATATGGTAAGGTGATTCAAGCCCATGAAGACAACATAGGACAATACCTTGGAAAATTAGAGACTCTTGTAGCAACAGAAAATTAACAAAAACCTTTAAATAATTACAAATTTTGTAATGAAAATGGTCTCTGGATTTGTCCCTTTATCTGGAACAGAAGATTTAACCCTGCTTGCAGTAAGGATTATCCTCGGGACTGTAATGGTTTATTACGGAACACTTAAAATAAAAGACTTAAAAGCCAATGCAAAATTTCTTGACAAAATAGGCTTCAAGCCAGGTGCTTTCTGGGGTTTTATTGTAATGATGATAGATTTATTTGGAGGAATCTTGATTATACTCGGAGTATATGCGGGAATTTTTGCAGCCTTGTTTGGATTTCAGATGATTATAGGCATTATCTGGAAAACAACAAAAACAGACAAGCCATTTACAGACTGGTCCTATAACCTTATTTTACTGGCTCTTTCATTGGTGATAATAACGTTTGGACCTGGAAAATATTCTTTAAACAATGTTTTGTTTAATCTGTTAGCCTGAACGTTCTTGAATTTGAATTCATAAAATTTATATAACCATATTTCATAATTTTAAAATGGAAAAAGACATAGGAAAAATAAGGAAAAATGATTTTACAGATGTAGTCATAAGGGTGGATGACTTTGGAGGAAAAAAAGGACTTACAATAAGAGAATTCGTTACAGGTGAGAGATACACCGGCTTCACAAAATCAGGAGTAAGAATCCCTGCAGCAGACTTCAAAAAGTTCAAAGAAATGCTTAATTCAATATCTGAAGAAGATATGGCTGAAACAGAGGAAACCAATCAGGAAGAAGTTCCAAAAGAGCAAAAAACCCTCAAAGAAACAGAAGAGGATATGCCTGATTATTAA
>CAZTVG010000003.1:0-41582 GCA_964617015.1 Candidatus Woesearchaeota archaeon | reverse complement strand
TCCAAAAGAGCAAAAAACCCTCAAAGAAACAGAAGAGGATATGCCTGATTATTAAATGAGTTTTCTATAATCAACTATATGCTTGAGCCTATTTGTTTGAATCAATTGATCATCCCAAAGGGTCCATACGCCCCTTTTACTTTGTTGTATACTATAAAAAGTTAATATACTGTAAATATCATCACTAGGATCCCATTGCTCTGGCTCATCTCTTCTTCCACTTATGCCACCAACATACGCAATATATTTATTAGCTAGCCCACCATCTCTATTAACATGTGAATCAGTTATTTCTGCTAGATCTAAAAATCCAAGACCTTCAATCCCCAATCTTTTTTTTAGATTTCTTATAGATTCTTCTCGATTTTCTCCCAAGATTTCCAAATGAGAAATTCGAGGATCATCAAGAGCCATTGGAGGATATAAACTTGTAGTCATTGAGATAGTTGTAATTATTAGAATATAAAGATTTATGTGATTCCAAGACTTATAAGTCACCTATTTTTAGACAGATGCTTCTCGTGCAACACCATATTTCTTTATAATCTGCAAGTATTCCGAAAACCTTAAATACTTTAAATCCCTGGTAAATTCAGTTGAGAGAGGCGGAACAATCAGTTGAGCAGATCTTCGGATTTTGCTTGCTGGCTTCGGACGTCTCCTCTTGACTTTTAAACTTGTTTTAAAGACATATTTATTCTTGACTTTTTTCTTGAAGATTTAAATTATCATTAAACCTAGAACACGCTTTCAGAAACTTAAAAAATAAAATACCCAGGCATCAGTCTCTCCTTTTGGTTGTAGGCGTCCCAGGATTTTAGGTTATATTGGTGATAAAAATAGTTTTCCTTTTGAAATATAAATATTATATAAATGTAAATATCATGAGTCCTACAGCGATGCCAATAGGTACAAAGATATTATCATCTACAAAAGAAAATTGGTCAAAAATAGCTGCCAGAGATGCTGCAAAGAGTATCATACTCAAGGACAATATAAGCGGAGTAAGTGACTGAAGAAAAATCCCTGCAATAAAAGAAATGGCAAATACAATTATTGCACCGCCAATAGTCTTATCGCGAATCAAAGGGATTGGCAGAAATGCGCGGCTGCCTATGGGTGCAAGAAAATCTCCGAGAATGAAAAAAGTAAGTGCTACAACAGCAATTTCTTTTGGAAAAAGCCAGATAATGAGGAATGCGCTTACAAGGAAAAGAGTATAGCCAGAGAGGCGCCTATTCTCTTTTTGTTTTGCAAGAATGCCTATATTCAAATACCTTAAGTTAATACGCTGGCTTAAAAATCTTATAACATCAAAAAGGAACGATGCTGTAAGGAGTATGCCAGCAAGCCAAAGAAGATTACCTTGTGAAAACCAAATCAAACCCAGAGGAAACACAAGACCAACAAGCTTTAGGAATTTACGGAATGGTGCTTCAAAAGTAATACGCTTGGAAACAACAATGGCATACGTGACTGACCCGGCTATAAGCACTAGGGAAAATATGGATTGGGTAAATAGAAGCACTATTGCACTTAAACCAAAAAGCGATGCAACACCAATACCTCCCCTAAATCTAAGATAAAAAGGCGCAATATGACCGGCAACAACAGCAAGACCGGCAAGAATGGCAATATCAGGGTCTAATGCAGCGCCAAAAACACCAGTCACACCCAAATAATAAACAAAGGCGCTTTTGAAAAAATCAAAGCTCCCAGCAATAATTCCAAAAACAGGCCCCACAATATTATAGGTATTTGTTGCGCCAGTGTTGTGATTGCCAAATTTTCGGATATCAATTCCCTTAATAACTCGTCCAAAAAAGTATCCCAGCGAGATAGAGCCGATGAGATAACCCAAGAGTAACATCAATAGAAAATGTGTCATATTGCTTTGAGCGCAGCGAATGGCCGCGATATTTTAGTTTAATTATGCAATCTATTTAAAGATTTCTGAAAACACAATTTCTCTGTGGTTACATTCCTCAATTCCTTTATTAATCAATATTAACCTTTAAAAACAAACTTATTCTCAAAAATATATCATGGCAGCAGGAAAAATAAGACAGCCAATTGTGACTGTTTGCGGACACGTGGATCACGGGAAAACGAGCATCTTGGATAAATTTAGGCAGAGCTATGTTCAGAAGGGCGAGGCAGGAGGAATAACACAAAAGATTTCATTCACTCTTTATCCGATGGAAAGCCTGAAGAAAGCATGTTCCTTGATTGACAAGAGCGGAATCAGGCTTAATATTCCCGGATTTCTTTTCATAGATACGCCAGGGCACGCTGCATTCACGAATCTAAGAAAGCGGGGCGGAAGTCTTGCTGACCTTGCTATTCTCGTTATTGATATAAATGATGGAATTAAGCCCCAGACAGCAGAGGTAATCCAGATTCTGAAACACAACAAAACACCTTTCATAATAGCGCTGAATAAGATAGACAACATATCTGGCTGGAAAAAACAAGATGAAGATTTAATTAAAAGCATAGAAACTCAACCAACAAATGTAAAACAGAATTTCGATGAAAAATACATGACTCTGATTGGCTCTCTTCACAGTTATGGATTTGAAGCTGATTTGTATTATAAAATTTCTGACTTCACCAAAAAAATAGCTCTTGTGCCCTGCTCTGCAAAAACAGGGGAGGGAATTCCTGAATTAATAATGATTCTTTGTGGCTTGAGTCAGAAATATCTTGAAAATAAACTAACTCTTGGAAAAGAAGCTAAAGGAGTTATTCTTGAAATAAAGAAAGAAAAAGACTGTTATTATCTTGAATCAATCCTGTATGACGGAGAGCTTTCCAAAAAAGACAAGATAGCTATTGCAAATCTTGAGGGCAATCCTGTTTTAACTAAGATAAGGGTGCTTGAGGAAATAGAGCCACTAAGCAGCAGATTCAAGCCAAAAGAAAAAGTCACGGCTGCATCTGGATTAAGAATACAAACAGTTGAAAAGCCGGAAATCTTACCAGGCATGCCTTTCCAAATTTATAATGAAAATCTTGAAGAAATTAAAAAAAGTTTTAAAAAAGAACTTTTGGAAAACATAAAAACAGGCAAACAAGGGATTATTGCGAAGGCAGATTCCCTGGGAAGTCTTGAGGCCCTGTTACTAATGCTAAAACAAAGCAGTATCCCTGTTGTAAAGGCAGGCATAGGTCCTGTAAACAAATCAGATGTTGTAAGTGCGAAAGCCAATCTTAAAATAAATGAACTGGATGCCATCATAGCAGGATTTAATATTTCTGTGGATGAGGAAGCCAGGGAAATGGTATCTGAGAAAATTAAGATTCTGACAGATGATGTTATCTACAAGCTCATAGAGAATTTAACAGAATTTCGTGCTGATAAAAGAAAAGAAATAGAAAAAAAAAGAATGCTCGGCCTAACCCCCCTCGTAAAACTCCATATTTTAAGACAATATGTTTTCAAGAATACAAATCCTGCAATTTTTGGCGTTCGTATAGAAGCAGGAAAACTTATTCCTAGAATGAATCTTACCGAAGACAAAGGAGAAAAAATAGGAAAGATAAAGAATATGCAATTGGAAAATAAATCTGTAGAAGAAGCTTCCGAGGGAACAGAGTTGGCAATTTCTATTCCAGGAATTAATTTTGAACGGAAACTCAAGAACGTGAATTTCCTTTATTCGGATGTAACAGAGGCGCAATTCAGAAACTTCAAAAAGAACAAGGATTTGCTTTCTTCCAATGAGATCAAGCTTTTGCAAGAGATAGCTGAGATAAAAAGGAAAACAACTGCTGATTGGGGGGTGTGAAATGGAAAATAAAAAAATTGAAAGAGTTTCAATCTTTATTGATGGGAGTAATTTTTACAATAATACAAAAAAGAAAGGCAAAAAAGTAAAATTCCAAAAATTAATTAATGAATTAATAAGAGATAGAAAACTTGTTAATGTTTTTTACTATGTTGCCCCTCTAGATTTTAAGACCAATACTAAAAAATATTGGGATCATCAGAAATTTTTAAATATATTAAGAAAAATCCCAAAATTTAATGTTGTGTTATGTAATTTAAAGAAAATAAAAAGAAAAGATGGAAGTTTTGAATTTGTTGTTAAAGGGGATGATGCCTTATTAATACGTGATTTAATAATGGGTGCTGTTAATAATTTGTATGATATTGCGATTATTGTAAGTGGTGATGAGGATTTTGCCCCGATAATAGAAACAATTCAAGGATTAGGAAAAAAGGTTGGAAATGCATATTTTAAATCAAGTTCTTCACAAGCTTTGAGGCAGATATGTAATTTTTCTGTACCTCTTGATAAAATGATTTCTAAGATAATTAAATAAAAAATATTAAGAAGACTCAGCGTTGTCCGAAGACCACACCGAGTCAATTAACAATATTGTATAGAACAATACATATATAAATCTTACGTTCTCCAAGAAATCGCAGAAATTAAACGCAGAGAAAAGGCTGACTGGGGTCGCTAATTGACGATTATCACTGTATTTGGAGCTGAACTAACAAAAACTTTCCAACAAACTTTAAAAACCTCTCAAAACACTAATTACCATGCTTTTCAAAATCAATATCTCTGAAAAATCCGGCAAAACCTACAAGCTTGAACTGGATACAGAGGAATTTCTCGAAAAACAGCTCCATGACAAAATTAATGGAAAGGATTTGCTTCCTGACATGGAAGGATATGAACTCGAGATTGCAGGAGCAAGCGATAGGGCAGGTTTTACAGCAATGAAAGAAGTTCCCGGCATTGGTCTGAAAAAACTCTTGCTTGGTTACGGAAAAGCCATGAGGCAGAGGCCGCGAAAAGAAGGAAAGAAAAAACCCTCTAATCCCCAGCCAAAAGGTCTTAGATTAAGAAGGACTGTCCGTGGCAGGGTTATTTCCCCTGAAATTGTCCAGATTAACCTTAAAGTCCTAAAACAGGGAAAAAAGGAACTTTCTGAAATTTTCCCTGACCAGAACAAAAAAGAAGAAGGATTGGGAAAGCCAGTGGGAGAACAAGTAGGTAGTCCAGTAGGTCAACAAGTGGGCGATAAAGTTTAATAGAATAACTCTTATTTCTTGATAAATTATATCATGCAGAAACCTTTATAAATTATAGTTACCTAGTTACTTGATAAACCTAATAAACTTAGTAACTTAGTTACCTATGGGATCTAAAGCAATCAAGATAAAGGAAGAAAACTACAAGTGGCTTCTTAAGATAGCATCTGATATTCAAAAGAAGATAGGCAGGCCTGTCTCATTTGATGAGGCACTGACTGAGATAAAAAATAAAAGAAATAAAAAGGCAGGTAAATGAGTAATAAAAAAGAGGGTTGAATGGTTCATAAAATAAGCTTTAAAAGAGTGAAATATCCAAAAAAAAGAGAATTTAAACTAGGTGATGTTATTTTATTTGTTCTTCTAGGATTGCTTTTATTTTCCCTTTTGGTATTTATCTTTAATAGAAACGATGCAAAAAGTGGTGAAGTTATCTCGGAAGAACAAGAGCAACAAGAAGATGATATAGCTTTGATAAGGTTTGTAATTGAAATAATAAACGCCTGGCGTCTCGATGAAGACCGTGAAGTTGTTTCAGATATTTATCCTGAAGTCAGTGCATTGGATGATGTCTGGTCAGATACAATCCATGATGGAGAATATGCAAGAGTTAAATTTGAGCAGCCTCTCACATCTGAAAATGATATAACAATTTATCCAAGAGTTGTGAGTGGAAACCCAAGAATAGAAGTTTATGAGGAAAATGAAAATGATTTGATTGCAGAATTCACGAGTTTGACTTCAAATGAATATAACCAAATCTTATTAACAAACTTACAAGGCAGTCAGGATACTTTTGATTTAAGAGTTCTCGATGGTAGTTTGCAATTTGATCATGTTATTGATCCCCCTCAATTTGCACGTCCTGATGCTGACAAACAAATAAGTACTTGGACTGATCAGGCTGGGGGAACAACAAATATATTCCAATCAATAGATGAAGTAACTGCAGATGATGCAGATTATATAGAATCAATAAGCAATCCACTTCCAACAGATATATACATTGCAAATTTATCAGATGTTACAGACCCTGAAGTTTCAACTGACCACATAATAAGATGGAGATATGCAAAGGATGCGTCTGCTGGAAGACAAATAGATTTTAATCTCACCTTGAAACAAAGTGATGGAACCGTTATAGCATCAAGGCAATTTACAGGTGTTTCAGATGTAGTAACGCAAGACAATTACACATTATCAGCAGCAGAAGCTGATGCAATCACTAATTACGCAGAGTTAGAAGTGCACATATGGGCAGATGCTGTAGGTGGTGGTGCTGGAAGAACTGGAAGGTCCCATTGGGTGGAATTTGAAGTTCCTGAGGCAGGAGCAGATAATCCTCCAAAATGGTTTGACAACTCGACAAATTCAACTTTGGCAGGGGAAGCTGTAGAGCACAGAGTTAGATGGACAGATGAAACCAATCTTGCAGGGTATATTTTTAGTTTTGACAATGGAACAGGTAGTTTTGTTAATGACAGCTTTGTTGTAATGACTGGAACAAACAACTGGAGCAATGTAACAAAAGTAGTTAATTCAACAGAAGGCTCAACAATAAAATGGATAGTTTATGCAAATGATTCTACAGATCAATGGAATGTTACAGATACTTTTCAGTATACTACTACATTAGATAATCCACCTAAATGGAGCAGTCCTTCAAATACTCCTGCATCACCAAATCCAGGCCAAAGTGTTAGCCATAATGTTTCTTGGACAGATGATAATACATTAAGTTATGCAACACTTGAAGTCAATTCAACAGGGGCAAGCTGTAACACTGCAGCAAATGTTTCTGAAACAACTCTTTCTGGAGCTTCTGACTGGGCAAATCTTTCATGGAGTGTTGAAAATGCTTGTGAAGGACAAGCAATTGGTTGGAGGCAATGGGCAAATGATTCCATAGGACAATGGAATGTAACAGATACACAGGTTTATGTTGTTCAAAATGTTGCTCCTACAGCTAGCTTTGGAACAAACCCGGTTGATACTTTTAATTCAAGCAGTAATTCAATTACATTTGATTTGAAGGTTTCTGATAATTTAAATGTGGATGCTTTGAGGTTATATGGAAACTGGACAGGAAGTTGGGCAATAAACCAGACAAACATGACTGCTGTAAATGACAGTTTTTGGAATGTTACTGTTACAGGCATTCCAGAAGGTATTCACAGATGGGCTGCATGGGGAAATGATACTCTAGGTAACGAGGATTTCACAGATACAAACAGAACTTTCACTGTTGATACAACTGCTCCAAACATAGATTTTGTATCACCAACAGAAGCAAATGATTCTTCATTAACACGAAATTATATACAGGTCAATGTGACAGCATCAGACAGTTTAACAGGTTTAGACACAATAACAATCTTCTTATATAATTCAACAAGTTTAGTGCAAACCAATACTTCAACAACATCTCCTTTATTTGTTAATTTTACAGGATTGCCTGATGAGACTTATTATTTCAATTCAACGGCAAATGATACATTAGGAAATGAAAATCAAACATTAACAAGGACGGTAACAATTGACACAGGTCCCCCTACAGTAAACTATGTATCACCGACAGAAAACTCAGGAGTTTTTAAGAGTCAGGATTATATTGAAATTAATGTTACTGCAACAGATTCTAATCTTGATAATATCTTGATAAGACTCTATAATTCTTCAAATGAGCAAATAAATTCAAGTACAACAACATCCTCTCCTAACTTTATTAACTTTACAGGATTAGCTAATGGGATTTATTTCTATAATGCGACAGCCAATGATACCTTTAGTAATGAAGCAGATTTAACAACAAGGAATATAACTCTAGATACAATAAATCCTGCAGTTACAATTTTTGAACCCCAAAATATAAGTTATAATACAGATTCTTTAACAATTAACTTTACAGCGACTGACACTAATCTGGATGAATGCTGGTATACAGATGATGGCGGAGCATCAAATAACACTTTAGCAGGATGTGCAAACACAACTTATACTGCTCCACAAGGTTCAACAACCTTGAGAATATATGTAAATGATTCTGCCGGAAACCTAAACAGTACAGAAACAGTGACTTTCTTTGTAGATTCCATAAATCCTCAAATAGAATACACAACAGGAACAGAAGCAAATGATACATCAAAAAACCAGCAATTCATTTTTGTTAATGTGAGTGTAACAGAAACAAATTTTGATAATATAACTTATAAATTATATAATTCAACTGGAGAACTTAACAAAACCACTTATACTACATTAATAACTAACATCAACTGGACAGGATTATTAAATGAAAATATTCAGTATTGGTATAATGTAAGTATTTATGATACAGTAGGTAACTTTAATGAAACAGAAACAAGATATATCACACTTACACAAGATCAGCCTCCAATAGTTAATGTTACCTTCCCATTAAATCAAACTTATAATGTTGATGTAACTGAATTAAATTACACAGCATCAGATGATAATCCTCCTTTAAGTGCATGTTGGTATTCAATAAATAGCGGAGCCACAAACATAACAATAACATGTGGAAATAATGTCACTGGCTTAACCAGTGATGAAGGAGGAAACACATGGACAGTCTATGCAAATGATTCTGCAGGACAAGAATCAAGTGATTCTGTGACATTTACAAAAGATACTACAAACCCAAACATAGATTTTGTATCACCAACAGAAGCAAATGATTCTTCATTAACACGAAATTATATACAGATTAATGTCACAGCTTCTGACACAAACCTTGATACAATAACAATCTTCTTATATAATTCAACATCTCTCGTACAAACCAACACATCATCTACAAGTCCTTTCTTCACTAACTTCACAAGTTTAACTGATGAAGTCTATTACTTTAACTCAACAGTAAATGACACAGCAGGAAATGAAAACCAGACAGAAACCAGAACAGTCACTCTTGATACAGGACCACCAAGTGTTTCATCTCTGACAGAATCTCCTGCAGACCCTGCAACGTTCTCAGAAAGCCAGACATATCAGTTTAACGCAACTGTAAGTGATCCAAATCTTGACACAGTTGTAATTGAATTTGATAATGTGAATTATTCTACAACAAATCCCAGTGGAAATATCTACAGTTTTGATATTTCAAACTTGTCTGTTGGAACCTACAATTACAGATGGTATGCAAATGATACTTTTGGAAATTTAAACGGCACTGAAAACTCAAGCTATACAATAAATCAGGCAACACCCTCTTTAAGCATAGCAATCACGCCTTCCACTTCTGAAACATACGAGACAGAAACAACTGCAACAGGAAGCAATTGCCCTTCACAGCTTACATGCAACCTGTACAGAGACAGTGTTTCTGTAAGCAATCCCGAAACAGCAACCCTTGGAGTTGGAACATACAACTACACATATAATACTACAGGAAATACAAACTATACATCTGATTCTGTATCAGATATTTTAACAATAAGCCAAGCTACAGGAGTTGTCTTCACCTATTTGGATAATTCAAGAGCAAACAAAACAATTGAGCAATTCACAGAGATTTACCTTAACTCAACTTTGGAAACAGGCTCTGGAACAATAGAGCTATACAACAACGGAACTCTGATCAACCAGGGAGCTTCGCCTTTGAGTAATCTAACAAACTTTACAACCATTGCATTGTACAACATAACAACAATTTATAGTGGTAATGCAAATTATACTTCTGCATCTGAAACATGGTGGGTTAATGTAACTGAAGCAGATGTAACACCTCCAAATATCCAGATAGATTATCCAGCAAATACAACTTACAACGCAGTTCAAACCCAGTTAAATTATACAGCATCAGATAACATTGGGTTGGATACATGCTGGTATTCTTTAGATAGCGGAGCAACAAATACAACAGTAACCTGCGGGCAGAACGTAACTGGCTTAGATTCAGGGCAGGGAAGTTCAACATGGAGAGTCTATGCAAATGATTCAAAGGGAAATGAAAATTCATCTTCTGTAACATTTTTTGTTGATTCAGTAATACCAACAATCTCATTCGTAGCTCCTACAGAAACTTCAGGAGATTCCTTGGGAAGAAATTACATCCAGGTCAATGTGACTGCCTCTGACACTAATTTAGATAAGATAATAATAAGACTCTACAATTCTTCAAGTGATTTAATAAATAGTTCAACCACATCAACTTCTCCCAACTTCATAAACTTTACAGGACTTTCTGCAGGCACATACTTTTTCAATGCAACTGCAAACGACACAGCAAACAATGAAAACTCAACAGCAACAAGAAATGTTTCTCTAGTTGTTCCAACACTGACAATTATTCTTCCTGAAAACGAGACATACATAGACAATGAATCACTCCTATTAAACTATACGACAAGCTTGGAAGATTTTGTTTGGTATAATATTGATTCTGGAAGCAATACAACAATAACTGGAAATACTACATTCAATACAACAACAGGGCAGCATACTCTCTTCCTTTACGCGAATAACACCAACGGAGAAACTGCAAAAAGCATTATTTTCACTGTTAACTTAACCAAATTCACAGTAACTTACAACGAGTTTGATGGGTCTTTAAAAGGAACATCCACAGACTTCAACAAATCCTCGTACGAAGATTTGCAGAACTTGAGTAATGTCATTCTTGAAAATACAGACCATGGAAAAATAGAGTTCAATGAAACGATAAACCTGACAAACGACGCTGACTTAACAGATAACAAGATAGATTTAGACAATTACATAAATATTTCCTCAAACAGAATTGAAGTAAATTCTACAGCTCTGCCAAACTTCAACAAATCAGCTACTCTCTACCTGTATAATCTTGCTTTTTCAAATCCAAGGATTTTGAGAGATGAAGTTGTTTGTCCATCAACAATCTGTGTAGAGAATAGTTATTCCGGAGGCACTCTGAGTTTTAATGCAACTGGCTTCACAGTTTACAGTGCAGAGGAAACACCAGCAGATGAAGATGATACGGGTGGCGGTGCAGGTGGTGGCGGAGCTGGAGGAGGAGTTGAATGCACAGACAACAGCCAGTGTGAAGGGGGTGAAGTTTGCTGGAATTACCAGTGCGCAAAATTATTTGATATAAAAATTATTGATTTTGAATCTCCTGTCAAGCTTGGTGATTTCTTTAAATTCAGCTATCTTGTAAAAGGGATTGCTGAAATAAATGGAGATGTGGAAATAGATTTCTGGATAGAAAGAAATAATGAAATAATTACAGCTGGGAAGGATGTTATTTATCTGGGAAGTTTTGAAGAAAGAACTGAAACAACAAAAATATTTTTGCCTAGTGGTTTTGAATCTGGAATTTATGAATTCCATGTCAGGGTAAGTCATCCGTCGTATTCTGCAGAATCCTTCAGAACCATTGAAGTGCAGGTAAAAGAAGGAATTGCAATTATAGGTCCTCTCGAACTGGGAAATATTCGGAAGTACATAATTTTTAGTCTGGTTATTTTGGCTTTTGTTATTTTGGCTGTAATCTTTTACATAGAACGAAGAAAATTCATAAAAGAATTCATTCAGGAAACCAGATGGGTAAAAAAACATAAAACCACTGTTTTGGTATTTTCATTATTTGTCGTTTTGGGCTTAATAATTTATTTTTCAAATTTCATTGAGTCATTCTCGAGATTTGTTTTGGAGATTAATCTGTGGTTCAGAGCAAGCATCCTGCCTTATATCATTTTCATACTAGTTATCGGCATTGTACTCCTATTAGCCTTTTTATTGCTGAAGAATCTAAGGAAAAAGAACTTCTTCGAAAAACTCATGGAAAGAAGAAGAAAGAAAAAAATTCTTAAGAGACTGAAAAAGAAGCATGAAGAGAAGGAAGTTAAGGGAAGGGGCCTGCTAAAGATTTTTTCTTCCAGTATCTTGAAATTTTTCAGGATGATACCTAGAGTGATTAAAGCAGAGATTACAGCCTTTGGAAGAGGATTCAGGAATATTACAAAGGTTTTTTCCAAAGCAGAGTTTGAATTAAAAACAGATTCAGAGAGCATTGGTAAAAGAATCTTCTATGTTGAAAAAAAATTCAGGGGATTTAAACCACCAAAACTCGACTTAACCAAGCAATTCAATGAATTAAAAAAGGTAAAATTAAAATTCAGACTTCCTGAACTAAAAAAACCAGAGGAGATGAAATGGCCTAAATTTAGATTACCAAGAATAAAATTCAAAAGACCAGAATTAAGACTAAGGGATATAAGGTTGCCTAGGTTTAAGTTATCAAAAATAAAATTAAGATTCAAGCTTCCTGAACTAGAAAAACCAAGGGATATAAGGTTGCCTAGGTTTAAGTTATCCAGAATATTTAGTTTTAAAAAAGAGAGGGAAAAGCTCAAAAAAATAAAAAAGATTCCTATTAAAGCTGTTAAGAAAAGTGAAAAAACTCTGGGAAAAATCTTAAAAGAAGACATTGGAAGAATTAAAAGATTTAGAATAAGTATGCCAAAAATTAATTTTAAGAAATATATAAGGAAAGTCTTTAGGGAAGCAGACAAAAGCATAGAAAAGCTAAAGCCCCCAAGAGTAAATTTATCAAAACTTTTCAGGTTCAAAAAAGAGAAAGAGTTATTCAAAAAAGAAAAAGAGCTGATAAGAAAGGGTGAGAAAAAGATAGGAAAAGGCCTCAAAGAAGCTTCAGAGTTTGGAGAAGAAATTCATAAAGAAGTTTCAAGGGCTTTAACAGCGGCATTTGGGGAAAAAACCTGGAAACCTCTGGTAAATGAATTCAGAAAAGCATTTGCCGGGAAGAAAGAACACAAAAAAGAGCATTCAGAACTCCTGAAAGAACTTGGAAGACTAAAGACAAAGCTGGAAAAAGGCGAGAATATGGCAGAGAAAAAGCTAATAAGGTTAAGGAAAAAAGCAGATGCCATAATCAGGGATTTGTCGGTATATGTTAAAAAAATGCATCTCCCGCATGAAGTTTCTGAATTAAAGAAAAGTTTGAGGATTAAGAAAGACATATTAAACATCAAGAGAAAGATGAAAGAAGTAGATAACAAGGTGATAAGATTTTTAAGACCTGAAAAAAAGAAAGCTGAAGATGCTATTAAAAAATTCTTCCAGAAGGCAAAGAATAAAGTGGTTGTTCAGGAAATTCAGGAAGAGGAGAGGCCTGTTCCAGAAAAACCAGAATTTCCCGGGAAAAAGCAAGAACCCACGAAGCCGAAAGAAGACAAGGAAGAAGATATAATCGAGAATATTGCAAAGAAAGAGCAGGCTGAAAAAGATATTTCACAGGAAAATTCAGAAACACAGCAGGAAAAACCCAAAAAAGAGGATAATGAATAAACCTATTATGAAAAAAGATCTTTTCAATAAAAAAGTCGTGGCTCTTGAAGTGAATCCCAAATCAATTTCACAACTTTTGGAAGATATGTCCAGGACTGGATTTCAGGGCAGAAGATTAGCTGAATCAGTTGATGTCTTAAAGAGGATGATCAGAGATAAAGACACAACAATATTTATGGGATATGCTGGTTCTATGTCCACGACAGGACAGTGGAAAATGGTTAACTGGCTAATAGAAAACCATTTTATTGATGTCTTAGTTCCAACTGGCGCAAATATTTCCGAGGATATTGTTGAGGCGATGGGTTCTAGTTATTATCAGGGAGCTCATTTAACCGACGATAAAGAGCTGTTTAGAAGAGGCGTCAACAGGTATCATGATGTTTACGGAAAAGAATCTGACTATATTAAGATGACAGAACTGATTGCAGACTTTATCCTTGAACTAGATGAAAATCACAATTATACGTCAAGAGAATTTTTTTACCTTTTTGGCAAATGGCTGGGAGAAAGAAAAATAAGAAGCATTGTTACTGTTGCTGCAGAAAACAAAGTTCCAATTTACTGCCCTGCCATAGCAGACAGCCCTTATGGTGATGCTGCACTTATTGCAAGAAGCAAAGGCTTCAAATTAAAAATTGACGCAATGGGAGATTATGCTGAATTCATGAGTTTGGGAAAAAAAGTCAGAGATACAGGTGTATTTTATATTGGTGGAGGAGTCCCAAAAGACTTTATTCAGCTTTTTGCCGTAACAGGAGACCTTTTGTATCAGGACAGAAAAATTCCCAATAGGGAAAAAGGGCTTAACCGCGAAGGAACCGGTCCTGAAGAGACATACTATCCCCATAAATATGCTGTTCAGATAACAACAGATTCTCCGCAGTGGGGTGGATTGTCCGGGTGCACATTTGAAGAAGCTGTATCCTGGGGAAAAGAATCCTCCAGCGAAAATTTTGTTCAGTGCTATTGTGATGCAACTATTGCCCTGCCTATAATAACTCATGCATTGGCAGAAAGACTTAAGATTAAGAGAGAAGGAACTGATTTCTCCTGGTTGTTTTAATATGAATAATCTTTCCTTCTTAAGTAGTAACAAAACAGGAAGGTTTATAAAACAGGTTTGGCGGAAGAAATTATGAAACTCGAAAATAAATTGGTTATTGGTGCTTTAGTACTGGTTGGTGCCATTGGTTTAGCAACAAATCTTGGAAATCGTGTAGAAATGACAGGTTGTGAGATATTTCAAGGATGGAATCATAACAAAGCAGATGGGACAGTACTTTACACATTTGATGAGAAAGACAAATGGGAAAGGGAAGAATTAGGAGAAAAACCCAATTATAGAGTAGAAGGAGATTATGCAGAACTTGAAAAGGGAGAAAACAGAGGAAAGAAATACTCATTGGAAATACAGGGTAAAAAAATTGGTGGTAAATTAATATCTTATCAAACTTGCCAGTAAAAAGATATTTAAAGGTATTTTTCTATAGTTTATAATGAAAAAAGGAGTATTATTGATTTTTCTTGGACTTTTTGTATTAGCTGCAAGTGTTTTTGTTATTGCAAAGCCAAATTTTGTTTCTGTCAATAATCCTGCAGGGTCTGAAATTTCAGTTCCAGAAAATGCAGTTCAGGTTTCTGAAGGTGTTTTTAGTTTAGGCCGGGCAAGAGATATAGATGGGAGACTTGTACAAGGATTTATGTTCATAGATTACAGAAAGGGATTTGGACACAAGGACAAGCATAATCCTGGAGGTGGAAATGGTGGAGGAGAAAAAAGTTCTTGCTTTAGTTTCTTAGCAAAAGGAGCTAAATGGAAAGTAACAGAACCCTATGTTTTAGATACTACAAATAGTGATGGTATGACAGAAGATTTTGTTGCAAGCAGAACAGCGACTGGTGTAGATGCTTGGGATACTGAAGTTGCATTTGATATATTTGGCGCAAGAGATACAACTTCAACAGTAGATGGTGCAGATACTGAAAGCCCTGATAATAAAAATGAGATTTTCTTTGGAGATATAGCTAGTGAAGGAGCAATTGCTGTAGCAATAGTTTGGGGTGTTTTCATTGGACCACCATCACAAAGAAAAATAGTAGAATATGATATTATCTTTGATGATGTTGACTTTGATTTTGGGGATGCAGATGTTAGTGGAAATTCAGTAATGGACTATCAAAATATATTCACACATGAAATTGGTCATGGAGCAGGAATGGGACATCCACAAGATGAATGTACTGAAGAAACAATGTTTAGATTTGCAAGCTTTGGCGAGACGAAGAAAAGAACTTTGAATGCAGGCGATGTTGCAGGAATAAAAGATTTATATTAATTCTTATAAATAATTAATATTGTTGGGAACATAAATACTTATATATCACTTTTTCCTTGAAATATTAATTAAATAAAAAGAATGAAAAAGATGAAAAAAATACTTAGTTTATTTACAGCATTTGTATTGTTAATAGGTATGACAACGATGGTATTCGCGGCTGCAGCTGATGTAACATTAGAAGAAGGAACTTTGAGCGCAACTTTAGATACAGGAAATGGCGTATTGATTGGAGAAGGTACATTAGATTTGACAAATGGAGAGACTACAGAGTCGCATTGCCTTGACACGGAAGGCCATACTTCGGGAGATTTGTGTAAATAAAACTCTTTTTTTAAATTTAATTCTTTAACTTGCTTCTTATCTTTTCTTTTTTTCTTTCAAACCCAAACTTTAAAAAACTCACCCATCAACATATTTCTATGAAAAAATTACCAGAATTAAATGTTGGTGTTGTAGGGCATATTGACCACGGAAAAACCACTCTACTCAGCAAGCTGACTGGAAAATTCACAGATACCCATTCAGAAGAACTCAAGAGAGGAATAACAATTAAACTCGGTTATGCAGATATGACTATCTATAAGTGTGGCGATAAATACACGAATCAAGAGAAACTGGATGGAAAAAAATGCGTGCCTGAAAGATATGTAAGCTTTATTGACGCTCCAGGACACGAGATGCTGATGGCCACAATGCTTTCAGGAGCAGCTATTATTGATGCAGCTGTTCTTGTTATTGCAGCAAATGAAGGAATAAAGCCCCAAACCAGGGAGCACTTCATGGCTTTGCAGGCAAAGAACATAAGCAATATAATAATAATTCAGAACAAGGTAGATTTGGTAAGCAAGGACCAAGCCCTGAAAAATTATAAAGAGATAAAGGAATTTGTGAAGGGAACAATAGCTGAAAAAGCCCCAGTAATTCCTGTTTCTGCACAGCAGAAGGTTAATATAGACAAAATATTTGAAGAAATTTCAAAAATTGAAATACCAAAAAGAGATATAAAATCAAAACCAATTTTTCTTGTTGCAAGAAGCTTTGACATAAACAGGCCAGGAACAACCATAGATAAAATTAAAGGGGGAGTTCTCGGTGGAATCCTGAAAAAAGGAAAATTAAAAATTGGTGATGAAATTGAGATAAAGCCGGGTATGAATATAAAAAAATCCCGCGGAGAAACATCTTATAAAACCCTAATAACAAAAATTCTTTCTTTGCACAAGGGAAAAGAATCTGTAAAAGAAGTTGAGCCAGGGGTGAGCATCTCAATTGAAACAGGTCTGGACCCTTTTTTGACAAAAGCAGATTCTCTGACAGGATGTGTTGTTTCCCTTAAAGGCCATCTTCCGGAAATATCTTACAGGCTTAAATTTGAATCGAAATTTTTTGAAGAGGTTCTTGGAATGAAAGAGCACAAAAAAGTTGAGCCAATAAAAACAAAAGAGATGTTAATGCTAAGCGTCAATACAACAATAACAATAGGAACTGTTGAAAAAATCTCAGGAGATGAAATAGAACTTGCCCTGAATATTCCTGTTGTTGCATTAAGAGAAGATAATGTCGGAATTGCAAGAAACATCGAAGGGCACTGGAGACTCATAGGCTGGGGAAAAGTTATTAGCTAGACTAAGTAG
Source organism: Candidatus Woesearchaeota archaeon (assembly GCA_964617015.1). Lineage (GTDB taxonomy): Archaea > Nanobdellota > Nanobdellia > Pacearchaeales > GW2011-AR1 > ASMP01. The sequence continues at coordinate 24,246 of CAZTVG010000003.1, read as the reverse complement.
TAAGATAATAACGAGTTAATGGCTGAACAGAGGTTATTGGATAAATTACTTTAAGAATAAAGTTCAATTTTAAGTAAACTTTTTAAAGGCTCAAGACATTAATTTAAAATGAAAGAAAATCATAATAAAATTCTTTTTGTAGCATTATTGTCAACTTTAATTCTTCTTTCACCTGTAGTTATTGCACAAGAAACCCCTCAAGACCCAGGTATAACTCCTGATTCATTTCTTTGGGGCTTGGACAAAGTCATGGAACAAATCTCACTCCTTTTAACAGCTAGTCCTGATGCGAAAGCAACAAAAGGCTTAAAATTTGCTGAAGAAAGGCTTGCAGAAATTAAAGTAATGATTGAAGAAAATAAATTAGAGGCAGCATTAAAAGCACAAGAAAATCATGGAGAAGTCTTGGCAAATGTAATACAGAATATTGAGGAAATAGAAGAAGATAATTCAACAGAAGAAATAATAGAAGTGATAGAAGTTGAAAAAGAACTGCAAGATCATAACAATGAAGTTGAGCAAGTCTTTGGAGAATTAAAAATAAAGATTAAAATAGAAGGGGAAATAACCCAACAACAACAGGCTTTAATTGATTCCATCTTAGAGAGTTTACAGGGGCAAACAGGAGAAGTTAAGATAGAAATTAAAAATAAAAAAGATAAGATTAAAATAAAAATTAAGATAGAAACAGGAAAGAGTGACGAAGAAATTGAGGATGATATAGAAAAACTTGAGGTTGATGCTGGATTAGCTGGAATTGAAGTAAAAGCAGAAATTATTGGTGGTCAATCTGAAGTCAAAATTGAAAGAAAATTTTCTACAACAACCACAGACAGAGATGCAATTATTGATGAAATAATAAAAGAATTTAGTTTAGATAAGGAAATGGCTAATGTTGCTTTAGAACTTAAAATTGAGGATGATGAGGAAAAATTAGAGGAAAAATTTAAAGTTGAAGTAGAAGTTGAAGAGGGGGTTGCAGAAATTGAAATTAAACTAAAATTCATTTTAGATGCAACAGATAGAGAAAGTATTTTAGATGCAGTTGTTGCAAGAAGTAAGCTTACAAGAGAACAAATTGAAAGTGTTATGGAGTTTGAAATTGAGGATGAAGATGAGGAAGAATTAGAAATAGAAGTTGAGATAGAAGATGGTGTAGCAGAAGTTGAGGTTGAATTTGACGGAGATGAATTTGAATTTAGTTTGGAAACTACAGACAGAGAAGAAATTATTAACGCAATTATTGATAAAACAGGATTAACTAAAGAACAAATTGAGAGTGTTATAGAATTTGACATTGAGGATGAAGATGAGGATGACATGGAAGACGAGGAAGAAGAAGAGGAAGAAAACGAGACTGAAACAAATGAAACCTCTTAAGAAAACTTTTTCTAAAAACTAGCTTTAAATTAATAGACCAATATAAATACTAAATCACAATAAACCTTTTAAAGATGTATTTTTTAATAATAAAATGAATAATCTAGTATTATCTTTAAGTTTAATCTTACTTTTACCTCTTATTGCCTCTAGCGTGGATGTTGACATCTTTACGGCTGGGATAAATGATAACTTTGTCCTGCCGACGGAGCCAACATCGCCGAGCACCGACCTTCTCCTCCTCAATGGATCCATACGGCGGCGGTAATAGGGTCTTGTTCCCCCACAGACAGTTTGACGATAAGGCCATCAACAGGGTCTTTGGCCACACATTTACTGACTTGCCTGAGGAGATTTGTGAGGCTACGCTGGAGATTCGTATGTTCGCGGGTGGCAGTAGCTTGGTATCGAACGATGCTATTCATCTTGAACTCACTGGGATTAATGACGCATCCACATCTTGGGGCTCAAGGCTTACTGCCTTATTCGGACAGCCGTGGATCGGAGGAAGTGACCACACCTTTATTTTAGACCTCGCGAACCTGCCTCCCGACGGAGAAGGTGACACGAACATCATCCCTTTCATGAACGCGGACCACGCTCTTGATGTCTACGTCCAGGACGACACAGCGGTTGATTACATGACTCTCGTAGTGACAAGCGATTGTGACGATGATGATGAAGAGGATGGGGATGATGAAGAGGATGGGGATGATGATGAAGAGGATGGGGAAGAAAATTCTCAGTAATTCTAAGAAAGTTTTATAAATATAAACTACGAAATTAATAAATGAGAAAAGAATTATTAATTCTAACTTTTACATTTTTAATATTAGGAATGTTAATGAATTTTCCATTAACTGTCGCATATCATGGTGATAATTCTGGTTCTGGATCAGAGAATAGCGGACCTAGTGATAGTTCAGGATCTGATAGTTCTGTAGATTCATCAGATAGTGGGTCTGATAGCTCAGGAAGTTCTAGTGATAATGATGAAGATAAATCTGGAAGTGGATCAGATGAAGAAGATAGAGTAAGAGAAGAAACCAAGATAGAATTTCGTGCAGAAGACGGAAGCAGAGTAAAGATAGAAAGGAAAGTTGAGATTAAAGATGGAAAGGTTAAAATAAGAATAAAAAGGAAAATTATAGATACGGAAGGAAATGAAATCGAAGTTAGAATTGTAATTGAAAGAGATGAAGACGGAATAAGAAAGAAAATTAAACTAGAAGGAGTTGAGGGATTAGAAGTTAATACTGAATTAGAGATAGATGACGAATTCGAAGGAAATGAATCAGAATTGGTTGCTATAATGTCTGATGGCAGAAGAGCAAAAATTAAAATCATGCCAGACCAGCTAGTAGAAATTGCTCTTGAAAGGCTTAAGGCTCTAAATTTCACAATGGAGTTAAAAGAAACTATACACGAAAATAGATTAAGAGTAATTTATAATATTGAAGCAAATAAAACCGGTAGATTTTTAGGAATATTTAAATTAAAACTCAGATTAGAAGGACAGATTGATCCTGAAACAGGAGAATTTATAAGAATAAACAAGCCATGGTGGGCATTCTTGGTTGCAGGAGAAGATAGTGACCAGATTGGTGAAAAAACAATATTGTGTCATATTCCTCCGGGAAATCCAGAAGCAAGGCACACAATCAGTGTTGGTGCTCCTGCTGTCCGCGCCCATCAAGTGCAGCATGGTGATACTTTGGGGGCATGCGAGGGTGAAATCCCCCCTGAAAATGAAACAGAAGAAGATGAAATTCCTCAATGGTTTGACAATTCAACAAATAGCACAATCGCAGGTGAATTAATAGAACACAGAGTTAGATGGACAGATGACAATGCTCTTTCTGGTTACATATTCAGCTTTGACAATGGAACAGGAACATTCGTAAATGATACCTTTGTTTCTATGTCTGGAGCAGAAGACTGGAGCAATGTAAGCAAAGTAGTGAATTCAACTGTTGGTTCAACGATAAGATGGAGAGTTTATGCCAATGATACAAATTCTTCAAATCCCTTTAGTGTAACAGATATTTTTGAATATACCACAGTAGCAGTAGAAGTAGACAACACTCCCCCAACAATAACAATAGACTCCCCTACAAACATAACTTTTACAACAGGGAGCATTGATTATAATATAACTGTAAATGAAGCTTTGACCAATGCTCTTGCATCAGTTGATGGAGGGGCAAATATGACTATGACAAATGATTCAACTACTCATTACTTTAGTTTAAGTGGCGATCATCCTACATTAAGCAGCGGATTACACGAGATTACCTTTTATGTAAATGATACTTCTGGAAATGAAAACTTTAGTACAATATTTTTTACAGTTAATGCAACCTCTTAATAATTCTGATTAAGTTTTATCTAATCTTGCAAATAAATTTTTAAAGTAAATTTCTTTCATTCATATATGGATGTAAAAAAAGAATTAAAGAGGATTAAATTCTTTGATATAAAACCAAATCTTAAAAGCCTGAATACCAATGAACGTAATGCGTTGAAGCTTTGTATACGGGCTGCCAGAATTTTACATAAGATTTGTCTAAAACAGGTTTGCGGAAACAAATTAGAAAAATATTATGAAACAATAGAAAAGTCAAAAAACAAATCTGAGTTAAAAAGATTTTTTGAGATGAATAAGGGACCCTGGAGTAGTCTCCATGATGATAAACCTTTTCTTAAAGGCGTTGGTAAAAAGCCAAAAGGAGTTGCTTTATATCCTGAGGACTTAACTTCAAGAGAATGGAAAAAATGGTTAAAAAAGAATCCCAGAAAGGCATCGGAATTTGAAAGCAATGTAACAATTATAAAAAGGAAAGGTGGGAAACTTATTGCTGTGCCATATAGTAAATTTTTCAAAGATGAACTTATAGAATCAAGCAAATTACTATCACAAGCATCCAAAACATTAAGGAAGGGTTCTCTTTCATTATACCTCAAGGAATGCTCTAAAGCTCTTCTTAGCAACAATTACTGGAAAAGTGACGTTGCGTGGATGAAAACAAATGGCTTTCCTTTTGAGATTGTTTTCGGTCCAGTAGAGGTTTATGAAGACAGTTTCATGGGGCTTAAAGCATTGTTTGAATGCTTCATAGGAATTCCTGATATAGGGATGACTAATGAATTAAAAAGCTTCAGAAAATATGTTCCTGAATTTAACAAAATAATTTCAAAAAAATTCAATTACAAAACAAAAGGCTCTCTAATGCCGATAGTTGTATTTAACGATGTTTTCAGGAGTGGAGATGCTACTATTATAGGTAGGCAGTTTACTGCAGCAAATCTACCAAATGACAGGAAAATTCATCAACTTTATGGTTCAAAAAAAATATTTTCAAAAACATTTATGAAAGCAAAATCAAGTTTAGAAATTGCAAAGAAAATTTTCTCTAAAAAAGACGTAAAACACCATAATCTCAATTCAAAAATCCTTTCTGTATTGGCACATGAAATAGCCCATGGACTTGGTCCGGGAATAATCAAGAAAGGCAGGAAGAAAATTAGTTTTGAAAAGCTTCTGGGGGAATTTCATTCCTCTCTAGAAGAAGCAAAAGCAGATGCTCTTGGATTTACTTTTATTAAGTTTTTAATTAGTAAAAAAATTCTTCCAAAAATACTTATAAGACAAATTGTTGTTGGTAATCTTGCATGGAATTTTTATGGTTGGAGAAAGGATTTTAGAGGAGCTCATAATCTTGCAGGACTTATTGAATATAATTATCTGAAAAAGAATAAAGCAATATTTTACAACAAAATAAAAAAGACGATATCAATTGATGAAGAAAAAGCATCTGCTACCTATGAAGAACTTGCATACAAAATTATGAAAGTTCAGCAAAAAGGAAGTTACAAACACGCAAAAGAGTTTGTTAAAAAATTCAGCAAGGTACAGCCAGAAATAAAGTATCTGCTTAATAAATTAAAAAATGCTCCTTTGGAAGTATTTCCTATTTTCAAGGTTTAACAATAAATTACATTTCTCTATAAAAAGGAAAGTTTGATAAATAATCTTTTCGAAAAAGATTAGACAAAACATGGAGTCTTTATAATGAAAGTATATTCTTACTCAAAGCTTAATGATTTTGGGCAGTGCAAGCTCAAATACAAGTTCAGGTATATAGACAAGATAATTCCTGAAATTGAAACAAGCATAGAATCTCATCTTGGAAATTCTGTTCACAAAGCTCTTGAATGGCTTTACAAAGAAATTCAGAAAAACATAGTTCCCTCACTCGATAAGCTAATAATATATTATATCAAAATATGGAAAGAAAATTACAGGCCAGGCATGGTAATTGTTAAAGAAGGCGCAACAGAAAAGGATTATTTCGAGAGAGGGATTCAGTTTTTGATTAACTATTATTCTGCAAACAAGCCTTTTGACGACAATACCCTGGAAGTGGAAAAAAAGATAACAATAAATCTTGATGGAAAGAATAAGGTTCAGGGATTTATTGACAGACTAGTCCATAATCTGGAAACAGGAGAATTTGAGATTCATGATTACAAGACAGGCAACACCCAGCCAAAAAAAGACCATGCAGACAAAGACAGACAGCTTGCATTGTATGCGATTGCAATCAAAGAAAGATTTGGGGAAAATAAAGAAGTTGTTTTGGTCTGGCATTATCTCGCCCATGGCAAAAAACTTCAGGCAAGAAGGACAAACGAGCAGCTTGAAATCCTGAAACGTGAAACCCTTGAACTCATAAGGCAGATAGAAAATGAAAAAGAGTTTTCTCCTAATAAAAGTTTTCTCTGTAATTGGTGCCGTTATAAAAATATCTGTCCTGCGTGGGGCGGAGACCCGAGCAAGGCAAGAAGATGGACTGACTTAAAAAAGAATAATTTAAAAATTATATAATAATGGCAGAAAGTTTTATAAATACTATAAAACACTATAAAACATAGTAAAATGGTAAAAGCAACAATAAATCTTCCGGAGAGAGAAAATAGGATCTTGAACATAGTTAAAGGCCAGCACGGATTCAAAAATAGAGATCAAGCTTTAATTTTTCTTATCCAGGAATATGAGCAAAGTTTAGAGCCTGAGCTCAGACCTGAATTTGTTAAGGAAATGAGAATAATAGAAAAAGGAAAACATTTTGGATTTAAAGATATTAATGATCTAAGGAACCAAATAGAAGGGTAAATGCTGCCTTACAATTATTCAGAGAAATTAAAGAAAATTCTAAAAAAATTATATAAAAAAGATACTGAAACTTATGAAAGAATTATAAAGAAAGTAAACGAAATTACTAGTTCTGGAGATGTTGAGCATTATAAAAATCTAAGAGTGCCTCTGCAGCATCTGAAGAGAATTCAGATTGGAGAGAAGGTTTTGGTTTTCAAATATGATAAAAAGAATCAGATTATCTCGTTTGAAAACTTTGACCATCATGACAAGATTTACAAAAAGAGGTTTTAATAAGAGTCCATAGTAATGATGATATTCATCTAGGCAGAGGAGTATTTTAGTATGACAAACAAGAAGATGGGTGATAAAAAAGTGATTGATTACTCTTCAAGTTCACAATTCTGAACTGCTGTTTCTAAATCATCTCTAGTTAATCCTAGACTTTCAACAAACTTTGCAGGATTAATTTTTACAGGTCTATGATAAAAAGTCATTTTCTTAAGATCTACCATCAGTTCTTTTCCTAAATTTCCTTCATAACCATAACCTGTTTTCTTTAATGCCTTAAAATCAATTCCAGCTCTTCGATATAATTCATTTATTTCTTGATTACTAAATCCCGGAATTCCGTTTTGTTCAGCACAATTAACTGTTTTATCTGCAAGAGTAGCATACTCTCGTACTTCTCTTTGTCTTTGTTCCGCGAATTCTTTCCATCCTAAAGGGTTTAGTGTTCCAATTGCAAGAGAACCTACTAAATAAGCAGGTAGTATAGCAGAATATGCCATGTGCGCAAGTAGCGTTCCTGCTTTTACAGAAGATTTCTCATTAGCTATTTTTTCAAGATATCTCTCTCCAGATATAAATGGCAAACCATTCCATATTTTTCTTCCAAGACCTTTGAAGTTCATTTTATTTTTCCTTCCTACAGCTCTGAGCTATTGTTTCCAGATTTTGTTTTTTTAATGCTGGAAAGTCAACGCGAGGAGATTCATCACTTGAAAACACAAGAGATATTGCTTTTGAAAAAGAATTAACATCAATTGGACTAACACCAGCTCTTCGGTATAATTCATTTATTTCTGCTTGACTTGATAAGCCTGGATTTCCGTCTTGTTCAACACACTCAACTGCTTGATTATAAAGTTGATTATATTCTTGTCTTTCTTTTGTCCAATTCTTTTCAGTATTCAATCCATACGCCATTAATCCCGCACCAAGTATTAATGAATAAACAATTGGCGAAGTCTTACCTAAACTTTCAAAAGTTGGTGTTTTTATTTCCATTTTTCTTTAAAATTCAAGGAACTTATTCTTTATAAAGCTTCCTATTTGTTACTACTCCAAAGTTATTCTTCACCATTACCATTGGCTTCTTGGACCTTGATTAAGTCTGTTACAGTGTCTCCTGGAGAAAGCCTTACAATTCTTACACCCTGAGATGCCCTTCCCATGACCCTTATATTTTTCAGTGATGTTCTTATAACCATTCCTTTTGCAGTTGTTATTATTATTGAATCTGCAGGATTTACAGAAATTGTTGTGACAACATCGCCTGTTTTTCCTGTAACCCTGAGATTTATCACACCCTTTCCTGCGCGTGCGGTTTTTCTGTAGTCTTTTACAGAAGTTCTTTTCCCGTATCCGCTCTTGGTTATAGTCAGGATTGCATGACTTCTTAAGACTTCCAGACTCACGACTTCATCATCTTTCCTAATTTTAATGCCTGCAACGCCATAACTTACTCTTCCCATGTCTCTCACATCACCAGAATTAAACCTTATTGCCTGCCCTTTCTTTGTTGCAAGCAAAACCTCCTCGCCTTTTTTCACAATTTGCACACCAATCAGAGCATCTGAATTGTCTGAAGGAAGGCTAATTGCCCTCACACCAGAAGCTCTTGGTTTGGAGAAATGAGCAAGGGATATTTTCTTGACAACTCCTTTTTTGGTTGCCATGAACAAAAAATCCTCAAAATTGTTCACAGAGATAACACTTGTAATTCTTTCATCTTTCAGACTCAAGAGATTTGCAAGAGATTTGCCTTTGCTGTATCTCTCTGTTTCAGGAATATCATAAGCCTTTAGCCAGAGAACCCTGCCGCGTGTCGTGAAAAACATCAGATAATCATGAGTTGAACATGTTATGAGCTGCCTCACAAAATCCCCTGTTGTAAGATTGCTCCCAATAACACCTCTTCCACCCCTCCTTTGCTCTCTGTAGGATTTAACATCCATTCTCTTGCAGTAACCTTTTTCAGTTATTGTTACAACAACATCTTTCTTCTGAACAAGGTCCTTTTCAGATATCTCTGTCACTCTCTGAAGAACATGAGTCCTTCTTGCATCCCCGTAATTTTTCTTCAAATCACTTACTTCCTTATAGATGATTTTTAAAATCTCCTTGATGTCTCCAAGAATCTTTTCAAGCCCGGAGATTTTTTCCTTGAGCTCTTTATGCTCTTTCCTTAACTTACCTTGCTCAAGTGAAGTCAATTGCTGGAGTTTTGTTTCGAGGACAGCGTGTGCCTGTTTTCTTGTGAGCCTGAATTTCTTAGCCAAAGCTTCAAGAGCTTCCGCAATCCCCTGCGATTTTTTAATTAAATCAATGACAGAATCAATATTTTTCAGGGCAATCAGAAGGCCATCGACAATCTCAAGCCTTTCTGCAGCCCTGTTTAATTCATATTTAGTCCTGCTGGTTATTATCTTTTTTCTGTATTCTACATATTCATTGATAACGTCCCTTAAATTCAGAATACGGGGCTGGCCCCTGACCAGGGCAAGAAAATTAACACTGAAAGAATCCTGTAGTCTTGTGTATTTATACAGGGAATTGATAACAAACCTGGAATTTGCCCCTTTCTTCAGTTCAAGAACTATCCTTATTTTTCCTTTTGAGCTTTCATCACGCAAATCATAGACATCCCTGAGTTTTTTAACCTGAATCATGTCTGCAATCTGTGTGACAAGAGAAGACTTGTTCAGCATATAGGGAATTTCTGTTATGACAATTGCTTCCTTTTTCCTGACAGTTTCTGTGGTTGTCTTTCCCCTTAGTATAAGCCTGCCACGGCCTGTCTTGTAAAGCTCAAGCATGTCTCCTGCGACATATCCTCCTGTTGGAAAATCAGGAGCTGTGATTATTTCTGCCATCTTTTCAATTTTTATTCCAGGGTTTTTTATGTAAGCGATAATTACATCGCAGACCTCTGTAATGTTATGAGGGGGGATGTTTGTTGCCATTCCCACGGCAATTCCAGAGGCACCATTTAAGATTAAGGTGGGAAGTTTTCCAGGGAGCAGTTCCGGCTCTTTCAGAGAGTTATCAAAGTTGGGGGTGAATTTTACAGTATCTTTGTCTATATCCTGAAGAAGTTCTGTTGAGATATTTGCCAGTCTTGCTTCTGTATAACGATAGGCTGCAGGAGGATCCCCATCGATTGAATTATGTACAAAAACTCCAGAAACTAAAGAAAAATTATGTGATTTATCAATTGTTAAATCATAAACATCGACAAATTCATTCAATAACTCGGTTTTAACTACTTTATGATTTCCATTTAGTTCACAAAGTAATAAATCATGCTTATTATTATAATATTTTTTGATTCCTAAATCCCAACTAGTAAAACTTTTTAGTCCAAAAATTTTCTCTCTCACTTCCCCATAATTATTCTTATTAACAATAAGTCCGTTATCTTTTAAATACTGACAGATTTTCAAAAATTTCTTTTTCCCAGTTAAATTAGTTTTTCTTCTTTTATTACTTGCAACAATTTTATTATGAAATAATTTTTTATATTTAGGAATTTGCCACATTCTTTTCATAGTAACTGTAGCTCTTCTCCGAATCTCTTCTATTCTTTCTGGATGTTCCTTTAAGTACTTTTTATTAACTTCACTTAGCGTAACAATCATTTTTTCCCGATAATCTTTATTTTTCCAGTTTCTTAAATTTCTTTCAGTCATCCTCTTTGAATAATCTTCCCTGTTTTTTTCGTTGTTCCAAAATTTCTTTCTTCCATCAGATAATTTTCTTCTATACTCTGAATCACTCTTATGTTTCATAGAAGTAAAATCATAATGTGTTTTCCAGTGTTCTTTCCAGTTCATCCTTCTTAAATTATCAGGATTATTATTCAGTTTATCAAAATCAATGTGATGTCTTATTCTTCCAGAAGACCTTGTATAAACTCCATTTTCTAGGTTCCAATCATCTGATAGTATATGAACAAAATTCCATTTTTTTGTTTCAGGCTGAAAAATCATATTGTATCCAACTGCCTTTGAATCGTCTTCTTTAGTAGAAAGCCTAAAATAAGCAGGCATTAAGGAATCCCCAGAAATCAAATCTCTTGCCTCTTTATAAGAGCCGTCCTTCAGCATAAATTTATGATTTAGAGTACATTTTATCTCTTCTCCATTATCTAAAATAACTTTTAAAATCTCAGCATTCTCTTTAGTTTTTCTTGGATTCTTAATTTCAGCAATTTTTATTTGATTATTTTCATCAACTGTAAATGTAAAATTTCTTTTACCTTGTTTATGTTCTTCAATTAATTTCAAAAAAGATAAATTTCTCCCATCTGCTAGTTTAACTTTAGTATCTGCTGTAAAACATCCAAAGTTACCCTGACCAAAAATCAGAGGGTATCTTAAGGAAAAATCCTGGGCCATTCTGACAAGAGCATCATAAATAGCAGTATCTCCGTGGGGATGGAATTTACCTATGACATCACCAACAATTCTTGCAGACTTCTTGGTTTGGCTTCCTGGCTTAAGACCCATGAGATTCATGGAATGCAAGATTCTTCTCTGAACAGGCTTCAAGCCATCCTCAATTGCAGGAATCGCCCTTGAGACTATGACTGACATTGCATAATCCAGATAAGATTTCTTCATCTCTCCGGATATTTCTGTATTCAAAACACTTTTATCGTTATTCTCTAACTTGTCTGTCATTTTTTATTATTAATTAGGAATTTTTATATAATTGATAATGTTAACATTAATATGTCTTGGGGGACAATGCCTTACTGTTAGGTTACACTTTTTGCTTATATTTTTATTAATTTTCATTTTCCCTCACTGTCAAGATGCTCTACAAATTCCTTTTCTGAGAGTTCTTTTTCATTCACGCTTCCGCCTTTCCATTTACAGCTTTTGCAGTACCATTCTCCTGTTCCTTTTCCTTCTTCCTGTCCTAAAACAACACCAATATTTCTGCTTCCGCATTTCGGGCATTTCTTTAGTTTGAAAGTTTTTCCTTTTTTCTTTATTGAAGGTTTCTTTTCTCCTTTCAAAATCCAGTCCGGTGTTTTTAGTTTTGACATTTTTGTTTTAAAGAATTTTAATTAAATCCTCAATTGAACTAATTATCCTACCTGGTTGTCCTTTTTCTACATTTGGAAATTCATTTGTTCCGCTCCTAATCCAAATAGTTTCACATCCTAACTTATTACCTATTTCAATACCTTCTACCCTGTAATTTACAACCAATGTTGTCTCAGGGTTAGTTCCCATTTTTTTCATGCACTCTGAATACTGTTCTGGGTATTCAATGGCGTCAGTAATAACATGCCTAAAATATTGGCTTAATCCACTACCTCTTATTTTCTTTCGCCTTTCATTAATATCAAATTTTGTTATTGAAATTAAACCCAACTTATAATCTGCATGTAATTTCCTCAAAACCTTTTCAGAATAAGGAAATACTTCTTCGCTGCTTATTGCTAAAGTTCCTATCCAATCAAATATAATTCCTTTTATCATCTTAAATGTCCAGATTTGCCTCCTGCGAGTTTTCCTGGATAAACTGTTTTCTTGCCGCAACATCATCTCCCATTAACATGCTGAAGACACGGTCAGCCTCCACAGCATCCTCTATGAATATTTTCTTGAATTTCCTTGTTTTAGGATTCATCGTTGTATCCCATAACTGGATTGAAGACATCTCACCAAGACCCTTGAATCTTGTAATGCTTGAAGTTCCAGATTTATCAATGACTTTCTTAAGCTCATCGTCAGAATAAACATAATTATCTTTTTGTCCCCGTCTCACTCTGTATAAAGGCGGCAAAGCAACAAAGACATTTCCATTCTCTATTAAGCCACGCATATATCTGAAAAAGAAAGTTAAAAGTAAGGTTTTTATGTGCTCGCCATCGACATCAGCATCGGTCATGATAATAATTTTGTTGTATCTTAATTTTTCTATATTAAAGTCTTCCCTCACGCCTGTTCCCACTGCAATCACTATATTTGCTATCTCTTCACTTGAGAGAGACCTCACAGGATTTGATTTTTCAACATTCAGGATTTTTCCTTTAAGAGGAAGAATTGCCTGTGTTTCCTTGTTTCTTGCCATTTTCGCGCTATTATGAACAAATATCCCGGAAGCAAGAGCAAAATTGTGGGTATCTTTAACTTCCAAATCATAAACCTCAATTCTTTTATTCATCCATTCAATTTTTTTTATCTTATGATTGTAATTTTTAACAGATTCTAACATGGCTTCAGAATCATTCCCAAGTTTAGAAATCCTTTTATGAAATGGTTTTAACGAATCTTCTTTTATTAGCTCTTGAGCTTCCTTATAAGTCCTGTCTCTAAGCATAAATTTGTGGTCTGGGGTACAAATAATTTCCTCTCCATTATCTAAATGAATTTTAATAACTTCGGCATCCTTTTTTGTTAATCTTGGATTTTCTATTTTGGCTATGCCAATACTTCCATCTTTTTTAAAAGTATAACAAAAGTTTTCTTTATTTTGTTTATGCTCTTTAACTAAATTCTTAAAAGATATATTTCTGCCGTCTGTAAGAGCAACTTTTGTATTTCCTGAAAAACAACCCCCGGCGCTTTCTCCTTCAACAATGTAAAGTTCTGTATCCTCTGATTTTTTGCTTGAACAATCTGCAAGTTTTCCAGGCAAGCCAGATAACGAAAATGCATTTTTTCTTCTGATAAGGTCTTTGGCTTTTTTGGCGGCAAGTCTTGCCTTGGCAGATTCAAGTGCCTTTAACGTGATTTTCCTTGCTACAGCAGGATTCTCTTCAAAAAATTCTGAAAGCGCCAGTGTAACACTTGAATCCACAAACCCCTTAATTTCAGAATTCCCGAGTTTTGTTTTTGTCTGGCCCTCAAACTGTGGGTCTGCCATTTTTAAGCTTAATATAACTGTCAGACCTTCACGAACATCATCCCCTGAAAGAGAGCCATTCTTCAACAGAGATTTCTTTCTTGCATAATCATTGATTACCCGAGTTAGGGCTGTTTTAAAGCCTGAGACATGTGTCCCTCCCTCAACAGTATTAATTGTGTTAACAAAGCCAAAAATATTTTCCTGATAACCAAGATTGTATTGGATTGCAGCCTCAATAATTGTGTGGTTCATTTCTTTTTTAAAATAAATAGGTTTGTGGAGAACTTCTTTTGATTTGTTAATCCATTTTACAAACTCTATCAAACCCCCTGCAGAAAAGAATTCCTGTTTTTTGTTCTTTTTCCCGTCAACAAGAATTATTTTCAAACCAGGATTAAGAAAAATTAACTCTCTAAATCTTGTCTCAAGGAGTTTGGAATCAAAATCAAGTATGGAAAATATCTCTGGGTCTGGCCAGAAAGTTATTTTTGTTCCTCTTTCATTGGTCTTCCCTGTAACTTTCAGTTTTGTTTTTCTATTCCCCTGGGAATATTCCTGCACATAAATTTTTCCGCCTCTCTTAATTTCAATTATCAGTTTTTTTGAAAGAGCATTAACAACCGAGATTCCTACACCATGCAATCCTCCTGAAATAGCATAGGATTTTTTGTCAAATTTTCCCCCTGCATGAAGTTTTGTCAGCGCGACTTCCACTGCAGGAATTTTTTGCGTTGGGTGAATGTCTACAGGAATACCCCTGCCATCATCCTCAATAGTGGCTGAGCCATCCTTGTTCAGGATAACTCTTATTTCTTTACAGTAACCTGCAAGAGCTTCATCCACAGAATTATCAACTGCCTCATACACAAGATGATGCAGACCTTCTTTTCCTGTTGATCCTATATACATTGAGGGTCTTTTCCTGACTCCTTCAAGTCCTTCAAGGACTTTTATTTGAGAAGCTGCGTATTTTTCCGTCATTTTTGCTTAGATAGCTTTTGCTAAAATCTTGTTTTTTTGTTTAATTTTGGAACAGAAGTTCTGTTCAAATCTATGCTTAAAAAAAGGCCCTTTCCTTTATAAAGTTTTCTCCCAAAAACAGCATTTTCCCGACGATAAAATTTAAAATTGCACTCCAGAAGCGATATATTTAAAAATCACTGTTTTGTGGCTTTTTTATGGAAAAATGGTTTATTTTAGTGGGAATTTTATTGTTAATATTAACTGGAAGTTTGTTAATTCTGAGTTCTGAAACAGACAAAAACCCTTACACTCATTCATATACAAAAGCAATCTGCAATTCAGAGAATTACTGCCAGGATTATGAGATTTTCTGCAAAAACAGAAATATTGTAAGCATAAGCCCGATAACAGGAGCATCAATTCAGCTTCCTAGAAATTGGGAAGACCCAAGAAGTGCAGAAGTGAGAAATAAGTTATGCTGATTCTGTTTTGGTTTTCTTTTTCTTAATTATCCAGCGAACTTTTCTTCTCTTCATCAGCATATTTTTTCTGCATTTTGAAGAGCAAAGATTCTTGACAGTTCCATCATTCATAATAAGAGTTAGTCCTCTTGGAACATCATATTCTTTCCCGCAATAAAAACATTTAGGCATTTTGTTTCCTTATATGTAATATATAATTTGTTCTTTTATCTCCACTACTTAGAACATTGATTATGCCTCTAACTTCATAATTTCCACTAAAATCTTTTTTTAATGTATCATAAGCCAGTTCTGATAAATCTGTTAATTCAACAATATCTCCTGGATACATCCTTAACGTTGCTTCAACTTTTTTCTCCAATTCATTTACATTTAAACCAAGGTCAGTAATACTTCCCATTTAAGTATAAGCTCCTTTTGTAACTTTTGACTTTATCCTGCGGGCCTCTATTTCAGTCTCCCTGAGCATCAAATAATCTCCCACTCTGACAGGTCCTTTAACATTTCTTCTCATTACTCTGCCCTTATCTTTTCCGTCTGTAATCAAACAATTAATCTGGGTTATCTCTCCGCGAAAACCAGTTCTTCCCACAAATTCCTGGACCAAAGCAGGAACAACTTCTCCTAAAATCTTTTCACTTCCCCTGGAAGCGATTGCTCTTCCCTCTCTCGCTTTTTGTTGTTTTGTCATTTTTATTTTTTAACTTAGATTCTTTATCTATTCTGTTAAGTTTCTAAATTTAAATATCTAGATAGTTAGTCATTGCCTGAATAACTTTTTATCAGCAAATTTATTATCAGTTATCATATTGATTCATTTCTTCAAGTCCAGCAATATCTTTTTCAGCTTCGCCCGGCTCTATAACAGCGACAGACGAGGCAGCCACAGGAATTCCTACAGCAATTCCCAGCTTCTGTTTACTGTCAACCTCTTTGCAAGGAATATTTTTTTCTTTGCATAAAACAGGCAAATGCTGAACAATCTCCTTAGGCTCAACATCGCTAGCATACACAACCAGCTTTGCAGTAGCTCTCTCTATTGCTTTCGTAACCTCGTTGGTTCCTTTCTCCACTTTTCCTGTCTTTCTTGCCTTCTCAATTAATCCATAAATATCCATTTTAATATACCAGAACGAGGTTTATCCTCGTTTTAAGTCATCGGATAAATATTAAGGCAAAAACTGATTTAAAAATGTTTCCGTGGATATTTCACTACATAAATTCTTATAAAACAAGATTATATTTTAAAAGCATGGGTTTAAGCAAATCCAGGAAAGAAATAGAAAAAAAATTAATTATAGATGGTCAGGTTGAATGGGAATATCTCCTTGATTTAAGAGAGATAGATCGAGAACAAAGAACTAGTAATTACATTGATGCAAAAAATATACTAAAAGACAGAGGAATAATAACTACAGAACCAAGAGGGAACTTTTTTATATATGACCCATCAGGATATCATATTGAACCAAGACTAAGTATAGGATATTCAGCATATTTTACCAATAAGGCTGATGCAGAAGCTTTTGCAAGAATTCTTAGTCCAAGAGGACTTGTAGCCAGAGTTGAATAATTCCTTATCTCCAGCCAATCCAACAAGTTTTATAAATAGTTCTAAAATCTAAATCTTATGAAAGATAGGGCATTAAAAACCGTACGGAAGCTTCTTAAGTATGCGGATGTGAAAATCAATGGCAACAGAGACTGGGACATAAAAGTCAATAATAAAGATTTTTATAAAAGAGTGCTTTCTCAAGGCTCGCTTGGCCTGGGTGAATCTTATATGGATTCATGGTGGGACTCTAAAAAATTAGATCAGTTCTTTTATAAAATAATTTACGCGGATTTAAATAAAAAAATTATTCCAATATCATTAATATTTCATGTTATCAAATCAAAAATTTTTAATTTGCAATCAAAATCAAGGGCATTTCAAATTGGAAAAAAGCATTATGATAAAGGAAATGATTTGTATAAAGCGATGCTGGATAAAAGACTTGTGTATTCCTGTGGGTACTGGAAAAAAGCAAAGAATCTTGATCAGGCGCAGGAAGCAAAACTTGATTTAATATGCAAAAAACTAGACCTCAAACCAGGCCAGAAAATCCTTGATATTGGCTGCGGTTGGGGAAGCTTTGCAAAGTATGCAGCAGAAAAGTATAAAGTCAGAGTGGTTGGAATAACTGTCTCAAAAGAACAAGCCGCGCTTGCAAAAAAGCTTTGTGAAGGCCTTCCTGTCGAAATTAGACTACAGGATTACAGGGATATTAATGAAAAATTTGACCATATAATATCAATAGGAATGTTTGAGCATGTTGGTGTTAAAAATTACAGAAAATTTATGAAAGTAATCCATAAAATTTTGAAAGATGATGGGTTATTTTTGCTCCACACCATAGGGGGAAATAGGTCTTTGATAGCAACAGATCTTTGGGTAGACAGGTATATTTTTCCAAACAGCATGCTACCATCAATAAAACAAATAGGAGAATCCATAGAGAATTTATTTGTAATGGAAGACTGGCATAACTTTGGTACTGATTATGATAAAACACTTATGGCGTGGTTTGAAAATTTCAAGAAAAACTGGAGTAAAATCAAGAAAAATTATGACCAAAGATTTTACAGGATGTGGAAATACTACTTATTGGCTTCTGCCGGAGGATTTCGTGCAAGAAAGCGTCAGTTATGGCAGATAGTTTTGTCAAAAAAAGGAGTCTATGGGGGATATAAGTCTGTTAGATAATCATCTTTTTTCCAGGAAAAGCTATCATGTCTCATAAGGGAAAAATTATTAATATAAACGATAAACATTTAAAAACCAATTAAATTCACTTAGATAATGAGCACAATAAGAGTGCTTCCAGTATTTCCAGAATTTCCCGAAACATTTTGGAGCTACAGAAACTCCATGGAATACGTTGGGAAAAAAGCAATAATGACCCCAACCGGATTGCTGACAGTAATGGCTATGCTTCCAAAAGGATTTGAAGCACAAAGACTGGTCGACCTAAACGTTGAGCCTTTAACAGAAGAACATCTAGAGAATACAGACATTGTATTCACTTCATCAATGATTGTACAAGGAGATTCTCATAATGAAATTGCTGAAAGAGCTCATAGTCTAGGGAAAAAAGTTGTTGCAGGAGGGCCTTTTCCAACAACACACCCTGAAAAAACAGGGGCAGATTATGTGGTCGCAGGAGAAGCAGAAGTCACTCTCAGACCATTCTTAGAAGACTTATTAAATGGGGCAGAAAAAGGAGTCTGGACAGAGGAAAATGTATATGAAAGAACAAGAGGATTAGTTGAATTAACAAAAGGAAGGAAAACACTCATCACAAAAACACCATTGCCAAGATGGGATTTGACAGACTTAGGAAATTACTGGGCTGCCGCAATCCAATTCTCAAGAGGATGCCCATTTAACTGTGATTTCTGTGATATCACAACGCTCTATGGAAAAGAACCAAGAACAAAAACTCCTCATCAAATGATTGAAGAATTGAATGCTCTTTATAAGAATGAATATAGAGGAGAAGTTTTCATTGTCGATGACAATTTTATTGGTAACAGAAAGAACGTCAAAGAATTACTTCCTTGGATAACCAAATGGCAACAGGAAAATGATTATCCTTTATCTTTCTTCACAGAAGCAAGTATGAATTTAGCTTGGGACAATAATGAAGACATCTTAAAAGGCATGCAAAAAGCAGGATTTAATCATGTCTTTCTTGGTATAGAATCTGTTGATAATGATGTTTTAAAAAATATGAAAAAAGGACAAAACACAAAAATGCATCCACTTGAAGCAGTAAGAAGAATACAACGAGAAGGTTTAGAAGTTTCAGGAGGATTTATCGTTGGAACTGATGGAGAAAAAAAAGGTTCTTTAGGTAAATTGTATAATTTCATTCAAGAAGCAGGAATTCCTGCTTCAATGCCAGGGCTATTAACAGTCGTAAAAGGAACTGATTTACACAAGCGTCTTGAAAGAGAAGGAAGACTCAGAGGAGATTCAAGCGGAAACAACACACACCAGTTAGGATTTAATTTTGAAACAAGAACAGAACTAAACGAAGAAGAATTATTGAAAGGATATAAATGGCTTCTTGGTGAATTATTTAACGCCAAAAACTATTTCGAGCGATGCAGGACTCTCCAGAAAAATCGGGGTCCACATCACAGAACAAAAAGACCAGTTCTTGAAGGACTTGTAATTCTTGGCAAATCTATAAAAGGACAACTTTTTGCAAAAGGAGGCTGGGAATACGCAAAATATTTGATTGAGACTGCCTGGAACAAACCAGGTGATTTCCCGGAAGCAGCCGCTTACGCTATTAAATTTGATCATTTCAAAAAAATCACAGACGCTACATTAGAAGCAAGTGAATATATTCCACTAATCCAAAAAACATATGAAAGATTTGCCAATACAGCTGAAAGGATTTATGCCAAGAGTGGAGAAGTTTATGAAAGACTAGAATTAATTTCTAAAAGAGCCCAAAAAGTAATTAGCAGAGAAGAAAAAAGATTTGGAAGGTTACATAAAGATTTCAGGAAAGGAGCAGAAACTGCTCTCGAAGAATTAAAGATGAAACTAAATGAAATAACAAGTGAATACAGAACAAGGGCTACTCAGTTTTAGCGCCAACAAACCTCAACATCATCTGTCCTTTCTCTGGGTGCTATGTCTACCTTGTCAATATCTCTAAAGTTAAAATAATCTACCACTTTTTAAAATTAGAAAGAGCTGGATTAGTTCAGTGCGATAGGGAAGTTTGGCCTTACCTATATTTTATTTCTACTTGATCTGTGCGTTGCCTAGGAAGTATATCTATGTTATCAATATTTTTAACATCTACATAATCTTTGTTATTAAATAAAATTTCTCCAAGAAAAGCTATCATAGCAGCATTATCAACCAGAAGAGAATTCTCCGGGCAAAAAAATCTCGCTCCTCTTTCTCTGCACATAATCCTGCACATTTCCTGAAGCCTCTTGTTGCATGCCACACCTCCTCCGAGCAAAAGCTCTTTCTTTCCTGTGTGAGCCAGAGCCCTCTCAGAAACTTCCACGAGCATTGCAAAAACATTTTCCTGAAGTGAATAAGCAAGGTCATTCAGGCTGTATTTTTCTGATTCAAGCTTTTGTCTCAGGTTTGTTAAAATTCCTGAAAGGGCAACATCCATTCCCTTGACTTTGTAAGGAAGTTCTACAAAATTTTTTCCCTGTTCAGCAAGTTTTTGAATAACAGGACCTCCCGGAAAACCAATTCCCGCATATCTGGCAAAAGTATCTATGAAATTTCCAATACCTATATCAAGAGTCTCCCCAAACACACGAAATTTTCCAGAGGCATATGAAATTACCTGTGTGTTTGCTCCAGAAACATAAAGCATGACAGGATCTTTTGCTCCAGTAATTCTCCCAATTTCAAGGTGAGATACACAATGATTTACAGGAACCATTGGTTTCCTTAAATTAACCGCCAGCTCTTTTGCAAACCTCATTCCCTCAAGCAAACAAGGGGCCAAACCCGGCCCCTGAGAGATAGCTACAGCATCTATTTCCTTTTCCTTGATTCCTGCCTGCCGAAGAGATTCAAAATAAATCTCTCTTTTATTTTCCTGGTGATGTTTTGCAGCTTCCATGGGAATTATCCCTCCTTTCTCTGTAACATAACTTCTCTTAACGTTAGAGAGAATCTTTCCGTTTCTGACTACAGCTACCCCAAAAGTGTGCGCAGTTGATTCTATCCCAAGAATAGTTGCCATGGGTATTCAAGAAAAAAGAGATTTATAAAATTATGATTAAGTAACACAAATTATATATTGATTAAATTCTTGAATAATGTATGAAGAGAATCTCAGCACTTGAATTTGTGGGTGAAGGAAAGGTAAGGGCTTACTTTTTTCGCAGAAAACCAGAAATTTTTGAAATATCTACAAAAGATATTAAAGAGAATGGAAGTAAAGTTTATTATAGAAGAATTATGAATAGTGATATAGTGTGGTATGATAAAAACTTTATCATAGTTCCTAAAATTTTAGAGCATAATCTGGAAAAACTGGCAAGAAATATATCAAAGAGTATTAACTTAAATTAACAAAATTAAAAATAAAATAAAAAGAGGATTTTATCTTCTTCTCCTTTTCTTGGCCTTCTTTTTTCCTTTCCTTTTTCCTCCTCGAGCCATCTTTGCCTCACAGACATTACCTGCGCCATCTATGTAATAAAGATGTCCTGGCTTCCTCTTTATAACTTTTTTCACAATTATCTTTCCCATTTTTATACCCCCTTTTAATATTATAAATAACTAAAATCAATTCTGTATTTAAATGTTTCTAACCACCGACGAGGAAATTCACGAAGAAAAATTTTGATAATGGCCGAGAGAAATTACGAACAAAATGAACTCGTCTAAGCGTAGCCAAGTCGGAGAAGTTTAATTATTCCATAATATTTCCTGTTCATAGGAATTTCTATTAATTTGTTGCAGGGTTTTTTTGGAGAGATTATAAAATTAAAGGGCTTGACAAACTTAAAGTCGACAATTTTATTCTTATCATCAAGCCATATAGCAGCGAAAGGAAAGAAAACAAAAAGAGAGTGAATCTTAATTTTTACTGGTTTCCTGAACTCAAACAAAAGAGCTTCAGACTTTTCCCTTGATTTAAACATCAAGCCAAAAAATTTTCCAAGAAAATTGCAGTTCTTTGCTTTTATCTTAATTTTCCTTCCTTTGTAATTAAAAGAAATCTCTTTGAGCATCTTTTTTTATCTCTTCAATCTCCCTGAAATTATTCTCATTTTTATATTTTAATTTTATCAATCCAAAAACATCTTCTTTTTCAGTTTCTTTACTTTGACTGCTTTTAGACGAAGTAGCTAAAGGCTCTGCCTTTTGTCTCTGTTTAATTTTATATGCACGATAATTTTTCTCAATGCTTCTCTTACAAACATGGTCATGATGCCTGAAACCGCCGCCAAAGCTGTTTGGAATGTGCATAAGCTCATGAATTATAACCTTAACCTGTTCTTCTTTGTTCATCTTGTCAAATCTCTCTGAAAGAAACTCAAGGGCATAAAATGCCTGGGCATTCATGGCTTTCTGCAGAAGTTTTCCTATGGTGTGGCATCTTGCAACTGTTCCTCTGGAGGAAGTCCCGTAGCTTCTGAAACATTTAATCCTTTCAAGCTTTACATGTGGAAACAATAATCTGGAAATTTCATCAGCGATTTCCTGTATATCCTCTGCGAATTCATATTTCATTTTGTAACAATCTCCAGAGCATCCCTGTGTTTTAATTCATAATTTTTTCCAAGGGTTTTTTTTGTTCTTGAATCTATTGCCTTGATAAAATTCTTTCCAAAATCTGTGTGCAGGAAAAAGGCAAAATCCAAAGCAGTACTTCCTGAAGGAAGCAAGAAACAGTCCGGAAGAATATTTCCTTTACTATCTGTAAGTTTACTTGCGCTATCCACAGGATAAACAGCCATGTATTTTAAAAGTTCAAAAACCGCTTTGTTCAAGACTTCCTGCACCCCTGTTCCACCCTCAAATTTATCCAGGACATTTTCTTTAATATTTTTCAGAGCTTGTTTTTGTTTTTCTGTCAACTTGCCTTTAATTTCAAATTCTCTTGAGCCGGGGATATACTCAATCAAACCAGCCTTCGCGGCTTCTCTTAATGCAAGTTCAGCATCTGAAGAGCAAGGAACAATTATCAAAGCAGGAAATTTATCTTTTAACATCTCATAATTTTTTCTTCCTCTGGGCATGTCAACTTTATTTGAGGCAATAATCATCGGTTTACCCTCTCTTCGAAGTTCCGACGCAAACCAGAAGAGCTGCTCTTCATTCCAGGAGCTGACCTTTTCAGGAAGATTGGTTTTAGATAAAATGCCCTTAACATGTTCTTCACTAACTTTCAGACCAGAAAACTGCTTTGCAACAGCTTCTGCAAAATTTGTGTCTTCAAGCTCAGTTTTTCTTGCAAAACTTTTCCATGCCTTGACCAAGATTCCATGAAACCATTTGTTTAATTCATCTTCCAGAAACTTAACATCATTGCTTGGGTCATAATTTTCTGTTTGTTTTCCTTCTGCATCTGTTGTTCCCGAAACATCTACAATATGGATAAAAACATCTGCCTTCCTTAAATCATCAAGGAACTGGTTTCCAAGCCCTTTTCCTTCACTCGCTCCAGGCACCAGACCGGCAACATCCATCAATTCAACAGGAATAAATCTTTTCCCTTTAATGCAAAAACCATGTGAGGGATTACACTGAACATTAAATTCCCTGTCAATGCAGTCAACCTTGACATATCCCATTCCGTGGTTTGGTTTTATTGTCGTGAAAGGATAGCTCGCTATAGAAACTTCTGCAAGAGTTGCTGCTTTGAAAAAAGTGCTCTTTCCTGCAGATGGTTTTCCGACAAGTCCGATTAACATAGTTTAGAGAGAAGCATTATTTTTATAAAGTTATTTAATAAACACTTTTTCTATGGCCTATTTTTAAGACAATAACCATTAACTCCATCTCCTTTACTTCATATAAAACACTATAAATACCAACCCTTAAACTTCTTAAACCAGATAATCTCCCAACGAGAGATTTTCCCAGATAAGGGTTGAGTCTTAATTTTTCTATTCTAGTAAGAATTTGCTTCTGGGTAATTTTGTCTAATTTTTTAATGAACTGCTCTGCCTGATTTTTAATGGTAATCTCATAAACCATTTAAACCCAGCTCTTTTTTAACTTGTCCTAATGGTTTTCCATAGTTTCCTTTTTCAATTTCTTCCAAAGCGTTTGCTATACTCCTCATCGTCTCAGGATCAGAAAGAACTTCTATAGTTTCAATCAAACTTTCTTTATCCGTATTGGTGCTAACTGAAGAATCTGAAATTCTCTTAATTACTTCATTATAACTTTCTCTTGGATGTATTTTCAAGGAATCCAGCGTTTTCTTGGTTTTCTTATCTAATTGAATTGTAGTTATCATATTCTATATTTACCTATAGGAAACTATATCTTATAAATTTTTCTATTGGGCAGGAACACCCCCCTGCTCTTCTTTTTTCTTTCTACGTCTCCATATCAATACT
>CAZTVG010000002.1:0-94065 GCA_964617015.1 Candidatus Woesearchaeota archaeon | reverse complement strand
TAATGCTTTCTGTTTTTAGTATGCACAATGTTAAGGCACTCATCTTAGTTAACATGAAATTTAGAAGCCATTACTTTATAAATGTTTTGACAAGAATTTGAAAGATTTATCTCACATAAACTGCCCTGTATCCAGGAAGGATCTCTCCGAGATCACCATATGCATTTGTTACAAGAACCTCGCTAAAACCCTTTTCAATATATACACTTCTTACTTCACTATCTGTTTCATCAAGCTCAAACGATAAACCTCTTCCTTCAAGAATTATTTGAGGATCAACATTTTCTTCAAGCGTCCACCCTTCTTTTTCAAGGGTTTTTTGCAGGTCTGATTTTATTCTCTCTGCCATGTTTTTTTATCAATACATCTTTATTAAATATTTTTATACTCTGTTAACTATATTTAAGTATGACTCTAAAGCGATACAAAAAAAAGAGGAAGTTTTCTGCCACGCCAGAACCAAAAGGAAAAATAAAAAAATCCTCTGGGAAAAAAATCTTTGTTATTCACAAGCACCATGCTTCGTAACTACACGATGAATATTAATATTTATATATCTCTCCTTCTTAATTAAATTATGAATATTAAGAATTCTAAGTTATTAAGATATAAAGAGATTCTAACTAAAGAACTTCTTGAAGAGGAATATTTAAAGAATAAAAAATCAATATTACAATTAAAAAGAGAGCTAGATAAAGATTGGCATACTATTAAATTTTATTTGGAATTTTATAATATCCTTAGAAGAACCCACAAGGAGCAAGCATCTATATCATCTCCTGGTGGCGAATACAAATATATGAATCAATTAACAAAAGAATATCTAACTGGAAGATACATAAAAAAAAGAGAAGGAATCATAGATCTTTCTAAAGAATTAAAAATTGATAGAGGGACAATAAAAAGATATCTAAAAAAACATAATATTAAAATAAGAACATCTAAAGATCAGAAGATAATAAATAATCCTCCTAAAGAATTTATCATAAATGAGAAGATTAAAGCATTTATAGATGGAATATTATTAGGTGATGCATCTATCCCAAAAAGAAAAGACGGAATTAAACCATGGTGTCTTACTCAGGCTTGTAAACATAAAGAATATTTGGATTATATCAAGAATAGATTAAATAATTCGGGAATTCTTTCTAGTCCAATTTTATCTAGATGGATTAATGATGACCGTTGCAAAAATAAAGGCTATGATCAGCATTTTCTTCAGACTAGAAGATACAAAACATTTGAAATTTTTAGAGAAAGGTGGTATCCGAAAGGTAAAAAGATAATTCCGCGAGATATTCTAATAACTCCGGAAACCTTGTTACAAGTATACATTTGTGATGGAAATTTTTATAGGGAAATTAGGTTTTGTTTAGACGCTTTTGATAAAGAAGAAATATATTTTCTAAAAGGTCTCATAGAAAAGGAATTAGAGATAAAATTAAGAGCAAATAAAATAAATAAGAGGTATGAATTATTTATAAAAAAATCAGACACAAATAAATTTCTAAATTATATTGGGAAATCCCCTGTAAAATGTTATGCATATAAATGGAAGGATAACGAAACGGAAGAAGCAAAAAATAGAAAGAGATTAAAAGCAAGATTACTTTATCATAAAAATAAAAATGAGCCTAGAAACTTATCATAAAAAACGCGATTTTACAAAGACAAAGGAACCACAAAATAAGGTAAAATCTTCCAAAAACAGGAAACCAATTTTTGTTATACATTTTCATAGGGCAAGTCATGACCATTACGATCTCCGCTTAGAAATGAATGGTGTTCTAAAATCATGGGCTGTTCCAAAAGAGCCTCCAAACTCAAAAAACGTGAAAAGACTTGCGATTCAGGTTGAAGATCATCCTCTTGAATATGCAAAATTTAAGGGAATAATTCCAGAGGGAAATTATGGCGCTGGAAAAGTTGAAATTTGGGACAACGGAACTTACGACTTGAAAGAAAAAGATTCAAAGAAAATTGAATTCACTCTTCACGGAAAAAAGCTTCAGGGAAATTACGTTCTTGTAAAAACAAATTATGGCAGCAAGCCAGAAAAAAGCTGGTTGTTTATGAAAGTCCTTTGATTTACTTTTTTATGGTTTAGAAAGATTTATAAATAAGTTATACATGTATAACTTATGGAACAAATAAAGACAAAAGTCAAGAAATGGGGAAACTCTTTTGGAGTTATCATACCTATTGAAGTAGTGAATAGGGATGGTCTTAAGGAAAATTCAGAGGTTTCTGTGACAATAGAGCCAGAAAATAGAATGACAGTTGGAGATTTAATGAAACTATCAAAAAAATTAGGTTTAACAAAAAAATTAAAAGGCATTAATACACAAGAAGTTCTAGATGAAATTGATAAGGAACTATGGCCTGAAGAAGGATGAATTTCTTTTTTGATTCTTATGCTGTAGTTGAAATTATAAAAAATAATCCTAATTATGATAAATATAATGACTTTGCTATAAATACAAGCACCATTAATGTATCTGAAGTTTATTATTTTCTTCTAAGAACTTATGATAAAAAGACAGCAGATTATTTAATTAAAAAAACAAACTTTAAACTGATAAATATAATAAAACTGGAAATGGCTTTGGAAGCCAGTAACTTAAAATTCCAAAATAGGAAAGAAAAACTTAGTTACATAGATTGCATTGGCTATGTGATTGCCAAAATGTTAAACATGAAGTTCTTAACAGGAGATGAAAAATTTAGAAAAAAAGAAAATGTTGAGTTTGTGAAATGATTTCTCAAAGTTTAACTCTTCCTGACTTTCCATCCTATTAAAAATACGAAAAGAAAAATAAATGCTGCAACCCCCAAGTCAATGATTGTTTCTGATTCAAGAACAGGTGCAAGAAACCTGTCCAAAGCAAATCTTGTAATCAATGCACCCACAAATATTGCAATTGGTTTCAGTGGTTTTTTCTTCAGGTCACCTTTGTAAACAGAAATCAAAAAACCAGCCACAAAGAACAGTCCGAAAAGAGTGCTGATAGCGAATGCAGAACCTATAAGAAGAATGAAGAATACCAATGCTAAAATAGCATTTCTCACCTTTTTCTTCATTTCTTAAACAGATTCCAAATTCATTGGCTTTACTTTCTTTTCAAGCCTACTAACTTCTTCAAGTTTTTGTAAATACACAAAAGCAAAAAGGGGTTCTGTTAAAACTTTTTGAATGATACTTTTATCAAAAACCGATAAATATTTTAAAAGAGGAGTTTTATCAGAAGAGCAATTGTAAATGTTAAAGCATCTTAAACCTGAAAAAAGCTGCCATTGTTTTAATGCAAATTTTTGTCCGAATAATTTTGTATAAGGAACTCTTTGATAGCTTCTTTCGTGTGTGACAGAAGACTCAATTCTTAGTTGCAAGGAAGTTTTCTTATCATACTTTGTTTTCATCTATAATCATAAGGAAAAAGAGCTTATAAAAATTATTATATTAAACACCGAACCGCGCACCAGCCTGTAGCCTGATTGCTTTCTTTTTTTCTGCCTCCTCTGTCTCTTCTGCCCACCACTCCAAATCAGGAATGTCTGCCTTTATTCCACGTGCTTTGCAGTAGCCTCTCGCAAGAAGATAGAATATAAAACCAATACTCTTAGAGCTTTTATTGTTTCCAATAATAACCTTGTCAGCCCCCTTTGAAAAATTATTTGTATCACAAATCATCAAAACTTTTTTGCCGACTTTCAGTGTATCATTTAATGCGTTTTTGTCAACCCAGTGGTCTGTCACAATTGTGAGTTCATTTTCAAAAAAATTAGGAAGTTGTTTGTTCGTAAGGATACCTGCAGGATATTTTCTTGTAAATGTTCTTATGCCTGTAATTTCTGAAAATTTTTCAGCAACTTCCCACCCTGCCTGTCTTTTACAGACAAGAATTACGTCTTCAGGAGCAAACCCTGAAAGAAATTCAATTCCTTCTTTGAGTTTTTCATCAATTAAATCTGTGTTGAAAATTGCAAGGCCATCAGCTCTTCTTCTGTAAACAAAAGGCCTCATGTCAGGAGTGACAACCCGCGTTCCAAGATAAATCCCTGCCTTGACATACTCTTCAAGGGGAACAAGCATGTCCGCCCTTCTCTTGAGTTTGACTTTCTCCTTCAAATCTTCTGTCTTTGTTTTTTCAAGCTTTCCTCTGAGTTTCTTGGCTTTTTCCAGAAGAACTTTCTTTCGTTCTTCGATGCTTTTCCCATCGGAGGATGAGCTAGAAATCTTTGATTTCTTGTCCTTTTCCTCCATTGTTTTTTCTTCTGTCGTTGACTCTTTCTCAGCTTTTTCAGAAATTCTGGCTTTAGATTTCATTTTTTCAACCGTTTTTTTGATTATTTCCTCAACTTTTTCAATACCTTCCCCAACATCCTTTTCTATATTGTCTCTTGTTTTTTCAATTATATTCATGGCCATTTCCTTGACTTTTTTGGTATCCTTTTCTATGTTAACCTCTATTTTTTTAACTGCTTTTCCGATTTTTAATTTTTTTATTTCCTTTTTTCCTTTTTTTATGAGCTCTTCTATGTCTTTTTCTCCCTCTTCAACATTCTCCTTTATCTCGTCAATAACGCCAACCATAAAAATTCACAGTAGAATATGTTTAAAAAGGTTTTTGATTGCAGAATGCTAGAATTATAAGTCTTCCAATCTTCTTAATATTTTATCTCTTATCTGGAAAGGTCTTTCTGCAAAATGATTCCCTATATTTTTAGGAATAAAATCACTTAATTCTTCTGCTTTTTCTCTTATTCTCTTTTTTTCTTCTAAAGATACTGAACCAGGAATTTTATTATCTAGTTTTTTCCTCATATCTAAGAGCATATAATATTTATTTATAATTGCTACAACCTCTAAATCAGTATACTTTTTTTCATCAGTAATTACATAAGCTTTTTTATATCTCATATTTATAATTTTTAATAGAATTATTTAAAGATTTATATCATTAAACCTACCTTTTAAGCTTCTTCTCAATCTGAACAAGCCTCTTGATTTTTGCTTCACGCTCTTTGCCTGTAATTCCAGATTTGAAAAAATCAGCCTGAAAACCAAAAGCTAAATCAGCAAGAACATCTTCTTCTGTTTCCCCGCTTCTGTGCGAAAAAATAATTTTGATTCCATTCTTCTTTGCAAGCTCGCAGATTCTCATTACTTCAATCAAAGAACCATTTTGATTAGGTTTGATTATTATTGCGTTAATGCTTTTTGTTTCAATTGCTTTTTCCAATCTTTTCAGGTTTGTAGAAGTGAGGTCATCCCCCACAATTAAGGTATCTGGAAATTTTCTGAGAAGTTTTGCAAAGCTGTCAAAGTCTTCTTCCTCAAAAGGATCTTCAACATATGTTAATCCAAAATTCCTGACAAGATTTGAGATGTAGGAAAGTTGTTCTTCCTTGATTCTCTGAAGCATGGGATTCTGATAATAATACTTTTTTCTCTTGTGAAAACCAGAGGCGGCAATATCAATGCCCAAGGGTAATTTTAAATTCCTTAATATGTCAAGAATTTCCTTTTCGTTCAGAGAAGTTTTCCAGGCATTCTCATCATTTTTTTCTCCGTGAAATTTATCATCTGCTGTTTTCAATGAATAAAATATTTCTCTTTTTGCTTTTTTACTTGTCTCAAAAGAATTCCTTACAGAATCTTTTTTTGGAATTATTAAGAACTCTTGAAAATCCGGTTTTTTCCCTTTTGTTTGGGAATGCATCCCTCCACCAATGCAATTTCCAACCAGCCTCGGAAATTTTTTTGCATTGGGATTAATCAACTGCCATACTTTTTTTTTCTGTTCTCTTGCAAGAGCTTTCAGAATAGATGATTCAAGTGCAAAAAGGGTATTAGCTCCTATATGCCTGTCAACTATATCTTCTATCCTCCTGAGGTCATAAAAATCATCTATAATTTCATCAGAAAAATAATCCCTGAATTTTTTTAAGGTTTCAATATCTTTTTCAAGGCTTTTTTTGTAGGGTTTTGCTTCATGTTTTCCTATTGATTTCCCGTTTGGCGCGCTTGCAGAAAACTTTCCGGCATTTGTGTTGACAGAAACAAGAATTGTTTTTTCCTTTCGTGAATCTAAAACAGATTTAGCATTAACACTTTTTACAACAACCATTAATCAAAATATGAGTTTTGGTTTATAATCTTTTCTTTCGGAAAATGTTATAATGGAAATTTTGGATTTACTTTATATATTTTATTGGGGAAGTGATAAAACATAAATTTATAAGTTACAAATCATTGAAGATAAAATGCGTAAAGAATGGGGATATAAACGATACTGAAGGTGCTGGAACCTGGCCTTATTGAAATAAGTGATTTTGAACTTAATTATTCTCCCTCACTTTCTTCTTCTTCAGAAACTTCTTCCTGCTCATCTGCAGGATTTGCAATTTCCATGATTTCACCCTCTTTTGCAATCTCTTCCTCTTCTTTTGATTCCTTTTCCTCGATTTTTTCGTCACTAATCTTTTGTTCCTTTATCCTTTTTAGTTTTTCTTCCTTTTTCTGAGGAAAGGGCTTCTTTACAGAAATAGGCAATACTCCTGATTCAAATTCAATCTCTGCTATTTTTAAAGAATCATATTTTACTTTCTCAAGGTCTTCTTTATTCATCTTAATCAATAAGGGGGCATTCATTGCAATCTGCAATGCTCTTGCTCCAATAATTCTTGCAACCTCATACTTGGTGAATTCTTCTTTTTTCATCATATTGATGACAGAGACCTTGGTCTGATTTGTATTGCTAACATTTTATTTCAGGAATTTTTCTATCTTTGAAAAAACTTTCTTTCTTGTTTTTTCTGTAAGTTCCAGGATTTTATACATTTCTTCCGTGGTTATTTCCCTTGAATTTCCTTTTTGTATTGAAGAAATTACCCCGTCAGGAGTGCTTCCTATGGTAACTCTTGCCTCGCTGACATCCTCCTCTTCAAGAGTTGGATCGACAATTAAGCTTTTTCCTATTTTGTGGGCAGTTATAGGTAAGGGAATATGCTTTGCCAGAGGTATTTTTTTGTCTGTAATCTCCCCGTAAACAACTTTTTCATTTTTCTCATCATACTTAGGCATCCTTGCTGTTTTCAAAGCAACAAGAGCTCCTATTCCTGCAGCATCTATTAAATTTCCATCATCGTTTATAGGATAAATATCTATAAAAACAGTCCATACTTTTTTCCCTTTTTTGATACAGAGTTTTTCAAAATCTATAAATTTGCTTTCCCTTATGCCTCTGTCTGTTAATCTCCCTATTTCAATTGCAGGGAATTTCGGCGGGCCGTTTTCAAACCTAGGGGAACTTAAAGGGAGTAATTCAGCAGTTACCATTAAATTTCCCTTGTCAGGAGAGTCAGGATAGGGTTCTGAAACATCAAGTTTAACGCCCACAATAATTTCTGTTTTCCCTATTTTAACTTTTGCAGAACCTTCTGCTTTTTTTGAAATTCCTGTTTCTATCTCTATGTTTCTAAATTCATCAGGTTTTCTTCTGTCAAATCTTTTTTCTTCTTCCAGGTATTCTTTTATTCTCTTTTCTGTTAATCTTGAAGTTTCCATCATTTTGTATCTTTTATAGAATCTTTTAATGCTTTTTTCTGAACTTCATAGACATTTTTTGTCGCTTTTTTTGCAAGTTCAATGACTTCTTTTAATTCTTTTGATGTAATCTTTCCATCAAGCTGAAGATGTGTAATCTTTCCATCCTGTGTCATTGTAATTGGTATGTCTGTGGAGCCTTCCCCCTCCTCCCAGTCTTCCTCATCTTTGTTGATATCCACAACAATTTGTTTGTCAAGCTTGCCCATAGAAACGCTTGAGACCATTTCTTTCATTGGAATTCCTGCATGTGCCAGGGCGAGTGCAGCAGCATTAATTCCCGCGCATCTTGTTGAGGCATCTGCCTGCAGTATATTGATGTGAACGTCTATCACCATATTAGGATATCTTTTGATCATAAGAACTGGTTCAAGAGCCCACTCGGTTATCTTGCTGATTTCTGTGCTTCTCCTGTTTGGTCCTGGCCTGATTCTTTCTGTTACAGAAAAACTAAGCATGCTGTATCTGCATCTCAGGGTTCCTTTTTCAGGATTCTGCTGGTGCTGGGGATGCATTTTTTTTGGCCCATAGACTGCAGCTATCGCAACTGTGTCCCCGAAAGAGAACATCGCACTCCCGTCGGCATTTGGCACAATTCCTACTTTTGCTTCCATTGCCCTTATTTCCTCGTTCTTTCTTCCGTCAGGTCTTTTAAATGCTTTTGTCATTTTCCTTTTCCTTTTTCAAACCATTCTCTTGTTTCATCTGTCAAACCATGAGTAAAAGATTTTTCAGTAACAAACATAATTGCTCTCTTCACGATTAGCTCGTCTTCTATCTTATCCCCCTGTATCCAGATTAATCCGTTCTGTCCAACAGTAATGTTGCAGCCGGATTCTCTTTTTATGAGATTTATCATGCTTCCTTCTCTGCCGATAACTCTCGGGACTTTATTTGAATTTATTTTCATGATTATTCCTTCATCTATTCTCCCAAGACCTTTTGATTTTATCGTCAAGTCTACTCCTCTGTTTGTCACACCAATAATCTTTGCAACAACCATGTCTCCGATGTCAAGAACGTCACTTAGTCCGTCTTTATTCACATATTTGGGAATTTCCTGTAGTGGAAGAAACGCGTTTTCAGGGGCATCAAGGTCTATGACCCATCCATAGAAAGTAATGTTCTCAACTTTTCCTATCACGACATTTCCCTTCCTTGGCTGATAAACTCCCGACAAAGCAATTACTTTTACAAGCCTGTTTGACTCTTCTGCCAGGCCATATCTTATCGCAATAATTTCACCTTCTTTTTTCTCTGTTCCATCTCCAGGCAAATATTCCTCCCCTTTTGTAATAATCTCTCCGGGAATCACAATTTTTCTTTCAATATTATTTTTCATTTTCTTTTATTTCCTCTGTTATCGCAGAGCCATGAGTTATTGAATTTAATTTATCATAAAAATTCATAATTTGTGTTCCGGAAGGGATGCTTGCTATCACTTCCAGGTCGCCATTATTCATCCAATTTTCATTTTCTATGTAAGATTTTATTAATCCGTAGGTACTTCCGGTATACTGGGCAGGAATGGTTATCTTTACTTTTTTTGTTTCTATTCTTATGGGTATGATTTTACTTATTTCTGCAATGATATCTTTAATTTGAGCATCTATCGGTGTATTTTTGATGTTGACCTTGGCTTGCTCCAAAGCATTTTTGATTCTTTCAGGAGTATGTGGATTTCCTGTCTGAGGGTCAAAAGCCATCTTAGACAATATATCAACGACCTGTCTGATTTTTCTTTCTTTTTCCTCATCTCTGTGCTCATGGGTCAGGAGGATTTCACCTTTTTTCAGTATTTTTTCAGCAATCAGGTTAACACTGGTTGTTCCGAAAGCTTCCTCAAGG
This sequence comes from Candidatus Woesearchaeota archaeon, assembly GCA_964617015.1. Taxonomy (GTDB): domain Archaea; phylum Nanobdellota; class Nanobdellia; order Pacearchaeales; family GW2011-AR1; genus ASMP01. The sequence continues at coordinate 84,608 of CAZTVG010000002.1, read as the reverse complement.
TCTTTGTTAGAGGCAGTAAATCCTTTCTTTGAATCTGTGAAAATTGTGTCTATTTCCAGAAAATCCATGCCAGAAGTCTCACCTTTCCTGAATTTCAATGCCTTATCAGTGTTAACAATAATCTCAAAATGCTTACCCTGTTTCTTTATTCTTGCTATAGTCTGTGTCATTATGCTAATCTCCTGTTAATGCATAATGATGCAATGAAAATCTTTGATTTAATTTGGACCATTTTATTTAGTGAATTCACTCAGCTCCTCTTTTATCAGTCTCTTGAGCTGTCCTTCGCTGTTTTTGATATAAACCATTTCAAACTGGTCCAGTTCAAAATTTTTTCCCTGAATCTCCCTGAAAATATCCAAGGCAATCTTTACACCTTTTTTTATATTAAGCTCTTGCTTGTATTTCTCGCGAAGTTTTTCTTTTATTTTCTCATCATTTTCCCCTATTGCGTTTGCGTGATAAGAGAAATAATTTCCTGTTATGTCACTTGTGTAAAGCTCTGGTTTCTTTCCATTGATTCCGGCAACCATCAGAGAAGCGCCGAAAGGTCTAGCTCCCCCATACTGTGTGAATTGCTGTTTTATATTTGAAATTTCCTTGATTATAAGTTCTGGCTCTATCGGGGAATCATAAGTTATTCTGTGCTGCTGCGCAATAACCTGCACCCTTTCAATAAGAACCCTTGCATCAGAGACAATTCCTGCAACACTTGAAATAATATGGGAATCAATTTCATAGATTTTGTTTGCAGACTGCTGCATTATTAGTTTGTCCTTTATTCTTTTGTCAGCCAGAATAAAAACCCCGTCAGAGCAGGTCATTCCAATGCTCGCACTGCCAAGTCTTACAGTCTTTTCAGCGTATTCTACCTGAAGCAAATGTCCCTCAGGGGAAAACATTGTTGCAGTCCTGTCATAGCCCATGGCTTGATGCTGTAAATCTATTGGCATGTCCATTTTCTATTTTTTAAGAGAATTTATAATAAATTTAAACCCTTTCTCTTTCCTCACTTGAGAAATAAAAATACCATGCCTTTAAAAGTTTTTCGGAATGGATTAATTAAGAATTATTTTTAAATGATTCTCATTTTTTTTGCCAAAGGAACAACCATAGCAATGTAAAAAGGAAGACACACCAAGTCTGCTGCAACTGCTGCAGGGGTTGGTGAGAAATCTCTGCTTAAGAGAGATAGTTCATAAGTCCTGTTCTTCCAAGAATATATGGAATTTCAGCAGCACCAAATGACAACGTTATTTTTAATGTATCAGTTAAAAGCATTTTTTTGTTCCAGACACCACTTTTTTTATATTCGTCCCGATTATCATAAGCGTGTAAGGCAAGAAAGGTTGGAAAAGCTGCAACATACTGACTGGCAGTAGAAACCGAAGATATTATAGCCTCATTATCAGTGACTAAATCAGATAGCTCTGCTCCGGCAACCCCTCCAGCAATGAAGGATGCAGAAGCTATTAACATATTTTTTACAAATTTACGTGTTTTATTTTTCATTAGAAATAAGAATACGTCTGATTTATAAATTTTCTCTTTGAATTAATTATCCTCTCAAGCCTCTCAGGGTGCCGCTCACCTTTTCAACCTCAATCTTCTTTGGCCATATAGCAAAACTCGCCCTTACGTGATTCAAAGATTCTCTGTTAATAGAAATAACAGCACTTTCCTTGCCTGTTTTAATCCATCCAAAACCTGTTTTTGACATTCCTAAAACTCCTATTCCTTCAAGAATAGATTTTTCTATATTTTTGATATCTCCTTTAACAAGTAAATATCTTTTTTTTTCCCTGATTGAAGGCTTTAATGGCTTCATGAAACATAAAAGAAAAAGTAGTTTTTATAACATTTGTTTGAATTAATCTCTCAAGTGTTGTCTGATGAAGGCTCTTCTATGCGCCCTTACTATAAGAGGTTCATTAATTATGTACTGGTCTTCAAGTATTTTTCTTATTCTCCCTCTATTTTTTCTATATGAATCAAGATATTCTCTTAAATAATCTGAAGACAAACCAGCTAAACCTTCTCTTAAAATCACTTCATCTTCTTGAGATAAACTCCCTTCTATAATTCCTTTACCCATATTATTAAATAATAATACATATTTATAAAAATTGTTATACTCAATAGCAAGCTTATTAAAACTTTTTAAACTACATTCACCAAATATAAAAAAGAGGCAAAACAGAAAATGGAAGTATGTACTATTGGAGGATTTGAGGAAGTAGGAAAAAATATGACTGCTGTCAAGATTAAAGATGATGTAATTATTTTTGATGCAGGTTATTATTTGCCTGCAATCATAGATTTTCAGGAAGAAGAAAATCAAAATGCTGTTTACAATGAAAAAAATCTGAGAAGAATTGGCGCGATTCCTGATGATACTGTCTTGGATAGACTAGGATGGAGAGACAAGGTTCGTGCCATAATCATAGGTCATGCGCATCTGGACCATATCGGTGCTGTTCCTTACATTGCCCACAGATATCCTAATGCAGAAATTTTAGCAACTCCCTTTACAATGGAAATACTTGAATCAATTCTGAAGGACGAAAACATAAATCTTAGAAATCCAAGGAAAATAATAAGGGCAGATTCCACACAATTTATTAAAGGAAAATCAGGAACTTACAAAGCAGAGTTTATTCATACCACACATTCTACTATTCAGTGTGTTCTTGTTGCCTTGCACACGCAGGAAGGAACTTTTTTCTATGCACTGGATTTTAAGTTTGATAATTACCCTACGATTGGAGCTCCTCCCAGATACAATAAACTAAGAGAATTGGGAAGAAAAGGAATAAAAGTTTTGGTTGTGGATGCTCTTTACTCTGGAACTAACAGAAGAACTCCCAGTGAGAGGATAGCGAGAGATTTGCTGGAAGATGCAATGTCTTCGGTAAGAGACAGAAAGGCAGCCTTTATCATAACAACGTTCTCCTCACATATTGCAAGATTGAAGAGCATAGTGGAATTTGGAAAAAGGACAAGAAGAAGGATAATCTTTTTGGGGCGCAGCTTGAATAAATATGTAAATGCAGCAATAAAAGTGGGAATGTGTCCTTTCAAAAATGATATAATGCTTATGAAATTCAGGAAACAGATAGATTCAATGCTGAGAAAAATTGAGAAAGACAGGGGACGTTATCTTATCGTTTGCACAGGACACCAGGGAGAAAAAGGATCAATTTTGGATAGGATAGTCAAAGATGAAACTCCCTTAAAATTAAAAGAAGGAGATAATGTAATTTTTTCATCAAGCGTTATCCCAACTCCTGTAAACATAAATTCAAGAAACAAAATGGATAGCAAACTCATGAAAAAAGGCGTGAGAATTCATACAGATGTTCACGTTTCAGGTCATGCAAGCCGTGAGGATTTAAGAGATTTGTTAAAAATTTTAAAGCCAAAGCATGTCATTCCTGCCCACGGATCCTTACAGCAGGAAACGCCCATGATAGAACTCGCAGCAGAATGCGGATATAAGTTCGGGGAAACTTCTCATCTGTCTTCTAACGGAAAAGTCCTGAAGTTCGACTAACTACAATATTAAAAAACCATAAGAAATAATTTTTAAAGCAAATATGCTTTGCCTTGATATGGTGAGAGAAGAAATCATTGAGGGTTTGAGGGTAGCAGTTGCAAAAGGAGAGCCCCTGAGAAAAGCCATGATGAGTTTTTATAATGCAGGCTATCTTAAAAAAGATATTGAAGAAGCTGCCAGAGCTTTGCAGACTCCGCAATTTCAGCAAACCCAGCCAATCAGGCAACCTGCTGCAATTCCTCCAACTTCTCCTGTTCAGCAACCACAGCCACTTCAACCTGTTTATGCCCAGCCACTCCAACCACTCCAGCTACAACCACCTGTTCCTGTTCAACCAATCCAATCCGTTTATCTGCAATCACCTTCAGGAACAATTCAGAAAGTTTCAGGTTATGGGGAAAAGCCAAGACCTTTTGGCGCAATAATTACTTTCATCCTTATCTTCTTCCTTTTATCCTTAATTGGTGTTTTGATAGCTGTCTTCTTGTTTAAGAATGAGCTGACAGAATTTTTTAACAGTATTTTATAGTTGTTGGTCTGAATTTGACAAGATTATTGGAATTAAACTAAGTATCAAATAATAAGGATAAAATAAAAATCTCACAAAATTGATTGAATTATACCACAATCAATTTTATATACTTCTCAGATGCTTTTAAATTTGTAAAATGGTGAAATTTGCACATATAGCTGACGTTCATCTTGGAGGCTGGAAACAGCAGCCGCTTCAGGAATTAAACATGCTTTCATTCAAGAAAGCCATGGAAACCTGCATAAAAGAGAAAGTTGAGTTTGTTTTAATAGCCGGCGATTTATTTGATTCAGCATTCCCTCCAATAGATATCCTTAAAGAAGCTTTTGCTGAATTCAAAAAACTCAAAGATGCAAAGATTCCCTGCTTTATCATAGCTGGCTCTCATGATTACTCTGTCTCTGGAAAAACCTTTCTTGACGTTCTTGAGAAGGCAGGATTCTGCAAGAACGTGGCGGATTTCGAAGAAAAAGACGGAAAGATACTTTTAAATCCCACAATTTACAAAGGAGTTGCAATTTATGGCTATCCTGGAAAAACATCTAATATGGAAATAGGGGATCTGAGAAGAGTTAAACTGAATGAGTCTCCGGGAATGTTTAAGATATTCATGCTTCACACAACAATTGACAAGGCAAAAGGAGATTTACCAATAGATGCTCTGGAAACTTCAAGAGTACCTTCTGCAGATTATTATGCTATGGGACACCTGCACATAGATTTTCAGTATGAAAACTTTGTCTACCCAGGCCCTGTCTTCCCAAACAACTTTCAGGAACTTGAATATCTCGAGCACGGAAGATTCTATATAGTTGATACTGATAATGAGATTAACCTCAAAAAAATTGAACTGAAAATAAAACAAGTTGTTTCACTGAACATAGAGGTAAAGAATGCCCTTCTGGCAACAGGGAAAATAATTTCCGAACTTGAAAAAAGAAACATAGAAGACAAGATAGTCCTCCTGAGAATCAGGGGAGTCCTGGAAAGCGGCAAAAATTCAGATATAAAATTCTCACAAATAGAAGAAGCTGTAAAAAAGAAAAACGCATACTTTTTACTGCGAAACACACATGAACTGAAAACAAAAGAAACAGATCTTGAAGTTGAGGTTGGGGAAACAGAAAACATTGAAGAAGAAACCATAAAACTTTATTCAGGACAAAATTCCTCAGACTTTAATAAAACAATTCCCTATTTAATGAATTCTCTCTCCACGGAAAAACAGGAAGGCGAGACAACAGAAAGTTTTACAAGAAGGCTTTTGGATGAAACTAAAAAAATTTTAAGCTTTTAAATTTATATTAAGAGAAAACAGGAAAAATGTTAATGAAAAATAAAGTTGAGCATAAGTAAATGTGGTATTTGATAAAAATATGTATTATATCAAAGGTCCAAATCAAATCTGCGATAGTGACAAATTAAAATAAGAATGATACTTAAAAGAATTATCCTGAACAATATAAGAAGTTACAAAAATCAGGAAATTGTATTTCCTGGAGGCTCTACTTTACTTTCAGGAGATGTCGGTTCAGGAAAGACATCTATTCTTATAGGAATTGAATTTGCCTTATTTGGATTACAGCCAGGACAGAGGGGGACTTCTTTGCTGAGAAACGGAGAAAAAGAAGGGGGCGTTGTTCTTGAATTTGAAGTCGGCAACAAAAACGTGATTGTGGAAAGAACCCTAAAAAGAGGGAAAACAGTTTCCCAGGATTACTGCGCAATAACTATTGACGGAGAAAAACGTGAATTTTCTGTTACAGAACTAAAAGACAAGGTTCTTGGGATTCTTGGTTATCCGCGGGAGTTTTCTAAAAAACAGAACATTCTTTACAAATTTACTGTTTACACGCCGCAGGAAGAAATGAAACAGATAATTCTTGAAGATCCTGAAACAAGGATGAATACCTTGAGACATGTTTTTGGAATAGACAAATATAAAAAAATTCTTGAAAATGTATCAACGTTGGCTTCAAAACTCAGAGAAGAAAAAAGACTAAAGGAAGGACAGATTGAATATCTTGAACAGGACAAGGCAAATCTTGCTTCAAAAGAGGACGAACTGGAGGCCAAGCACTATAATCTTGCTTCTGTTGAAAAAGAGCTCTTCCTTAAAATAGAGAAGAGAAAAAAAATTCAGGAAGGGAAAGATGAGACTGCCAGAAAAATAGAAGAAAGAAACAAACTGCAGCAGGAAATTGAAAAAACAAAAATAATGATTTCAAACAAGAAAGAAACTCTTTTGAATAACACAAGGCTTTCAGGACAGATTGAATCACAGATAAAAGAGCTTTTAGATTTAAAATTTAATGAGGAAGAAGGTAAAGAGCTTGAACAGCAGATAGATTTGAGAAAAAAAGAAAAAGAACAACTGAATGAGGAAAACCTGAAAATAACTTCTCAAATTAATTCTCTGAACCTCAAAAATCAGGAAAATGAGGCTGTAAAAAGCAAGATAAGAGAAATAGAAATATGTCCCACATGCCTGCAAAATGTTGAACCTGTATACAAGAGCAATGTTCTCAATAATATTGATTTGGATATCTCTGAAAATTCCAAAAAATTGGAAAAGCTAACTTCTGAAAAGAAAACCATCCTCGAAGCTATCACAAAAGTTTATGAACACATATTTTCAAAAGAAAAACAATTAAATGAATTTAATTTGCTAAAGATAATGCTTCGGGAACTTGAAGAAAAAGGAAAAAGGCTTGAAGAAATTCAAAGATTAAACGGGCTGATTCAAAAAGACATAGAAATTTTAAATCAGCATACAGAAGTTTTAAGTATGTCTGTTTTTGAATTAAGCAAATTTGAGAATCTTTTTAAGGAAAAACAAAAAGAATTTGAAGAATCCCTGAATGAGGAAAGAATGGCAGAAATAAAAGTAGCAGAACTGAAAAAGGAAATTGAGGTTTTCTCGAGATATACAGAAGAACTCAGGGAAAGAATAAAAAAAACAGGGGAAATAAGAGAGAAGCTTATTTACCTCACAAAACTTGAGTCATGGCTTTCAAAAAATTTTACTTTCCTTGTCTCCCTTATTGAAAAAAAGGTCATGATTAAACTTAAAACAGATTTCTCAAAACTTTTTGCCAGGTGGTTTTCCATGCTTGTATCTGAAACTTTTGAAGTAAGGCTTGATGACGATTTCACGCCAATAGTGGAAAGTCAGGATTATGAAATTGATTACCCTTATCTTTCAGGAGGTGAAAGAACAGCAATCGCCCTGGCCTATCGCTTGTCTCTGAATCAGGTCTTGAACTCACTTCTTAGCAGGATAAAAACACATGATATCATAATTCTTGATGAACCCACCGATGGTTTTTCAGAACAGCAACTTGACAAGATGAGGGATGTTCTGAGGCAGCTTGAAGTCAAACAGCTTATAATTGTGAGTCATGAGCAAAAAATCGAGAGCTTTGTGGAAAATGTGATAAGGTTCAAAAAAGAGCACGGTGTTTCAAAGATTGTTTCTGAGAATTTTATCACTTAGATAAATTTATAATCAGAAATATTTATCTTTTATCATGAAATTAGAAATACCTTTTTTTAAACAAACAACTCGTTTAAACTGTGGACCTTCTGCATTAAGGATGATTCTTGCTTATTTTGGAAAGGATCCGGGAATGGAAATTTTGGAGGAAAAAACAGGAATTAAGAAAGGTAAGGGTACTTACACGATTCAAATGGCAACTGCCGCTACATCTTTAGGGCACAGAACAGATTTTTATTCGAAACATGTTCTTTCCAATGAAGAGAATTTAAAATTAGATTTTTATGCAAAATATGGTGATATAGCAGAAAATTCAAAAAAATTAGTAGAAGATGCAAAAATGGCGGGAGTAAATATACAGGAAAAAATATTATCTTTAGAAGAACTTTTGGGGTTTGTAACAAAGGATAGCATTCCAATTGTTCTTATTGATTGGAATATTGTGACATCTAGAATGGAAAAAGGTTATCAAGGACATTTTTCCCCTATAGTTGGATATGATAGCCAAAATGTTTATGTGCACAATCATGGATTAAATAATCCACAAGAATTTATGCCTATTGAGAGAGCAGTTTTTGATAAAGCCAGAAAAGCAGCTGGAACTGATGAAGATATTGTGATTATCTATAAAAAATAACTATTGTTATTTTCCTATCTTCCGAAAACTTTATAAAATAGCATTCTCTCTAAAATTTATAGGTTTTTCTAAATAAGATTAAGTGGGGATACTACTAAATAAAATGGATGCAGAACTGAAAAATTCAATTTTAAAAACAGGAACAACTATCTTGGGAATAGTCTGCAGAGACGGAGTTGTAATGGCTGCTGACAGGCAAACAACTGCAGGAAACTTGGTTGTGAATAAAAGTAAGCAAAAAGTAAGACAAATAACAGATTATCTTGTTGGTTCGTGGACAGGAGGAGTAGCAGATTCACAAAGACTTGTAAAAATAATTGCTGCAGAACTTAAATTAAAGGAACTCAGGTCAAGGACAAGACCAACTGTAAAACAAGCTGCAAATCTTTTTTCCACAGTAACATACTCTCAGATAAGACAGTCTTCTATGATTCCAAATATTGTCGGAACTCTGATTGGAGGATTTGATGAAGATGGCTCTACAGAATTATACACAATAGAACCTGCAGGCAGTGTTGTTAAAGTAGAAGATTATGACGCAAATTTTGGTTCTGGAATGCCTTATGTTCTTGGACTTCTGGAAAGACAGTATAAGGAAAATATGTCTGTCAAGGAAGGTGTGGAGCTTGCTATTGAAGCTGTAAAGGCTTCAACACAGAGAGACATTGGTTCTGGATATGGAATTGATGTTTTTACTATAACAAAAGACGGAATCAAGAAAGCGGTTGAGCATGAAATTGTTCATGAATACAGAGAGAGAAAGAAGTAATCATAAACTATCTGTTAAAACCAGAATAATTAATATAACAATATCATTAAAAATACCAATTACAAATCAATTCGCTTTATACTCTTGACAATACTTACAATTTTAGATTTTTAAAATAATAAAAGATGGACATTCTGAAACATATAACAAACAAGTTGCAGAGCAGTATTACAGAGGCTAATTTTGAGGGAGCCAATATTGTTCTTTATACAGACAATGAAAAATTCTTCAGAGAAGGAGAAGGAAAAATAAAAGAAATAGTTGATGAACTGAAGAAAAGAATAGAGCTGAGGGCAGACCAGAAAATTCTTCCTGAGCAGGAAAAAACACAGGCAGAGATAAAAAGAATTGTTCCTGAAGAAGCCGAAATCACAAATATTATTTTTGACTTCCACAGGAGCATTGTTGTAATAGAGGCGAAGAGGCCTGGAATGGTCATAGGAAAACAGGGTTCTATACTGAATGAAATAAAGAGAATCACACTATGGACGCCGCAGATTCAGAGATCTCCTGCAATAAAAAGCCAGATAACAGAGAGCATAAGGGAAGTTCTTTATGCAAACAACAATTACAGAAGAAGATTTTTGAACAACATCGGGAAAAAGATTTACAAAGAATGGAACCCCGAGAAGGTCGAGGAATGGATAAGATTGACTTTCCTGGGTGGGGCAAGGCAGGTAGGCAGAAGCTGTCTGCTTCTTCAGACACCAAATTCAAAGGTCCTTATTGACTGCGGGATAGATGTGGCAAGCCAGGGAAAAGAAAGATTTCCTTATTTTGATATTCCTGAATTTAATATAAGTGAACTGGATGCCATTGTATTAAGCCACGCACATCTTGACCATGTTGGTTTACTTCCTTATCTTTACAAGATGGGATACAGAGGACCAACTTATATGACCCATCCGACAATGGATCTTGCAGCTCTCATGTCTCTGGACTTTATAGGAGTTGCATACAAGCAGGCAGCAACACCCCTCTTTAATTCAAAAGACATAAAAGAAATGGTAAAACATACCATCTGTCTGAACTTCAATGAAGTTACGGACATAACGCCTGATATAAGGATGACTTTCTACAATTCAGGACACGCCCTTGGCAGCGCAATGGTTCACTTCAACATCGGCAATGGCCTGCATAATTTTATCTATACAGCAGATTACAAGTACGCAAAAACAAGGCTTCTCGATCCTGCAATAAACAGCTTCCCGAGAGTAGAGTCAGTTCTTACAGAAGCAACATATGGTGCAAAATATGACATCCTGCCTCCGAGAATTGAATCAGAGGGAAAACTGCTTGATTTAATAAAAAAAACAATTGAAAGAGGCGGCAAGGTTTTGATTCCAGAACTCGGACTTGGCCGTGCCCAGGAGACAATACTCATCATAGAAGACGCAATAAAATCAGGAAAGATGAAAAAAATCCCTGTTTACATAGATGGAATGATTTGGGACATCAATGCAATTCATACAGCTTATCCTGACTTTTTGAGCAATAGTGTCCGCACATCTATTTTTCAGGAAAAAAATCCTTTTGTTTCAGATATCTTTTCCCGTGTTGGTTCACCCCAGGAAAGAAAAAAAGTTATAGAAGGGGAACCATGTCTTGTTCTTGCAACATCAGGCATGCTTGTTGGAGGGGCTTCTGTCGAATATTTCAGGGAGTTTGCAGGAAATGAAAAGAACTCACTAATTTTTGTATGCTATCAGGGAGTAGGAAGTTTGGGAAGACAGGTTCAGGAAGGATTAAAGGAAACAAAAATGAGTGTTGATGGCCGCGAGGAAACTGTTGACGTGAAATTTGAGGTTCACACTATTGACGGTTTAAGCGCTCACGCCGGAAGAAATGAAATAATGTCTTTTTTTAACAACATGAGGCCAAAACCAAAAAGAATTATGATAAACCATGGAGAAGTTTCCAAGTGCCTTGATATTGCCTCAGCGCTCTACAAACTTAACCGCGTGGAAACAAATGTTCCGAGAATTTTAGAAACAGTGAGGCTCAGATAAAACTTAAAAGTTCTTTTTTTGTATGAGATATGATGAAAGGTAAAAAAGAGGGGAAAAATGAGAGAACACTGAAGAAAGTCTTTAAGGCAATCTTTTTAGGATTTGCTATTGTTGCTTTCTGGAGAGGTACATGGGGGCTTTTGGACATTTATTTGTTTCCGAACAGGCATGAACTTAGCTTGTGGATATCTGTCCTGATTGGCATCTTTATTTTGTTTTCAACTAAAAAACTTATTGCTAAATTAATATGAAACATAATCTGAAAATTACAGCTATTCTTCTGGTAATGTTTATTGTGACTCAGATGATAGGGATTTATACTGTTAATCATTATCTTGTCCCTGACAACGTGCTTCCATTCGGATTAGAGCCCCCTAAAATAGAGAAAGAATCTGATTACTACAGCATTTTTCCAGTAATAATAACAGCATTCATCATAGCGATTCTTTTGTTCTTCTTTCTGACAAGATTTAAAATTGAGTTTGTTTTAAGGCTCTGGTTTTTTGTTGTTGTTTTGCTTGCACTTTCAATATTTTTCTTTAGTGTTCTTTCTCCCCTCAACTATGCTTTAACTTTTTCCCTTCTCATAGCTCTTCCTCTTGCGTTCATAAAGATTTATGGAAGAAATTTTCTTGTCCATAACTTTACAGAACTTCTGATTTATCCTGGGATTGCAGCTGTTTTTGTTCCAATCTTGAATGTGCTCACCATTGTAGGGCTTTTGGTCTTGATTTCCATCTATGATATCTGGGCTGTCTGGCACTCAGGAATTATGCAGAAAATGGCAAAATATCAAATCAAACAATTAAAGATTTTTTCAGGATTTTTTGTCCCTTATCTCTCAAAAAACGTCAAAATCAGAATAGCAAAATTAAAGAAGACCTTAAGCAGGTCACAGCTTAACAAAAAGAAAATTAAGATAAATGTGGCAATTCTTGGGGGAGGAGACATAGTCTTTCCGATAATCGCTGCAGGTGTTATGCTTAAGACACTGGGAATTGTGTCTGCCTTGCTTGTTGCTCTGGGAGCAACTCTCGGCCTGGCATATTTATTCTTCTTTGCAGAAAAAAGGAAGTTTTATCCTGCAATGCCTTTCATCACAGGAGGAATTTTCGCAGGAATCTTGGTTAGTTATCTGATTTTTTAATAATTATCTTACAATAAATCATCTAAAGTTCTGTATGGAACATCAAGTACAGAAAACAATCTTTTTAATTTTTCTCTATTTGGTGTTCTTTTTCCTTGTGCATACTTAGAAACAGATTCTCTTGAAACCTTTATTTGACTAGCTAGCCAGGATTGATTTTTTCCAAGCTTTTTCAAACTTCTTTTTATTAAGTCGCTTAATTCTCGATTTTCAGGTCTTTTTTGTCTTTGTTTAGCTAAATGCTCATGATACTCACTTAATGACTCAAACCCTCTCTGTCTAACTAAATTTTCTTGATACTCACTTAATGATTCAAACCCTTTTTGTCTAGCTAAATATTTTTGATACTTATTATATGATCCAAACCCTCTCTGATTAACTAAACATTCTTGATACTCACTGTAAGATCCAAACCCTTTTTGTCTAGCTAAATGATTCTGATATTCATAAAATGATTCAAACCCTCTCTGTCTAGCTAAATATTCCCGATACTTATTATATGATCCAAACCCTTTCTTTCTAGCTAAATCTTCATTATACTCACTTAATGATTCAAACCCTCTTTTTTTAACTAAATACTCTCGATACTCACTGTAAGATTTAAACCCTCTTTTCTTCGCCTTTGTATATTCCCATACTATTGGATAAGAAACATTAACTTTTCTAGCTATTTCTCTAACACTTAAACCTTTATTATGCAATTTTTGTATTAATTGCTTTGTTTTATCAGAGATTTTTCTTGACATATTTATGAGGAATCTTGATTAGTTATCTTTTGGTTTAGATTTTCTCTTTTTTAACTCTAAAACATCTTGTTCATTCTGAAATTCACAATAAGCTTCCAAATCTTCTTTAGTCGTAGGCTCTATTGTTATAATATATTCTAATCTAACCTTTGCATTTTTAGGAATTAGTTTTCTTGTAAGGCCCTTTGTTTTACTAAACTCTGCTCCTTGATGAGGATTTAAAATAGCATGACCTTTCTCAATATTCACTAATTTTCCTGAATAACTTGATCCTTGAGCAGGAAATAAAATTACATATTTTCCTATGTACTCACCATAAATTTTTGCTTCATCACCAGATAATTCTCTTTGTGTCATAATTCACCCATAAATCCCAACCTTTTAAACTTTTCCAAAGTGTTCTCACTCTAGGAAAGTAACAAAACCATAAGCTTTATAAGTAAGGATTTCTATGGATTTTTATTATGGAAAGAAACTATTCAGAAATATTGAAAGCAAACCTTGAAAGGTATCAGGAAATAATAAGTTACTACAACCAAAACCCTTCAAGAGTAGACACAAATAGAAAACAACTTGATGAAATACAAAACACAATATATAATCTTACATCAAGTAATTTACATAGGAGATTAAGAGAAGAAGAATGGGCAGACCTTGAAGAATTACTATCTATTAACTCACTAAATTTGTCTAGATTACTATTACAAAACTAAAATGACAATACAATCAGATTATGGAAATGTTTTGATAGGGAGGTTTAGTCCTGAAGATGGCGGACCTGAGGCCTATTTTCCCAGATATTTTGATAAGGGTACAGAACCTAGATTAAGAAGTAGGGAAAAAAAGGTTGCTGTTTTTAGAGGAGTTAATGTTCAAGTTCATGGCGATGATATAGGAAGACTATGTGAGGAAGCGTCAGAAGATTTAAAGGGTAACTCTCAAATTGCAGACTTAGCCTTAGTGGGGAGATTAGGTAAAATTTTAACCAAAAGAAAATGCTCGTAAAACAAGAATTAGTAAGCAAAATCAAGGATTATTTTGACTTGAATGTATATGAGACAAAAGTCTGGCTGGCTTTGCTTGGAAAAGGCGTGGCTTCTGCAGGAGAAATAGCAGAGATTTCCAGTGTTCCTAGGTCAAGAACTTATGATGTACTTGAAAGCCTTGAAAAAAAAGGTTTCGCAATCGTAAAGCTTGGAAAACCTGTGAAGTACCTTGGAGTCAAACCATACATAATTCTTGAGAAACTAAAAAATAATGTCAGAAATAATGCTGAAGAGAGAATAGTAAGTCTCTCAAACATAAAAAGCACAAACGAATTCACAAAACTTGAAGAGCTTTACAAAGAAGGATTAAATCCTGTGAAACGCGAGGATTTATCTGCATCACTGAAAGGAAGAGCAAACATAGCAAATTACTTAAGGGAAATTCTCCAGAACGCAAAAAAAGAAGTTATAATCTGCACGAATGCCGAAGATGTGAATTCAAAAATAAAACTTTTCCAGCAAACGCTTGAAACCCTTAAAAAATCAGATATAAAATTAAAGGTTGCACTCTCAGGAGATGAGAGGCTTATCGCAAAAATAAAAGACAGTCTTAAAATTAAAATAAGGAAGATAAACATAGACGCAAAATTCTTTATAATAGACAGAAAAGAGATAATATTTTACCTGTCCAGAGATAACACCAATGAAGATGTTGCAATCTGGCTTAATTCTGAATTCTTTGCCAAGGCTTTTGCAACCCTTTTCGAGAAAGCTATCGGAGGCGAAAAATGAAAAATGCAACACTGGAAGAAAATTGGACAGGAAAGACTTTTAATTTAACAGATTTAGTAAAAAAGTATGGAAGTGAATTAGTTATTGGAAGAAAAGAAGAGGGGCATGAAAGAAAAAGCGCAGCAAATATTTTTTTAGTAGAAGGGGATGTTCCAGGATTTATACGAAAGTCAATTTCAAAAGAACATGCGACAATAATTTACAATGAAGATGAAAGAAGATTTTACATTCAAGATCATTCAAAAAATGGGACAAAAATAAATGACAATCCTTTAACTGAAATAACACCTCTTGAAAATGGAGCCTCTTTATATTTTGGAAAACATGAATACGGGCCAGTAACATTTCATGAAGTAATCTAGAGGGAATTAAAAAATAAATTCCAGCCTGGTAATATACATATCTTTGATTCTTTTCCTGTGTTTTTTCTTCCAATTCTGAATAAATGCCGTCAATGTTACCTTGGTTTTCTCTTTTGAATAAAATTTTTTATTCTTAACAAATACTTTTTTATGCTTTTTTTTAAATCTTATGACATTCTTTTTATCATTAATATCAGGTCCTGAAATTAAAATTTCCTTTTTCTTTTTAACAACAAAAAGATACCTTGCAGATTTTTTGCCCTGATATTCAAAACCCCTGCCCTTGATTTCAAAAAACCTTTCAGTTTCATGTACAAGATGCTTGTAGAATTTCAGTAACTTGCTTCCCGCAATATCCCCTTCCTGCTTACTGGTTTTTGCTTTCAGCAGGACATACCCATATCCCCTTTTTTTTGCATTTTTCCTTATTTTTTCAAGATTTATTTTTTTTGATTCAAACATTTCAGGATGAGGATTTTTCAAGAAATCCTGACAGGCTTTTCTGAATTTCCTGAAGGTTTCCTCAGAAAGCGCAGCCAAGACATTCCTTTGCTTGTATGTGGGATCTATGAGAATTACCGGAGAATAGAGCTTTGAGGCGTTAATGTCCATTAAAACCTGATTTTTGTTTTTATAATGTTTTTCTATATCTATTATTTCTTTACTCTGGCTGCTTGTAGACGAAGTAGCTAAAGGCTTAGCCTTTTGTCTCTCTTTAATTTTTGACATGGCATGGATAAATTTGAGAAAACTGTTGTAATGATAAACCAAAAGCTCAAGGGCATATCCTGAAAATCCTCTTATGTATGATTCAGCTCCATAACAGTTGTTTGCGTGGCAAAAAGCCTTTGCAAGTCTTATTTCATCAGGAAGCTTTTTGTTTTTTAGTTTTCTTTTTATGTAATTAACATGAGCATAAGAAAGGTCTGTTATGTTTTCTGCTTCTTTTGGATTTTTTATTTTTTTTACAGGGATGATCTCAAAAACCAAATTTTTGGAAGCATTTACTCTGAAGTAATCTCTTGAGCCATGAATTAAAGAGACATTTTTTATCCCCCTGAGAATTCTTCCTGTCAGCCTTGAAAGTTCATTTTCCTTATGCTCCTTGTCAAACCTTACAAAAATATCAATATCATACAGGTCCTTTTTTATTATTGTTCCTTTTGCAAAGCTTCCCCCAAGAAAAATCTCTGCATTTATTTTTGAAGCTTTGAGTCTTTTGTTAAGCTGGTCCAGAAATTCATGGAGCGAATCTTCAATTATTTTTAGCTCTTCTTCAGATGGCTCTACTCTCTGTAAAACCTCTTTTAAGACAGAATTAACGTTCCTTATTTTTCTTGTCATCAGGATTTTTTATTCCTTTTATGTCTTTTATATTTGCGCTTAGCGTGGATGCAAGGTCAATGATATATTTACCTTCTTCTAATTTGTAAATCAGAGGCCTGTCTTTTCTGAAAAGCTTTACAATGTCCAGCTCGAATTTTCCCTCCCCTGTAATTCTTATTGATTCTATATCAAGAATGACCGGTGCCTGCTCGTCAGTTATTCCCACCATTTCCCTTATATCTTTTTCAATCTGTTTCTTTTCTTCTGTTGGAATTTCAATTAGTTTTTCTTTAATGTTGTTTATCTGTTCATCCCTGATATAAAAGAAAAAATGACCGCCGCATTCTCCACAGCCTTCTAACAGCTCCCTGCTTCCCGGAGAGATAATTCTTGAGCACTTCACGCACTGATGAGGGATTTTTCGTTACCTCCTAATGATTTAATATACCTTTTAATTTTTGATTTTGCTTCTGGTTTATTACCACAGAATTCGCAGATTTTTGCAATCATTTTATTTGAAAGAAACTATGAATTATAAATTTTGTGGAAGTTTAATAAATGTTTTTCCTGTGTCCCATCCTTAAGATTGTTATGGATTTTTTGTTTAAATCTATATCAAAAAGTATCCTATAATCCCCAACTCTTAATCTGAAGGCCTTTTCTCCCTTTAATCTTTTGATATCTTTTGAAAAAGGATTTTCCTTTAGCTCCAGAACTTTTTTCAGAATTCTTTTGGAAAGCAGAGGTTGTAATTTCTCTAGCTGTCTAATGGCTCCCTCTTTCCATTCAATTGTAAACATTATAATTTCAGCCTTCTCTCAACTTCCTTATGGGAAAAACTCTTTTCCTTTCTAGCAATTCTTAATTCTTTCTTTGTTCTCTCATTTACCTCCAGATGGTCTTCTATTAAAGCCCCAATAACGTCATTGTAACTCTCTCTTTCAAACAATTTCATTCTGTCAAGCTGTTTCTTTATATTATTAGACAACCTTACTGTAGTTTCCATATACATCTGTATACACAAGTATACGTTATAAATGTTTCTATTAATAAATTTTAACTAATAGCTTGTAAATATTTATAAAATAAAAAATAGATATTTAATTATTGGAAGGCGTTCTAAGGCTGGTCATAAAATTATTTTTTTATTAATCTAAAATAATCAATAAATTTAACCGTTCAAAAACAATTCTATCTTTTTTGGATTTCTTTTTATTTCCTTGACTATTGTTGCAGGACCTATAATTGTCACAGCTCCCACATCTCCTCCTGCAAGGGTATTTACAAGATTCTTTCTGAATCTTCCAAAGAATCCCTCTTTTTTGTTCCCGTTTCCGGATATTACGGCAAGTTCTATTCCCTTGAAGTTCTTCACGTGGTCAATCATGGCCATAGTATCTTCAATAAGTCTTGTTTCCTCTTCAGGTTCAAGCCTTCCCTGAAGTATAAGAATATTGTTTCCAAGAATTATATTCAGTATTTTCCTGATTCTTTTGGTGCTGTCTAGGTCTTTTATTTCTGAATAAGGTAAAAACTGTATGGAAAACCCTTTGACTTTGCCAAGACCTTTTTTTTTCACCATCGTTTTTCTCTTTTTTCTTTCAGGTTTTGTCTAATCTTTTTTGAAAAGATTATAATATATATTGGAAAATATACTTTTTAATTTTTACTTAAACTTTTTTCGCGAGCTTGAATATTGACTCATAAAATTCTTCAAGATTTTTTCCATATCTGGCACTTATTCCAATAACCTCATATTCAGGAAATGCTGATTCCACCTTTTTTAGGTTAGCTTTTTTCAGGTCAATTTTATTTGCAACTATCAAAACAGGAATTTTTCTTGCAACAAGATTTCCTATGATTGTGATGTTAACCTGGCTGTAGGGGTTTTGTGTGGCATCAAGCACAATTACGACCACATCCATATCATCCAGCCATTTTATGCTTTCGATAACACCCTGCGTGGCCTCTTTTGCTCTTGTTTTGGCATCTTTCTTCTTTAATTTAAACTTTAAGAAATCCTCATAATCTATTTTTGTGGTAATTCCAGGAGTATCTATTACTTTAAAAGTCATATTTTTTCCCTTGTAACTTATCTTCACTCTCTCTTTAAACTGGACATTCCTTGTTTCATGAGGGATCTTGCTGACTTTTCCAATCTCTTCACCGGTAAAATCCTTGCATATTCTGTTTGCCAGGCTTGTCTTTCCAGCGTTCGGAGGTCCGTAAAAACCAAGTTTCAACTCCCTCTTTTGCCTGAATATATTTAAAAAAATCTTCTTGAAAAAATTTTTAAGAGCCTTTGCCACCATGTTAATTCTTATTAATGGGTCTTATTAAATTTTTGTGTGATTATTTACAATAAAATCTCAGTATCTTGTTTTATAAAAATCGCTTCTCTTTTTTACCTTATTCATCAACTTTGTTAAGGGAAGTTCAAACATTCCTGTCCGCTTTCCCGCATATTTTTTCATAACATACTTGACCTGCTCAGAACTCCACTTGGCTTTTTTAAGATTATCCGCAATTTCTTTATTTTTAAGCCCTCTTTTTTTTGAATTATTGACATAATTAACCATATTGTAAAGGTCATTTTTATTTTTGAATAAGTAATTTTCATATTTCTTTTTGTACCATTCCTGAAGAACCACGTAGGAAATAAATGCGACAATAATCAGTAAAGAGATGGCTAAAATAAATATTGTCAGGTTTGATTTTCCTGTATCTTCTGGAGGAACTATATCAATTAGTGATAGTCCGCTTAATCCAGGGGATATAAATGCCGGAAGATTTGTAAAATCAATATCTTCTGTTGTAAAGAATGAAACTTTTTGACTTCTTCCCAGGTCCACATAAACATAATTTCCCTCTTCAACACTAATCACTGAAGATTCAAATTCAAGGTTTTCAAGTTTGGGTAAAATCAAAAAATAACTCTCCCCAATATCTTTTTTCTCATTTATGGTTATTTTAAAAACTTTCAAAATCGAATCCACAGAAGTCTCATACACCCCTGAAAATTCACTAAAATCCATTTTAGTTTCAATATTTTCATGATTCCACAGCATTACCCCATTAACATAATCTTCTGTTCTGCTTGAGTCATAGCTTCCACCACCAATAATTTGGAGAATATCCAGATTTATGTTTTCTCTGTCAGGGAAGAAAGAAACAGACTCCGCACTAGTGCTTTCTGTAAGTGATGCAGGAACATTTAATTTCAGCAGGTCTGTTATAATTTGGTTATATTCTGCATCGCCTGTCGCATTATTGTATGCCGCTTCAAGTCTTTTCAGTTCTTCTTCAGTAAAATCAATATTAAGAATAGAGTTCAGGCTTTCCTGAGCAAACAAATCCAGATCAATAATATAAATTTTTATGTTATCAATGTTATTCTTCATTTTATCCAGAGTTATATTTATCAGGTTTTTTGGGGAGCTTACACTAACACTGAAAGTTTTTGAGGAGGTTAATTCTCTTAAGTCTGTCACAGTCACTGCCAGTTCATACTGTCCTACAGAAGAGTAGGTGTGAGTTACTTCATTTGTTGTTGTTACATCAACATCCCCATCTCCGAAATCCCAGAAATATTTTTTTATTCTTGCAGGAGAACTTACCCCAACCTTAAATTCTGTGGGGAATGCAGAGGCTGTTGATATAGGGATCAAAGACAAAATCTTGGGAATGTCTTTAACATTTACTTCCTCTGAAAAAATTTCTGTTCCGTCCAGGCTTAAGGAAAACTCATATGTACCAAAGTCATCAGGCACAGAAAATCCACCCTCATCCAGATAAATTTTTTGAAAATCAGAGTTTACCTTTGCAGGAATTTCTGCTAAATCATAAAATTTATCATCTGTCACAATACCTGTAGTTTTTTCATAGTTTAAAGCTAGATTGTTTATTGTTATTTGCTGGTTTATTCCTGAAATAAATCTTATCGGAACAACACATCCTGCTGAGCAGTCAAGGCTGCCATATCTCTCCAAGATATAATCCTGAACAAGAGCTCCGAATGTATTTCCATTAGGAAAAGTATTTGGAATTTGTATAGTTCCCACACTATCAAATTTCATGCCTTCTGCAAAAATCTCATAGGCTGCAGGGGTGTTTGATGGAGGAGGAAAACCAAAAAAACCACACCCTTCAGAAGGATTTGAATTTCCCCTGATTCTATATTCTCCTGTTCCTCCGGTGGAAGAAATACAAACATAATGCTCTCTGGATTCTAAAACAGGATAATTAACACGGCATGAAACTTCTCCTCCTGAATTTGTTGGATTAGGTAAAGCACAGTTTGCATTCTGAATTTCATTACCTTTATCATCATAAAGCCGCATTTCAAGATTTAAAGAACCTGTGACATTTTTTACCCATGCGCCAAGGTAAAATCCAGGAGATTCTGAAAGATTCATCTTCTGGCAGTAAGGAAGACTTGTCATGATATACTCTTCTTTATCTTCCAGAGCATTATAACATCCATCATTTTTCAGATTAGAACAACCACCTCCTGCGGCAATTTTGTTGTTTATAAAATCAATATTCCCGTCATCAAGGATGTCTATTTCTATCTGGCTTACACATGTTACAGGAGCATCACTTTGAAGGCTGAAACTTGCGGAATTTACTGCAACAAGATTTCCTGTAAATCTTAACCCAAATACTTTTGAACTACCAAGATTTAAACTAAATGTTTTTGAGTTTTCTCCGCTGCTGGCGGTATAATCTGTTAAACAATCAACAGGGTTACAGGAGGGATTATAACTGCTGTCTTTCTTTAAAAGCTCAATTAATTTTATCGAATTCCCCCTTGAATCTTCAAAAAGCGAGTTTGTTGATTCATCGGTAAGGCTTATATTTATCCATCCCCTGATACTTTCAGAAGGACCATACACATTTTCTATAAAATGGTCCGGATTTCCTGCTGAAAAAATTGAAGAAGCCATGCTTGCGAACAAAACTACTGTCAAAAATATTGCAAAATATCTTATGTTTTCCACCATCTTTTACTTCTTAAAAAGTTAAAAGATATTTATAAATATTCTTCTATTCATACTGAACCCTTAAAAAGTCATCTTTTTGGCTCTGGTGAAATCTGTTAAATTTCATATAGTTAGATAATCAAATAAAACCTAAAATCCGAAAATAATTAATCATAATATAATAAAATATTTCAGTCTTCTTTCAAATTAATAGTAACTTCCAAAATATCACTCCAATACTAGTCTATTTTTTTCACAGACAAAATCCAGTAAATTAATGAAATTAATTGATTATTAGACAGCCTGTGATAATTCTGGTTTGATTAATAAAACTCTTAAACATAATTGTTAAATTAACAGCTAAAAATGTCATTTCTTATTAAGTTTATTTCTTTCTCGTAGACATAATCATATAAATCAGTGAAACCATTATCAAAACAACAATTATATTGTAAAATCCGAAAAAAGGAAGGAGAATTTGTGCAGGACACTCAACAGTCTTTTGCCCGTCTCTACATTGTGCTGCCTTATCCTGGTTTGCTGCTTGGGCTTGGCATGTGGCATCACATTCAGGATCCCATGTCCAGCTAGCTGTCCATGAGAAAGTCAAGAAACCGTCGTCTTCACAGGTATCGCTTGTCTGTGCAGTGTATTTACACTGGCCTATTTTAGAAATTCCTTGTCCGCCTGTACATTGCAAGGTATCAAACTGACATTCATCTGTAGTTCCGGCAGCATTGCAATTTAAGCTTCCATCAATAAGCGTAAAGTCACTACAGCTTGATATAAGTCCCCAGTCACCATCACCACCTTGTCCAGGGTCATCACCATCACAAGTCTCGCCAGGGTTTATTGTGTTGTCACCACACTCACCAGCAGTTCCAATACACTGGGATGTATCAAACTGGCAATTGGAATTACAGCTTAAGCTTCCGTCAGTAAGGCCGAAATCACTACAGCTAGTTATAGTATCTCCCCAGTTACTACCATCACACTGCTCCCCCGGATCTATTATGCCATCACCACAAAAACCAGTACTAGTTGCATTCCAGTTGGCATCACATTTATTACCTGTAGAATTCCAGAAACAACCACTACAATCAATATTAGGATCATTGCAATCTATATCACCTGGAATACTGGCTTCAGCCACATTGCAATCATCAAGATTACATGAATTCTGACTTGTATATTCATTGCATATAGTTATCACGCTGCATTCTGGCGGAGAAACAAAATTAACTTTCAGTTCTCCGCTTTGATCTATGTTTACACTCTGGTTGTTTACTAATTCTGCTTCGAAGACATATTCAGGATCATCATCGCCGCAAACACCAAGAATACAATTATTTTCATCTTTTATCCATTCAGCAACCCATGAAACAGAAGACTGATTTCCTGAAAAACTGCCTCTTATCCAGCTAATGTTTAACTTTGCTGTATCTTGTGAATCAATGTCTCCGAAATTACAAATACCAACACAGTCAACTTCTGCAATGAAAAAATCCACAGATTCTGAATCACAGTCTGTTCCCTGAATTGTCAAGACAACATTATTTCCACTATCTGTTTGAGAAGTGCTCCACGAAGCACTATTAAAAGTACAGGTTGGGGGTTTTAATGGAGGTGCACAATTAATTGTTTGTGGCGAATTTGAAAGCAAAGTATCATCACCTAAGCCTGTGTTAATCCCATAAGCATAAATTGAATGATCTAACCCATCTTTAAGATTGTCAGGAGTACTATTAAACAAGAAACCATGGCTTGGATTGCCGCCGCATTGGTTAGCAACTGCCTGCTCCCTTGTTATGTCAGCAAGCACAGAAGCTATTAAAACACCACCACTTCCTTTTAAGCCGTCTGCGTAAAGCTCTACATTTAATGCCTGGGTGTAATCATCAGCGTCGCATGTCCACCCCACACTTGATGTACAGTCTGATGTATCGTGATTGCCCTTAGGATTATTTAAGACTGCAGAGCATCCAGTTGTATCAAATGTACATTCATTTGCACTTCCTGGAGAAAAACATCCAAGTGTTCCACTTGTAAAGCCCAATGACTGACATGTCTCTCCGCCAAGATTCGTGCCGTCACATTTTTCGGTTCCTTCAATTGCACCATTACCACATATTATTTGGCAGTCTCCAGGGCATGCAGTATCTTCCCCAGCATCGCAGACGCCGTTGCCGCAGGTCGCAAGTATGCATTGCGGACTTCCTGTAGATGCATCACACTTGTAACCAGAATCGCATTGCGCACGCCTCTCTGTATAGACTGTATTGCCTCCACCCCAATTGCCTGAACTTCGCGACTTTCAGTTGTCTAGTGCATAAACATATGCAGATAGCTGTGTGCCGCGGGTGAAAGGCACATTTGTGTTGTAACTCCCAGTGCTTGCACACCCACTACCAGTCTTTGACCCACATGTTGTTCCTCCTGAGCATGTACCGTCAGGGCTGTTTGGGAATAAAGCACATGAACCCAATGGTATGGAACCAGACCTGCAAGTACAAGAGTAGTCACTCACAAGAACATTTCCATTGGCAGCTGTCTCACCGTCGTCATCGAGAGTGACGCTGGTCAGGGTGATTTTTTTTGTGCACGCATCCGGCAGTATCTCAATAGTTTCCTTGCATGAGCCGCCGCACCAACCACCACTAGGTACAAAGATGGAACAAGATGCAGTATGTGTCACATCAATAAAATTTCCATTAGGTAAATTGTCATCACACCGTCCAAATAAATTGCCGTTAAGATCATCAAATGTGCAAATTTCCTCGTCAGCTATGCAGCACACTCCGCTGTCAAGAATACCTCCCTGGCACACAAATTCTCCTGGCCCGCATTCTATTGGGCATTCGCGACCTATGCACTCGCCGTTTCCGTTTAAAATGGCTGCCGAAGACTCGCCAGAGAAAAATCCAATGAAAGTTAACGATAGAATAACTGCCAAGAAAATTATTAAACCCGAAAATACTGCTGACTGTTTTGACCCCATTTTATATATTCCATAATCAAATACATCTTATAAATATTCTTCTTTTTTAGTATAAGAATTAATTGTGCATCTTGTATAAAAAGAAATCACGGATTGATATCTGGAGCTTTGTTGCCTGGTTTAACGTCTGGATGATTAAAAAGATAGAAAGCCAACACGTCGTTAATAGTAGGAACCGTTATGCTATTCATTATGCTTATAAAATTGTCATCTTTGAAATCTGCAGCACCGTAGCAATGACCATATTCGTGTGAAATAATCCATATGTCTGGAGAACCGGCGGAAAAATCGAATAGTGCTCTTGCTCTTATTATTCTTGTGCCGTCTGTTAAGGGGAAATTTACTCTAAAGCTTCCTGGTTCATCGTGCATTGACATTTCTATCTCATAGTCTGATGCTGTTTCTCCGAATTCAACAGGCAAAGACACAATTCTTCCACCAGAAAATGTAGGGGTGTCTCTATTATTTACAAAATTAACATCGTTCATGAATCGACTTTCTATATTATCAGGAATTGTCGAAGCCGCACTCCTTATTTTCAAAGGCGTTTGCCCTACTAAATTACCCCATTTGAATAGCCCAGCAGATCCAGTTAAACCCAACCCTATTTTTGAATAGAACTCTTGGAACAACTGATTAAATTCTTGACCAAATCTGTTCGCCCCCCTCTCTATGACAGAATAATCCTGTCCTGTAATATTGCCGTTTATCTGGACAACAGATTCTACCTGAGGAACATAGACAGAATCACCTGCTCCGTCACTTGTTGTTCTTTTGTATGTTCCTGACTTTACACCATTTATGCTGAAGTTGCCTGCGGAATCTATATTTCCTGTGAATGTTCCAGGAATGCCTTCTAACCTTACAACACCCTGCCCTATTTTTGAATTGTCATTGGCGATTCTTTTCAAAATGCTGCCAGAATACGTAAATGTTTGTGGCGGAGGTGGTGAAGGCGGAGGTGGTGAAGGAGAGGGTGATGGAGATGGATTTGTGCCTCCGCCGCAACCTGCTAAATAAAGAGAGAATAAAGCAAGCGCAGAGTTGAATGTACGCCTGTTCATTTTCTTGTCAGAAACGTAAGAAGTAATCCTTTTCACAGCTTGCTTTGTAGAAATCCTGCCACGAATTGTTTTGTCTGCAAGCTCGTAAATCAGAGCACCTGCTACACCTGTTATCATTCCAAGCTTTGCCCTGTTTGTATCGCTAACTGTCCTGTGACCTAGCATGATGTCCCTGTAATCAAGAGGAAGAATTGCGACGTTGTATTTCACACATGGCTCTCCCACAGAATGATGTATTCCACGCACGACAACGCCTGTTTCTTTCACAGAAGGCGAGACATAGAAAACTGCGTTGTGGTATTTAAGATTAGGCTCGCTGCTTATAGCGACAGGCAGACCTGTGCTTTCATCAAATTCTTTTATGTAAGAAATTCTCCCTCTTTCCTGCATCTGCCTTGCGAGACTGAGCAAATCTGCAAGTTGCTTACCATAGTATTGTTTTGAACCGTAGAGATATTTCCCAAATACACCATCTACATCTGTAACTGTTCCGTTTTTTTCAATGATTGTCCCAGTCATTGTCCTTGCACCTGCGTATCCAGGACTTCCGAAATTGTTTCCGTAAAGGCTGGAAAGCGCCTCCAGCGCTGATTCGTCAGGAAGACGCTTTTCAAAATAATTGATTGCGCTTTGATATTCTGTGTTTGACATCAGCCTTGAGCCTATGTCTTGGGCGCGTTCTGCAGCCTGTAAGAACGAATAAGGCTCGGTAAAGCTACCTGCTGACATTTCACTTACATAGCCAAGAGGTATTTCTATTCTTTCCATTTATCTTATAATGCAGTTATAAATATATTTTATAAATATTGTTCTTTTCTTGAGTATATTAATAATTTAGATTGTGCAATAACTGTGACTTTATTGGTTAATGCATATGTCTGTTTATTATCGAAAAACTTAAATATTGTGGAATCTGGAGACTAATATGGAAAGACTAGAAGAAACTTTAAGAGATTCTTCAGAAGAAGAGTCTGGATTAGGAGAGGGAAATTCCTATGAAGGACTTAGGTTGGTTGAAGACAAAGCATATATGGGCTACACCAGTGTAAAATACTGGATGTAAAAATGACTTTTTCTTTTTTATTTTTTTTCTTAGGGGATACTCATGGTTTTATCGATGATTTTAGGAAACAAAAAAAGATTATAGAAAAAATTAAACCTGATTTTGTTTTATGTGAAAGATTGGAAAATCATTCCTTAAAAACAAAAGAAGATTATGAAAAAATTCTAAGAACTAGAAAAATCTCAAATATGACTTCTTTTGACGAAGTTGAAAAACTCATAAGATTTTGTCGTAAGAAAAAAATAAAGTTAATAGGAATTGATTTTAAGAATTTTGGGCTTAATAAAAATTTACAGGAGAAAGTAAAGAAGCAGATTCATTTAAAAAATGAGGAAAGACAATTAGATAAAATATTAAAAAAGCGAGAAATAAAACATATACAGATGATTAAAAAATATACAATAAAAACAGAAAAGCCTATTTTAGTCATAATTGGTTCATGGCATTTAAATGAGAATTCAAAATTAATGAATGCTTTCAAGAATTATAAAGTCATTTTTCCATGTGATGATAAGGGAAATCTTCTTACAGGGCCACCAGGGAAAGGTAAAGTATTCTATTGTGAGAGGGTAAAATGAGTAAAAAAATAAAATTAAGAGAATCTATTTACATATTAGAAGAATCAAGCGATATCTACAAAGTTATATTTACAGGGACAAGAAGAGTAAAAACGTTTGAAGTAGATGGATTAGTAAAAAGAATTATTAGTGAATTGAAAATTGGCCAAGATGTGGATTTACTTGTCGATAAACTTTCCAGTGATTATGAAAGTGGAAAGGTAATGACTTGTTTAAAATCATTAAAATATGAAGGAATTATAAGAGAAGATGACTATGAAACTGAGGAAAGATACTCAAGACAAATGTTATTTATTGGTGAACTCACAAATTCCCATGAAGAGACAATTAGTTTACAAAAAAAGCTTGAAGATTCAACTATTTCTGTATTTGGCATAGGGGGAATAGGAACATGGATTGTTAATGGTTTGTATCAGTTAGGAATTGGAGAGATAAGGATAACTGATCCAGATGTAGTTCAAAAGAGTAATCTTAACAGACAATTGTTTTTTAATGAAAGAGATATTGGGAGATTGAAAGTTGATGTAATCAAGGAAAAGATACCTGATTCAAATATAAGAACATTTACAAAAATGGTTTCTGAAGAGGAAAATCTAGAAGAGATTGTCATTGATGCGGATTTTTTAGTGAATTGTGCTGATTCACCGTCAGTGCAAGAAACGACAAGAATAATTGATGAATATGCTCAAAAGTATAATATTCCTTACTGTATTGCCGGAGGATATAATATGCATCTTGGAATGATTGGACCAATAATAATCCCTGGTAAAACTGCTTCTTTTGATGATTTTATAGAGCATCAAAGAAGAAATGATTCTCTAAGTAATTTAAAAGTTATAAAAGATATTCAACAAACAGGAAATCTGGGTCCAATTGCAGGGGCTGTTGCGAATATTCAGGTTATGGAAATCTTTAAGTATCTTACTGGGAAAGGAAAACTTAATTTAAACAGATTTGCAGAAATTGATTTTTTAGATCTTGGAATTGAATGGAGAAATTTCTCTAAAGATTCTTATTCAGAAGAAAAATGAATATTCTTTTTTGTATATTATCTTTAAATATTATTAAAACAACATCTTTATATGGGAATTGGAGATATATCCGAATACACTAAATCATTTTTCATGATAGCAGGATTAATTTTTATTCTGCCTGTTGTTTTCACAATAAAATTTGTTAAATTTCTTCAGGAATAATTTTTCTTATCCTATTAGGACTGAAACTGGTTTAAGTTCTGCGACTAAGTTTCCTATGCCCAATTCGTGGCTGACTTTTACAACTTCATCAGAATTTTTATAAACATTTGGATTTTCTTCTAATAATCCCTTCACACTCTGGGCCTCTACATAAACGTCTTTTTGTTTTAACATTGATCTGACTTCTTCGGGAGAAAATTGTTTCTTGGCTTGGGTTCTTGACATTACTCTTCCGGAACCGTGGGCTGTAGAACCGAAAGATATTTCTTCTGCTTTTTTTGTTCCGATTAAGATGTAAGAAGAAGTTCCCATGCTTCCGGGAATGAAAATTGGACAACCAATTTTTCTGTAAACAGAGGGAATCTCCTTTCTTCCAGGCCCAAAACTTCTCGTTGCGCCTTTCCTGTGAACACAAACTTCCACGCTTTTGTTGTTTACGTTGTGAAACTCAAATTTTGCTATGTTGTGCGCTATGTCATAAATTAAATCCAGTTTAACCTTTGGGAAAAATCTTTTGAAAGCCTCCCTTACCTTATGCATAATCATGTGTCTATTCGTAAATGCAAAATTTGCCGCAGCCGCCATCGCTGCCATGTAATCCCTGCCTAATTTGGAATTGATTGGGGCAGATGCCAATTCTCTGTCCGGGAGATGGCCTGTTCCATATTCTTTTTCAATTTCTTTGATGTAATCGGAAGCGGTCTGATGTCCCAAACCCCGGGAGCCTGTATGGATCATCACAACGATCTGGCCCTTCTTTTCTAATCCAAATATTTTTGCTATTTTTTCATCATAAATTTTATTTATCTCTTGTATGTCAATAAAATGATTTCCTGCTCCGAGAGTTCCTAACTGATTTCTTCCACGGGCTTTAGCTCTTTGAGAAACTTTGCTTGGGTCTGCACCTTTAATGCAGCCATTATCTTCAACCCTTTCTATATCTTCTTTTGTTCCGAATCCTTTTTCAACAGCCCATTTTACTCCTTTTTTCATTATTTCATTCAGTTCTGCATCAGAAAGTTTTTGTTTTGTTCCCCTACCCAAACCAACAGGAACGTTTCTTGCTATCTCATGGGTGACGTCTTTTCTTTTTTTTAAAAACTCGGATTTTGTTAAGTTAGCTGCGAGAAGTCTGACTCCGCAATTGATATCATAGCCAACACCCCCTGGAGAAATTATTCCTTTTTTCAAGTCAAAAGCCGCAACTCCGCCAATAGGAAAGCCATAGCCGACATGCACATCGCTCATGACGATACCATATTTAATAATTCCAGTTAGCTGGCAGATATTGAAAAGTTGTTGGACACATTCTTCTTCTATATCTTTGAATAATTTATCAGAAGCAAAAACTATTCCTGGAACCAGCATTTTCCCTTCTTTAGGAAATTCATAGACATTCTCTGCAATTTTCTTCATTTTTTCTTTTAGCATTTTAAATTAAGTTCCCACTTTATTTGATTGTTCTTCATTAATAAGTCCTTCCATTATTAGTTTTTTAACCTCATCTTTTTTATTAACATTAAGTTCAAAATATTTTGTTCCAATACCATTTACCCTTTCATTAATTTTAATAAATTCTATTGAAAATAACATGTTTAAGTATTTTGATAACTTATCTAAATTATCTTTCTTCTTTGAAATTACTCTAACAATATATGGTTTTT
Source organism: Candidatus Woesearchaeota archaeon (assembly GCA_964617015.1). Classification (GTDB taxonomy): domain Archaea; phylum Nanobdellota; class Nanobdellia; order Pacearchaeales; family GW2011-AR1; genus ASMP01. The sequence goes on along the minus strand of CAZTVG010000002.1, from coordinate 54,705 downwards.
TTATTTTTACTCTTTTTAGCATAATATCCTTAATCAAACTCTTGTCTTGTTTTAGGTGCCAGTCATAATCAACAAAATCTAATATTGTCTTTTCCAACAATTCTTTTTTTGAAGGATGTAAAAATCCGATTTCTTTTTGAAATTTTATTAGATTTTCTTTTCCATATATAAACAACCTATATATTCTCCCATTCTTTATTGTTTTTTTAATTGATTTTATCCCAAGGTTTTCTAATGCTTCCTTTATTTGGTCCAATCCCTTTTCATTAACAGAATCAATTCCAATATGCCTATTTTGATGTGATTTACAAAATACCCAACCCTCACAGTCAAAGAAGGCTCTTAGCCATATTTTGGTTAATTTTCCATTTAACATAGGCATTTTCCATTCTTTTGAGTAAAAACTTCCAAATTGATTTATTAATTTCCAATAGATCTCTTTTGATCCTATAGAACATCTTGTGTTAAGATATAAATTAGGCTTGATATAAAAATAATTATAAAACTTTTCTTGAAAGTCTTTAAGTAAAGTGTTGTTAGTGTTTCTAAAATCTATTCTGTAATATTTCAGTTTCTGTGTTGAAGGATTTTTAATAACACAACCGTCCGCAGATAGATAAGAATGAATTGCCGTGAGATTCTCGTTAAATTTCATGACTAAATTAAGAATTTAAAGTTTAAATACCTTATGTTTATCGGGTATTCAAACATCCACGACAACTTGCGCCTCCCAGCCGTTTCCTGTTTCTTTGAAATACATCTCGTGATAGGTTGGAGACTTAATATGGTCAAAATTTGAATAATTCAAGGTTGAGTCTCCTGAGAGCTTTGCCTTTAATTTGTTGCCTGACACTGTTATATTTGCTTTTGAAACCAAAAAACTTTCTGCTTCTGTCAAATATAAAAGTTCTTCAATAAAATTATACAATAAAGATTCTTTGTCATGCCCTTCAACCTCTATTTGTTTTTTCTTTTCTGATTTTATTTTTTGTCCTCTTGATATTATCTCAGAAATTGCCAAAGCAGAATTTTCAAAAACTTCCTCCATGTTTTTTCCAAAAGCCCTGAATTTTATGTCTGCGGTATGCTCTAAAAATTCAAACTTTTTCATATCCAGTTAAGGAAAGGATAGTTTATTAATTTTAAGAATCATTTTTCCCAGCAGAATAACTTTAGCAGTCTTGGATTAAATGTCTGCAAATTGGAGGTTATTATAACCGACTCTGCGTAGACATCTCTTTCCTGCTCTTCTGCCAAAAAGCAAGGGTCTGAAGTCCTGCATATGTTTGCAGAGCATTCAAGGTAGCTGGGTATCCTGCTTTCTATTTTGTCTCTGGTTTTAGGCGCCTGAGAAGGAAAATCTTTCCATTCTATTGTGCCGTTTGTTCCGAGAATTTCCTCTCTTAACGTATCATTTAATTGTATTTCTCTCAAGATGGAGAACTCAGCATCATGAACTATCTGGGAAATATCTTCTCTCTGAAAATTTCCCCTGCCTATTACGACAAGCACCACACCAGTCACTAACAAAATTGCGACAAAAGCCTCAATAATTCTTATCCACCCTTTTTTATTTATCATTCCGTCATGATATTTTTTAAGTGAGTGATTTTTCTATTCAAATTTATTAAATAAATTGCTAAAATCAATATAGCAATACATTTTCACTCCTCTTAACTTATTATATATTAACATTTCTTGTCCAATCACCATGCTTTTATGTTCAGGGAGCCTTGCTCTCTTGCAGCATTTTTACTTATATACTGTATTGGGATTTCACTGACATAGACGCTCACGCTTATATTTTTTTCCTCTGTTTTGATTATATTTCCATCACTGTATGTAAAACTGAATCCAAACTCGCCTCCCGGAGCAACCCCAAGCATCCCCTTTAAAGTTTCATAGTCATTCTTATAATCACTTATTAACTTGATTATTTTTGTTTCAAAGATTTGTTTGTTTGTTTTTACAAATCCAATAGTATATCCGTTCTTCCCCTCACTTAACTGCTTACACGAACTCATTGTTCCTGTTTGCGCAACACTAAATTCATCTGATTCATGAATCTTGAGAAAGAAATCATTTGAATTTTTGGGTACAAACAAGCTATTTCCGTTTTTTAAAGCATTAAGGACGCTTCCTGCATCATTTATTGCAATAACTCTGTCACTTATTTCTGTTATGGTGAAAAAATCACGCAATTCAACACAGGTTTGAGGACCTGCATTCATTGTTACAGAAATACTTGTTAAATCTGTTGAAATCCTTTCTATTATTTCTCCCTTAATGTGCTCAATGAAATTTTGCTTGCCACCCTGTTTTATTGTTGGCTGGATTATTACATAAAGAAAAATAATAAATGTTATGAATATCACAAACGAAAGAACAACACCGACGTGGGAACCTGTTTTTTCCATCTTATCCTCCGAAAAATACATTTGCTCCTGCTGAAATTAAAAATGCAAACAGCATCAGTGTAAAAGAGTGCCTAATTCCTGTCTTTACGTTTCCTTCTGATAATTTGCCTATTGTAAGTCCGCTGAAAAACCCCTGGACTAACAAGAGATACAGGAATGAGTTGGATAATTCTTCCTGGCTTATAGGGCTTCCACCTCCCCCTATAAAACCGCCAATTCCAGCAGCCCCTTCCCCTGTCGTGGCAAATCCTGTAAGCAAAGGGAGTATCTGGAACTGAAGAACAAGAATTATGATTATGAATACAAAGAAGATTATGTATCCCTGGACCACGAGAGCAGATATTGAGGCTTTTCTTTCTTTTTTCAGTTTGTCTGCCATGCTTACAGCTTCTGTGACAGATTCCAGAATACCACCTATTTCTCCTCCGCTCTTTTCCGCCTGTCCTATCAGTGTCAGGGTTCTTGAAATTGTTTTGTTATTGACATCATCTGAAAAAGTCTGGAGAGCTTTGCTCAATGGAATACCCAGAGAAATCTGATTAGCCAGTTTTTTTATATTCTCGCTTAAAACCCCGTAAAACTTGTCTTTGACATTAATTATGCTTTTGTTTATTGGTGTTCCTGTTTTTACACTTTCAACAAGGCTCCTTGCAAATTCCAGAAACATCTCTTCTTTTTCAGAGGCAACTCTTGTTTCATTGATTATGGAGAAAACAAAAGGAGAGGCACCAGTCAAAAAACCGATTCCGAAAATAAAGAAGAAAAATCTTGTCCCAAGAAAGAAGAAAGATAGTGCAATGATAGCCATAGCAAGGCCAATTCCAAACCAATGTATTTTTCTAAATTCCATTTTAATTACGTCCCCTCAGGCTGTTTTATGTGCAGGAAAGTCAGGAAAAAAATATTTATGAGAGTAACTCCAAGAACCATTATAAGAGTAATCATGGAAGGGCTTAATGAAATTCCCAGGCCGCTTATCCTCATCATCATCAGCAACAGCATTAAAATCATCGGCGCGGCAATAACAACGCTTATGTAAATGTCCATAAACGTTTCAGAAGCCTTTGACTGCTTTTCTTTGTCCAGCCTGTGTTCAAAAAGAAGACTCTGGGATCTTTTTTCAAAGAAATCAGGAATATTTCCCCCTGAGGTTATTGATGTTGCCAAGCCATTAAAAAGATCTGAAAGCTTTCTGCTGGGACTGTTAAATGCCCTGTTTTTCAGTGCAGTTACCAAATCATACCCGTATATGTTTATCTCATTCTGAAGTTTTATAAATTCCTTTTCAAGATAAGGGTATTCTTTTGTGGAGATGATTATGCTGAAAATTTTGCTTGGTTCTATCATTGAACTCGAGATGGATGACATGTGTATGGCTGCAAAAGGAAGTTCAAAGTTAATTTTGCTTTCTAAAGATTTTTTTTCAAGAGAGGGATAAAAATAGGCAAAAAGGAAAGTTATGGCAGGTATGGCAAGCAAAATCCAGAAAACTTTCAGAAACCTTAAGCCCAAAGATTCTTCAATACCGACTATGAAAGGAGGAAGCGCAGTAATGTTAAAAAACAAGAAGAACAGGGTAACAAAAACAGCGGCAATTGCAGACAAGACAGTTGTGAAAAAAATAAAAGAAATATAATTTGCAGGCACAAATTCCATATTTGCCCTCACCAGATCTCTCTTTAATTGTTTAAACAATCCTTTGTCAATAAGAGACATTGAAAATTTATAAAAAAGACTGCTTGAAATCATGGCATACGTGCTTGGCTTTCTTTCTTTCTTTTCAACAATTTTTTTCTTTGTCTTCTTCATTCTCTTGAGAGTAATTTTTTCAAGACGCGATAATTTGAGCTTTGTTTTGGAAGACTTTGTTTCAACAACATTAATGGAGGGTATTTTTTGGAAAGTTCTCTGCTGGATTTTCTCTGTTTCCGGAATAAAGGCTTTTTTTTCTGAATCCTGATGAAGAGGCTTAAACAAAGAAATCTTTTCCATAGAACCGATTACCTCCTGCCCTGTTTTTCTGAGTGAACCTGTTAGTGCTTCAATTTGAGAAGAAATCATCCTTTTCTCTTCCTGTGTATCTGCATTGCTGAAATAATTAAATAAGGAGTTAATTTCCTTGACTGTTTTTCTCTCCTGCAATATGCTTTTCCCGAGTTTTTCAATTGCGATATCTCCTTCTATCATTGTATTACCTCTAAAATTTTTCCTTGTGTCTGGACGACAATTTTTTTTAATTTGTTAAAATTTTCAGAATCTTTTTTGTTGTATGCCTTTTCAAGCTTGTTAAAAGAGTCTTCAAGGGTTTTGACAAGCTGATTAAGAAACGAAATATCACTCTCTTTTATCATGCCTAAGAAAAGGAATTTATGTTATTAAATATTTTCTTTTCACTCAACCCCGAACTTCTTTAAGACCTCAAGGGGCTTCTTATAATAATGTGTAATTGCATCCTGAAACTTTTGGAAATCAAAAAATTTGCTTTCATGCATCCTGTAGAGAAGATTGACTCTTTTTCTGAATTCAGCCTGTAATTCCTGTATCTCTAACCCATATCTTTTTGAAATTTTTTCAAATATCTTGCTGTTTTTCTTGAAATAGAACTGGTCATCGGTAGGATTCCAGACAAAAGGCGTGTTTGTCATGGCAATTCCCTCAGAAGTTATATTGATTATCTCAACTATTTCCTTGAGCTTTCTGGTTTCTTGTTTTTTTGAGATGGCATGTGTCATGATGCATACGCAGTCAAGAACATTTAAGAGTGTGGGGGAAAGTTCTATCGGAGGGGTTTCCAGTCTTTTTATTACGGTATCCACAGAATCTGCGTGCATGGTGCTGATTGAAGCGTGTCCTGAAGCCATTCCCTGAAACAACACATAAGCTTCTTTGCCTCTTACTTCCCCGACAATCACATAATCGGGATTTTGTCTGAAAGAGCTCTTAAGCAGTGTAAAAAGGTCTATTTCCCCTACATTTCCTACCCCTGTAGCACTTCTTACAACACTGGGAAGCCAGTTTTCTCTTGGAATATTTAATTCCCTCGTGTCTTCAATACTTACAACTCTTGCTTCAGGAGGAATAAAAAAAGTGATAGCGTTAAGGAGGGTGGTTTTTCCGGAAGAAGTTCCTCCTGTAATCAAAATATTCATCTTGTACTGCACAAGAATCCAGAGATAAGCAAGCATTTCAGGACTTAGAGTCCTGAAGGAAAGCAGTTGTGTGGGTGTCCATGGAGTTTTTGTGAACTTTCTGATTGTAAATGTCGGCCCTTTCGAGGTGATGTCTTTTGTATAAGTTGCATTTACCCTGCTTCCGTCAGGAAGGCTTCCATCCAGGATAGGAGAAGCATATGAAATATGTTTTCCAGACCTCTGGGCGAGTTTTTCAACAAAACTTTCAAGCTTGTTAGGGTCTTTAAAAATAACATTTGTTTTAATATTCCTGAAAACTCTGTGGACTACGTAAATAGGGCTGTCATTGCCATTACACTCTATGTCTTCCACAAAATAATCCTTGAGTAAGGGATCGATTTCATTAAAACCCACAAAATCTCTGATAAGATAATAATATATTTTTTTATAAGATTCATAGGATATATTTAATCCAAGTTCAAAAGCAATAATCTTAAATCTCTTGTCTATATACTCTAAAAGCTTTTCAACATTTTTTTCAACAATTGTGTCAAAATTGATCATGTCTCTTATCGCAGTAAGAATCTGTTCCCTGTATCTTACCTCTATTTCATCAAGCCTTGGCTCTTCCACCTCATAAACAACTTCGTAAATTTTGGGGCTCCAGTAAATATGCACGAAGGCAAAAGGAGCAATTACACTATACCTTACATCAATTTTTGTTTTGTCTTTTATCTTTTTCAAAGCAGGAGTCACAGGAGAAAAATTTATTGCAACTCTTGGATAATTTTGTATTTGCTCCATTTTTAATATTTAAATTGCCTCGCTTCACTCGTATTTTTTAAGATTGTTAATAAAAGCACAATTTCTGTATGATATCTTAATTTTATTCTCATCTCAATTTTTTCTTTATCTAACATTTCATCAATCTTATTTTAATCAATCACCTCTATGTTGATAATCGTTTTTTTAAAAGCATCTTCCCCCATGTTCTTGATAATGATTTTGTAAGGGGTTGAGGCTCTGCTTATTTTTTTTAATTCATCCAGGTTCCGGAAAGTTATGTCATACTTCCCTGCATAATCTATTGTTAAGGTTAATTCATTAATATTTCCTTTTTCTTCAGTATGGGCAATTATATTTCCCACATTTACATCCTCTCCTGGCTGGCTGTATGTGTATTTGCTTTCAATTTCAAAGTAAATTTTATCGTTTTCTCCATCGATGTTAAGTGTTCCCTTGTTTATTCCTAGTTCAATTACTCTTTGATTTCCAGGACCCCCGAGTGTTTTTATAATAAGATCAATGTCATTTAAAACAGTGATTGACTGGTCTATGATTCCCTTGTCCCGAATTTCTTCTATCTTGGGTTTCACGAAGGTCAAAACCAGTCCGATTAATGCAAAAGCAATCAGGGTGTATACAACTGTTTCTACCCAAATCTGCCCCTCACGATTTTTCTTGAAAAATTGTCTCCTGCTCTGGCCAAGCCCGGACGAAGTTCCCCTCTTTTTTCCCATATGACTCTAAGCCAGAATTGGTTTTAATATTTTTCTTTTACCCATTTGTTTAATAATATTCTATTCCTGGTTTTTAATAACATTATAATTACATGCTGCTGATTTAAATTCATGGAATTTAATCCTGAAAAAAATAAAAGCCTGTCATTTCTAATCTAAACTGCTTTTACAGATTCAGGGAAGCGCAATTGGCAATTTCCCCGAGAGTATCCGAAACCCCGCACTGATTACCTTTGATTATGGGAGCTATGCTTACTGAATCAGGAGTTCCTGAAAAACCTGCGCCAGCCAGATCAAAGATATATGTAAGTCCGCTGTTTTTTGAAGGCAGGCTTACATCTGCTGATCTGTCAGGATATGTGAAGACATTATCTATCGGGCCTGCTTGGCTGCTTAATTTAAAGCTTACGCCTGTGCCTTGTCCGGAGATTCCTATGAGGGCTTCATCAACGTCAACATCTCCGATACTTATTGAGAACAGAAGTTCCTGGCTGCTGTTATAACAGGTGTATCTGCTGTTCAGATTTACCTTTCCGAAAATACCAAAGCAGGACCCGGCACCCTCTAGCTCCTCTTTTACAAGATTATTGACAACAGCCCACACAATTCCAGCAATTGTCATTACCAGCGCTATAAGGATAACTACTGTGATAACGCCGGAAATACCTCTTCTGTTTTTCATGTTTTATTTCTGATCTTCTTAATGTAAATACTTAGTTTTTATATCTTTTAATATCTTATCATAATACTCTTAGTTAATTTGGTTTTAATAACCACTTAAAAACAAGATGCCTTAAATTATATTATTATCTTAATTTTTCATCAACACATTACAATGCTAATTCCTGTCCATACTGTTCATCACAAACATGGCTCTGCTCTCCTCTTTCAGAACTTCCTATAAGCACAGGAATCACCAGGACTTCACTTGCACCGGAAATTGTAGTACTCAAATCTCCTGAAGAAAAAGTTCCCCCCTGTCTCAATCCTATGCTTGGCCAGTTTCCAGGTAGGTCTTTCAGGTCATAGGTTTGGTAGCTTCCCTGGGAAGTTACTTTCAGTTTCATCCCAAAAATAGGGACATTTCCTATATTTGAAAGGGAAAGAATTCCCGAAGAATAGCTTGATGAAAATCCCACATCATTGCAAACAAGCTCTATGTTTGTCCCCCCGAATTTGGTCACAGCTTCTTGTGTGATTCCCCTGAACCAGAGAAATATTATAAGGCCTACAACCAATACCATTGCAACCAGCAGAACAGTTGCAATTACAGGAGAAATTCCTTTCTTCCTCTTTAGAGAAAAAAAATGTTTCATTTTATTATAATGAGGAATTCTTCTTTTTAAAATTTAATTTACTGAAATAATTACAATTTAATGCTATTAAATCATAGAGGTATTTAAACATCTTCTCATTTTTTCTTAACATAATCTCTTTTACTATTTAAAGTTTATAAATATTTATTAGTTGTTGATTATGGCTGGCAACAACAAGTATCTGCCTGAGAGCCCCCAGTACACCACTGATCTCCTCCTGCTTCATATACTCCTCCGCTGCTCTGACAGTTACCTGGACTGTTGGTACAGAAACCAGTAGAATATCCTAAAGACAACACGCAATATTCTGGGCAACTTGCAATAGACGTGCACACGCTTGGCTCTCCACTACACTCCCAACTCGTTTCAATAGTGCATGTGCTTGAGCAGCCATCTCCGTCTACAGTGTTTCCGTCATCACATTCCTCGCCAGAGTCAATGATGCCGTCTCCGCATAAAGCAACACACTGCCCTGCATCGCATTCAAATTTTACAGGGCATGTTCCACAATCCACAGTTCCACAGGTTCCGTTAGTTGCAGTACTAACGTCGCAGTCTTGTGTTCCGCAGATTCCTATAAGAGTTGGGTCTGCGGCAGGAATACAACTTGTAGATATACATTGACCGCTAGCATCACAAAACTCAGTATTACTATCACAGCCAGGTTGGTTACAGTCTATTATTCCACCACAACCATCACTCCAACTTCCACATACATAACTTAAATCAGAACAGGTGTCAGGTACACATACCACTGGAGGCGCACCGACAATCTGCTCCACTCTTGCATTCCCGCAGCTCACAAACCTTTCCCGGTTATCTTCTTCCTGGAATCTTGTAGGGATTATCCTTATGGAATAAGGTTCTCCTATTTCGGGAGGAATATCAAAAATATTGGTTTTTTGATTGCCTGGTTTTAGAGAGTTTTCTCCTGAAAAGGTAAACAAAACAGAATTTCCGAATTTATTTCCTCCGCTGCTTTCGTTCAAATAAATTGATAGATCAATGATTGCTAATTCTTGGCTTGAGCTGTTTTTTGCATGGATAAAGTATCCTGCAATATTGAATCTTCCGTTATTTTTCAGAGTTAAGTTTAACGTTGAATCTGAGGAATCAAAAATTGCGTCTTTTACAAAAAGAGAAGAACCTTCAGGACAACCCAAGGGTTCTGTGGGAACATATGTGCTCAGCCACTGATAAACCACTGTTCCGATTATTACGGAAAAAACAACGAGTAAGACATAACCCACCATTATGCTTACCGCCTTTTTATTGACCATTTTATGTAAAATTGTCTGCTTCGCAGGATTGGTTTTGATTGTTAATCTCAAAATCCATTAACTTATATCTAAACACTTTACCACTGCTTTCAGTTTCATATTTATTTAACATCATTTTGCTTCTTTCATTCATTTTATCCGCTGACTATGTAACCTCCTTCACCCTGCTGGGAAATAACAAAATAGAAGTTCTCCCCTTTGTTTAGTTTAAAGGTATATGAATTATCTCCTATATAGAGGATTATATCATTTTCACTGGGGTCAATGCTTCCTATAAATTCGCCGGCTTCTTGGGTTATTGTTAATGAAGCTCCAGAACTAACAGAAATTATTTTATCTGATTTCTGATATCCTTTTACAGTTATGTTATTCTCATTTCCGAACACAAAATATAAATCCTTGTCTCCTGATTCTGAATCTATATACTCTTGTGTAAAATCATTTAAAAGCCCGTACATTTGTGCTTCATTAAATTTGTTGTATATTCCGTAATCTAGGACATTTTCGCTTTCTATCTGAAGTTCCTCTTTTAAATCCTGAAATCTTGTGATTGAATCTCTTTTAGAATAATTTGAGACAGTAACAATTCCGATGATTATTGAAGCAAGAATAATTGCAGCAATAAGATAAAACTGTCCAGTTTTACCCATTCCACCCCTGCCTCTTTTCATATTTCCCAAAGGAAAAAATAGTTTATTAATTTAGTGTTTAACCTTGGCGGGTGCAGCTGTTTTTTCTTCTATTCCTAAATTAGATTTTACCAAATTCCAGTCAAGCCTAATGAGATTTTTAACAAAAGAATTTTCAAGGTTCATCTTATAATAATCTGATTTTCCCACTTTTCTAGTTTTAACCAAGATTCCAGATTCAACGAATTTTTGAAAGAAAGATTTAATAGAATTATAGCTAACATTGCTTTCTCTAGCTATTTCTGTCATAGGAAAATCAAAGAAGTGATTATCTATCAAAAAATCCAAAACTCTCAACTGAGGAGTATCTCCAAAATTTTCCAAAAGAAGGGACCTGTTCCTTTTCATTTCTTCCTAAACTCCACATTGTCTAGTTTTTTAAATTCTTTATCTCCTGTGACAAATTTATAACCATTTTTTAGCGAAAAGATATATCCAACAGCATCAAAAAATGAAATTCTTGATCTCTTGTGTTTATATCTAAATTTTACTGCCTCAATAAGAATTTTTTTGCTCACTGAAACTGAATAACCTTCAAGTTTTTTAAACCAATATTCGGCCACTTCTTCACTTTCCTCCCGAAGAAGAACACTATAAAATTCTGCTAATATTAAATCTACGATAACAAACCTGGATTTAAAATAATCTGAAAATTTAGGATTTCCTAGTTTTATTTCAACCAATACGTAAGTATCAAGACACCTCTTTATTTCATCCATTTGCTTTCCAATTCTTTATGCGCTTCATCAACAATCTGTTTGGCCGTCTTCTCAGATTTCATTGTCCCAAACATTTCTTTAAGGACATTAGATTCTTTGCTTATTTCAACAACTATTCTTTCTTCTGGTTTTATATCAAGTCTTTCAACAGTCTCACTAGGTATTATGATTCCTATGGAATTTCCCCATTTCTTAGTTTTAACCTCTACTGCCATGTATAACCTTTATGTATAATTATTATATAAATCTTTCTATAGAAAAAATGTAGACCCGGAAGTTTGCTTAAGGATTGCCAAAAAGCTACCCTTATTCTTCCTCGGCTCTGCGACCCGCCAAGCATCTTAACAAATGTTTAGGGCTGCTCCGATCAAGGTCTGACCCGTTTTGCATCTGCAAGATCGAAGCGGACAAAGCGTCAACGTCCAAACAAGGACTTTTCAACGATGCCAATCACGCCCTTCCTTGCAGTCTGCCATAAAGCCCATTTGCAAGCAGCGGTGGGCTAACCCGCCAACCTAGTCTACGGTAGACTAGGTTCATAACCATTTATAAAGTTTTTGAGGGGTGGGATTGTCAAATCTTAGGGAGTTTTAATTAAATCATCCTCGCTTGTCAAATGTCGGGAGTTCATACTTTACTAATTTTGAATATGTTAGTATTCTTCCATTAATTTTATTTAAATCCCCCCTAAAACATCTAATTAATTCTTTTTGGCTTTGTGAAAAATCGTCAGATTCTAATAAAAAAGAGTGTGATTCTTGGTTTATTTCTAATAGTGTAATTTTTCCCCCAATAGTCCACCATTTTTCTCTTGATTTTTGTGCGATTCTTTTTTTAATTTCTTGGATTATTTTATCTTTACTCAAACTAAAACTCCCCCCAATCTTTTCGTTTTCAACATATTGAGCTGGTTCTAACTTCTCTACTCTAAAATCATTATCAAATGTATTAAATAGACAAACTTTTTTATCTCCTTTATCTATTGCAGACATTATTCCTTTAACATATTGTCCAGTATCTCCTTCAATACTTAAATCCTTAAAAAAATTAAACACCAGTTCAAAACTTTCATCCACTGAACTACTATTTTTATCTTCTAATTTTTTAATAAAATATGAAAGGGGGTATTTTTCTTCTTTATCTGGTAAAAATCCAATTCCACTAAATTGTATTCCTATTTTTAAATTTTCAATAAAAAATGTTTTTTTGATACAATCTGCAAATGCAACTATTTCTTTATATTTTTCTCCGTTAATTTCTTTTTCATTAAAATATTCAAGACGAGAATCTGAAGCCATATAAATTGAATCTTTTCCAGCAAGAGTAATTATGTAGGTCATATTTTTATGCATTATCTTTATTATTTAAACTTTCCATTAAAAGAGTATTCCATCTATTTCTATCTACACCAATTCCACACTTTTCTGCTGGTGTTATTTTGTCCCTTACATTCTTTCTTATAGAATTGTTGGATCCTTTACTGCTTCTTTATCAATAAGTTGTTCAATTTCTGCTTCACTAGGAACCCTTATCGTAATCGCAATCTTTTCTTTTATTTCTGGTAAGATCTCTTTATCATATTTTGTAAGCCAATTTTTTAGGATAGATCTCAGAAGTCCATTATCATAAATCTGATCATTTTCTAAACTTTTATTCATTATAAGATTAATTTCTGCTGCACTAAAAGGTTGCATTCTATCGAGCAATCTAATTTTACTAGAAGCTATTTTATAGGTGGAGGTATAAGGTCTCTCCAACGAATTAATTAAAGAGTTCTTGATTTCTTGCGAAAAATCTGTTTTTATCCTATCAAAAATCTTCATTAACTCTCTTTTCCTTTGATTTTCTTCTGTTGAATTATCAAAATAAAGCGCTTGGTATTTACCTATGAAACCTCTTGGAGTTTCGTCTATTTTAATAGAAAGGATTCTTCTATGGTGGGTATATGCAATTCCAGATTCTTGATCTGTCCATTGAGATTTATAAAAATTTTTTGTTAAAAGAGGCATAAAAATATCACAATCCTTAATTTTCTGATGGATGACTTCTATCCAATCCTTAGAGGCTTCTATATCTTTATGTGCTACAAATACTTCCAACCCAAAAACTTCTAAGAAAGATTTTATTTCATTAGCGAGACTATAATCTTTATGATGAGAACTTACAAAAATCTTGAGTGTCATAAACCCCCTAAGAATCATACAATTTTATAGTTTTCTGTGCCAAAGGGGAATAAGGAGTTTTTAAGGGTTTTGTTTAATAAATCCTTAAATCATCTTACTTTTTAAACAGAATTCTCAATAAATTTATCTACTCATAAAATTAATTTCGAAAGCTTAACAACTTTCCCGTGATGTACCATCACATATAGGTACTGCCTCTTCACATACTTCTAATCCTAGTTCTTCCCTCAAATCACAAGGTAAACTCTTTACTTTATCCCAGTTTCCTTTCAATTGAATAGCACTATCTGATACTTCCCTAATTTGAAAAACACCCTCTGATGTTTCCCTAAATTGAATAACACCACTTGACACTTCTTTAGATTCTAATTTCTTTAACCCTTTAAATAAATTATCAATAACATCATCATCAAACCCATCTCCATATTCTCTATTACAGACATTTGATTGTGCGGAATTGTATGTAAGAACAGCACTTACCAGACTAATACTAAGAAGAATAAATATAAACGCTACAATCAAAACTGCTTTTTTCATAATTAATAAGTAAATTAGAGATTTAAAAATCTATCTATACCCAAAAATAGAGATTTTAACTTTTTAAACAGAGTTTTCAACTATTTATTTCTTTTTAGAATTATTAATGCCAGAACAATTATTAAAACTAAAAAAATCATTGAAAATAATGTCATTGGTTTTTTTGCAAAGCCGATTATAGCTCCTGTGATGGGAGAAAATATCCCCTGGCTTGTTTGTTCTTGTTCTATGTTAGTACTTGTTTGGCTTTCCACTATTTCACCTTCTTCATTGATTCCTAATGTTTGATTAAAAATTTCTACAAATGGTTCAGATGTGCCTCTACCACCAGAGCCACCTCCTCCACCGTTACCTCCGCCACCATCTGTAACTATAACAGCAGGAGGTTCACCGACTTCAACACTAGGAGATTCTCCAACACCTACATCTAAAGTTCCTTGATAAAGAGCATTTACACTGTAAATAGATATTATTAAAATTAATGCAAACAAAAAGTAATTTTTCATTTTATGCAACATCAATGAAGTAATTTATTGGATAATTTCCAGGAACCACATTTGGAGGGAAATCTAAATATAATGTGAAAGTTCCCTGAACATTTGGTGTTTCTGTGTCTAAATCTTCAAGTTCTAAAATTTCTGCTCCAACAAACTCAATTCCACTTCCAACAGTTGCATTAACTGTTCCGTTAGATACTGTTGCATTTAATGATAAAGGTGTAAAACCTGTAGTATCACCAATTCTTATAACATCATCCATGCCAAACTTAATGCTTCCACCATTCCTAACCACCACATCAAAATCAAAACTTACTGTTCCACCTGTTTCTGTAGATACTTGATTATTTGTTGAAGTGATTCTTGAAGGCGCTACATTTTCAATTATAGTGAATTCTTGTGTAGTTAAATTAACGTTTCCTGTGTTATCTGTTGCAGTTACTTCAAAAGTATAAGTTCCAGCTTCAAGCTCCCACATTCTAACTAAAAATTCAAATTTATCTGTTCCTGAAATTTGAACCATTTGAACATTATCTAATCCTACAATTATATTTCCTGATGAATCTTTTAGTGTCAATGTAACATTTTCTAATTCACTTCCTCCTGTATCACTTACATCTGCCTTTACAATAAAGAAGTCCATTCTGTCTGTTGAATTTGGTGAGGTTATGTTTACTGAAGGGTTTTCTAAATCAATTTTAACATTAAATTCTCCAATTACTGAAGGATTTCCTGCGACATCAAATGCCTGATATCTTACAATTGTATCTTGGGATTCAATGAATGATAATGCAAAAGAGGTTACCAATATTGTATCAGGAACACATTCAGCTTCTTCACAAGTAAATACAGAAGCAATTCCAGAACCATCTGTATCAAGTGGAGTTAAAGTAACTATTTGTGGTGAATTAACCCAAACACCATCATGAGCATAATCATCTATTATTGTTGGGTTTGTAAAATCAATACTGAATTTTCTAAATTTTGTAAATCCCCTATTTCCAGCATCATCATGAGCTCTAACATTAATTTGACACATATCTTCACCTTCAAGATTACAATCTCCGGAAAGTCCTACAGTTATTGTAATTGGCATTGAACAATTTCTTACTGTCCAATCTTTACTTATAATAAGGTTTGAACCTACTTTAACTTGATATTCACATAAAGATAACTCAGACCCTCCTGTGTCAGTATCAGTTACATCAAATTGGAAATCAGTATTTTGCCAGGAGCCTGAAGCAGGCGAATTAATTGTTGTAACAGGATTTGTTTTATCTATTTTGACAATTTTCTCATGCGTTGTTTCCACATTTCCAACATTATCTGCTGAAGCATATCTAAAGTGTATTATCCCTTCTGTTGAAATTGTCACAGGCTCTAAGTAATCTGTCCCACCTTCAGGATCACACCCTAATATTAAGCAGAATCTTGTCCAAGCTAAGTCAGAACCATCGTCACTTGGAGTTAGGGTAATTGTTTGGTCGGTTTTTACCCAAACATTATCAAATTGGTAATCGTCGGTTGTAATAGGAGCAGTATTATCTAAATTAACAGTTATGGTTTTTTCTGATTCAACATTTCCAGCATTATCTACTGAGAAGAATTTTACTATGTGAGTTCCATCATCTCCTATAATAAAGAAAGGAACAGTATAATTTACAGCAGGATTACTATCTACTTGATATGTAGTAAAATTAACCTCTGAAGGAACATAATTTCCAGCGCCATCTAAATCTGGGTCAAGTGCAGTTAAAATGATTTCTGTTTCAGAAGTTATGAATTCATTTTCTAAAATATTTATTGAAGTTTGGGGCGCTGTGTCATCATATGTAAAATAAAAGGGATTTTCAGTCACACCAGTACTTTCATGATTTCCAAAAAGATCATAAGGTCTTAAACTGTATTCAACATAACCTTCTCCAAAACCTCCTTCTGTTATAGGAGAAGGAATGGGGGCAGGGGAACTAAAAATCCCTTCAGATTCTATCATTTCAATATATCCAGGAGTATGATATTCAAGATTATCTCCTACAGTAAAAAAGCTCCATTTGACTTCCGCTTTATCAACACCACTTTTATCATTAAAACTAGCTTTTATTGTAACTAGGTCAGATGTTGTAGGATAAAGGGGTTCTAAAAAGGTATTGCTTAATGTTGGTCCTTCTACATCTGGTAAATAAGTTTCTCCATTAACCAACATAGATTCTATTTGGTCTTCTTGTCCTGTATTTGCAGCCTGATGTTGGATTGCTACTCTTGTAACAACCTCATCTCCTATTAAAGGAAGAACTCCTCCAGTACTACTACCAGATGCTTTAAGGAAATTCCAATTACCATACTCATTATTGCTACTCCAGGAAGAAATCCAACTACTATCATAAATAACAAAATCTACTACCTTATCTCCACTATCAGATGTTGCTACACTTAAAGTATCACTAAATTCTAAAGTGTGTGTTCCTGTTCTATCACCCCAGCCTGGGAATAATACAATATGTCTTCCATCAAATAGGTCTATTACTGCAATTGCTGATGCCGCTCCATTAAATGAACCTCCATCTAAAACAGTGTATTCATATTGAAGTCCATCTCCTGCAAATAATTCATCTAAATTTAAATTTACATCAATACCTAATGCTTCATTAGTACTTGAGCCAAAATTTGTATTATCATCTTTTGCCAATCCTTCCATTGGGAGAACAGTAACAGCACCCACAACAGAAAACAAGAAAACAGATAATACAAAAAATGCACCTAATATATACTTGGAAGAATTAGTGTGATTATTTTCCATTAAAGTATTGAAAAAATCCAGCTATTTAAAGATTATTACTCTCTAAGGGATATTTTCTGTTATTACTTAAAATCAATGAATTTAATAACTTCAATTAGAAATAGGAATCTTTTTTTTAAATTTAAATTTTTCTTTAAATTATCTTTTAATAAAAAAATCATCTATGTGTTTTCTGGCTTCTTCTATCTTAGCGTATTCTCTTAAAGTTAAGTCTTCACAGCCTGCTATCATTGCAGAAAGTCTTTTTCCATCAGAAGGTCTATACAAACAGAGAATTTTTTTCCCATAAGCTCCGAAGGTTTTTGCCAACCATTTATTCCTTTCATGAGCTCTTCCTATTTCAAAACCAACGCCAAGACTGGGTGTTGTAACTTCTGCAACAACAACGTTTGCCATGTATAGCCAGTCAGTATCTCTCTCATAAATTTCAGAATCACTCAGATTTGTTTCGCCTAATGCTGAAAGTTTTTTGTCTCCAATATGCTCTGTAAGAACTTTTCCGTATTTTTTCAGATGCTCAATTATCTGTCCATAAAGCTCGACATTATCCCGTCCCCCTGAGATAGATCCTGCAAAATATATTACTATCATAAAAAATAACATGGTCAAGCTTATTTAAGAATTGTCAATCTCAAAAATATATTTTATTAAATATCTAATAACTTAGCTTAATTCAGCGAAACATTTAAGCACATCCAACCATTATTTATGTGTATAGAAATTGGTGAGAAATTGTATACGATAATTTTTTAAAGTGAAAAGGCCTATGATTTTTATGGAGAAACATGTTCTTGATTTTACTGTGGTTATTGAACAGGACGAAGATGGAATTTATGTAGCGAACGTTCCAGAGCTTGAAGGATGTTATACTCAGGGAAAAAACCAACAGGAAGTTTTAGAAAGAATTAAGGAAGCTATTGAGGTTTGTCTTGAAGAGGACAAAGAAGATATTAAACCAATGACTTTTATAGGAATCCAAAAAGTTAGCGTTAAAAAACCAACTGTAATTTAAAATGGTTAAGCTTGTTCCTATTTCAGGAAAAAAGCTCTGCAAAATTCTTGAGAAATTAGGATTTGAAAAAATTTATGGCAAGGGAAGCCACATGAGGTTTAAACATAAAGACGGAAGAAGAACGGTTGTTCCCGTCCATGGAAACGAAGATTTAGGAAAAGGACTATTAAGACACATATTAAAACAAATTAATTTAAGTAAGGAAGAATATGATAAATTGAGGAAAAAAATCTGAAAACAAAATGAAACTTACAAAAAAAACAATAGACAGAATTTTGAAGAAACACAGGAAGACCTTTGAAATGCTCGAAAATTATGATAAAACAAGAGAACTTCCTTTTCAAAGAAAAAGGATAGATGTAACCCTATCAGTTGAAACTATCAACAAACTCAGGAAACTAAAGGAAAAAACAGGCAAACCAATCTCCCAGATTATTGAAGAGAAGATTCAATAACTCCCCAAATTTTTATGCACGAAACATTTAAAAAAGCGTATATACTTTTGTATATATGGCTAAACCAAAGAAAAAAGTTAAGAGAGTTGTACTAAACTCCAAGGAACTGAGGGTTAATCTGGGAAAACTACAGGAAGACGTAAAAAATGCCTACGATACCATGAAAAAACTGATTCCTGAAGCAATAAAAGATGTCGGGGTAAAACCATTTGGAAATGCCTCCCATATAATACTTCCCAAAGAATATTCAGGAAAAAGAGCAACAGTCATAATAAAGAAATAAATTGCTAATAACTCTCCCATAAAACCAATTTTCCATCTTCATCCCTCAGGAACAAAGCATCTCCTGTTCCTGTCCAGACATATTCCTCGCCAGGCCAATACAATCTATTATTACTGTTAATTCCTTCTCCAATGACAATCTCGATTTCATCACCAGAATTTAACACAAAATCCTCAAAAACAAACTTTTTCCTGCCTTCATCCTTGATTTCCCAGTTTGTCAAATCGCAGGAGAAACTGCAATTATTATATAAGATGACTCGTTGATTATTAACACTTAACTCTCTTAATTCTATACATTGGGAACAATTATTAACAGAATTCTCGCACAGGTTTAGGTTATTATTAATACATTCTTCCCAGGCATCCTTAAATTTATTATAATAATTATCTTTCCCAGAAGGAAAGTAAAAATTAGCAAATCCTTTTTCTACAAGCTTGAGATTTATATTAGTGTTATCCAAAAAAATATAGGCTAATACTCTTTGATACTTATCATAACGTTCCTTACCATATTCTAAATTAACAGTTTTATTAAGAATTTCATTTTCCAAAAATTCTTTTGCCTCAGTATAATAGAGCTCTCCTTTTTCAGGAGAATTAATTCCCAAAAGCCTTATGCTTTGATTCTGAGATTTTATAGTATCTCCATCAATAACCCTTTCTACTTCAACAGATTCATAATTAGTCAGGAACTTCTGAAGCGCTTTATCAAGAAAAGGATAATTTATGGCAAGTAATGCTATTATCAAGGAAACAAGAATAATGATGTTTTTTTTCTTGGGATCCATCAATATTTCAATGCAAAGAGATTTATTATATTAACTGCATTTAAAAATTATATCTTAAATATACACTTAATGAATTTTTTTTAGGTATATTTTTGGATTTAAGACCAATGTCTACAACAAACTCTGTGTGGATCGCTGGAGAAAAAGTATATCTAAATACAGATATTGAGGTTAATAAATAATCTCCATCTCTAGATATATTCCTTAACCCTGTCACAAACCTTGTTTTTTTTGTAGTTCTCCCTCCTGCCACAATACCTGCCGATAATTCATCTGGAGGATTATGACCTTCCCTATCTTTTCCTGTAAAATTATATTCCAAAGAACCATCAATCTCAAACTTTTTATCAGAAGTCAAGTATGTTACAAGTCCTCCAACTTTTTTGTCGTTACGTCCTTTGCCTAGTGAAATTTTACCTTCAGAATCTCCTGTTGGGAGCGATAGAGCTCCATACAAAAACCAATTTAGATTATTAGTTCTTCCTCTTGGTCCTCCACCCAAAATAATATCTCCTAATCCTTTTCTGGAAACGTTTTGCGAACTAGTGGATTTGTAAGGAACACTAACAAAACCCCACTTTCCGAAACCATCACCGTCCCAATATTTTAAAATAACTCTATTGGTTAAAGTTCTAGCTCTTTCATTCTTGGAATAACCAACTCTTTCATCAATTTGCCAATTTGTGGGTCCCTTCACGCCTTTGAATATATCATCTGCATAACTTGGATTGACAAATAATAAAGATGCGGCTGCGCATAATAAAACTATTTTGTTCTTTAAATATTTCATTACTTGCGAGACATATACCAACTTTTAAATCCATGTGGTGGTATTATAACACCACTAAACTTATAAAGCAATAAAAGATTTTTACCTATATGATTGCAAATATGCTTAAGAATATGGGACTCTCAAAAGGAGAAATTTTAGTTTATACTAAACTATTAGATTTAGGGAAGTCTCCAGTAAATAAAATCCATGAAAAAATAGGAATTGATAGGAGAAATATATATGATATTTTAAATAAGCTTATTGGTAAGGGATTAATCGCCTATTCTATAGACAACAAAAGAAAGTCATTTCAAGTTAGCCACCCAAAAAAGATTATTGGCTATTTGGAAGAGAAAAAAATTAAGTTAGATAAGACAAAAAAAGAAGCAGAAAAAGAAATGCCGGAAATTCTTAAAAAATATAATCTAGTCAGACAAAACATAAATACCGAAACTTATAACAGTGTGGAAGGGATAAAAGCAGTATGGGAAGATATGCTCAATTACAATGAAATTTTGTGGATTGGTTCTGGTAGATATGTTCCAAAAAAATTTCCATATTTTTTTCCTAATTGGAATAGAAAGAGGGTAAAATTAAAAATTAAAATGTTTAATCTTATAAGATATGAATTGAGGGAAAAAGTCCACCCCTTTAAACTTGAACTCATAAAATTTTTACCTAAAGAGTTTAGCGTGAATCCTATAGTTATTTGTATATATGGAAACAAAGTAGTAAATTTTTCTTTTGCGAAGGAGTTCTTTGCTTTTGTTATTGAAAACAAGGAAATTGCAGAAAATTACAAGGAATATCACAAGTACTTATGGGATAAAGTTGCTAAACCTTAATTCTATTTGAACGATGAAAGGGAAATCTTAATGCCCCTCATATGCGGAGGACAGGATTCGAACCTGCGCAGGCACTAAGCCACAACCTCTTAAGGGTTGCCCGTTTGACCGCTCCGGAACCCCCGCCTACAAAAAAAGAGCGGGTTTCACTTAAAAAACTTCTGTTTTATTTTATCCCACATCCACCCTGACCCCGACCGCCGCCCTCAATGAATTGTTAATAATAAGATAGCAGAAAAATCATAAAATTAATTTTAGAGCAACCTTTATTAATTAAAGTTTATTTTATCAATCATGAAAAAAGCGGTGATAAGATTATTAAAGAAAGCTCTTGAAGAAAAAGGACTTAAATTCAAATATGCAGAGATAGAAAAACTTATTGAGATACCTCCTTATCCCGGAATGGGCGATTACGCCTTCCCTTGTTTTTCTCTTTCAGAAAAACTTAAAGACGAACCTCGTGAGATTGCCATTGAATTAAGGGAAAAAATTGGAAATCCCCCAGTGATGGAATTTGAAGATGTTCAAACCCGCGGTCCTTACATTAATTTCTTCCTGAACAGGAAAAGCCTTGCAAGGCAGACAGTCTGGGATATATTAACTAAAAAAAAGGATTTTGGAAAAACAGACTTTGGCAGGAGAAAAAAAATTATTGTGGAATTTTCCTCGCCAAACATCGCAAAACCTTTCGGAATAGGTCAGCTTAGATCAACAATAATAGGGAATTCTCTTGCAAACATTTTCGAGTTCCAGGGATTTAAAGTAATAAAATTCAATTATCTTGGGGACTGGGGAACCCAATTTGGAAAGCTTCTTTTTGGCTATGAAAAATTCGGGAATGAAAATCAACTGGAAAAAAATCCTGTGAAGCATCTCCTGAAAGTTTACGTAAAAGCAAATAAAAAAAAATATGAGAAAAATGGGAGAGAGTGGTTCAAAAAGCTTGAGGAAAGAAACAGAAAAGCCCTTATGTTATGGAAACTTTTTAGAGGTTTCAGCATTGAAGAATTTAAAAAAACTTACAAAACGCTCGGAATAAAATTTGACGTTTATGAGGGAGAATCAGATTATAACAAAAAAGCGAAAAAAGTTTTGGAAGAATTAAAACAAAAAAAATTCATGAAGAAAAGTAAGGGAGCCTACATAATTGACTTAAACAACTACAAATTAGGAGACGCTTTGATAGAAAAAAGCGATGGGACAACACTTTACATGACAAGGGATATTGCTACTGCAATTGACAGGTATAAAAAATACAAATTTGAAAAAATGATTTATGAAGTTGGCCAGGAGCAGAAACTTTATTTCAGGCAGTTGTTTAAGATTCTGGAACTGATGGGTTATAAGTGGGCAAAAAACTGCATACATGTTGACCACGGGCTTTATCTTGACAAAAGCGGAAAAAAATTTGCAGCACGGAAAGGAAAAACAGTTTTCATGGAAGACATCCTGAATGAAACAATCTCTTTTGCAAAGAGGGAAATAAAAAAAAGAACCAAAAAAATCTTTAAGAAGGAGCTTGAAAAAAGAGCGCTTAAAATAGCGATTGCAGCAATTTTTTACGGAGACCTGAAAAATAGCAGGTCAAACAACATTGTTTTTAATATCAAAAAATTCGTTTCCTTTGAAGGAGACACAGGGCCCTACATTCTCTACAGTTATGCCAGGGCCAGCTCTATCCTGAAAAAGGCAGCTAGCCAGAAAAAATTCAAAGTTTATGATATCGAGGACAAGGAAGTTGAACTTGTAAAAAAACTTTCACAGTTCCCGGACGTTGTTTCAAGCGCTTTGAATGGTTTAAACCCTTCGGTAATCGCAAATTATTCTTACCAGCTTGCACAGATCTTTAATGAGTTTTACCATAATTGCAGAGTCATTGGTTCAGAACAGGAAGCTTTCAGATTAACTCTTGTGCAGGCATTCAGGCAGGTTCTGAAAAATTCCTTAAGGCTGCTTGGAATAGATGTCATGGAAGAAATGTAGTCCACCACCCTTTATTGATTAACTATTAATAAAATTTCAATTTAAGTATAACCCTCCATAAGATTCCCTATTTTAAGACCACAATTAAAAAACCCATGAGTTTTGATGCAATCAAAACTTATTTAAATAATATTTTCTTTGATAAATTATCAAAGGAGGTGAAAAAATGGTTCAGACAAAAAAGATGAATGAGTCTTTCTTTGCCAAGCTTTTAAAAGAGCTTAATGTGGCAGGAGAGCTTATAAGAGCAAGACAGGATGAAAAACAAGGACTTTTGGACGAGTTTAATCAGGAAAGCAAAAGATTTTTCTTTGGAAAAATATCTGAAAGAGCACTGATATCTTCTGTTAAAAAGACAAACAATGAGCTTTCAAGGCTTGATGGAGAAATCAGGACAAATATGTCAAATGCAAGAAAAGCTGGTGATAAATCTATGAGTCTTATTTCAGCACAGGCTCCGGTAAGATACAGGGCAACTCTCTCAGGAATTGTGGGAGGAGAAAGCGGGAAGGCAAAAAGAAAGGGAAAAAGGAGAAAAACAGCAAGGAAAAAAAGAAAGAGATAACTTTATTTTTTAATTTTTAAAATCAAAACTTATTTAAACTGTTTTTCTCTTAGATATTAAGAATAATTAAATTAAAAGGAGGTTTAAGATGGCGAGACAAAGTTCAAGGGTTTTGAACTTTATAGCTTGGTTGACTGGTGTGATTGTCTCTTTGGCTGTAGGATTTGCTATGATTGGGGGGACACTAACGCTACCATTTTGGCTTGGCGGTGATGTTTTAGCATTAATAGCTGGCTGGGTGGTTGTTATAACAACATTCATTAGTGGCGTATTGGCAATATTAAATCAATAAATTTTTATTTATTTTTTATTTATTTTTTATTTTAGATATTTTTCAATATCTTTTTATTTGTAAGAGGAAATGTGAAACGCTCTTTCCGGGTGTTTTTTGATCCACCATAACATTCAAGAAGGTATACATACCTTTGTTTTTTCATTATACTTTAACGTTCCCTAACTGCCAGTCTTTCAAAACTGCCCTTGCAGTTCTATCAGAATTAACCTCTCCACCTTTCTTCAAAAAACCTTTTCTCTTACCTATCTTTTCAATTAAATCCTCTGCATTTTTGAAGTTAATTTTATAAAATGTTTCCAACTCTTTTTGGTTGCTCTTCATAATTTCATTAAGAGCAAATTCTGGATCTTTAATTTGATTGTGTGATCTACCCCCAACTTTCACATGCCGCGCTATTTTTTCCTCATTTGTCATAGAATATTCTTCAGCAGAAATAACCCCTGGAGAATCTAACAAAAGTATGTCTTTAGTCAATCTAAGTTTTTGAATTCCTTTTGTAAAACCAGCTTCTGATCCGATCTTCGCAGAAGCTTTTCCAATTAAAAGATTAATTAAAGAACTCTTTCCGGTATTAGGATACCCAATAACACCTATTTGAACACGGTCATAATCTTCTGTCTTCTTAATCTTCGCTGCTTCTATCTTAATTTTATTTCTCAATTCAGAAATACCTTTCTTGTTTTTACACGAAACAAAAACTCTTGGGTTTAACCTTTGATCCCTTTTTAATGTAAGATCGGATTTATTTAAAACATAAATTATCTTCTTTCCTTTTTCCCTAACTAACTTTTCAATATCTTTATTTTGCATCTCTTTTGGAAACCGTGCATCAAGAATTTCTAAAACAATATCTGAAATTTCAATTACTCGCTCCAATAATAAAGGATACTTGCCACCCTGCTTCTTAATATTATTCAATCTTTTTGCAGAACGCATCTGTCGTTTTGTTATCATAAAATGTTAAAGAATTTATAGTTTATTAAAGAATACGCCCTGACCGAGCTATTGCAAGGGTAGGATTCAACGCCCTTTTTTAGGTTGTTATTCCCAGAAATAAGAATTAGGTCTTTATTCTGTTCAAAGCCACAGAACACGACTTTTTCAAAAAATCACCTGACAGTTTTCATATCTTTCCAGGCAAGGTCAAACAACTGTTCTAAAGCCTGGGCGAAGAATTCCGTGTTTATCCAGACTCCAATATCATAGTTTGGATGGAACTTTTCGTCGTCTAGCAGCATAAACATCACCTGATCTGAATCAATTATTACAAGTCTTGCTTTGAATTTATCTATGCTTTTGACCTCTGCAACTTTCTTAAAATCTCTTGCAACTTTTACGTTATTATTGTTTATTGGAGCAGCGATTCTTATTCTTACTCCTCTTCTCTTGCACTTTTCAAGACTTGGCATCAGCGCCTCAAATTTTCTGCTAAGCCCTTCTGCTGTAGTCATAATTGTTATTGTTTTTTCTGCCTCCCTGACCATCATATCCATGTGGTTGTAAAGATTCTGTCTTCCTTTCAGACTTCCGGACAAATCAGAAGGTTCAACGAATTTCACGCCTTTGGTAAATAAAGTACTTAATTCCTCAAGAACATCATCACCCTTTAAAACCTCCAGTCTTTTTGATCTTTCTTTTGCATCTCTCATGAGATTTTTCTTTACTCTTTCAACAACTTCCTCGGGTTTTAATGCAACAAACTTAATTGGTTTTCCAAGTCTCATAATTATAAATCCCTTTTTCTCCAGACTTTCAAGGATATCATAAGTTCTTGACCTTGGAACATCAGAAATATTGCTTAATTCTCCTGCAGTGCTTGTTCCGCGGGAAAGAAGGGCTGTCCATACCTTGACCTCATACAGGTTAAGATCAAAAATTTTTCTTAGTCTACTCAAAAATTCTTCTTTTACTATCATTTTATTTTTTTATTTGGTAAGTTATATTTTTAAAGATTGTTATGATAAAAGAGTAACCTGTTAGGATTACCTACTGGTGATGATAACTGCAAGCTTACCTCTTTTGTCTTTTATTGTGAAATCTATTTTATTTTTAAACCTTTCCTTATCAGTTGTGGCAATCTTAAGTTTTTTTGAATTTGTTCTGTTTTGTATAAGGGATTTTTGTTTTTCCAGAATATTCTTGAAATTGTCATCAGTGATTATATTCAGTTCAATTTTGTCTTTTTTTTCAAGTCCAAGTTTTTTCCTGAAAGCCTGAACCTGTCTTGAAATCTCACGAGCATAGCCTTCTGCCTCAAGTTCAGGGGTTTGTTTTGTGTCCAGGTTAACTATAATATTAGTTCCTTTAACTTTTATCTCAACGTCTTTAACATTAAGTTGGGATTTTATTACATTCTTCATATAATTTAATGATTTAGCTATTTCTGGATTTCCAGTTGAAATTGTGACTTTTTGGAGAGGCCATCTTATATTAATTTTTTCTTTATCTCTAATCATTAAACCGACAGAAATAACATCCATAATTGTGATTGACATATGTTTCTCAAGTTTCTTATCTATTTTTTTCTTGTCTACTTTAGGCCAAGAAGTTAAATGAATTGATTCTTCTTTTACAATTCTCTTTTTTCTTAAATCCTGCCAAATATTCTCTGTAACAAATGGAATTACTGGTGCAAGCAATTTTAAAATTGTTAAATAAACTTCTTTTAGAGTTTGTTTCGTTTCCAATTCTCCTTTTGCAAGTCTGTCTCTAACTATCTGGATATAACCTCTGCTAAAATCATAAACCCAGAAATCTCTCAATGCTCTTGTTGCCAGATGAGGGTGTAAATCTTCTAATTCTTCTGTAACTTTTTTTATTAAAGAATTTAATTTACTTAAAATCCATACATCTTCTACTTCTGAAACACTTTTTGGAGGAGATTTTTCAACTAGTTTAGATAAGTTATAAAAAATATTTATTTGATTTCTTGGTTCTCTAACAACATTAAACCCAAATCTCAACTCTTGAGAAGGGTCTTGCAAACAATAAAGAAGTCTTATAATATCCGCACCAATTTTTTCAACAGCATCATCAAACCATATAGCATTTCCTTTGCTTTTGTGCATCTCTTCCCCTTTTTCATCTTTGAGGGTTTCATATCCAAACAAACTTTTGAAAGGAGCTTTTCCTGCCAAAGCAACACCTGCCCACATAATTGCATTGAACCAACCCCTATACTGTCCAGGTAAGTTTTCTGTGATAAAATCAGCAGGATACCATTTCTTCCAATATTTTTTATCTTGGAGATAATTAAGCGTAGAAAACATTACTATACCAGCATCTAGCCAAGCCATCCCGAGATCAGGGATTCTTGAAGCTTCTCCTTCACATTTACTACATTTAATTTTAATTTCATCTATCCAAGGACGATGTATTTCTGGCAATTTATCAACCTTTTTTTTATCCACAGCTTTTTCTTTAAGCTCCTTCAAACTTCCTATAACTTCAAATTTGTTACATTCTTGACATTCCCAGATGGGAAGAGGCAATCCCCAATATCTTTTTTGAGAAATTAACCAGTCTCCCATATTGTTAAACCAATCTTCTTGCCTTTTTTGACCATATTTAGGATACCATTTGATTTTTTTGTTGGCTGCAATTAACTTTGGTTTTATTTCTTTATGTTTAATATACCATTCATCTACAAGTCTAAACACGAGTTCGTTACCACATCTCCAACAATGTGGATACCTGTGTTTTATAGAATCTATTTTATAGACAAAACCTCTTTCTCCTAAATCCTTAAGAACTTCTTCATTTACTTCAGAATATTTTTTAAAACTTAATTTATAATAACCTTCTTTGTAAACTCCTGCCTCATCTAGCGGAGAAACTGCCGGAAGTTTTTCTTTCTTAGAAAGTTCGAAATCTTCTGCACCACATCCTGGTGCGATGTGGACTATTCCTGTTCCTTCTTCTCCAGAAGCTAAATCCCATAGAACAACTTTATGGGGTGATCTTGCATGAACATTTAAATTTCCATAAGGCATTACATATTCTATATTCTCCAGTCTAGAACCTTTCTTTTTTTCTATAATATTGTAATTTCCTTTTAATTCTTTAAGTGTGGCTTCTGCTAACCATAAAAAATCTTCACCTTGTTTTACTCTTACATAATCCAAATCTTTATTTACTGCTATTGCAACATTTGCAGGAACTGTCCAAGGTGTTGTAGTGAATATTAAGAAATATTCATTTGGTTTGTTCTTTAATGGAAATTTCATAAATAAAGCTTTGTGAGTAACTTCCTTATATCCTTCTGTAACAATATCATGTTTTGAACTTGCGGTTCCACATCTCCAACACCAAGGAACAGCGTCTTTTCCCTTGTAAAGCCACCCTTTTTTATGATAATGTTTCAAAAGATGCCAGTTGTGTAGCTGATTATTATCACTCATTGTGTAGTAAGAATTATCCCAGTCCATCCACTGCCCAAGCCTTATAGACTGCTCTGTTTGAATTTTAGAAAATTTTTCAACCCTTTTTCTGCAGGCATTGACAAAATTAAGAATACCAAATTTTTCTATATCTGCTTTATTCTTTAATCCTAAATCTTTTTCTTCCTCTCTTTCTACCCACAAACCCTGGCAGTCGAACCCATTTTGATATCTCATCTCATGACCCTGCATTGCTTTAAATCTGTGAAATAAATCCTTATATGTTCTACCCCATGCGTGATGAACCCCCATAGGATTATTTGCAGTTATTGGTCCATCAATGAATCTCCATTTCTTCTTTCCTTTATTCTTTTCTCTAAGTTTATCGAAGATTTTGTTTTTATTCCAAAATCTTAGAATTTCTTCTTCTGATTTCTTGAAATCATACATTTTATTTATTGGGGTTTAATGTTTTTAAATAATTCCTTAACAACCTACAAAGAAAGATTTTTAAACACTCCATTTTACAGGTTAATCATGGATATAGAAGCTAAAATAGCATTATTGTCCGAGCAGGAAAGAGAATTATTTGATGAAGCACTAATGGCCGGTCTAACTGATTTTATCTGGATGCGGACACAAAGAATACCTTATGTTTATCCAGAAAGACATATGGAAGAAATCAAAGGAATAGTTTATGATGAATTAGGACAAAGAGGCCTTATTCAAATTCCTCAAGCATATTCCTCTCAACAAAGTGAAACTCGCTTGGAATAATCATGCAGAAAGGTTTTTTGATATTTTTATTTTTAAGCTCTTCTGGAATCCCATAATCAATTTTTATTAAAAATCCCTTAAAACACTCTTTTCATAAAATTGTAGCCTTCCTGGAATAATTATGCAAAAAGGTTTTTTGATATTTTCATTTTTTAGATTTTCAATTTTATCATAGATAATTTTGCTATCTTTTGTTCCAAGCCTTGAGCAAACTATTATCTTACCAATTTTCATTTTTTTATTTCTGGTCGAAATTTCCATCTGCTCAAGTGCATCTTTAAGTTCAAGACCAATATCAACAAGAATTAAACTGTGAGCGTTAATTTTTTTATTTTCTTTGATTATATTCACAAAGCTTTCGGGATTATAGTTTTCCTGCCATTTTGGAATGGAAACAATTTTTCCGAATTTATATAACTGCAAACCTGTTTCAGCAACAGCATCAAAAACAGATGCAGCTTGAATCACCTTAACCATTATTTTTCTTTTTTCAGCTTCCTCATTAATTGTTATGTGTGTTGTTGCCATTAAAGGGCTACCATAAACCAATAATGCAACATCCACATTTTTAGCCTCATTAAGTATTTTTAAATTTTCAACGAATTCTCTGTCAGAAATGGATATTTTTTTACCAATTATTTTTTCAAGATTTTCTTTGGGATAAAGAAAATCCACTGTGTAAGATTCCAGATAAACTTTCTCGCATTTTTTAACTGCCTCTAGACCTTCCAGTGAAATTCCTTTTTCATTTAGCCCAAGACCTATTAAGTAAAGCATAAATTCAAGAAAAAAACCTGGTTTTTAAGTTTATTCTAATTTTGTTGCATAAACTTTTGCGTCATGTTTCTCTGTAAGTTGGGTAAACCATTCTACCAACCTTTGTTTTCCATCTGCATTAGGATATTTTTCTAATTGTAATTCAATCCCTTTTCTATGTTCTAATAACATACCACTCTCTCTATAATTTCCCTGATTATATCCTGTTAGATGATATGAACTTAGCCAAAAATCCCCTCCGCTTAAATGATACCCAGCTTCCAAAAATTTTTTTAGAAATTCTTCTTTAAAATCTTCAAATTTGAGCAAATTATGCCCATCACCAACTAATGTTTCCATTGAATGAATCTTTCCTCCTTTTAGCATACCATTAAAGGATGCATTTTTTATTTCTTCAGTGGAATTTCTATCAATACCTAAAAAATTCTCATTGAACGAAGTTTCAAGAATAAAACATTTAAAATCAGATTTGTAGTTTAATTTTAACTGTGAAAAGGGCATTACGCCTTGTTGTACACATTCAGAAACATATTTCTTTTCATCATCTTCATATCCAAATCTAGGTATTCCCGCATATGTAAATTCCAACCCAGCATATTCTATATGGCTCGGTATGGTTTCTACAGCTTCTCGAAATAATTCTTGAGAAACTTTTTTTGTTCCGATAGTTCCTAATTCTTCCATCGTTAAAGTCATTTTTGGTTATAAAAACACATCTTTTTAATATTTTATTTGATTTAAAGTATATGTTGAAATTATTTTCTTAAACTCCTGCCTGTAACAATAGCAATAAACAAGAAACTAAAAAATAAAATATCATCTCCAATAAAAAGCCCGATAAAAGCTATGATTAAACTAAAAATTATTATCAGTTTAAACCATCTTTGGCCTGACTTCAATTCATCTCTGGTAAACTTAGCAAGATAGTTTCCAATAGGAATTCCTAAAAATAAGACAATGATCCCGATAATTATGTTAATAATGTCAGCCATAACAATATTTAAGAAATATTGTTTTTATATTTAATCATGTACTCAAAATTCCTTATAGTGGCCAGCAAGCTTGACAAGGCAGGAACAAACATAACTACTCAGCTCTCGCAGTTCGGAGACTTCAAATTTTACCTGGTTAACAAGGAAATAATTCATACAGAAAATCTTGACCTTGAAAAAATAAACCAGTATGACTTCATTATTTTCGCTTCGAAGCACAAATCAGAAAAGCGTGAAAAGACACTTTCTGTGCATGCTCCTGGAAATTGGAGAAGTGCAGATTTCGGGGGAAAAGCGGGAAAAGTTTGTAAAACTTCTGCTCTCTTCTTAAAGCAAATTTTTGAAAAACTTAATGAAAACAAGGAAAAATACAATCTTAAAAATTATAAAGTAACTATGGAAGCCACGCATCACGGTCCCTTGATTGATAAACCATGCATTTTCATAGAAATAGGTTCTACAGAAAACGAGTGGACAGACAGGAGAGCGGCATTTATAATTGCAAAAACAACTTTTGAGGCTGTGAAGGAATTTAGGGAAAATCCCTACAATGAAGTTGCAATTGCGATAGGTGGCCCGCACTATTGCCCTAATTTCAATAAAATACAATTAAAATCCAATGTAGCTATTTCCCATGTTATTTCCCAGTACGCTTTTCCCTTGACAGAAGAGATGATTAAGGAGGCAATAGAAAAAACAGAAGAGGAAGTGGACCTTGCACTCCTAGACTGGAAAGGCCTTGGGAAATCAGAACAAAGACAGGAAATCCTGAAAATTCTTGATAAATTATATATAAGACACAGAAGGACAAGTGAGGTCAACAAGGAATATTAATCTTAAAAAACTTTATTAACTATTCTTCTTTAAAGTTTTAATGGATAAAAAATTAAGCAAAAAAATCTCTGCCCTTGATCCAAAGTTCAGAGAAAGAATTGAGGAACTTCTCAGTGCAATGAGTGAGTCCATTTCAGTGCTTTACGACGCAGCAACGCATGATGAAAAAACCAGACTCTATAACAATAAATTCTTTGAGAATATTCTTGACATGGAAATTGAAAAAGCCCAGAGGGGAAATCAAAAGCTTTCTTTGTTTATAATTGACATAGATTTTTTTAAAAAAGTAAATGATACTTACGGACATCTGAAGGGGGATGAGGTTCTTGTAAGGCTCGCAAATGTTCTAAAAAAACAACTCAGGAAATCAGATATTGCCGCAAGATTTGGCGGAGAGGAATTTTTTGTTCTTCTTCCTGAAACAAGCCTTGAGAAAGCAAAGAAGATAACTTCAAGGCTTAGAGGAGCAATAAAATCAGATAAGGTTTTGAAAAAATACAAGATTACTGTAAGCGGGGGATTAACTCAGTTCAGAAAAAGAGATTCTAAAAAAAGATTCAAGGAAAGGGCAGATAAGGCACTTTACAAGGCAAAACATGTAGGTCGTGACAGGTTTGTTGCTTTGGAATGATTCTTAGAAACGCCGACACCAGGAATCGAACCTGGGAGTCCCGAAGGACCGAGATTAGCAATCTCGTGCAATACCACTATGCGATGTCGGCATGTTACTATCCTCAAAAGGAGGGGTTAGTGTAAGGGGAACCTTGGTGCCCCTCATATGCGATGTCGGCTTATTTTATAGAATTAATCTTGGGGTTTTAAAGGTTTTTATTAGGAAATAGCGGGAGAAGGATTTGAACCTCCGACCTCCGGGTTATGGGCCCGACGAGCACTCCAGACTGCTCCATCCCGCTATAAAAATAAAATTGATGAATAACTTATAAATCTAACTATCTGCGCGGAGTTAGAAATCC
Organism: Candidatus Woesearchaeota archaeon; assembly: GCA_964617015.1. Taxonomy (GTDB): domain Archaea; phylum Nanobdellota; class Nanobdellia; order Pacearchaeales; family GW2011-AR1; genus ASMP01. Next base: position 21,886 of record CAZTVG010000002.1, on the reverse strand, counting down.
TTAAAAAGAAAACTTTGTTTTTTCTTCTATGAGCACTCTTGTTCTTGGAATTGATGATGCAGGCCGCGGACCAGTTATTGGCCCGATGATTCTCGCCGGCTGCCTTATTGATGAAAAAACCGGAGTTGAGTTCAGGAAACTTGGGGTAAGAGACAGCAAGCAACTCACCCGGAGAAGAAGGGAGTTCCTCGAGAAAATAATAAAAGAAAAGGCAAAAGATTTTGAATTAGTTCTTTTATATCCTGATGAAATAGACAGGAAAAATGCAGAAGGAATAAAACTCAATGAACTCGAGGCAATAGCTGCGGCAAAAATAATCAACAAGATAAACAAAGGCAGGCAAAAAATAAAAGTTATTCTTGACTGTCCATCTACTTCTATAAGAAAATGGTCAGATTTCCTGAAAACCCATATAAATAATCTTTCAAACCTCGAAATAGTCTGCGAGCATAAGGCAGATAGAAATTATATTGCTGTTTCTGCCGCTTCAATTCTTGCAAAAAGCGAAAGAGAACTGGAAATATCTAAGTTAAAAGAAAAGTACGGTGATAAAATAGGTTCTGGTTACAGCTCAGATCCCTTAACACAGAAATTCATTGCAAAAAACGCAAGAAAACATAAAGAAATTTTCAGAAAAACATGGTCAACCTGGAAAAAAGCAAACTCAAACCTGAAGCAAAAAAAACTGTTTTAATATCCTAATCTTTAAAAACTTCTCCGACTGTTTTTTATCATGAGCTTAAATAAATGGAAGTTGGGACCATGTCATATATAAAAAAATTAGTTATTCATGGATTTAAGAGTTTTCCTAGAAGAACAGAAATTCTGTTCACGCGGGGGATAAATGTTATTCTTGGTCCTAATGGCTCTGGAAAATCAAATATTTCTGATGCATTGTGTTTTGTTTTAGGAAGGCTTAGCATAAAGTCTATGAGGGCTGCCAAAGCAAGAAATTTAATTTTTCTCGGGACAAAAGCAGCATCTCCTGCAAAAGAAGCTTCTGTTGAGGTCGTGTTTGATAACTCAGAAAGAATTTTTTCCATAGAAAAAAATGAGGTGGTAATAAAGAGAACAGTAAGAAGAAACGGGCAAAGCGTATATAAAATTAACAATGAGACAAAAACAAGACAGGAAATTTTGTCTTTGTTGGCTCAGGCAGGAATAGACCCCCAGGGGTTTAACATCGTGCTCCAGGGTGAAATCCAGAATTTTGTCATAATGCAGCCAGAGGAAAGAAGAAAAGTAATTGAAGAGGTTTCCGGGATTTCTGTTTATGAATCAAGAAAAGCGAAATCTCTAAGAGAGCTTGAAAAGACAGATGAAAAACTCATGGAAATCAACTCGATTCTGAGAGAGAGAGCATCTTACCTTAATAATCTTGAAAAAGAGAGGCAGCAGGCACTGAAATATAAAAAACTTGAAAAAGACACAAAAAGATTAAGAGCAAGCATAATTTATCATGACCTTTCCAGAAAAAAGAGAGAGCTTGAAAAAATAGTTTCAGATATGGGAAAAAAGAACAAAGAAACAGAAAATCTGAAAAAGCTAATAACAGGAATTGAAGCAGAAATAAAAAACTTTGAGTTGAAAATTAATGAAATCAACCTAAAAATACAGAAATCTGCAGGGCTTGAACAGGAAAAGCTTAACCATGAAATTGCGAATCTGAGGGCAGAACTTGCGGGAATGGGTGTAAGGCTTGAAAACCAGGTGAATAAACTTTCCGAACTTTCAAGGGAAAAGCATGAGCTTCATTTGTTCATAAAAGAAACAGAAATTTCCGTGAAAGAACTCAGGAAAGAATCCCCTACAGCAGAAAAGAAAACAAAAGAGATTGAGGAAAAAAAGAGAGAACTTGAAAGACTTGAAAATCAAAGAAAGAGATTTTACATGATTAAATCTGAATTGAAGTCAATCAGGGAAAGAATTCAGGACAAAAACACTCTTTATAAAAATTATGTGGATGAATCTGATTTTCTGTTAAAACAGGCTGAAAATTTTTCGATAGAACTTTTTGACCCGAGGGCTGATTCAAAAAAACTTGACAAGCTTAAACTCGGGCTTGCAGAAAAAAAAGTTGTTCTCAGCAGCTTGCTGAAAAAGGAAGTTGAGTTCGAAAAAATTACTTCTGCTAATGAATCAGAAATAGAAAACCAGAATAAAATTCTGGAGAAAATCTCCAAACTTGACATATGCCCCATATGCAAAAGCAGGATAACTCCTGAGCATATGGAGGAGATAAAGAAAGAAATTCTTCCCAAAACAGAATCCCTGAAGAAAGAAATAGAAAACGCGGATAAGGAACTGGAGTTAATTTACCAGAAAAAGGAAATAATAATCCGGGATGTTGATGGAATGACGCATGAAATCTCAAAGACCGAATCAGACCTGAACAGAATTTCAAATATAAATGAGAAAAAACTGCAGATTAAAACAATTCATGAAAAATCAGAAAAAGTCAGAGAAGAGCTCTTGGAATTAATTAAAAAAAGAAAAACTCTTGAAAAAAGTTATGAAGCCAGCTCCCACATAGAGCAAAAATATGAAATACTAAGGATTGAAATCCAAGAAATTCCGCTCAGAACAAGGGAAAACGTGAAATCAGAAGTCATATTCAAGGAAAGAGAGCTTGAGCGTTCAAGAATTTCCCTAAAACAAATTTTTAGAGAAGAGGAAGATTTAAAGGAAGACTTTAGGGATCTTAAAGACAATCTGGGAGAAAAAGAAAAAATTCTCTCAAGGAAAAAGAAGCAGGAGGAAATATTAAGCAAAAGATTCCAGGAACTCATTTCAGAAAGAGAAGGATTTCAGAGAAAATCAAGGGAAAAGGAATCAGGGATTCTCTCAAAACAGCACTCACTTCATGCCGTAGAGCAGGAAATGAATGATTTAAAGATTGAAAAAGCAAGAGTTGATGCAGAGGCGGAAAATCTGGAAACAGAAATGCTTGAGTTTGAAAATATAGAGGTAATCAAGGCAAGCAAAGATTCATTGGTTCAGAGACTTATCAAAACCAAGGAGATTCTTTCAAGACTTGGTTCTGTGAATCTCAGGTCACTGGAAGTTTATGATTCTATAAAGAAAGAGTATAATGCAATAAGGGAAAAAGCAGAAATAATTTCCAGAGAAAAAGAGGGAGTTTTAAAGATAATTCATGAAATAGACATAAAAAAGAAAAAAGTTTTTGTTCAGACACTAAATCAATTAAATGAATTTTTCTCCAGGAATTTTTCCCAGTTAAGCACAAAAGGTCATGTCTCTCTGGAAATGGAGAACAGGAAAGATCCCTTTGATGGCGGAGTTAGTGTTTTGGTTAAAACAGGCCATGGAAAATATTTTGATGTAAAATCCCTGTCAGGAGGGGAACAAACCCTTGTGGCTCTTTCTTTGATTTTTGCAATTCAGGAATACAGGCCTTATTATTTTTATATTCTTGATGAGGTTGACGCAGCACTCGACAAAAAAAATTCTGAAAGACTTGCCGGTCTTCTTAACAAATACATGCAGAAGGGCCAGTACATAATAATCACGCACAATGATGAAGTCATCACAAGAGCAATAAATCTCTACGGGGTAAGCATGCATGACGGTATATCTAAAATCATTAGTCTTAGAGTATAGCCATGACTCCGTGAATTAAAATTCACGTCGTATGCATGACGGATAATTAGTTTAAGGGTTTAAGATGAATATTCTCTTCTTTTTTATTCATGAACAAAAAATCTCAATTTTTAATATAATTAATTTAATAATAATTATGAGACGTCAGAAAATTTTATATACCCTTTTAAGTTATGATTATTATGACTAATTTTAATGTAATAATCGAAAAGGATGGGGAAGGTTATTTTGTATCAGAGGTAGTCGGATTGCCAGGATGCCACACACAAGCAAAAAGCATAGATGAACTTATTGAAAGGACAAAGGAAGCAATTGCTCTCTACTTAGAATGCGAAAAACCAAGTATTGAAGTAAGAAGTGAATTTATTGGTATACAAAAAGTAGAGGTTTAAGACAATGAAAGCGTTCAAACTCTTAAAAAATGGAGTTTGAAGATGGCAAAACTGCCACGTCTTGATGCGATACAATTATCAAAAATTCTTAAGAAATTAGGTTTTAAATTTATTAGGCAAAGAGGAAGCCATATGTTCTTCAAACATCCTAATGGCAGGTCAACTGTTATCCCTTATCATCCTGGAGACAAAATAGGACCTGGTTTACTATTAAAGATAATTAAAGAAGATATTCAATTATCAAGAAAAGAATTTGAGGAATTGTTTTAAAATGAACAAACAACAACTCCTGAGAAGTTTGAAGGAAATGGGTTTTTCAAAGAAAATTCTGGATGCTTTTTCAAGCGTTAAACGCGAGGATTTTGTTCCATCTGAATTAAAAGACAATGCTTATGAAGATACGCCTTTGCCAATTGGCTCTGGACAGACAATTTCCCAGCCATACACTATTGCAGTAATGCTTTCTGAATTAGATTTAAAAAAAGGACAGAAAGTGCTTGAGCTTGGTTCTGGCTGTGGGTATGTTCTCGCCCTTATCTCAGAGATTGTTGGCAATGAAGGAAAGGTGTTTGGTGTTGAGATACTCAGTGAACTGGCTAAAAGCTCAAAGGAAAATCTTGAGAATTACAATAATATTAAGATATACAATAAAAGCGGATTTCACGGTCTTCCAGAGCAGGCACCTTTTGACAGGATTCTCGTAAGTGCTGCCTGTCGCGAACTGCCAGAGGCACTTCTAGGCCAGCTAAAGGAAGGAGGCATACTTGTTCTTCCAAAAGGTCCAAGATTTGAACAATCTCTTATAGTTCTCAAGAGAAAGGGAAATGTCTTTGAGATAAAAAAGAAAATTCCAGGATTCATATTTGTTCCTTTTGTTGAATAAGCCCTATTCGGGCGTTGAGTTAGTTTTTCTAAGATATTCTCTTCTTATTTCTTTAAGTTCTTTAACTTTTTTAAGAATAATTTTCTTTCGTTCTTTTGGATTTTCAACGTTCTCGAGAAGCTCAATCCATCTACGAGTATATTCAGCATATATAAGCCACATTTTATTCTGTTTTAATTTGGGTTTCTCTTTAACCCTATAAAGTTTTCCTATAACAAAATACGTAATATATGTAATGAGTCCTTCATTCCACCTCCAATCTCTTATTCTAATCTTATTATATTCCGCCAATTCATGAATAAATTCATGTAAAAGAATTTCCTTACGTTGTTCGCTTTTTTCTTCTTTTTTTATTGGTTTCCAAATAAGCGTTAATCTTTTTGAATTGCCAATTTTTTTCTTTATTTTATTATAAAAATTCTTTATTTCTTTTTTCAATTTCTCATCAGGAATTTTAGGAATAAGTTTTAATTCTCTCTTTAAATTTCCTTGTGTAATTACGCAGCCCTGTGGCGTAGAAAAATCTTTTTTATAATCTTTTGTTTTAAGATATTTAACTAAATTAACACCAATTTTATTTTTATCATGGTTCCCGTGTTTTATATAAATGGGGTCAGGACAATCTCCGAGAAAATTACGAATAATAATTTCTTTTTTTGTTAAGATAAGATATTTAAATTTATTTTTTTGATCAAATTTTAAATCAAATTCCTTTGCAACTTTTTTCAGTAGTGATTTTACGGACATACAACCTAGGACCAACTATTACTTATATAATTTTTTATAACTAAAACACCCAGAAAGGACGTTGTACTATTAAGTCTAAAAAATAATAAAAATAAAAAGAAAAATAAGAAAGCTAAAAATAAAAAATTAGTAATAGCTTTCTCCGAATTCTTCAGCTTTTTCAGGTTTCTTTCCAATCAGGACAACCAATACAACTAGCAATACAATAAATATTATTGCCAGAATGATTGTCAAAACAACTATTGGGCTTGTAACTTTTCTTCCTTCTGTAACTGTACTGAAGCTTACCGTGTCAACAAGTGTTCCGTCTGCAGAAAAAATATTCACAGAATAAGTCTGTGTTCCTGCGACAGTTGATGTTGCTTCCACAGTTACTGTCTCACTTGAACCAGCAGAAACAGCAACAAGACTTTTGCTTAAACTCACTGAAACAGTGCTTGTAGATTCAGGCACAAGTCTGTAAACAACCACGTCATTTGTTGGATTCACAATGAGCAGCTGATTACCTGAAACGATGAAGTTTCCTGCAGAAAAGGCATTGTCTATAACGATCTGAACAACTTCGCTTGAAGTTGTGTCTTCGTTTTCAACCTCTACTTCAAGAGCATAGACACCTGATTCAGCACCATATGGAACAGTAAGGAAAAGTCTTCCAAACACAGTGTCATCATCATCTTCATTACACTTCCTGTCAATGTCAACACCATAGTTCTCTACGGGTGTATCATGGTCATCGCACTCAAGAGCAACAAGGTCTCCAAAGAAGGCTGTTCTTTCAATGTCCAGAGCAGATATTCTTGCAGTCACAAACAAATCATCCAAGTCATTGTAACCTAGGTTCTTCAGGACAACATCAACCGGGAAAGTTTCTCCGGCCTTAACTGTCTGAGGGACACCTATAGACTTGATATCAGCATCAAAAGATTCTCTCTGAACTCTCAAATCAAAACTTGTTTCTGTCTTGAAACCGCTTCCGCTTATATCAATGTTAAGAGTAACAAAGTCACTAAGATCATCCTTAAGGTCGAAAGGAACTTCAAGTCTTAGGGTTTTAACGTAGCTATTTCCATCTTCAACATCGAAAAGCCTTGTCTGTGCTTCAACGTCTTTCCTGTCGCCTTCAATTTCCACTTCCACTGTAATATCAGAGGCATTAACCATTGACTCAAACTCAACTCTGATACTTACTGTATCTCCAACAATGATTGCTGGATTGTCATTAACATTGATTCCGTCAACTTCAACATCCAGAATAGTTGCAAGTTCTGAAACAGCGCTTACAGTAACAGCTAGAAATAAGACGCTCACAAACGCCAAAAAAGAAACCAAAAGTTTCTTATTCATATCCATCTTATATTTATTTGTTTATTTATTTCTAGGGAACAAGGTTCCCCAAGTTTTCTATATTTCTACAGACCTTGAAGTGATTTATAAACTTTATGGTGATAACAGAAAATGTTAATTACATAGTACTAACTGTAAGTAACATCAAGTGCTATTTTCAGGTTTGTCAAAATTAAATTTTGTTGGAGTAAATCTTCAATCCAAGAAGAGAATCTTCAACAGGCAGAGGACTTTCATTTATAATTATAATTTCTTTATTTTTAGGCAAATTCTCAAGGAGTTTTTTCCATTCCTTTCCTGGTGTTTTTTTATGGTGTTTTTCTCCTTTTTCGCCATATTCTATTCCTGAAAAATGCAGGTGCAGGGTTTTGTGTCTCTTGAATTTGTTTAAAACCTCTTTGAAGTTGTAGCTCTTATAGCGGGCCAAGATGTGCGCAAAATCTATGCAAAAATCACAATCTGTTTCTTCAACAAGTTTGTGGATTTCTTCAACAGATCCGAAAACATTGACACGACCCATTGTCTCGGGAGCAAGCTTCACCTTATATTTTCTTTTTTTAATTTCCTCCTGAAGATCTAAAATCTGGTTTTTTATATTTTCATATGCATTTTCTCTGGTTTTTCCGTAATATCCTGGATGAAAGACAATCCTGTAGGCTCCAAGCCAGTCACCCACTTCACAGCAATTCAGAATTCTCTCCTTGCTCTGCCTGATTTTTTCTTTGTCATCAGAATTAAGATTAATCCAGTAAGGAGCGTGGATGCTTAACTTGATTCCGAGTTTTTTTGCGGCTTTTCCGATTTTCAGGGCATCTTCTTCTCTTTTTATGTAGACCTGATAAGTGAACTCAATCTCGCAGGCCTTTAAACCAAGTTTGTTGTATTTTTCCAATTTAGAGAGAGCATCCTTCACACTTCCCAAACCACCTGGTCCGAATTTCAGTGACATGATTCTGTAGATTGTTTAATCTTTTTATAGATTACTCTTAACAAATAAGTGAATAAAATTAAGTTACAAACTGGCGAATGATTATAAAATTAGCATCTTTTAAATCAAGCTCTTTCAAGGTTCTTTATACATTATTGTTACTTATTAAGTGAAACTTGTTCTGTATGCTTCATGTCTTCAGCAAAAGGAACTTGAAATGCGGATCGAGGACTCCATATGTTTCTTAGATATTTTTTAATTTTAAAAACACCTAAAGAGGGGCAATACACTCTATTTCCATGAACTAAAATGAAATGATATTGACTGGGGTCTCTAACGCCAGGAACATCAAAAATATAGGGTTCTTCAAAATGGGTTGTTTCAGATAATACAATTTCATAATCTTCTTTAACACCTTCAATAGACCTCAACTCTTCCCTTGTCAATGCCCTGCCTGGAAACATTTTGTGTCCATCATAACCCAACATATCTAAACACGTTTGACCACAATCGTAATCAAACCGCTGTTCTATATATCTTATTTTTTCATCAGCAACTGGTTTTCGTTTTAGCAATCTATCAATTAAACTTGACATGACTAATAACTTCATTTTGGGGTTTATAAAACTTATGGAAAGAATAGATCAAAAACTTAAAAGTTCCAGATTAGTATCTGTTGTCGTGAAATTTTTTGCCACAATGACTTTCACGCCATGTTCTTCTGCAGCTTTTATTGCTGAAACAGCAGCAACTCCGTCAATTATGATTACAGAAGGTTTTTCTCTTATATTTCTTAAAGCACTGGCGAGACCTTTGGAAGAGACTTTTTTTATTTCCTGAAGGGAAGAATCCAGGAAAACTGCTTTTCCTGAACCCTTGTTTTTCTCTGAAAGCTCTCGAATTTTTCCCTTATCCAAACCTGGTTCTTCTTCCTTCCTGAATCTTTTTTCCGGATATTTATTCCCAGACAAAAATTCTTCCACAGGAATCTTTTTTCTCAGGTACATATATATTTCCTTGCCTGTCAGCTCTTCAACTTCTTTTCCATCAGGAGCAAATGCAACATACTTTACTCTTGCATTATCAATAACATTTTGAACAATCAGATTGCCTCCTCTGTCGCCGTCAGCAAAAAGAGTTATGTCTTTTTCCTTGCTTAACTCTTTTATGGCCTCAGGCAATTTGGTTCCGTTCATGGCTATCACATTATTCACGCCAGCTCTCATCAGATTCAGCACGTCTGCCCTTCCTTCAACAACTATCACTTCCTGGCCTGATATATTTCCGTATGGAAGTTTCTCATCGCCATATTCCTGAACAGAAGCTGTTCTTGCATAATCTTTTATGGTTTTTGAAATTTCTCTGGAATCTGTCCTGCCTTTAATTTCTACCATTAATTTCTTGGCTCTCTCAACAATATACTCTCTCTTGCTTCCCCTGACATCCTCTATTCTTTCGACTTCAATCTGAGCGTCACAGGGACCTATTTTTTCTATTGTTTCAACAGCAGCAGCAATAAGGGTTGTTTCTGACTGATCAAGGGCTGTAGGAATATTGATTATTCCTGTTGTTATCTTGTCTTTTCTTTCAAGTTCTACCTCAATCCTGCCTATCTTTCCTTCTTTTTGCAGTTCTCTCATTTCAAGGTCAGCGCCCAAAAGACCTTCTGTCTGACCGAAGATAGCTCCGATTACATCTGGCTTCTCCAGGGCACCCTCTACTCTGAAATTTGCATGTATCATGTATTTTATAGATACAGGGCTTATTTTTGCCATTGTGTTTTGTTTGACAAAACGCAGCTAAAAGCTTGCTTTTTGTCTTTTTCTCCTTAAATTTAATTATTGCAGAAAAATATATTCCAAATAACTACTTTTCAACTTTTTAAAAGCACTGGGCTAAAATGAAGGTGAATGTGAATTTACTGATACTTAATATCTAATATTTTTCTACAGAATCTGTAGGTCTGATGGCTTTTTAAGGGTTTTGGTTGAGGAGATTGTCAAACCTTAGGGAGTTTTAATTGAATCCATCTCCCTTGTCAAACTGAGGGAGTTAGAAGATAGGATTTTGTAAATAAATTAAAATTAATTGTTCAAAACTCCAAATCAAAGCCAAAATACCTATAGCAACTATGGTAATAGTGAATATCCTCGTTTCTTTAGTATATTCTAAATTAATCATAGAAATAGCCAAATCTATTCCTTTTGGGGTAAGACGATACCAACGATACATATCCTCTCCTTGAGGTAACTTTGCACGTTCTTCAGGCGTCATAGCCAAAATACGTAATGTAACAGCATTTCTGGAAAGTTTTTCAATAATCCCATGCCTATCCAATAAATCTACTGCTTCTGTTCCTGTCTTTACAAAATATTCAATCTTTCCATAAAATACATATTCAGGATAACCATCTTTTAATTCAAGAATTGCCTTTTTCAATCTTTCAAATGATGTTTCTGTTTTCATTCTTCAAACTATTCAAAAGAAGCCCAGCCCATTTATTAGGATTATTGAACTCTATCCCACACATTTTAGAAAAGTAATAAACCTATTTGAAAACCAACTCCAAATATCATAGCAATTGTGAGTCCAATAATCCACTTGGTTAAATTAATGATTTTTTTAGTTTGTTTAGATGAAGACTTGTTAAATTCTTCTATTTCATCTATGAGTCTTCTATTCATTTCTAAAGAAATATCTTCTCTTAAATATCCATTAGTTGTACTTCTATGTATATGAACAATTTCCTTATTAGACTTATTTTCAAATCCAGTTTCAAAGGAATCATCTATTTTCTTGTAGTTATCTTTAATAGCCATTTACACCTTAATAATTATGTAATTTTAAACATTGTGCAACCACATCTCAATCTTGTGCAACTTGCCCAAATTTGTGCAAGGCTTAATCGTCGGAAAGTTTTTTAAAAGCCCAAATCATATTAAAATATGACAAATGAAATTTTTATGGAAAAACAAGAGAAAAGTTTATCTCAGATGATAGCAGATGTTCTTAATACAAATACGAGAACTGTCCATTTTCTTATGTTATTAGGTGCAATAGTCTATTTTGGCTCAAGACAAAAATAGAAATTCAAGCATGTTTTTTATATATTTTTTTATGATGACGTGTTACATGTTTTTTAATTTTTCTGATTTGGTTGAGGATAATGATTATGATAATTATTATAAATGCAATAGAAAGAGATATCACAATTTCAAATGTTTTTAGAATTCTGCTAATTACAAATTGAGCTGTTGAACTTGTAGTTACCCCTTTATAGGTTATTGTTGCATAGAGAATATATTTTCCTGCTTTGGCATCTTCAGGAATTGTAAATGTTTTTATGTAATCTCTTTGTTTTTCAACACCAAGTGTTTCGCTTCCCGCTAATAAAATATTTCCTTCAAGATCTTGTATTTGATAATTTACTAAAACATCAACTAATCCAGTAGTTTCAATATTAAAAATAGACACTTTTACAATAAGTTCTTCTCTAGGATCTACACTAAAAAATTGCCTTGGAATTTCTACTTTAATGTCAAATAATGCTCTTTCAGGCTCACCACCAGTTATTGATTCTTGTACATTTATAATAAAAATTAATCCATATAAGAAAATTGCAATTAATAAAAATGTAAATACTTTTTTCTTCATATAAGAAATAACAAAATCAATTATAAAAAACTAACTAAACTATATTATGTGTATTTTTCTAAGAAAAGGAATTAATTTTTTAGGTTTATAGACACTTTATGGATGAAATTCGCTTTATGGATTCAGTTGGTTTCAAACCAAATATCTCCTTTCCAGCTCAAGATATTCTTTTCTTTTTCCAAGCTTCTCGTAAAGTTCAAGGAGTTTTTCCTTGATTTCTTTTCTTTCTGAATCACTAATCTTCATTTCCAGAAGTTTTTCATAAATTCGCGCAGCATGGTTTCTTTTAAGTTCTTTTTCAAAATACTCCCCTTGTTTTTTGTAAAAGTCTCTGATAGCATAATAAATTTCCTGTTTTTGCATAGAATTTGCCTGCGCCCTGGCTTTTTTCATCGCCCCGTCAGCCTTGTCAAAATTTCCTGTCTTAATATACAGCTCTGTCTCTTTTACAAAATGCCTGATTTTCTCAGAAAAAGTGATTGATACAATGCTGGAACTATTATACATTTTTGCGGCTTCCTCAAGCATACCGATTTTCTCATACAATTCTCCAAGTTTCAGGAAAGTGAATTTTTTCATTTCCATGGTCAGAGATTCCTTCAGGAACTGATTCAGGTAACCTATCTGGGTAAAATTACCCTTGCCTTCCAGTTGTTTTTCAATCTCGCTTTTTGACGTGCCAATTCTTAACATCCTTCAAAGAATAGTAAGAAGTATATAAGAATTATTGAAATGTAGTCATACAGTATAATTATTTTTATAAATTCTAATTTAATAGAAGTGCAATGAGTAACAAACGGAGTATTTTGGAAGATGCAGTGACTGCCTTTGCAGAGCCATTAAAGTTAGTGGGAATAATGTTCATTCCTTATATTGGAGATAAAATGATACATGAGAAATGTAATGAGGCCAGGGAGTTTGCTAGTAACAACACAATAAAGAAGATAGGATTGACATTTGTTGAAATTGTTTCTTATCCTACAAAATATTACGTTCTTTATACTTGGGGAGAAAGTATTTACAATAAATTAACTTAAAACCTTTTTAAAAAACCAAAAAGAATTATTTCTTCTTGACAATTTCAGTGCATATTCCTGCAGCAACTGTTGCACCGGCATCTCTGACAGCAAATCTGCTCATATATGAATTTTCCTTCTGTGTTTCCAAACAAAGATTACCCTGGGGCCTTATTCTTACTTTTGCAGAATTTCCGTTCTTCAAAAAATCAGGACTTTTCTTGATTACCTCACCTGTTCTTGGGTCAATCTGTTCTATCAATTCCACAAACTGGCAGGGAACCTGTGCTGTGTGAACATGGAATACAGGAGTATATCCTTTGGCTAACACAGTCGGGTGGTTAATGATTGTGACTGTTGCGATAAATTCCTCTACAACAGAACTAGGCTTTGCAGCATCAGATATCACATCACCACGGGCAATATCTTTCTTGCCAACTCCTCTTATGTTAATTCCTACATTATCCCCTGCAACAGCCTCAGGAAGATTTTCATGATGCATTTCTATGCTTTTAACTTCTCCTTCAACCCCCTTGCCTGTTCTTCCGGGCAATACTATTATTTTTTGTCCGACTTTCATGATACCTGTTTCAATTTTTCCGACAGGAACAGTGCCTATGCCTGTGATTTCATAAACGTCCTGAACAGGCATTCTCATCGGCAGGTTAGTAGGAAGCTTTGGCTCCTGAAACTGGTCAAACTGCCCGAGAATTGTTGGTCCCTTGTACCATGACATTTTCTCAGACTTATTGGCGATATTATCTCCCTTTAATCCAGAACACGCAATGAAAACAGTTGTTTCAGGGTTGATTCCAACGCCCTGCAGCAGCTTGCCTACATCTTCCTTGACTTTATTGAATTTTTCTTCCTTGTATTCAACAGAGTCCATTTTATTGATTGCAACAGCCAAATTTTTTACACCCATTGTTCTTAACAGCCAGAGATGCTCTGTGGTTTGTGGCTGGACACCGGCAGGAGCAGCAATGACCAGGAAAGCAGCATCTGCCTGGCTTGCTCCTGTAATCATGTTTTTAACAAAATCCCTGTGTCCTGGCGCGTCAATGATTGTGATTTGGAATTTTTGTGTTAATATTTTTCTGTAGGCAAGGTCAATGGTAACTCCCCTCTCCCTTTCTTCCTTGATTTTGTCCATGATGTAAGCGAACTCAAAACCGGCTTTTCCGTGTTTTTCAGCTTCCTGTCTGTGTTTAATCATTTCCTGTTCAGAAACAGCACCAGTATCAAAAAGCATTCTTCCGACTATTGTTGACTTTCCAGCGTCGACGTGACCAACAAAGATCACGTTCATGTTTGGTTTTTCTTTAGGCATTTTTTCTTGAAAATGACTTGGCTATTGTATAGCCTCGTAGGCATTTTATTTCATAAAATGACTTCGCCACTTTGCGGCGGCGTAGGCATGATAAGATAAAAATTCTTAAAAGAATTTTCTAATATTATTTAATAAAAAAATGAGTTTATAAATATTTCGGAGAGTTTTTTTGTTAATTGGTATAAAATATATAAGTTCCCATCACAATACCTGTGAACCATGTGGCATGCCAAATTGCGCTTTCATGAAAATAATCCTTCATTATTGTTGGTTTGCCTATTAAAGAATCAATATATATCAAGATAGCCCCTAAAGCTGGAAACCATTGTAATTTATTTGGTTTTGATTCTCCAACTTTTTCTTCCAGAGATTCTGATGCGCTTTCCATGATGATTAGCTAAACTTTGCTTTTATAAACTTTTACAATTTTAATGATGATTGGTGGTGTTTTAGTATGAGTTAAATATGTCAACGCTCGGTCGGAGTGTGCCCCTACATTTAATTAAAAAAAGGAAAAATATATAAATATGTAGGGGTATATTCTTCTATGATTATAAGGAGAAAAACCAAGGGCAAAAAAATGTATTATTACCTTGAGCACAGCATGAGAAAAGGAAACAAAATAGTGAAAAAAGAAAAGTATCTCGGAAAAAAAATACCAAAAGATATAGATAAGATAAAAGAAGAATTTAGCAGAGAGCTGAAAATAGAGCTTTACAAAAAGCTTGAAAAGATAAAAGAAAATTTTCAATCTGAATGGAAAAGAATACCTAAAAGTGCAAAGAAAAAAGAACTAGAAGAGATATCTATTGCATTTACATATAATTCAAACGCTATTGAAGGCTCAACAATAACTTTTGAAGAAGTAAGAGAAATAATTCAGGAAAACATAGCCCCCAACAAGCCATTAAGAGACATTAAAGAAACAGAGACACACAACAGAATATTTCTTCGAATACTGGAAAAAAAAGAGAAAATAACTAATTCTCTAATCTTAAAATGGCATAAAGAAATGTTTGGTGAAACAAAATCAGATATTGCTGGAAATTATAGAACTTATTTAGTGAGGGTTGGAAGTTATATCGCCCCTAATTGGAAAGAAGTAATCCCTAAAATGAATAATTTAATAGAATTCATAAATAAATCAAAATTAAATCCTGTAGAACTCGCCGCAAGAGCCCATTACAAATTTGAAAGCATTCATCCTTTTGGTGACGGAAACGGCAGAATTGGGAGGCTTCTCATGAATTACATACTATGGCACGCAGGTTATCCAATGTTAATAATGGAATACAAGAAAAGAGCATCATATTACAGAGCGTTTCCAAAAGGTCAGGAAGCTTTTGTTAATTATTTTACAAGAAGATATTTATCAGTTCACAGAAGAAGATATGTAAAGTAATTATTTCCACTCCCTGTTATTGTTCTGTCGGGGCGTTATTCTCACTGATTTTCACTCAAGCCTTTCCTCCTGCGAATTTTTCTGATGACATCTGCCTGAATGCTTGCAGGAACTTTTTCAAACAACTGGTCAAGCAAAGAAGAAGTTCCGCGGCCTTCTGTAGCTGAACGCAAGTCATTGCTCCATCCAATCATTTCTGCAACAGGAAGTTTTGTTTTTACCTCTGCCTGAGTGCCTTCCTGTTTCACCTCAAGCATCTGCCCCCTCTTGCTTCCGACAAGTTTTGTAACAGCTCCGAGGAATTTGTCAGGTATTTCTATCACATGAATCTGTAGCGGCTCAAGAAGATATGAACCGGCTTTTCTCATTGCTTCCAGTATTCCTTCCCTGACAGCAGGATAAACCTGTGCCGGACCGCGATGAATTGCATCCTCATGAAGTCTTGTATCATCAAGGGAAACTTTGAGCTTCATGCAGGGCTCTCTTGCAAGAGGTCCTTGATTCATGACCATTTCAAACGCATCAAGAACCATTTCCATGACTTCCCCAATATGAACTTCTCCGCGTGTCTCATCTAAAAAAATATTTCCTTTGTAAATATTTTTAACATCACGAATCATGTCTCCTGACCATCCAAGTCCTGAAAGCACGTTAAAGATAACCTCGTTTTTTTTCTTGACCCTTCCTTCGCGCAGCTCTCCGGATTTGATTGCCTCATAAACATCATTTTCAAGGGGCTCCACTCTCATGTAAAAGCTGTTGTGTTTGTTAGGACTCCTTCCTTCTGCAGAAGGAGATTCCCTGCTTACAGTTTCCCTGTACACTATAATAGGCGGCGAAGTCTTGACTGGAAGTCCTTTTTCTGATTTAATTCTGTTTTCTATTATTTCAAGATGGAGCTCTCCCATGCCAGACATCAAGCTCTCTCCTGTTTGTTCATCAATCTCAATTTTTATAGAAGGATCTTCCTTTCTAATCTGTTTTAAAATTTCCACAAGTCTTGGAAGGTCGGCAGCTTTTGTGGCTTCAATAGATTTTGTAACAACAGGTTCGAAAAGGTGTTTTATTGCCTCGAAAGGCTCTATGGGTTTCTTGCTTACTGTTTCTCCTGTGAAAACATCTTTCAGTCCGACAACGCCAACTATATTTCCTGCACTGACTTCATCAACGACCATTCTGTGTGCCCCGCGATAAACAGAAACCTGCTGGATTCTCACATTTCTTTTTGCGAGATTCATATAGACATCATCCCCCTGCTTCATTGTTCCTGAAAACAATCTGCCTGCAGCAACTTCTCCTGCGTGCCTGTCGACAACGATTTTTGTCGGAACAAAAACAGGCTCTCCGTCAGCATCACAGTTAATAAGTGATTTTCCTATCTCAGAATCCAATTCCCCGTGCCAGATTTTTGGAATTCGATATTTTTGTGCCTGAACAGGATTGGGATGATGCTTGATAACCATTTCCAGTACAATTTCATGTAAAGGAGCTTTTTTTGCCAATTCTTTGACTTTGTCATTCTGATAGGCATCAATAACATCCTTGAATGTAATTCCTTTTGATTTCATATACTGAAAACTTAGGGCCCAGTTGTGGAATGCAGAACCAAATGAAACGCTTCCTTCTGAAACAGTAACTTTCCACTTTTCTTTGTATCCCTCAGGAGCAATATTTGAGATAAGTTCGTTAACATGATTTATGACAGAAATGAATCTTTTCTCCATTTCCTGGGGAGTTAGCTTGACTTCCTTGATAAGCCTGTCAACTTTATTCAGAAACAAAACAGGTTTTACAAGCTCTTTCAAAGCCTGCCTTAAAACAGTCTCTGTCTGGGGCATGACTCCTTCAACAGCATCCACTAGAACAATACAACCATCGGCAGCACGCATGGCTCTTGTGACTTCTCCACTAAAATCAACATGGCCGGGAGTATCAATAAGATTTATGAGATATTCCTCATCTAATTTATGAACCATGCTTACAGATGCAGAATCAATTGTAATTCCTCTTGTTGCCTCGTCTTCATGAAAATCAAGTGCAAGCTGCTTTCCCGCAAGCTCTTTCGAAATCATTCCAGCTCCTGCAAGCAGGTTATCAGAAAAAGTTGTTTTGCCGTGGTCAATATGGGCAGCTATTGCTATGTTCCTTATTTTTTCCTGCTGATGCATCAATTCCTGAATTTTTCTTGTCTTTTCATCTGCCATGGTAAGGCACCTACGGTTCCTTGACCGTCAACCTCCCTTAAAAGTGGAGAATACTTAATGATAATAAAATTTGTTTTTAAATATTTGGGAATTATAAGAATATTAAAAGAAATTAATAGAGATTAGTTTTAATTACCACCCAAACTTATTCTGGAAGTCCTATCTTATCTTCAAGTCCTAACAATTTTTTTCTAAGTCCTTTGGCTTCCTCTAGAGACTCGTAAATTTTTTTCACTTCAGGTTTTGTTAATAGTTTCATTGGCTGAGAAGTATTATTTATATCGACAAAGGAAACGTGAAGTTGAAAATATTCAGGGTGAGCTTGGCTTAGCCTTGATAATAAACCTTTTTGATCATAGCACGCTTCAACATTACCAAGTCGAAATATTAAATAACATGGTCCTCCTTCTTCACCACAAAGTAATTTAGTTAAATCTCCAAATACACCTGGCATTCTTATCTTAGTGCTGCCTTTTATAAAAACCTTTCGTCAATCAAGAAAAATTTTGTTTTTAAATATTTGGACTTAACCATATGTTCTATCTGGTTGCCAAGCAGAAATATATTCACCAAAAACTTCTTTTATTTGTTCTGAAGTTGCTCCACTTTCAAGAACTCTAACAGTTCTTTCAAGAATTCCTTCTACTTTTTTTCTTGAACTAATATCCATTAAAGTCATATTTACTCCAAGATATAACTTCAACTCTTTTAATGGTGTTTTATCATCTCCCATACAATTTAGGATATCACTTAGTTTAAAATTATTCCTATATTTTAAAGCAACTTTTATCTTGCGCTGTCAGCCTGTTTTTCAGCCTCGTTTTTTTTCTTAATAGCAAAACTTTCACCTTTTGTTTCTGCAGCCAGCATAATTTCATCAGCAAGTCCCTGCGCAATATTTTTCTTCTTGTTAAAAGCTTTTTCAGATGCTCCATGAACAAGGTGTTTTAAAGCCATGTTAACGCGCCTTAACGGAGAGACGTCAACAGCCTGAGGATATCTTGCTCCCCCATACTCAATTATTGTAACTTCATCTCTCGGAGCTGAGTTTTCAATAGCTCTTACAAGAACTTCAACAGGATTCTTCCCTGTTTTTTCCTGCATAATTCTTAAAGCCTCAAGGATAATTTTTGCGTTTTTTGAATATTTTCCTGTTGCATTGCTGAGAATGACTTTGTGTTTTTTTCCACGATGGCCTGCAACACCAATTCTGTTTATGAGTCTTTCAACAATGTTCACTTTTATCTGGCCAAACTTCTGGATATTTCTCCCCTGGCTTTTCAGGATCAGTTTAGGCTGCAGATTTATGACATTCTTAAGTCCGGGATCCCTGACTTCTATGTTATCAGTCTCATACAAGTCAAATATTTTGAATTTTAATATATTTTTTTCCATTTTATTTTAATTTGTTGTATAATTTTTCTGCTCTTTCTCTATTGACCACAATAGGGAAGACATAATCTTCAGGGTTTATTCCTTCAAGGTTAGATGCAATTACAACATTAAAATTTCTTTCATTTTTATCTGAAATAACTCCAACTATATAGCCATGGAATGTTGATCTCACTCCGAATACTTCCACCTCATTAACTTTTTTTTCTAATCTCTTATATTTTACAATATACATTTTTATCTTCTACCCTTTTCTATTTTACCTTTCACCAAGAGGTGCAGGGGTTGATCATTTACCTGAAGAACCTTAAATCTTACTCCTGGAATGTCTCCTTTTGCTCTTCCCTGTTTTCCACCAATTCTTTCAATCATTACTTCGTCGTGTTCGTCAATGAATCTTTGTGCAAGATTTCCAGGGATAAAAGCGGTAACAACTTTTCCGTTCTTTTTCAGCTGAACTTTGCAGCATTTCCTCATAGCAGAGTTTGGCTGTTTTGCCTCTTTTTGAATTTTCTGGAGCACAATTCCTTTGGCCTGATTAGCTCCCTCAAGAGGATCGGATTTAGTATAAAGATTAAGAGTTCTCACTTTGTATTTCCTATCTTTCCATCTAAATTTTTTTCTTTTCTTTATCAGGTTCAATGCGTTTTTTAGTCCCATCTGTAAGACACCTACGGTTTCTTAACACTCAACTTCCCTTGTTAAGATACTACTTAATTGAGAAATTGATTTTTAAATCTTTTCAACGGAAAAATCAAGTTGGATAGGCCCTCTCTTTGTTAATTATAAAAGAGTAACAAAATAGAAAATTTTATAAATGCTAATATTTCCTACAATCATAGTTATAAAATGGCTGAACTAACACAAGAACAAAGAGATTCCCTTGGATGGCTAAAAGAACAATTTAATATGATGTTTTATAGATATTGCACTCAACTGAGGGTAGGTATTCCAACAAAGATATTTGTGGGCGATACACAAGATAACAGATTATTAATGCAAGAATTTGAGAATTATTTGGAGCAAAGAGCGGAATTTGAGGGATGGGGATATAAGCCTGGAAATTTTCAAGTTATTTATTCAAATGAAATACCGGTAGAAGAAAGAACAGTACTTTACGATCCTGAAGATAAAAATTTAGGATTTAGAGAGGTTGATAGTAAGACTGGGTTACTTCAAAGATTGACGCAAAAAGATGCAGATAAACTTAGAGATATAATGAAGAGAAAACTTCAATAATCTCTTAAACAATCCTAAACTCTCTCCCGAAAAAATCTTTGACTATCTTCTGCATTTCAAGCAGTCTTCTCTTGTTTCTTCCTATCAGGGATGCCTTGCCTATTCCTCCTGCAATCACCACCTCATTGTCTTTTATTTCAATTCCCCTGAACGTGACGGGATTGACAACAGCTTTTATAAACAATTCAGCATCATTGACTCCTCTCGGTGCAGGAACAACTCTTATTTTTTTGCCGAGAATTTCACTCATTTTCCTTATGTTTCTTCCTCCCTCTCCCACAGCTTTTGACACAAGCGGTTTTGGAACACAAAAAACTATTGTTTCATTATACCTGAAACAGAATCTTGTCCTGACTCTCATTATTCTCTCGAACAAATTCAGGTATCTTATTTCCTGCATGTCAATAGTATTCACCATCTTAAAAACTCTAGAATTTTTAGAAGCATGAGTTTTATAAACTTATTGTTCCTAAAGGTTTTGTTTAATAAGTCTTAAATCATCTTACTCTTTAAACAGAATTTTCACTTAAATTTATCTACTTATAAAATTAATTTCAGAATTAGTCTCTAGGATGGTCATGTTGGCAGATAATAGCTCCACATTCTTCTAGTTTATATGGTACAACATCACATCCATCTAGTCCTAGTCCTCCCCTCAAATCACATGGTACATCCCCTACTTCATCCCAACTTCCTTTTAATTGAGTAACAATAATTGATACATTTACATGTATCTCTTTGGCGATTTGACTAGTAGTGGGACTAGGTTCCTTTTCCTTTTCTTTAAGTAAATTAGCACTATCATTCACACCTTCATGTATTCTATTAGCGACATTTGATTTTGCAGAATTATATTGAAGAGCACTTGCTTGACTAATGCTGCTGGTTTCAAAGTCATACGTAATGCTGTTACCATTTATTTTAATAGTGAAGGCATCAACATTGCCATCCCAAGGTGGTGCCCAGCCACTGCCTGCTTTGAACAAAACACCAGTGTAGTCAGCATCTCGAATTCCAATGTTGGGAAAATTAGTTAACAGTTCATCCCAGGTACATGGATTGCTGATTGAACATTCTGCTTTAATTGGGTCGCCAGTACCCCCACCACCATTTACCTTCTTCCTCTATAGGATGCCATGTTTGCCATTCACCCTTGATAACTTTGGCTGTCTTACCATAGTAAGGAGGCTCAAATACCAGCCGTCCTTTCCATTTATTATCACCATCTGTTAAATCGTCATCTATGTTGAACTGCAAGGAAATGGCTACAGTAACTATTGAATCTGGATTGACATAAGTACTGTATTCAAGATTGTCTATTTCAGCAAGTGGGGTTGCACGAAAATCAATAAGCTGTATTGTCATTCCTGATGTTAATTCTCCAAGCTCCAGATGTACGCTACCTAATCCCATAGGTGGAGTCTCTGGACCTGTAACTAATTCACCATTACCAGGAGGAACATGCCCGTCATCGTGAAAGAACCAGCCTTGCATGCTGTCAGGAGAAATCACTACTGTTGTCTGAGTAGCAAGTACTGTAGCTGTTAATAATATTATTGTAATTATTCCGAATAGAATGGATTTATTTTTCATAATTAATAAGTGAATTAGAGATTTAAAAATATATCTATACCAGAAAATAGAGATTTCAACTTTTTAAACAAACCCATTACCTGCTAACTTCTTCAACAACTTTTATTTCTGCTCTTTTTTTCTCTGATTCTTTTCTTTTCA
>CAZTVG010000001.1:1882-118555 GCA_964617015.1 Candidatus Woesearchaeota archaeon | reverse complement strand
GTTTATTATTGAAAAGATTGTATTATAACAGAGTTTAAATCTCATTAATATCTTAGCACAGTCTATAAATTTTAGAATGTCTATAATCTGTCTATGAAATTATTAAATTATAACCTGTGAGAATAATAAGCTATCTCCTTTTAAAATACACAAAAGCTAAAATTATTCCAAGAATAAGTAAGCTGACCCCAAACCAATTAGATTCTAATTGGGAAAGATTAGCAACAGAATATCCTGTTAAATTTCCAGAAATGAGAAATAAACCTCCCATTAAAAGAAGAATAGAGGTAATGGTTCCCTCAAGACCTCTGTGCGAAGATTGATCTCCTTCTTCCCTCATTCTAGCTATTTGTTCACCAACCAATTCTGCCGCATTCTCGTGCTCCCCTTTTTTCTGTTTAAAAAATTTGGTTTTTTCACGCGAAGCAGTTTCATATTCCCTAGCTGATCGTTGATGATATGATAACTTTCCTTCAGCATAATTTATCCTTAATTTTTCAAGGAATCCCAATTTATTTCCTTCAATATTGCGTCTATATTCAGCTAGTTGTTCACCAACCAATTCTGCCGCATTCTCGTGCTCCCCTTTTTTCTGTTTAAAAAATTTGGTTTCTTCACGCAAAGCAAATTCATATCCCTCAGCTGACCGTTGATGATATGATAACTTCCCTTCAGCATAATTTATTTTACCCTCATTTAATTTACCCCTTAAATTTTCAAGGAATCTCAACGTTTCCTTTTTAACCTTTCGTGATAAACCTTTTGACACCATTTTATTATTTAGAATCTAATCCTATAGTCTAATCAATATATTTAAAACTTTCCAAAAACTAACTTTTTGTGTAAAGCCCTTTTTAACCTAGACACTTTATGAACAAATTTCTTTGAGCATAGACAAAATGGAATTTTATGGATTTTGTTTAGTATCTTGCATAATATTGGTAAATTACGTGTTAGTATTGGATTTTTTTAACAAATGATGATTTATACACAAAGCCAGAGGTATGGAAAAATATTTAAATAATCCCGAACAACGTTTAATATGCGTGTCAAGAAAATAACAGATGTTATAGGTTCCAAGGTCTACACAGACTCTGGGGATTTTTTCGGAGAAATTGAAGAGGCTAATCTACAGGAAAATAAAATTGACGGATGGCGGATTAAGGTAGGGGGAGGCGTTACATCACTTATTGGAGGAGCAAGAGGTGTTATTATACCTCACCAGTTTGTCAGGGCGATAAGCGATATTTTCATTATAAATAAATCCACTCTGCCTAGTTCTGATTCTGAGATAGAAGAAATTCCTGAAGATTTGATATAAGATGGCAGTTGAAGAAACAATTTTACAGAACTGGATTTTTACCAAATTTATATTACCCTTCCTTCTGATATTTTTTATAGCTTTTGGAATTCTTGAGAAAACAAAAATTTTCGGAGAAAACCAAAAACAATTAAATGCTCTTATTTCATTTGTTATTGGCCTGATTTTTGTAGGGGCTGTTTTCCCAAAACTAGTTGTTGGAAATCTTATACTGTTTTTTACAGTTGCAATTGTCGTGCTGTTCATAGCTCTCCTGCTCTGGGGGTTTGTTTCAGGGCAGCCATTAAAAGTGGAAAACAAGGCATTGAAAATAGTAATAGGAATTGCAGTTCTTGTTGCAGTTGTAATTGCTCTTCTCTGGGCTTTGGGAGTCGAAGGAAGTACATTTGATTTTCTTTTCAGGCAGGGTGGGAGTGCTGACTTCTGGACAAATGCGGCATTTATTGTTGTTATCATAATTGCCCTAGCCATTGTAATGAGGAAAGGTAGTAGTTCATAAGTTTTTTAGATTAGTTTGATTAATGAGTAAATTAATTTGATTTGGGAAAAACTGGGAAAACGGATTATAATTAAGGTAATTAAGAGGCGATTAATATTAAGGTGTTAATAGAATTGCTTTAATCAGCAATTTACCCATGCAATTTAATTTATTCTTATCTTATCACATATAGTTTAATTAAATCCTTTTTACTAACAAAGCTATTTTTCCCGAAACATATTTAAAGAATATTCGCTGAAAAGTAATATGCTAAACGTGATGCTGGCTTCTCACGGATTTTTCAGGGGAGGTTATTACGGGGGAAATATAGGGAATTTGCTGGCTTACTGGGAGCAGGTAGGATTTTTCAGTTTTGTTCTTCCTTTTCTTCTGATTTTTGCACTTGTTTACGGAATATTAACAAAAACCAAGATTTTTAAAGATAGCAAGGGAGTTAATGGAATTATTGCTTTGACTGTTGGACTCTTGTCTTTGCAGTTTGACTTTGTTCCTGTATTTTTCTCGGAGATTTTTCCCAGAGTAGGGGTTGGTCTTTCTGTAATACTTGCTTTGTTTATATTATTAGGTCTTTTTTTAGACCCTGATAGTAATGTTGTAAAATATTCTTTTTTGGCAGTGGGAGTAATCATTTTCTACATAGTTATTGTGCAAACAGCACAATATGTGGGATGGGGCTATGGATTTTGGTTGACTGAATGGCCGACAGTTCTTACAATAATTGGTTTTTTGGTGGCTTTGGGAATAGTTTTTAAAGGGGGTGGAGGAAATAAAAAAAAGCACCGTGTTTATCAACCTTACCAGGTTGAAGAAGACTAACCTTAATTATTTTTTATCATAATAATTTTTTTAAGTTATTGTCAATATAATTTTATGAATTCCCAATAATTTTTAAAAGAGAACATTCCAAACTTAACTATACTTGATTTTAGAATTAATTATCTTTTTCTAGAATGTCTTTTCCCTGATTTCATTGTTGTCTTTTTAGCATGATGTAATACGTGATGCTTTTCTCCAGCTTTATCAGCCAAAACACCGACCATTTTTCCGAAAGAATCCTGCATCATTCCCATCTCCTTTTTTACACTATCCAGGCCCCTCCCGTAAGAGCCAACTTTTTCAAGGATTGCTGACTGCAGCCTGTCAATGCTGGTCTCTATTCTTTTCAACCTGTCTGAAATATTGTCTATTTTTGTCTGGGCAAGGGTCTTGAATTCATTCAAATCTCCGAGTTGTTTTTGTATTGCCTTTACCTTTTCAGAAAAAACCTGTTCAGAAATTTCTATCATTGTGTCAGTGTCTCCCGCACCAGCACTTGCCGGGGAATATCCATAACTTTCCTGAGGATAGTATTCCTGTGCACTGTATTGTGGCTGAGAGTATGAAGATTCATATGTCTCTTCCTGTGGGCGCGGGACATATTCTTCCTCAGACATTTCCTGGGTCATAGGGGCAAAACCTCTCTGTGCAGCAGGAGGCACTCTTGAAGAAGATGGAGGGGGGGTTAAGTCTGCTTCCGAAGGTCCCATCCCTTCTGTTGGAAGGGGCTCTGCTTTTTCAGGTCTCATGATTGATGGTTCCATACCTTCCTGAACGTCATCAGAAGCAGAAACAGCACTTTTTATTTTTGCTTGGCTTAAAGCATTTTCTATCATTTTTGGAGAAATTCCCTGCTCTCTTAAATTATTCACGATTTCATTTTCAGAAACCCCTTTATTTTTTAAATCTACAACTTGGTCTAAAACACCCATTTTATGGAAAAATTGTCTGTTTCACAGGATTTATTTTATTATTTGAATTAATGTTATGAAGTTCTACTGAAATTGTAATTATGCTTAAATTATTTTTGTTTAACATATCTTACTCACCATTCATATATAATCATCTTTTAATTTTTTAAATCTTTTTTTCTGACAAATCCAAGAGGCTGGAACATTTTTGCCTGTTTTGAAAGAATTTCAAGATCTTCTTTTCTTGCAAATTTTGAGAATTCTGCTGAGGCAGTTTCCAAAAAAGAAATAAGCCTTTCAATATTTCTTTTCATTATTTCAATATCTTTTTTTATCTGCAGGATATCAGAGCCTGATTTCTCCTTCATTTCCACGAGATTTTGCCCGATTAAAAGAATCCTGTCTTTTAACATCATTTGCTTTTCTTCCAAGTCTCTGAGTTTTGTATTGGTATCTGCCAGGAAATATTCCCCATAGCCTTCTTGTTCTCCAACCATTTAAAATCAAGGTTAAAATGGTTTAAATTTGTTGTGTTCAATCCAAAATATTTTAAACTCTTTCTCTTTTTTTATTGTACCTGAAAATGCCGTCTAAAGAGGAGAGACTTCTGTATTCTTATGAAGTAAAGAGAGAAGGAGGAGAAGACATTCTTTATATAAACTACTTGGGAGCACCATATGTTCCCAGTCTGGCTTCTTCCCCTGAGGTTATGGAGAGGACCGTCAATGCCTTAACAGAAAACCCGAATGTTTCAAGGGTTGTTTTTGTGCAGCAAAAAAATTATAATTATGATTTCAGGGAAACAGGTTTTCTTCTTGAGATAGCCCATCTTTATGTTTACCTTGTCAATCAGGAAAGAATCCTCTCAAGAGAAAAGTTAGTTACAGGTCATGACCAGTTTTTCTCTCAGAGATATAATGAGATTTTTTCTTTTTTGATTTTACTAAAAAAAGACCCGATTGCAGCTTATTTTGAAATAAAAAAAATAATTATTCAGGCAAGACTTTTTCTTGAAAAACTCGGAGTAGCTTATAGAACAGACCAGACAAACTATCTTGGCTTGCTTGAAAAGATTCTTGAGTTGCTTGAAAAAACCAGCTTAATAAAGGAAACTATTTCTTACATGCAGGATTATAGGAAAGGAGAAAGAGAGATTTACAATAAACTGTTTAGACCAGATGTGATTCCTAATTTTACTTTTACAAGGCTTGTTTCTGATTTGCCCGATAATGCAGAGATTATTGATCAGTATAAAATTTTCAATGAAGATTATGATGTTTCTCTTGTGACAATTCTTAAGAAGAAAGATGAATCGAAAATGATATATCATCTGGTTCCTCCTGAAAACATCCTAAGTGAGGAATATAATATGCTTCTTAACCTTGCCCGCGGGGTTTTAATAGAGCATCAGCCAAAAGCCGAGGAATTTACAGACACTGAAAGAACAAGACAGGTTTTCTTTAATATATCAAAAGACCTTCTCCAGGATCTGGCGCAGAGCAAAAGAATAAATCTGAGTTATTCTGAGCTGAACAAACTGGCGACGATTCTTGTCAGGCATACCATTGGGTTTGGTTTTATAGAGGTTCTTTTACAAGACAAAAAACTTCAAGATATTTCCTTAAACGCTCCTGTTCCTTTAATTCCTATTTTTGTCAGGCATCAAGAGTATGAGGAGTGTTCGACAAACATACTTCCAAGCCAGGAAGATATAGATTCCTGGGCAGCGAAATTCAGATTGATTTCAGGAAGGCCTTTGGATGAAGCAAATCCCATACTCGATACTCAGCTTGAAATAGGAAAAATTCGTGCAAGAATAGCAATAATCCAGAGACCTTTAAGTCCGGATGGTTTAGCTTTTGCTATAAGAAGGCACAGGGAAGAGCCATGGACTTTTCCTTTGTTCGTGCAGAACAAGATGATAAATTCCTTCACTGCAGGACTTCTTAGCTTTTTAGTAGATGGCTCAAGAACTTTGCTTCTTGCAGGAACAAGAAGTTCAGGTAAGACATCTTTACTCGGGAGTCTTATGCTTGAAATTATTCCAAAATACAGGATAATTGTTATTGAGGATACCTTGGAATTGCCTGTTGAATCTCTGAGAAAACTGAAGTATGACATCTTAAGAATGAAGGTTCGTTCTGCTTTGCTGAAAACAACTACAGAGATTTCTGCAGATGACGGAATAAGAACAAGTTTGAGGCTTGGTGACAGTTCCTTGATCATAGGTGAGGTAAGAAGTGTCGAGGCTCAGGCTCTTTACGAGGCGATGAGAGTTGGTGCTCTTGCTAACGTGGTTGCAGGAACAATTCACGGAGCTTCTCCTTACGGTGTTTTTGACAGAGTTGTTAATGACCTTAAAGTTCCTGCCACAAGTTTCAAAGCCACAGACATAATCGTTATTGCAAATCCAATAAAATCTCCTGATGGATTGCATTCATGGAAAAGAGTTGTCAGGGTTTCTGAAGTAAGAAAACACTGGCAGAAAGATCCTTTGGAGGAAAGAGGATTTGTTGATCTCCTTAAATACAATGTTGAAACCGATGAACTCGAGCCGACTGAAGATTTAATTAACGGAGATTCAGAAGTCATTAAAGAAATTGCATCCACTGTCAAGGGATGGGCAGGAAACTGGGATGCTGTATGGGACAATATTTTACTGAGAGCAAAAATAAAAGAGGAACTTGTAAAGACTGCAGAAAGATTAAAAAACAACAGAATTCTTGAGGCAGACTTCAGTACATCATCCAACCACGCTTTTCACAGAATTTCTGATGAAGTAAGAGAAGAAGTCGGGCTTCCTGTAAGTGAAAGGGTTTTTCCCGAATGGCAGAAATGGTTAAACCAGGAAATTAAAAAGAGGAAGATTTAATCCCAAGATTTATTAATTAAATTTTTTTATCTCTTCTATGAAGAGATATGTTAAAGTTCTTTTTGCACTTATCATTTTAGTTCTGCTAATTTATTTTTTACTAAATATAAATTTTTTAGAGGTATACAATGTTTTGCAGAAAATAAGCACATTCTATTTTTTCCTTGCTTTTATTTCTTATTCACTCGCTTTTTTAATGTTCAATCTGAGAAGCACCTATTCCTTGAAGTGGATTGTCAGACCTGATTTCTGGTTTTTTCAAAAAACCACATTAGCAGGATTTTTTATCAATACAATTACTCCCGGAGCACAAATAGGGGGAGATCCTTTGAAGGCATATATCCTGAGCAAAAAATACAAAAAACCCTTTTCCAAAATTTTTGGGGCCATCTTTGCAGATAAAATTATTCACACTCTTATTTCCCTGTTCTTTATACTTTTTTCAGTTTTATTCCTGATAACATTTATTCCCCTTCCTTCAGGACTCACGTTTATTCTCCAGATTTTTCTTTTTTTAATCTTTTTGGTTTTTGCAATAATACCTCTTTTCAGCATCATAAAAACAAAACTTAATCTGAAATTTACATTAAGGAAGCTTAAATGGCTGGCTTGGCTTAATCCTGTTAAAAACAATGAAAAATTGCAGAAAGAAATAGGTAAAAAACTGGGGAGCTTTACAAAATCCTTCAGGAAGACAATTACCAATAAGAAAATATTCACGATAGGAATTATTATTTCTTTAGTTTACTGGATTCTGAATTACCTTGTTTCCTATTTTTTATTTTTATCCTTGGGATTTGAAATAAATTTCTTTTTTGTTATAATTGTAATCAGTCTCGGAAGTCTTGTAGGGGTTTTCTCTCCTTCTCCCGGCGGAGTAGGATTTATTGAAGGCTTTATGATTTTTCTTTATTCAATTCTTGGAGTGAACTTCGCAACAGCTGTCGTAGTCTCTTTATTAAGCAGAATGATATTTTATTTTCACTCTCTGATTATCGGAGGAATAAGTCTCATCAGCCTTAAAAAGTATTTTAAGTAGGAAATGTCTATTAATTAAGGATTAAATTAAAAAAGATTAGATAAAAAACCACCCAAAAAAGAGGAGAAAATGTCTGCATATAAAAGAGATATTAAAGATATTCTTCGCGAATACGAAAGCAAGCTGGGATCAAGAATTTCGACTTTTGAAGCCAGGAAGGTGAATTACAGTCAGGAATACGTTAAATTCAAAGAAGAGATGGCTCCTGAAATCTCGAGATATGAGCGGTGGTCTAAAAGTCTCGGAAGTATCATAAGGTTAAAGGTTTCTGAAAAAGATGCGCTGAAAATTAAAAAACATCTTGAGGTTGCCCATCTTGATATTGAGCCCTGGCAGCCCCTGACTTTGAGCGTTATGATTTTTCTTAGCGTTTTTTTTATGGGTCTGTTGATTTCTGTTGCAGTTGTTTTGATTAATGCAAATCTGGGAAATTTTCCATTTTTATTTTTCTTTCTTACAACAATTCTTTCTTTTTTCCTGTTTTATTTCATGAAGTCTTACCCGGCAAGGCTTGCAAACAAATGGCGGCTTAAGGCCAGTAGCCAGATGGTTCCCGCAATTCTGTACGTCGTGGTTTACATGAGGCATACCCCTAATTTTGAGAGAGCAATTGCTTTTGCTTCAGAGCATCTCCAGTATCCTCTCGCACTGGACCTCAAGAAAGTTTTTTATGATGTCCAGGTCGGAAAGTTTTCAACAATTAAAGAAAGTCTTGACAATTATCTCGAAATATGGAGGGACTATTCTGTGGAATTTATTGAAGCCTTCCACCTCATTGAAAGCAGTCTGTATGAGCCTGATAATTCAAGAAGAATAATTACTCTTGAAAAATCCCTGAGAGTAGTTCTTGACGGAGTTTATGATAATATGCTTAAATTTACTCATACGGTGAAAAGTCCTTTAACAAATGTTTACATGCTTGGAATTGTATTGCCAACTCTCGGCCTCGCCTTGCTTCCTCTGGCTACTGCAATGCTCGGAGGCTTACTTACATGGATTCATATTTTTGTGTTTTTTAATCTGATAATTCCTTTCTTTGTTTTTTATCTTACGGATAAAATTATTTTTCTGAGGCCGGGAGGCTATGGTGAAACATCTTTACTGGAAAGAAATCCCCTCTATCCCAAATACAAAAGTAAGGCACCCTATTTCACCGCATTTCTTATAGTTCTTCCTTTTTTCATAATAGGGTTTTTGCCTTTTATTTTCCAGTATACACCCCTGCCTGAACTTCTTGGCCTGCAAAAAGATTTCACTTTTTCTGAAATTGGATTGGGCTTTTTTGGTGATGAAAATGTTTTTGGTTTTGCTGATTCGGGAGCAGGAGTTAAGGGTCCTTTTGGAGTAGGGGCCCTGATTTTAAGCATGTTTATTCCTCTCGGCCTCGCTTTGTTTTTTGCAATATCTTTTAAGGCAAGAACCAAAGAACTGATAATTGAAAGGAAAAAGACAAAACAGCTTGAACTTGAATTTAACAACTCTTTGTTCCAGCTTGGAAACAGAATAGGTAATGGAGTCCCTCCTGAACTTGTATTTGGAAAAGTTGCAGAGACTTCCAGGGGACTTAGAACAGAAGAATTCTTCAGGAGAGTTAATTACAACATAAAACAGATGGGGATGAGCGTTGAGAGAGCTATTTTTGATTCAAGAAGAGGAGCAATCATATCTTATCCCTCTGACCTTATTGCCACAAGCATGAAAATTCTCATAGAGTCTTCCAAGAAAGGCCTGAAAATTGCAGCAATCAGCATGATGAGTATTTCAGAGTATGTCAAAAATATACATAAAATCACTTCGAGGCTGAAGGATATGCTTGCAGAGGTCATTTCTGACATGAAAAGCACCATGTCTTTCCTTGCCCCTCTTCTTTCAGGAGTTGTTGTGGGTCTAGCGGCAATGATAACGACAATTCTGAGCAGACTGAGAATATCTGAGATTCAGGGAGAAGGTGTGGCAAATCTTGGAGCAATCCTGAATATCTTTGAAGTTACTAAAATGATTCCTCCTTACTTTTTGCAGATAATAATAGGAATTTACCTTATTCAAATAATTTTCATTCTAACAAGAACTCTTGTAACTGTAGATTCAGGAGAAGACAAACTCCAGAGAACAAGTGAAACAGGAAAAAATCTTATGAAAGGAATAATGCTTTTCTTCTTTACTGCTTTGTTAACCACGATAGCCTTGTTCATTTTGACTTTTGTCGTTATGGGAAATCTTGTTTAATTAGTTAAATTTATTAAATCAGTTTTATTTTTTCAGTCATGGACAAAAGGGGCAATAAGGTCTTTCCAAAATTTCGTAGAGGCATTATTTCTGACTATCTTCCATGGATTTTAATAGCTGTTGCAGTTCTTGTAATTCTCATGATTACAATTTTTCTGCTTAAAGAAAAAGGAATTTCCTTAGTTGATCAGGTAAAAAATTTGTTAAGATAAAATGGAATTAACCATAGGCCAGCTCATAAAACTAATTATTGGAGTATTTGTTTTTGTAATTGTGGTTATTGGAATTTACTTCTTTTTTAGGGATACTGTCATTGATTTTTTTCAAAATCTTGGGGGAAATGAAACTTCAGAAGTGATTTTGTTTTTATTAAAATGATGAAAAAAAAGGGATTTTTGCTTGCTGAAGAAACCTTAAAAATGATACTTGCAGTAATTGCCATAGGCTTTTTGGCGTTTTTTCTTACATCTCTTTATTTTAATTCTGTGGATAACCAGAACAGAATAAAGGCTGAATCTTCTTTGGAAAGGCTTAAAGATGTCATAATGAATGAAGAAGTATCCAAAGAGGTGGTTTCAGACATAACTCCTGCCGGATGGAATTTGTTTAGTTTTGTTGGAGAAAAAAAACCTAACTCCTGTTCTGGGGAAAATTGTTTATGCATATGTGATGATGTTATTGATACCATATTGTTTGTAACTGACAGACAAATAAAAGAGTGTGATGGAAAAGGTATCTGTGAGATTGTTCCAGAGTTGGAGGATTTCGGAGAGATTAAAATAGAAAGCCCCTCTGTCTCGGTTGAAGTATTAAAATCGGAAAGTAAAATAATTATCAGAGAAAAATGAGCCTTGAAAGTTTCATAAAATATTTAACCTGGATTGTTTTTTTTGGATTAGCTTTCGCGGGAATTTATTTCATGCTAAGAAAAATAGGAATTGTAGGATGAAAAGCAAAAGAGAACAATTTTTCAAGAAAAATCGCAAAGGAGAATTAACAACAACCCAAATTGTTACTATGATAATTCTTATAGTGAGCTTCGTAATTGTTTTATTTATTTTTTTCAGGCTTAATCTTGGAGAAATCACAGATAAGGAAATCTGCCATAATTCTGTTGTTACAAGAGGAAGTTCTATTTTACCAACAGGCTCTGTTCCATTAAAATGCCAACGTACTTATCTGTGCTTGACAAATGATGGTAGTTGTGAAGTTTTGACTAAGCCAGTGATAGAAAAAGCAAAAACCAAGGATGAGATTTATGGTGTCTTGGCAGAAGAGCTGGCTACCTGTTGGTGGATGTTTGGGGAAGGAAAAATTAATTATGTTGGCAGTGATTTGAAAGAAAACCTTTATTGTTCAATCTGCGCACAGGTGGCTTTTGATGACAGTGTGAATGAAGTGTTAACAGATGGCACGCTTGATAAGGAAGGACTTTATATTTATATGCAGGACAATCAAGTGATTGGAAAAGATGAAACCTATCTCAATTATTTATATGGCACAAATGATTTAAATGGTCTAAAAGAGCGATTTAGTAGCCAAGGCGTAGAGTTTGGTTCTTTGGACTTGAATAAACAGTATTATGTTATGATGGGAATCACAAGCGAAATTAGTAAATTGACATGGGCAGCAATCGGGGTTGGAACTGTGGCAGCAATAGTTTTTACACCTGTCATAGGAGGTGCATGGGGAATTAGTCTTGGGGTGGCAGCAATAGCAGGAGCAGGAGGAGGAGCTGGAGGATATTTTGTAGGAATTCTTGTTGAAGGTTTATCCGGGAATGAATATCTTTCGCCCTCGATAATTGAGGTTAATTCAGAAGAGTTTAGAACACTTGGGTGTAGCTCAATAACTACTTTGTCTTAAAATGAAAAAAAATAAGAAAGGAAATATTCTGACAGAAAACATAATTTTTATTGTTTTAAATTTAGTTTTTCTTTCAATACTTGTTTTGTTCTTGTTTACAAAAATGGGAAGCTCTGCTGTTTTGGAAGAAAAATATGCCAAGCAAATAGCATTAATTGTCGATTCTGCAAAGCCTGGAATGATAATCCACTTAAATATGGAAGATGCGATTGAAACTGCGCTGGATGAAGGCAGGAATCTTAAGGAGGTTGTTCTGATTCGTGATAACATCATCACTGTTCAATTAAGGGAAAAAGGAGGTTATTCATATTCCTTTTTTAATGATGTCAGGGTTGATGCAAATTTGGACACAACAAACAAGGAGGAATATTTTTTTGTGATAAATAAAAAATGAACAAAAAGGCGACAGATAGGATAATCTCTGTATACTGGTTTACAATCTTGTTCATAGTGGCTGCAGCTATTGTTTATATGGTATCTATTTTTTATGGTGAGCCTTATGATGTAAGAGAATTAGAAGCCAACGCTTTAACGAATCATGTTGCAGATTGTTTGGTACTTGCTACAGGATTCCTCAAAGAAGAATTTTTAAATGAAGAGTCCAGGGAAAATTTTTTAGAAGAATGCAATTTAAATTTTAATACCGAGGATGTTTATGGGTGGAATAAACAAGGCCAGTTTTATTTAAATATTGAATTTATCAAAGAAGAAAGCCTTGTTTTTGATATTTCAGAAGGAAATAAAAATCTAATTTCAAGTTGCGGGATTGAAAAAGAAATTGAGGACGAGAATTTAGCAAAGTGCATTGAAAGGGAATTTTATTCTTTAACTTCTGGAGGGGATATTTATTCAATTAAAATTTTATCGATTGTAAGAAAAACCGAAAAAAATGCGTAGTAAAAGACAAAAAACTCAGCAATTTTTTAGCAACGCTTCCTTCATGAGAAATCGTAAGGCTCAGGTAGGAGAAACAATGACCTGGGTAGTTGCCACCATAATCATAATTGTTATTTTAATTATTTCAGTATATGCATCATTTTTATTAGCACAGACAAGAAAAAAAATATTTGTTGAGACTGAAAGAGAAGATGATTTGTTAATGGAAAAATCCTTATTTGCTTATTTTTTAGCAGATGATACAAAGAAGAACATTATTCTTAACAGACTGGAACAACAAGAATTTCATGCAGACTTGGATGCTAAGCTTGATGAAATGAGGGGTGTGTTAGGATGAAAAACAAGAGATATTTTAGCAACGCTTCCTTCATGAGAAATCGTAAAGCAGATATTCCGGTGACAATTTTAGTGCTGGGAGTTGCTATGATTTGCACACTAGCCCTAATAAGCTTTTTTTCTTCTAGTTTCAGTTTCAAAAAATTTTCTACAAGTGTATCTGTACTGGAAGAGTTCAGTGTAAAAATAAATGAATACAATTTTTATAAGAGTAGGGGCATTTCTGTGGAACAGATAAATAAAGCACTGGATATTGAAGAAGGATATCTTTATCTGGAAAAAAATGACTTAAAAATAAGATATAAACTGCCTTAAACAAAAACATTTTTAAACAAAATAACCTTGAATTTGATATGAAAGATAAAAGAGGTCAGGGATTAAGCACCAATGCTATTATCTTGATAATTCTTGGGGTGGTTGTTCTGGTTGTCCTTATAGTGGGTTTCACAGTAGGATGGGCCAGGCTTCTGCCTTTTGTATCCACAAATAATATAGATACCATTAAAACTTCTTGCGGTATTGCCTGTTCTACTTCAAGTGCTTTTGATTATTGTTCTGTTGAAAGAGAAGTTAAAGATGGGACAAATGATAAATTTAGTGAGACCTGTTATAATCTGGCAAATAGTGATGAATATGCCTCAAGAAATTATGATATAAAGGCATGCCCGTCAATAACTTGCCCCACACAGTAATTAATTCAAAATTTATTTAAAGAATCTTTTTCTTACCTTCTTATGTCTGATTATGCTTTTCCCCAGAAAAGGAAAAAGAAAAGTGATAAAAAAAGAGAAAAGAAAAGATTTCCTTACAAGAAAGGAGGAGGCCACAGAAGCAGAAATTCAAGTAAAAAATAAGAAATAGTTTTTGTTTTCCTCTCAGCTTGCCAATCACTCTCCTGGTTAATTGCAATTTGTCATTTCTAGCAATTTAGATTGCTACATTTTATAAATAAAAAAATACTTTTTTAATCATGTATGAAATTGTTTTTTTATCAGTTCTTGCACTAATATGGATAGTTTTTGCGACTGTTCAGGATTTGAAGAAGAGAGAAATTGCAAACTGGCTTAATTTTTCCCTCGTAATTTTTGCTCTCGGTTTCAGGTTTTTTTATTCTTTATTTCATTCAGGAAATTTTGGATTTTTTTATCAGGGCCTAATTGGTTTGCTGATATTTTTCATCCTGGGAAATCTTCTTTATTACGGAAGATTGTTTGCAGGAGGAGACGCAAAACTAATG
Source organism: Candidatus Woesearchaeota archaeon (assembly GCA_964617015.1). Lineage (GTDB taxonomy): Archaea > Nanobdellota > Nanobdellia > Pacearchaeales > GW2011-AR1 > ASMP01. The sequence goes on along the minus strand of CAZTVG010000001.1, from coordinate 104,535 downwards.
ATTGCTTTAGGAGCGGTTTTGCCTTTTTCTGAAACTTTTTCGGCGAACCTGAAACTTTTAGGGAGTTTTCTTTTCATATTTCTTTTTGTTGGCGCGGTTTACAGCTTGGCTGTAAGTCTGGCTTTTAGTCTGAATAATTTCAGGAAATTCAGAAAAGAGTTCGGAAAACAACTGAAAGAAAACAAGAATATCTATAATCTCATTCTGTTTTTGGCAATTATTTTGGTGATAATCGGTATTTTCAGTAATGCTATACTGATTTACTTCGGGATAATTATATTTATTCTTCCATACTTGCATCTTTATGCAAAAGCAGTTGATGAATCCTGCATGATAAAAAAAATAAAAACCAGCCAGCTTACAGAAGGAGACTGGCTTTACAAAGACATCAAGGTAGGGAGGAAAAATATAAAGGCAGGGTGGGATGGACTGAAGAAAGAAGAAATCAACGCTTTAAGAAAAAAATACAAAACTGTTTTGATAAGACACGGAATTCCTTTTTCTCCTGTATTTTTAATTAGCTTTTTAATTTTGCTTTATTCATGGAAAACAGGATTATGGAATTCTCTTTGGTAGCCAGATTTTCCCCCCAGAATTCACTACTTTGACTTTTTTTGTTTTTCCCTGTGTTTTTCTGGCTGTTTTTGCAAGAATTTTTTGCAATTCCGTGAGTTCTTCCTGTGTTGCAGGCTTTCTTTCTGAAACGTGATTTTCGTTTTCATATACAGGAATAACATTTATTATTTCATGCCCAAATAAATCTGGGGAAGCAGTTGTTACATTTTTTGGTTTTAATTTTTCTTTTAGCATCTTTGAAACTTTTTTTGCCAGAGAAAAAACGCTTTGATGAACTTTTTCTGAAGTTGAAATATGCTCTTTTGGAATTATAATAGAATGGCCTCTTGAAACAGGATTTATTTCCAGAACAGCCACTGCTTTAGAGTTTTCAGATATTTTATAAGAAGAGATATTTCCGGAGATGATAGAGCAAAAAACACATTCCTGAGACATCTGGGGAGTTTTCATGAGTTTATTCTGATTTAAAAATCCTTCAAGCTGTTCAGAATTCATGGCTTCTATCTGGCTCTTGGCAAATTCTTTTTTGTCTTCAGGAAAAGATTTTTCTATTTGCTGAATTATTTGTCTCCTGATGTTTTCTGTTTGCTGGGGAGTTAACATACTATCCTATTGCCCTCCTTATATCAATAACTTCCACAGAATTTACTTCCCTGATTTTCTTCAGATTTTCTTCTAATTCTTCCAGAGATTTTTCCTCTGGCCAACCAAATAGAACTATGAGCGCTTTAAGACCAAAAGCTATTTTTTGAACTTCAAACTGAGGATTTTTAACATTGTTTTTCGCCAGAACTTCTTTCGTTTTTTCCTCAATCTTTTTCAGGTCTGTTTCAGGAGATACAGGCATTAATTTTATCTTGACTGCTGCTACTCCCATATTTTAGTTTAAATGGAGAGATTTATAAACTTATTTAAAAGAGAATAACAATACTTAAAAAGAAATGATTTTTTCTTCATAAATGGTTCAGGGAAATTATGAAAGGGTTCTTGAGAAGATTGCAAGCTCTGCCGGTCTTGAAAAAGAGGAAGTGGAAAGAAGAGTGGAAGCCAAAAGGTCAAAACTTTCCGGATTAATCAGCAAAGAGGGTGCTGCGCAGGTGATTGCTGCAGAGCTCGGAATTTCTTTTGAAAATGAAAGGCTGAAGATAGATGAACTTCTTCCGGGAATGAGAAAAGTGAATCTTGTTGGCAGGGTTTTAGAGATTTTTCCTGTAAGGACATTTAAAACAAAAAAGGGAGAAGAGAGCAAGGTTGTGAATTTTTGGATAGCAGATGAGTCATCAAACATCAAGGTTGTTCTGTGGGATACGCACCATATCGGATTAATTGAAAAAGGAGAGATTGCAGAAGGAAAAGTCATTGAAATTTCCAACGCAACAATGAGAGACAGTGAATTGCACTTGGGGAGTTTTTCCGAAATAAAGCCAAGTGACGAAGTATTGGGGGAAGTTATCACGGAAAAATCCTTCAGGGAAAAAAACATAATTGATTTTAAGAAAGGAGAAAATGCTTCTGTAAGGGCTTTTGTTGTCCAGATTTTTGAGCCAAGATTTTTTCACGTATGCAATGAATGCAAAAGGAAAGTTAATCAAGAAGGAGAAGTTTTTTTATGCAAAGAACATGGCAAAGTTATCCCTGAAAAAAGGGCTGTTGCAAATATTGTTCTTGATGACGGAACAGAGACAATAAGGACAGTTTTGTTTCATGAATCTATCTCTGAACTTGGTCTTACAGAGCTGGAGGATTCTGAAAAACTCACCGCACAAAAAGAAGTTGTCCTGGGAAAAGAAATGATTTTCTCAGGAAATGTCAGAAATAATGCTTTTTTTAATACTCCTGAACTTATAATAGAAAGTGTAAGAGAGGTTAATCTTGATGAAGTCATAAGCAGACTGGAGAAATAAAATATTGATATTTTTATATTTACAGAGAAGATTTTTAATATAGTCTAATTTATTGTATCGGTTTAAATTAAAGTATCTATTTAACTGTCTAAGACTCTTTTATTTACTTCAAATTTTTATGCTTTTAAAATGGTTTTCCAAGATATATCTAGAAGTTAAATAATCTTTATAAACGGGCTTTATCTTGAAGATTTATGGCTGTCAAAGACGATGCTAAACAGATTAAGGAAGCTGTTTCTGAAAAGGAAGAAAACAAAGAGTTAAAGCTTACCGACCTCCCAGGAATAGGTCCTGCAGTGTCTTCGAAACTTGAGTCTGCAGGAATTTACGATCTTATGTCTGTTGCGGTTATGACTCCTTCAGATCTTTCAGGAACTTCAGGGGTAAGCACAGCTATTGCAAGAAAAGCTATCCAGGCTGCAAGGAAGATGCTTGACCTTGGTTTTGTTGATGGAACAGAGTATGCAAAGAAAAGAGAAAGCATTCACAATATTACAACAGGAAGCAAAAATTTTGATTCACTCTTGGGTGGGAGAGGCATTGAATCAAGGGCAATTACAGAGGCTTTTGGAGCTTATGGCTCTGGAAAAACTCAGTTAGGATTGACTCTTGCAGTGAATGTTCAGTTTCCATTGGATAAGGGAGGAACCAATGGAAAGTGTGTTTTTATTGATACTGAAGGAACATTCAGGCCTTCGAGGATAAAGCAGATTGCAGAAAAACTCAACGCAAATCCTGAAAAAGTCCTTAAAAATATATTTGTTGCGAGAGCCTTTAATTCTGACCACCAGATTCTTCTTCTTGACAAGATTTCAGAAATGATTAAACAAGGAGAGCCAATCAAGCTTCTTATTGTTGATTCCCTGACAGCTCATTTTCGTGCCGAATTTGCAGGTCGTGGTCAACTGGCAGACAGGCAGCAAAGACTCAACAGATATATCCATCACCTTATGAAACTTGCGGAAACATACAATCTTGCGGTTTATGTAACAAACCAGGTTATGGCAAATCCTGCACAGCTTTTTGGAGACCCTACAACAGCAATAGGAGGACATATTGTAGGGCATGCTTGTCTGACAGAAGATAGCTTAATCCAATTGGCAGACGGAAGCATAAAAGAGATTAGGGATATGAAGCAGGAGAAAGTAATTTCTGGAAATTTTAGAAATATGAATTTAGAAAATGCAAATTCTGAAATGGTTTTTGCAAATCCAGAAATAGATAAAAAATACAATATTAAGACAAATAATCAGATAAATTGTTCTGGTTTGCATAGATTTTTTACATTGGATGGTTTTTCAGTTGTTGAGAAAGAAGCTAAAGATTTGAAGGAAGGTGAATTCATTGTTCAAGCAGGAAAAATTAATATCGAAGGACAAGAGCAAAGATTACCTTTTGTAAATGTTAAAAAAATAGGTAAGTTATCTGAGAAAGACAGTAGAATTATTTCAGAAGAATTAAAGAAGGATAATATAACAAGAAAAGAAATCTGTGAAAAGATTGGAATAACTCCGAGACATTTTAGAAGAGTTTTGAATCAGTCATACCCTACAAATACCGAAGTGTTTGATAAACTTAAAAACTATTTTTCAGGGAGATTACAGTTACAAATGATTCCTGTTCAGACACATAAACACAGAGATTTAGTTTTATCCTCTTTAATGACGCCTCAACTTGGACAGATTTGTGGTTATTTCTTAGGTGATGGTAATTTTGAAGTAGGAGGATTAAGATTTAGAGATGAAAGATTTGAAGTTTTGCAAAATTATAATCTTTTGTTTAAAGAGATTTTTAATGTTGATGGAAAGATAACTAAGATGAAAAACAAAAACTGCTATACTCTCTCTATAAATTCAAAAGAAATTAGAGATTTATTTCAGCCCATTATGTTAAATATTTTTGATTATATTAGTAAGAGTAAAAATGATGTGGTTAGGGGCTTTATTAAAGGATTTGTCGATGCTGAAGGACATATAGACAAAAAAAGAGTAATGATTACTATTGCTCAAAAGAGAAAGCAGATAATAAGATACATTCAATTGTTTTTATTGAGATTTGGGATAAGGTCCACAATAAAATTTGATATAGGCAAAAAAAATATGACTATTTTGAGAATTGCCAATAGGGATGTTCGGAACTATTTGCAGATTGGATTTACAGCAGGAGACAAACAAAAGCGATTAATTGAATCTATCGAAAAGATTCAAAAAACATATTCTAAGGAGATGATGCCTATAAATAGAGAAGAAATTCGGAGCTTATTAAAATCAGCAGGATTAAATCCTTCTTTGATTATTAAATCAAGAGATAAGAGTTATAAATGGATTGGCAGAAGAGAGTTAAAGAAAGCATTCAATGATTTAATGAATACTAGAATAAAAGATAGGCAGATAAAACAGAAAATAGATTTTATTTTTAATCTATTGAAGTCTGATTTAAGATTTGAGAAAATAAGAGAGATTAATATTACAGAGAATAAAAAAAAGGAAGTATTTTATGATTTTTCTGTTCCTTCACATGAAAATTATATTGCTAATGGTTTTGTGGTTCATAATTCGACCTACAGGCTCTATCTGAGAAGAGGCAAGAAAGATTCAAGAGTAGCTAAATTAATTGACAGTCCTAATCTGCCAGACAATGAAACAATCTTTTTTGTGACAGAGGCAGGAATAGTTGATGAGGCTTGATAGGAAATTTTTTTAATTAAGGTAATGTTGAAATAATTATTGAGAAGCTATTAACCCTCACTGGTTTGCGCGTATGATGTGGTATCAAAAGAAACATAATCTTGTCTTAGCTTCAGCAACTACTATTTTAGCAAGTCAGATTTTTAACAATTTCAACCAGTTAAATTTTCCCAGTGGCTTGGACTTGGATATTATTTTCGGATAATTGCTAAATTCTTCGGACATATTAATATTTTCCGGACTGCGTATAAAAATAGATAAGATTAATAAGAATCTTTATTCTTAAAATATTAAGGCCCTTGTAGTTCAGCCGGACAGAACACAAGCTTGCGGTGAGTTGTTTTGTGAGAATTTGAATCAGTAATGAATGAGCTCGCGAATAGCTTGAGACCGGGGTTCAAATCCTCGTAAGGGCATTCAGCAAAGCTGAATGAAGAATGCTTAAGCGTAATCATTCTAGGGCATTTGAAAAAAAAACATTTATAAACTTTAATTCCTGACTATTTGATAAGAGAGGATGGCAGATAATATTAATTTGAGGTTTTTTGGAATATTTGCAGTATTAGTAGCAGTAATTTTATCCTTATATTTTGTGATGGCAGCTCTTACAACTGTAACTTTAGTTACACCTGCAGCTAATGATAATATAACAGGTAATTATACTTTTGATGCAACAATTACAGGGACTTCTGCAGATAATGTTACTTTTTCTCACAATGAATCTGGAAGTTTTGTTCAGTTTTGTGTTAATACTACTTCTGGTGCAGGTCCATTTACATGTGTAAATAACACTGCAAATTTACCAGATGGTACATATTATTTTGAGGCAAAAGCACAAAATGATACAACAACTGTTACTGACTTAAGTGCAGATGTAACAGTAGATAATACAGCTCCATTGACATCTTATGTATCTCCAACAGAAGCAGATTCAGTAAGTAAATCACGAACCTGGATTTTTGTTAATGTTACTGCCTCAGATGCTACAACGAGTTTAGATATAATAACTATATTTTTGTATAATTCTTCTGGTTTAGTCCAACAAAATACTTCATCAACATCTCCATTCCTTAGTAATTTTACAGGATTAATTGAAGGAACATATACTTATAACGTTACAGTAAATGATACTGTTGGAAATTCAAATTCAACTTCTAGCAGGACAATAACTTTAGATACAACAGCACCTTCTGTGAGTTTGACTAAAACAACTTCAGGACAGACTTCTTTGGAAATAGCCATTTCAGGTGTAGATGGTACATGCACTGTGGACAGGAGCGGAGCAACTATTTCCGGAAGTACCTTAACAGAGACAGGATTAAGTTGTGGTGGGTCTTATACTTATACAGTAACTTGTACTGATAGTGCAGGCAATGTTGGATCTTCTTCAGCAACTTCTTTTTCAACTACAGGATGTAGCAGTGGTGGAACTACGACCACTCCACCCCCAAAGAAAATTCAGTCGTGGTCAAAAATGACTCCTGGAGTTGCAACAATAATGAAAAATTTTGATCCTGAGATGGGAATTAAGGAAATTAAGATAGAAGTAAATAATTCAGCACAAAACATTAAGATAACTGTTACAAAGCTTCCAGGACAACCTGCAGCTGTTTCTGTAGTAAAAACAGGAAAAGTTTACAAATATCTGCAGATAGAAACAACCAATCTTGCAGATAAATTAGAGAAAGGAACAATAACAATTCAAGTTGGAAAGTCATGGCTTTCGAGTAATGGTCTCGGTGTAGAGAACGTAGCTTTATTCAGGTTTGATGACTCTGCTGGGCAGTGGAATGAGCTTCCTACTACATATACAGGTTCAGAAGGAGATGATGAGATTTATGAGGTTGAGTTAACAAGCTTTAGTTTCTTTGCAATTTCAGAGAAAAGTGTTACAACAGAAGATGGTGAAGAAGTAGATGGGGTTGTGCCTCCTGGTGAAAAAGAAAAAAGAAGCTTGGCATGGCTGTGGGTTTTAATTGCAGTTGTTGTATTGGTCGGGCTTGGCTGGAGAATCAGAGCACGAAGATAGCAAGTCTTATTATTTTTGATTTTATAAGAGCATGGTAAGTTAGCAAGAATCAAATCAGTTAATTATTAAAGATATTTATTATTGATTAATTTCTTACAGCTTTTTGAGCGATTCCAGCAATATCCAAATCCTTAAAAATAACAGTCTATTTGTTAAAAAATGGAAGTGATTGCCGATTTGCAGATTCATTCTAAATACGCCAGAGCAACAAGCAGGAATCTTTCTATAGAAAATTTAGAGAAATACGCGAGAATCAAAGGACTGGATTTGCTTGGTGTCGGGGATTTCCAGCATCCCTTAAGAAGGAAAGAGATTGATGAAAAACTCACAGAAGATGACAAAGGAATTTTAAGAACTGCAAATGGCTTTCCTTTTTTATGGCAGACAGAAGTAAGCCTGATGTATAGTCAGGATGGTAAGAGGAGGGCTATTCACCACCTTATTTTTGCTCCCAACACAGAGATAGCCGATCAGGTGACAGATTTTTTGAAAAGTAAAGGCAGGCTTGATTATGATGGAAGACCTATATTTGGAATGACTTCTCCAGAGCTTGTCGGAGAATTAAAAAAGATTGATGATAAAATTGAAATAATTCCTGCTCATTGCATGACCCCTTGGTTTGGTTTATTTGGAAGCAAATCTGGATTTGATAGCTTAAAGGAATGTTTTCAGGACCAGGTAAGGAAAATCTATGCTGTTGAGTCTGGGATGAGTGCTGACCCCTCTATGTTGTGGAGATTTGATGAAATCTCTAGAGGAGTCAGTGTTGTCAGCTTTTCAGATGCCCATAGTTTCTGGCCCTGGCGCATAGGCCGTGAAGCCACGATTTTTGATATTCCTGAATTATCCTATGATTTGATAATAAAAGCAATAAGAACAGGCCAGGGTCTGAAATCAACAATAGAAACACCACCTGAATACGGGAAATATCACTGGGATGGCCACAGATTATGCAAGTTCTCGTGTGATCCAGAGAAAACAAAAAAGCTGAAAGAAATCTGTCCTGTTTGCAGAAAGCCATTAATTATAGGGGTGGAAAACAGGGTGGAACAAATTGCAAAGCATCCCGAGGGATTTAAGCCTGGAAATGCAAAACCCTTTCATAAACTTTTGCCTCTTCACGAAGTAATTGCTCTTGCTTTTGGAATTAGCATGAATAGTCAGGGAGCGTGGAAGATGTACAACAAGTTAATAGAAGAATTCAGAAATGAGTTTGAAATTCTTTTGAATACTCCCGGAGAAAAACTTGGAAAAAGCTTTGATGAAAAGCTTGCGGACTTGATTTTAAAAAATCGTGAAGAAAAAATAAAGATTGCTCCAGGTTATGACGGCGAATACGGAAGAGCCTTGCTTGGTGAGAAACAGGCAACTTTATCTTAAGTTTTTACTTTGACAAACTCATAGGGATTGCAAATTTATTTTTTAGCCTGTTCTCTTTTAATAAATTTGTAATGAGCATCAGAAGTTTTCTTGTTGCATTCAGGACAATTGTCTTTTAAGGTATAATTTTTACAGGATTTACATTTTTTTAATTTCATGTTGTCGATAAAATAATTTAGCATATATAAATTTGCTTGCATACAAATTCGCGACAGGCTAATTTAAAGTTATATCTATCCAGAAAAAATATATTGCAGTAGTATCGGGACATGACTAATGGAAGAGGGATTAATTTATTTAAGATTCATGATGTATTCTTTCAAATGAGGGTGGAACGAGGTTGTGAAATGTTTCTCTAACTCATCTGGGCTAACCCATTTTAACTCTACAAATTTTTCTCCTACTTTTTCTTCTCCTCCTGTGACTTCGCATAAATAATATATAGATAAAAATTCTTTTTTCTCTGGGTAAGTTTTTGCAAATACAGCCCCTAAGCTTTCAACCTCTAAACCTGTTTTTTCTTTTATCCCTTTCTTTAGTGTTTCTTCTATTTCTTCGTCATAATTAACCTTTCCTCTACCGGGAAAAGCCCAAGTCAATTTAGGGATATCTGGGTCTTTTTCTCTCTTTCCAATCAAGATTTTTTTTGTTTTTGGATCAAAAACTATTGCCAATAAAATAACTTTGAATTCCTTTAGTTCTGCCATGAAATTTTATCTTTTACTGTATATTTAAAGGTTTCGTTACATCTTTTTCCCTGATGAGAAGTGATAAACTATGTTATTTACTTCTTAAGAATAATAAATTCCATGGCTTTCTTTTTTGCCTCTTTTTCCAGTTCATCAAGGTTATTCCTGAGCTCATGGTCAGCTTTTTTTATATCTTCTGATTCTGTTTTCAAAGAATACCTGCCTGCGGAAACATACTTTATTTCAGCTCCTTTTATCTTTTTTAACAGATTTTTTATCAGTTCAAGCCCATTAGGCTCTAGAGTTGTTAGAGACAACTCTTTCTTCAGAATTGATTTTTTTTGCCTCTGAATTTTCAAAATATCCAGAATCCTTTTTGAGTCTTCTTTTCCCACGAGTTTTTCAAGTTGCTTTGGATTTTCTTTTGCTTTCTGCAAGAAATCATAGGTTTTCTCTGTTCTTGATATTGCATCAACTACTTCTTCTGCTTTTTCTCCCAAAACACTTTTAAGTATATTTTCATAGCTTTTCTCTTGTTTGTATCTTTCCTTGAGTTCTTTCTGCTCTTTCTGAGTTACCCTTCTTAAAGAAAGATCAATCCTGTCCCCAGATATTCTCAAAACTTTGCAGGCTATCTTTTTCTTTGGAACAACGTAATCTCTTATATTTCTTATTCTTCCGGGGGCAATTTCACTCATAACAATGCATCCTTCGCCATTATCTTCTATTTTTACAAATACATTGATTCCTATTACCCTGTCCACAGTGCATAAAACAATATCCCCAACTTCAATTTTCATAATTTAGGAAGAAAAATAAGGGTTTTAAATCTTTACCAATTCAACTTCAAGATTTTTTCTCAGGGTGTCAATAAATTTTTTCTCTTGGCTCTTATCTATGTTACATCCGGCGGCAAATTCATGCCCCCCCACCTCTCCTCCCACTTCTTTTATTACCCTATCCAGAATTTCTCTGACATTTCTTCCAATTCTTCCGACATTTCTGGCTGATACCTTGATTTTGTCTCCATAGTAAGCCATTGATATTATGATTGTGCCATCTTCGTAAATAGAGGAATTTGCCAGGATACTTGTTATAGTTCCTATTATTGTGTCTGTTATATTATCTCCTGCGTTAATAATTACAAAACCCCTGTCCTGAATTTTTTCTGCCTTTGATACGAAATCAAGTGCTGAGATTAAATGCTGCTTGTATTTTACGTAAATAGATTCAGCTTCTTTTTTTGCGTCGGATATTTCCATGCAGAATTTCAGTGCCGTGTCGCTTTTTCCAAGCCTTGAGCACCCATTTATTAAGGCGCACAGTTCTCTTGCATCTTCGAGTTTATTGAAAAATTTCAAGAGGAATATGTCTCCGATGATGTTCTTGATTTTTGTTTTTGGGTTTCTCAGCATGATAGAAGTCACTAGTTTTTTCATTTCTTCTTCATCTAGTTCTATCAGGCTTTTGTATTTTTTGTTTACATAGCCTATTTCAGCTTCCCTTAACAATTCCAGAACTCCCTGGGAATTACCTGTAACACCCTGGATATACGGCTGTGAAGAGTATTCAAGAGTGCGGTTTAGGGGTCTTGTTGAAGGGTAAAGAAGCAATCCTCTTTTTTTTATTATCCCTCCCTCCTCAAGGATGCTGTTGTTTAGTTTGTCTATTGATTTTTCAAGCCAGTCTCCTATCATCCCCAAAACAGCAAGCTTTGCGAATTTTTTGTTTTCCGGATTCATTTCCTTGCAAAAAAGATATGTCAGGCTAGAGCTGTTTATGCTTTCCTTAGTATTAAGCATAGGATTTAATATTGTGACACATTCAGGAATTTCCTGGACAACTTCATGATGATCTATAATAAACACATCTTTCAGGCCAGCCTTTTTTATATGATTCAGACTTCCTGAGGCTAGGTCAAGGAAGAGAATGACCTTATCTTTTTGGAGTTCATATATGAACTTTTCTTCAAGAGACTTTACAATTTTTACAGAGAACTTTCTATCCAGCCCCTTTAAGGACTGAATCATCACCGCAGCAGAAGTTATTCCATCTGTGTCAAAGTGACTGATTATTAACGTTTCCTTATTTTTTGATTTTTCAAGGAATTTATTTACTATTAATTTTATTTCTTTTTCCAAAGACTTACCTCTCTTCTTAATTTAAATTAAGTCAACCTATCTTATGATATTTTTTAAGTTTTCTCAATTTCGCAAATATCCTGGTTTTTTCCCTTATCGATCTTTTGTCTTGTTTGTGCTTTTCATAATGCTCTCCCACTTTCTTGAGCTTTATTTCAACATTTTTTATGTCAGGAACAATATATTTTCCTTTTTCTTTAAGTATTCTGGATATTTTTTTACCGTATTCTTTAGGATGAATTCCCTGCTTTCTTAGTTCCTCCCCGATTTTTTCACTTGTTAATCCTTTATTTTCCAATTCAAGAACTTTTTTTTCAAATTCTGCCTGAGATAATTTTTTGTATACATCTTCTTTTCTGCTTTCTGATTTTTTTGGCATTTTATTAAATGAAGGAGTTTGTTTTTAAATTTTTGTATGCATTAAATGTAAAAGATATTTAAATGTTAAAATTTTATTATCTTTATGGGGAAAACCATAGGCATAATAAGCTTAAAAGGGGGTGTGGGAAAAACCACTATTGTTGTTTCTCTTGGTGCTGCACTTTCTGAGTTTGGAATCAAAGTGCTTTTAATTGACGGAAATATTTTTTCTCCGTCACTCGGTCTGCATCTGAACATTATGGATCCTGAAAAAACCCTTCATCATGTTTTAAACAGGACAGCGCATGCAAAAGATGCGATTTATGAATATGAAGGATTTCATGTAATGCCTGCATCTATTTTTGAAAAACTGGAATCCAGTCCACTGAAACTTAAAGATAAAATCAAAGGACTAAAGAGAATTTATGACATCATTCTTATTGATTCTTCACCTTCTCTTGATGTAGAAACCCTTGCCGTTATACTTGCTTCTGATGAAGTTTTTGTTGTTACAACGCCAGACCATCCAACGCTAAGCGCAACAATGAAGGCTGTAAAACTGTCAAAACAAAGAGGAACCCCTGTAACAGGGATTATCCTCAATAAGGTACATAATAAAAATTTTGAGATTCCTCTGGAGGATATTGAAGAAACCCTTGAAGTGCCTGTTCTTGCGGTTATTCCTTATGACGTGAATGTTCTCAAGGCTCTTTCAATTATGGAACCCCTTACAATGCATAAACCAAAATCTGAAGGGAGCGAGGAATTTAAGAAACTTGCCGCAGCAATGATAGGACAAAAATATAAACAGACAAAACTCGGAAATTTCTTTCGAATGTTTATTCCAAAAAAACAGGAAATCAACAGAGTGATTTTTTATGACAGGGTTTTTAAGTAGTTTTTGTGCAAGACATCACCAGAAAATTTTTAAACCTTAATCTTCCTTCTATGGTTAAAATGGATAAAAAAACTGAAGGCGTAGAGATAAGAAGAATTGCAGATAGAAATTTCGTGAATTCTTATGAAATACTCCATGATGGAGAAAGAGTATATGAATTTCATGCTTTGATTATTGATGATCATTTTGTTTTGATGGATGGAATAGAGAATTCTGTTTTAGGTGTGTGTGATTATGGTAGAAGATCTGACCAAGATAATAAAACTGTTAGATCAAATGTAGAAAATGCCTCTATCAAGATTTTAAAATTAGCACAAACTTTTGCAAGAGGGTATGCTGGGGTTAATGGTAATTTACAAATAAAAGATTTGTCTAATCCTCATGGTAAATCTCTTTTACAATTAGTAGATTCCCCACAAGATATAGTTAATATTCTTACTGAACCAAATTAACACTGATAAAGGTGAATTCTATCTCCAAACTTTCTACTTAAAATTTCATATATTGATTTGTAAGGCAAATGCATAGAAGTTTTAAAAGATTCTATCCCTGTTCCACCGATTGAAATATCTACTAATTTATCATTTATCTGAGGATAATCTAGAATTATTATATCCCTAATCTCTCCTCCAACACTAAAGGGCAAAGGAAAAGGAGTGCACGTTCCCCAGCTCATTCCCATGGGAACATGACTTGGATTAATCCAATATCTTTCTGCACCACTACGGGAAATTTTAAGAACTTCAGGAAATATTTCTTTAGGTTCGACATTTCCCCCAAATTCTGGAGTTATGAACCCTATATAAGACTGATTGTTTCTGTGAAAATACAAAGCTTTTACTATTCTATCAAGTGTCCAATCTTTGAATTGTGAATTTTCCCTAAGAAGCCCTAGTTTTTCCCCACATGAAATTGTTGGTCTTTGATGATAAAGTATTTTTAGTTCAATTTCCAGTTCTTCAGCAATTTCTGAAACATAGCTTTGTTTTTTATGTAGCATTTTACTAAAAATAGCCCTGCCAGGATTCGAACCTGGGTCCCAGCCTCCAAGGGGCCGTATACTTGACCGCTGTACTACAGGGCTTTGTTCAGAAAAACTGGATATGATTTATAAGGGTTTTCATTGATACTAATACCTCATTGTATCTCCTTTTTTGCTAAACTTGTGAAGGAAACATAGGACGTTTTAGTATTTTTCTTTATAACGTCCTCTTTTTTCAACTTTTTTAAGCCTCTCAAGAACAGCTTCATAATCTTTTGAATTTGAATATCCTTTAAGGACTTCTGCAAAAAGAGCATTCCAGTTTTTGAAATGCCTTGCTTCAAGAGCCTGTCTTAACAAATGCAAATCCACTGCTTTGTCCTCAGTCCTATAGCTTATGAAACCCAGCCCAAAATCTATGAAATAGATTTTGAATTTGTCTTTGTCCTTTGATTTTTTACCGTCAACTAAAATCATATTTGATGTTGTCAGGTCACCGTGAATTATCTCATTATTGTGAATCCTTGAGATATTTTTACCTATTTGTCTGCAGATTTCCTTTTGCTTTTCCAGAGAAAAAATCTCGAGATGCTCTGAAAGCTTTTTGCCTTGAATAAATTCCATGATGATTTCTTTGGATTCATCATCAACTTTTTTTATTTTGGGGATAGGTATAAATTTTGAAGCTTTGTCAAGAAGTTTTGCTTCTGAACGCGTCCTTCGCTTTCTTATTTTGTCATCAAGTTCTTTAAACCTGTAGGATTTTTTGACACGTCTTTTTATTACATCCTTATTTTTTTTCAAGATTACTGCCTCAGCCCCTATCTGAAGAATTTTTTGTTTCATTTCACTCTTTCCATTTAAAAATTATTAAAATAAGAGCAGCCAGCAAACTTAAGTCAACAACCATGCAGTATTTACAATAGGCATTTAAAACAAAACTTTGCAAATAAATAAAGTATAAGGCAATAATCACCCCTGTTATCACAGCAAGATGTATGAGATTTTTTTTAATTTTTGTTGGATGATGAATATGGGAGAAGATTAAAAATACACCCAGAGCGAATATTGCAACTCCAAAATAGCTGTTTTTTATTCCGAAAGTGTAATTATACTTGGAGTGCTGAACAACATCACACCCTTTTCCAGGATCACAAATCTGGGACAAAGGAATCAATGAAAGAATCAAAGAACTTCCCAATGCAATTAAAAATAATATCAAAAGAATTTTGTATTTCATTTTATGAATTCTAAAATTTCATAAATTTTTTCCGTATCATTAAAGTGCTCCTCGTTCTTTTTTATGATTATTTTTGCCCCCAGGTTTTTTCTGAATTTTTCAGATTCATTTAGATGCACACAAGGATCGTCGCTTGAAAAAATGGCCAAGAAATTGTCACAATGGCTTAAAATTCTTCCAAAGTCAATTTTTGTGTTTATCCAAGGATGGGCAATCTCAAGTTCCTCTGGTTCTTGATTAATCAGATCAAGCCATGGCGCAATAAAAACACAACCAGCAATTTTTTTATTTTTATGTAATTTCTCTAGATATCTTAGAATCGTTTGGCACCCTATACTATGCCCAACAAAATAAGTTTTTTCATCAACTCTCCCGACGTTCTTTCTTAAATATCCGACCCATTCCTCTATTTTTGGTTCGTCTGTATTCGGCATATCAAAAGCAGTAACCTCAAAACCTTTTCTTCTCAGCTCTTCTTTAAGCCAATCAAGCCATGGCTCACTTGAAGAACTGCCACCCCACCCGTGAATTAAGAAAACCTTTTTCATTTTACTCTTTTTTAAATTCATTTATTATATTTTTATAACCTTCTTTTTGTACTATTTTCCAGGAACGAGCGTAATCAGGCAAATCTTTGAATAGTTTAATGTTTCTTTCTAGCCTATTTTTTCCAAAGAATTTAAGGTAAACTGATGAATGAACTGCATGTAGGGGAATGTGGATTACCGTATTCCAGGTATCTTTTTTATATTTTTTAAATAAATGATTCCATGCCTTTTTACATTTTTTAAGATTATTTCCTTGTGTGTAAATCTGATGAATTAATTCATGAGTTAACATGTCAATTGCAAAATCAACTTTGTCATAAAATGGTATAGTTAACGGATCTGAAAATGGTATTGTGTTTTCCACAACATAACATATAATCTTTTGCTCATGCCACCTTAACCTTGTAAGTTTCTCTAATTCTAGTAATATTCTATCACCATTCTTGCCCCATTCTTTTTCTAGATTTTTTATATAAATTTTAATGGTTTTTTCTGTAAACTTCCTTTTAGAAGCCATTTTAGATTTTCTGTGTTTCTTGAAACGTTCATCATAAATGTTAGAATATCTAAATTCTATTTGTGGCACCATTTTAACTAAAACCTGATTTTTTTTACTTTTCCGAATTTCTTGGCAAGTTTCTGGAGTTGTTTCTGGCTTAAACCTCCTGAGATATCCATGTCTTTGCCTGACTTGAGCATTTCATTTAAGAGCTTGTACTGTTTCAGTAACGCACGAATATCACTGTTATGAACTCCTGCCCCTTTTGCAGTTCTTGATATTCTGGAGGTTTGTTTTTCAAGCAGTTCGGGATTTTCCCTTTCTTCAGGAGTCATGGATTTTACAATATGCTCCCATTTGGAGATTTTTGCTTCCTGGCTTTCGAGAAGATTTTCAGGAATTTTCGCTTTTCCAAGACCTGGAATCATTGACTTTATTTTTTCAAACCCACCCAGGGAATTCATCGACTTTACCTGTTCAATCACGTCTTCCAGGGAGAGTTTTCCTTCTTCAATTCTTTTCTTAACTTTTTCCTGCTCATCCTGATTTGTTACAGACCTTATTTTTTCCATGAGGGTTTCAAGGTCACCCATTCCAAGGAGTCTTGACAAAAAGGACTTTGGATTGAATTCTTCTATGTCATTAATTTTTTCCCCTGTTGTTATGAAATACACGCCTGCTTTTGTTTCTGCGCAAGCTGTTAAAGCTCCGCCACCCCTTGCAGTGGAATCCATCCTGGTGATTATGACCCCTGAAATGTCAACAGCTTCTTTGAATTCCTTGGTTTGCTTTTTTGCAGCCTGACCGATGTCTGCAGGCATTACGAGAATTATTTCTGTTGGCTTAATTTCCTTGTTTAAGTCTTTTATTTCACTGATAAGCTCTTTGTCCAGGGTGTGGCGTCCTGCGGTGTCTATGAGAACAACGTTGAAATCCTTGAGTTTTTTTCCGTATTTTTTCCAGATTTTCAAGGGGTTTTTTCCATCAATTTCTACAAAGTAAGACAGCTTGTGTTTTTCTGCAAGTTGTTTTAACTGCTCTGGTGCAGCAAGTCTGTGTGTATCCAAACCAACAAGGGCCACCTTATTTCCTCTTTTGGAGAAGTAATTTCCCAGTTTTGCTACTGTTGTTGTTTTTCCTGCACCATATAAACCAATAAACATGATTCTATTTTGCTTTTTCTGCAATTTTAATTGCCTGTGTTCTCCCAAGATTCCTGAAATTTCATCATGTAACAGCTTTATGATATGCTCTTTCTTTTTCAGACCCTTTATTCTTTCATCAAGAGCAGATTTTCTTATCCTGTCACTTAATTCTTTGACCATAAGAATATTTACATCGGCTTCTATTAACGCCCTCTGCAAATCCTTTATTATTGAGTCCACGAGATTTTTATCAAGAAATATGGCATTTGCTATTTTATCAGTGGCTTTTCTTAAAATCTCGGAAAGTTTTTCAAGCATTTTTGTGATTACTCCCCCGCAACGAAGTCTCTAAACACCCACATTGCGAGAACTAAAACCTATTTTTAGAAATATAATAATAGTTAATAAAGTTGTGGTTCGGAAATAATTTAAATGCATAATTCTTGGTTGGATGATGAAATATTTTATAATTGGAATTTTTTTATTACTGGCTGTTTTTGGAGTTTACACAAAGGTGACAAAAGCAGACATGCATTTGGATGAAGAATTGAAAGAAGCGACTTTTGCAGGTGGTTGCTTTTGGTGTATGGAGGCTGCTTACCAAGAACTTGACGGTGTGATTAGTGTTGTTTCAGGTTATTCTGGAGGGGAAGAAGAAAATCCGACTTATGAAGAAGTTTCTTCCGGCAAGACAGGGCATCTGGAAACAGTGAGGGTAATTTACAATCCTTCAAAAATTTCCTATGAAGAACTTGTTGAGGTTTTCTGGAGGCAGATTGACCCGACTGATTCAGGGGGACAGTTTGCAGACCGTGGTGCACAATATCTGACAGCAATTTTCTATCATGATGAAAATCAAAGAAAAACTGCGGAAAAATCAAAGAAGCAGTTAGGAGATTCAGGGAAATTTGATAGGCCAATAGTCACAGAGATTATTCCTGTTTCAGCTTTTTATGAAGCAGAAGAATATCATCAAGACTATTACAAAAAAAGAATTCTGGATTACAAGGCTTATAGGAAAGGCTCCGGCAGAGAGGATTTTCTTAAGGAAACTTGGGGAGAATGATGAGAAGTAACTTATAACCCTAATTCCTTGACAAATTTCTTTTTATCAAAAACCTCAATATCGTCATATTCCTGACCTGTTCCCAGGAAGAGAATCGGCTTTTTTGTCACATAACCAAGAGAGAGAGCTGTGCCGCCTCTTTCATCAACATCGGCTTTTGTTAAGACAATGCCGTCAATCCCGATTGACCAGTCAAAACTTTTTGCCTGCTCCACAGAGTCATTTCCTGTTATTGATTCCCCTACAAAAATCTTTGTATCAGGCCTGCAAACTCTTGATATCTTTTCTATTTCTTTGAGAAGGTTTTTTGAAGTGTGCATGCGACCTGCTGTGTCAATTAAAACACAGTTTATGAAATTTTTTTTGGCATATTTTATGGCATCAAAACCTACTGCCGCAGGGTCTGAGCCATACTGCTGTGAAATAACTTTCACATTGATTCTTTCTCCGTGTTTTTTTATTTGTTCTATACTGGCAGCACGAAAAGTGTCTGCAGCAGCAATTACGCACAGAAGTTTTTTCTTTTTAAGAAAATCTGCAATTTTGGCTACTGTTGTTGTTTTTCCTGTTCCGTTTATTCCCACAAAAAGAATAACATAAGGTTCTTTTGATTGATCTCGAGATTTTTCCTTTATTTTTTCAGCCAAATCAAAAGGCTTTATCAGGATATTTTCAATTATTTCCTTAAGAGCTTCTTTTATCTCTGATTCTATTTCTTTCTTTAAAAGTTCTTTCCCGACAATTTTTTCTTCAAGTTCCTTGATTATTTTCTCTGAAACTTCAAAAGCCACATTATTCTCCAGAAGAAGCATTCCTAATTCCTCTTTATAGACTTCAAATTCTTTCTCGGAGATTTTTATTTTACTTATCTTTTCACTTATTCTTCTGAAAATTCCTTTTCCCAATCCTTTTTCTTTTTCAGGTTTTATAATTATTTTTTTAACTTCCTTTAACTTTGTTTTTTCAGCTTTTTCTTTTTCTCTAGAAATTTTTTTTACCCAGCTTCCCAGTTTTTCCTTTAAAAATTTGAACATACCCTACCAAATTGCAGGATATTTATAATCTTAACTAATCTTTTGTTATTGAACATAAATTTTTATAAAGAAAGGATATTTCTTAGTTTCAATGAAATCAAATCAAAGATTTTTATTCATTCGTCTTCGGGAGGAATCCAAATGAAAGGAATACTTGTGATTCTTGACGGGATGGCTGATTTGCCATTGAGGCAACTTCAAGACAAAACACCTCTGGGAGCAGCCGAAATGCCTAACCTGGATTTTTTGGCTACAAGAGGAAAAATGGGATATATGTATCCTGTAAGACCGGGATTTGTTCCAGGATCAGATGAGGCAATTGTTTCTATTTTCGGGAATGACTTAATTAACAGTACGCGCGGTCAACTGGAGGCAAGAGGAACAGACATAAAACTCACGAGAGGGGATTTAGCATTAAGAGTTAATTTTGCAACCATAGATTCCCAGAACAAGGAAAAAATCCTTGACAGAAGAGCTGGAAGAACTCTTACAACATCAGAAGCAGAAATTCTTGCCAAGGCTTTAAATAAAATAAAAATCCCGTGTAAATTTGTTTTCAAGCCAACAATCCAGCATCGTGCAGTTTTGGTTTTAAGGGGGGGATTTTCAGACAATATTACTGGAAATGATTTTGCATATTTAAAAGGAGAATCTAAGGGAGCAGACAAGATAGGTAATTTTAAGGCTCTGGATGATGATGAAAACACACAATACACAGTAAATATTCTTAAAGAATTTGTTAGTAAAGCTTTTGATGTTCTCGACAAGCATCCAATTAATGAAGTGAGAAGAAAAAAAGGATTGTTGCCTGCAAACTGTCTCCTTATGAGGGGGGCAGGAATTGAAGCCCCTAAGTTAAAATTTTACAAAAGATGGCTTTCTGTAGCTTATATGCCTCTTGAAATTGGCTTTTCAAGAGCCTGCGGAATGAAGGTTTTTTCTTTTGATTATCCAAGATTGAAAAGTCATGATTCATACGAAAACCTTCGAGAAGGTCTGGAAAAAGCTTGCAATTTTTCAATTAAAGTTCTGAAAAAAAACCATAAAAATACTGATTATGCTTACATCCATATAAAGGAAACAGATCTGCCTGGACACGACAACAAGCCTGTTGAAAAAAAATTAATGCTGGAGTACGTGGATAAAACTCTTTTCAAGTTCTTGAGAAAATTTGCTCCTCCAAACAAAATTAAGGTTGTTGTTACTGCAGACCATTCAACCCCATGCAAGCTTAAAACACATTCTTCAGACCCTGTTCCTGTTCTATTTTACAATGATGCCTCTCCAAAAAGAAGGTTCAGCTTTACTTCATTTTTGGAATACGCAAATCAGAAGATTCCTTTTTACCCAAGAAAAAATTCTGAAGAAAAAGGAGAAAAGTTTTGTGAGAAAAACGCGAGAAGAGGAACTCTGGGAATGATTATGGGTAAGGAATTACTAGATAAAGTTGGGTTTACAAGGTGATTTGTTAAATCAGACTATAGCAATTATTAAAAATCTTCCCTATTTATGTTTTTTATGATAACTTATAGTGATCTTTATGAGGCAACAAGAAAAGAGAGATATTCTGATCAGTTACAGCCTTTACTAAAGAATTTTATTACAGAAGTTGCAGGATATCTCAAGGAAAAAAGAGAGATGGCTTCAAAAGAGGATAATATTTTCTCAGACATGATTGCCAAGACAAAAAAACAACTGGAAAACGCTGTGACTCTCTTCAGGGAGCTAATGACAAGGAGGAGGAAGAAAATCCTGAATCTTGTTTTAATTGCTGCAGAAACAGGAATTTCAAAGCAGGATTTTGATAATATGCTTTCTTTTGAAAAATCTTTGTTTGAAGCCCTGATGAAAAACATGGAAAGTTCTGACAAAAAACTTAATGAACTTTTAAGCGGGAAGAAAGAAGGAAACTCAAAAAATGAGTTGGTTATTTTTAAGAAGGATGTTGGAGAATTCTTGGATTTGGAAGGAGAAAAAATTGGTCCTTTTGAAAAAGGTCAGATTGCAAATATTTCTAGGGAAATTGCCAAAATCCTTATTGATGACGACAAGGCGGAAGTGATTGAGAAGTGATTATTTTTAAATTAGTTTGCATTTCCCCGTTTTCTTAAAAAGCCTGTGATGGGACTCTAACCCATGACCTACGCATTACAGGTGCGTTGCTCTAACACTGAGCTACACAGGCCCATGTTGTTCACCTTTTCACTCGTTTCCTCATCAATTCAGGAAAGAGCTACACAGGCATAATTTTAAAAGAATTAATTGATTTAAAAGATTTCTTGTTTTAAGCTTTTTCCCATTCTTCTAATTTTTGTCCTTTAAGGTGTCTGTCTAGTATTTCTAACTCTTCACAAATTCCTTCTATCAAATCATAATTTTTTGCCTCTTCTAATGTAATCCAAGCATACTCTGTTAGTGCAGGACATAGCATTATGTTTTCTGTTGTTGGTTCTGCAAATAAACTTACAATGATGGTGGGGATTTTATCCGACCTGATATAAACCATGCTTGTTATATATCCAATATTTTTAATTTCTAATCCGACCTCTTCTTTTATCTCTCTCCTCAACAAATCTTCGAATACATTATACCAGTGGTGGGAAGTGTCTTTTTCTCGCAATACATAATCAAGAACTTCCAATTTTCCACCCGGGACAGTCCATTTTCCAGGAAAAGCTTTTTCCCATTCAGCCCTTTTCGTTATCAGGAATTTTCCATCTTTGACTAAAACTCCTGTGACAACAACATAATGTGCCTGATTTTTATCATACATATTGCAGGACAATAGTTTTTTTATTTAAACGTTTCCTCAAAAAATCTGACTAAAATGGAAAAAGATATATTGAATGTTTTTCTTTACAAGAACAAACTTAGATTCAGTGAGATTGAAGATAAGACAGAATCAAGATCAAATAAGCTGGCTTATCATCTGAAGAAATTAATTTCTAAAGGAATTGTTGTTAAGAACGGAGAAAATTACATGCTCTCTGAAAACTATGAACACCTTATCCCATATATCACGGAAAAACAGGCGATTTTGCCGGTTTTGTTAATTGTTGCAGAGAAAAAAGGAAAATATTTTTTGCATCACCGTAAGAAAAGACCCTACAATAATTTTTTGTCTCTGCCTGGAGGAAGAATTTTTGTCGGAGAAAATATAAAAAAGGCTACAATGAGAATCATGAAGGATAAGTTTGGAATCAATTCTTCATTTAAGGGCATCAAGAGTATATCTCTGGAACAAATAAGGAAGAAGGGAAAAATAATATACAGTTTTCTTTTGATGCTTGTTTCGGTTTCCACGAGGGAAGATATTAAATATTATGATTTAGAAGAAAACAGAAAGAACATGATCAGAAGTGATTATCTTTTATTGAAAAATAATCTTGATTACAATCTAAAGGTTCCTATAATAAACTCTTTCGTGAAATAATTATTTCTCTTTTTCCTTACTTTCTAAATATCTTTCAACTTTGAAAACCCTTATTTCACACAATGAGAGGGGATAAATTTTTTTCAGTTTTAGACTCAGGGGTTTTTGAATTTTGTTTTTCATAATTTCCTCAAAAAGCACGTTTACACTTTTGTTTTTTACATAGTTTATTAGTTCTTCTTTTGCTCTCTCTCTGAGAGCTTTTCTGACAGCCCTTGAAACTTTTTTTCTTGTTATAAAAAAAGGTTTTATTCTTACCTGGGCGTCTTTGCACTCTGCAGAAAAAGAATCTTCAACATAATTTGTTCCCTTTCTCATCATTCTTCTGATAAAGTAAGGCATAACTCTCAGTTCTCTGGGTTCTGCAACTGCTTTGTCTTCCTGAATCTTGACTTTTAACTGAAGAAGTATGCTTTTACCTCTTAATAGCCTTGTTAAGTCATATTTTATGTATCTTCCTTCTAGGTCCTTAAGGCCATATCCATATAACTGGGTTTCTTTTTCTAAGATGGGAATACTCACATCAAAAAATTTCTGTCTTTTTTTTGCTTGTGCCATTTTTAATTTGAAATTGCCTGCTTCGCAGAGTTTGATTTATTTTTGTTAAGGTAAAAATCCATTATGTCAAGCTTTGCTGAATTTATACTTACATTTATCTTATTTTTATTTAACATTTTCTTTTTATTCTTGTATTACCTTCCCTGTTCTTTTATTTCTGTGACCTGCGCGATATTTTCCCTTCCCACAAACTTCGCAGATATAAAGAAAATTTGTTTTTTTAGTTGTCTTGGATTTTCTCTTGAATTTTGATACTGCGGGTTTGGAGTACTTCCCCTGATTTCCCATCCCCCTACTCTGTCCTCTTAATCTTGCTCTTGATTTACTTCCACGTGTTAGTGTACCTCTTTTGAATCCTGTACCAACTAATTTTATTTTTTGTTTTGTTTTTTTGTTACAGTATGGACAGTATCTATTAGTTATTTTTGGAATTTTCATGAAATTAAACTGAAGAATCACTTTATAACCTTTTTGATATGTTTTTTATAAGTCTTAGCACGCAAAATTTCTTTAACCAAATCTTCTGCAATCTCTTTTGCTCCATCTATCTTAATCTTTTGATTTCTATTATTATGCTTTTTCACCGTTAAGACTTCATATTTTTGCTTGGTTAAGAAATTAATTATTTCTTTTCTAAATTTAATTCGTGTTTTAGCATCACTAAAAAAACATTTTCCCATGTTTATCGCTTCACTAATAGCCATTTCTTCTGGAATTTTTTCTGGAAGAGTTCTATATCCCTCGAAATTTTCCCATGAAACATATTCAAAATTTTTGAAGATTTTTTTATAGGCAATCAATTGTCTATGTTGGGTATAATTTAAAGGTAAGATAAACATTAATGGAATTTTACCCGCAAAAGCTTCATAAACAATAGACATTCCGGGAACTGTTAATAACGCTTTACATGAAGATAGTTCTTTAAGAAAATCTTTATGGTAGGATGTTCCAATTTCTATTCTGGGATCTAGATCTCTTGCCTTTTTTCGAACAATTTTCATAACTTTAGATCCTCCACGAACAAATACTTTCTTTAATTCTGGAATGTTCTTTATACTATTCGATATTTCTTCAACCGTCGCAATAATTAAATCTATGTTTATCCCCCTAGGATTTTGTATCCGCCAAATTGTACAATGATTGTATCATAATGCTTTCTCTTTTTTCTTTTAGAATATTCACATATTTGATTTACAATAGTTGGTTTTAAACTTTTAGGAAATCTTTTTATATATTCTTTTACGCGTTTTTTTACTCCTGGAAAATCAACGGCATAGTATTTGTTGCAATAATTTATGTTTGATGGAAATTTATTCCACATCCAAAATAAAGGGTCAACAAATTCAACTCCCTTTCCAAGTGTATTAACTTTATTTATGAATTCAAAATCTCCTATACAAACTATCTTATCTGATGACAATAAAAGAGATTTTATTTTATTGGGAATAGTTTTTTCTTCTGAGGAATATTCATATATCTTATCAAAGGTTTTTGATTTTTTGAGAAATTCATAGGTTGTACCTGTCCCCAATGCAATAAGATTCAATTTTTTACCAAGAATTGATCGCAATTGGTTCCCTATTGCCAATGTTTGTGCTCCGGGACCAAAACAAAAAGGTATTGCCTGAATTATTATTGTTACTTTTTTCATTTTTTACTTTTCTCAACCTCTTTTGTTGCATGAATTGAGAACATTAAGGGGATAATTTTCTTTTTGCCTTTAAACCACCAACCATCTTTTTTTAATTCCATATTCGGATAATTAACTTCACGGGAGTAAGGAAATTCATGCAAATAATCAATTCTTAAACCTGCCGAGATTAATGAATTAATTACATCACTAATACTATGAGTCCATGTGTAAGCGATATTTTTTAATTGTTTTCTTTTGTTTGTATAATCTTTCTCTTTTTTTCCTTCTAGGGGTCTTGAAGAATGAAAATAGGATTTCTTGACTGATAAATTAATCTCCTTCCCAACATTTTTTAAAACCATACTAAAAGGATGACCTTCAATAATATAAAAAGCCCCTTTAGGTTTCAAAAAATGTGAAATTATTTTTGCCCACTTTTTTAAATCTGGTAACCATAACAAAACTCCATAAGAAGTAAAGACTACATCAAACTTTTCTTTTAAAATTTTGGGCAAGCCATATACATCTGCGCATATAAATTTTGCATTAATTCCTAATTCTTCACTCAAAGATCTTGCCAATTCAATTGATTTCTTTGAAAAATCAATCCCTGTAACTTTTGCTCCCATTCTAGTCAAGGATAATGTGTCTAATCCAAAATGGCATTGCAAATGTAATATTGTTTTTCCAGAAATATCTCCTAACTCTTTAACCTCTGTTTTTGATAATGTTGTTTTTCCAGATTTAAAATCCCGAATTGAATAAAGATTATTCTCCTCTTTATGTATTGATGTTAATTCATCCCACAATGATTTGTTTGATTTAATGTATCTTTTCATTTGAATTTTTTATTATGGTTTTAATGTGAAATATTGAACCACTCACATGATTATATTTTTTATGTTTAGTTTTAAATTTCACAAATTTTATATTTGGAAAGATCTCTTCAGAAATAGTTTTCTCTTTTCCAATTTTTCCTGCTAAAATCCCTTTATCTCTAATTTGCCAAAGTAACTCCTTTACATAGCTTCCAGGTATTTTTTTATTTGCATCAACTAGATATATTACAGGATATTGTTCTCCTATAGGAGATTTAATAATTACTATCTTCTTAAAAATATCTTTACTATATAACTTTTTGTTATCAAATTTTCTTATTATGCATTTATCTGCGCTGGAGTTTTTTTGGCAATGTTTTTTGGCTGTGTTGTATATTATTTCTTTATTAGTATTGTCTCCTACTAACAAAATCCATCGAAAACCCTCTAAATCCCGCTCAATTTTATTCAAGCAATCTCTAAATTTTCTTTGATTTTTGCATGGAAACATTATGACCTGTATTCCCGGGAGGGGAAACCAATGATAGCTTTTACCCCATTCTTCAATTTCTTTTCCATATTTCTTTTTGAAATAGTTTAAGCTTCGCATGTGAACAGGTCCAGTATATCTTGTAAATTTCTCTCCAAGTGTAGCGTGCATAATATGATTAATTGTTACTGTATCTTGACGCCCATATCTTGCTCCAAGTCTTAATACTCGGATACATAAATCAGCTTCATCCATTCCCCAACCCCTTCCAAATTCCTCGTCAAGTTTACCAATCTTATCTAACCATTCTAGGTCCCATAATGAACAAGACCCACTTAGAGGTAGGTTGGTTCTAATTGCTCCAGATGTCCTTGGTACTACACCTAAACTAGATTTTTCTTTAGGCCATGTAGGATCATAGCGGTTTGGATTGTAATTTATGAAAGGACCCACACATGCCCATCTTTGTTTTCTTAAAGTTTTTTTGAGTTCATGCAAGTCTCCTTTTTTTGTAAAAGTTACATCATCATTCAAAAATAAAGCATATCTGTCTTTTTTATTTCTAAAAGACAATCCAGTATTAATGCTACGACAATAATTGAAAGACCCTCTTAGTGAAATTATTTCGGCATCTTTCCCAAATAACTTTTCTAGCTTTTCTTTCTTTTTTAACGCTGTTGGTGATAAAACAATTACAACATGGATGCCTTTTCCACTCGCAGCAAATTTAAGCGAATCTAAACATTTTCTAAGCATTTCTATATCATTTCCGGCAGTTGGGATAATTACTAATATGTTTCCTTTGTCTGTAGAAGCAGGAAGTCTGATTGTATCTTTCCAAGGCAACCAAGGATTTATCTCTTTTTTCATATATTTATTTCCTCTTTGTTTATCTTTTCTGAAATTTCTTTTAATTTATTAGATATTCTTTTTCTTTTTAGATTTCCTTTAGGACCCAAATATTCATCAATAGATTTAACTTGCCTTGAACTATCTTTTACAGGTCCCATAATTCTGTTTGAAGAATATGAAAAAATATTTGAAAGTAAATCCAGAATACTTTTATTTTTTGAGTTTTTAGAGGATAAATAAGATAAAACTTCTAGGTGATGGCTAGTTAAACAATAATTCTTTGAAAAATTTGACATAATAATTTTAGCTATCCTTATAGAAAGGGTAAGTTTCCTTTTGAGTTTCTTATCTTGTTCTTTCAATAAATTAGAGAATATATCTGGATTTATTCTTTTCCATCTTTCTCCACCTATTGTGGGAAAAAATATTTTTTCGTTCTTAAATACTGCTGGAACTATTTGTACTTTAACATGGTTTTTATTAATAAAAACATTAACCGCTTCTTTATCTTTTTTCATATTTTGTTTAGAAAAATACTTTTTTAGAATATTTAATATCCTATTTTGAATTATTTTTGGTTTTGCATTAGACAAATCTTTTTTATTCAAGAAAATCAAAATATCAATATCACTTAAACCATGAACATAAGTACCTTTTATAATTGAACCGGACAGGAAAAACTGTATTGGAACGTCCATTTCTGATTTTATTATCTCTGTAATCCAATTAATTTTCTTTTGAATCTTGAAAATTTCTTCTTTGCTTGTTTTTCCCAACGATTTTTTAATTTTTATTAGATTTTCTAATCTATTCGGAGTTTTTCTTTTTGCAATATTAATCTCCTTGTTTATGATACCAAAAAATTTATTGTTCATTTCATTGTAAAGTTTTAGGAAAGAAGATGCTTCAAAAACAGAATTATTAATTGATTTTATTCCTCTTCCTGTAATACATGCCATGCCTAACAAAAAGCAATTTATCTTAAAAATCTATTCTTTAGGTGACGTTAACTTTAAAGGTTGTTGATAAAATGGCCCCGCCCAGAATCGAACTGGGGATTCATCCACGTCAAGGATACAGTTTACCACTAGCTTACAAGGCCACCTTAAATGGAAGGGTTAGATTAATATAAAAAGGTTTTTCATAATGCTTTAATACATCTCTTTGATAAAGTGTTTTATTCTTGTAAAATCTTTGATGGAATCTTACAATATGCCTTAAGTTAGAACTTCCCACAATTTTAAAGAATTTGAGTATATTTTCTTGTTTGTTCGTTCCAGATCCTGTTTTATCTCCGAAAGTAAATACTTCTATTTTTTTTCCTATCTCATGAACTTGTTTTAGTAGTTCTTTGTTATGGGATGTAAACTGAATACAAAACTGGCCCCCCCTTCTACCTCTTCTGGATATGGAACCATCTGTATCAATGAGTCCTCTAAAACAAGCAATTGATAATTTTTCATCTTCTAAAATTTTTTTTGGTATGCATGTTTTATTCTTTATTTTATGACCATATCTTAAACCAAAATTTTTATTTAAAAAAGAACAAACATTTTTAGAGAGTATTGTTAAGTACAATGTATTTCTATTTTTTTCCTTTCTAATTGAGGGGTTTATGCTAAAGAGCTCATATATGACTTCTGATAAGTACTTGAAGTAGGGAATGTCATATCTACAATCTCCAGATATTCTAATAAAATATTTTGTTAGTGTCCCATCTCCTAAATAAACTCCAACTAATTCAGCCAATTTTTCATTAAGAGGGGGTATTTTAATTTTCTTTGCATTATTTAAATGAGATTTTCTAATTGCTTTTTTTCTCCATTCTAAAATTTTTTCAGGATATTTTTTTTGAATAGTTTCCATACCTTTTTTTCCTCCAATTATCTTTCCCCAATTGTTTGATAGGTAAGTAATTTCTAATTCTTCTTCTTTAATAGAGGATAAACCTATAAGTTTTTTGAATACATTTTCTGGCAGTAAGAAAACTTCTTGAGCATATTTTTTTAAGGTTGAATAAGGAACTTTGATTTTAATACTAAGTTGCTTAATGGAACTAGTTTTTTTTGCAGCGTTTAAAATTAATCCTCTTTGTTGCCATTTTTTCAATTTAATTCGTCTATCTTCGCGCATTAAAAATTAAAGAGCCAATACTTAATAAATCTTTCTATTTAGATATCAAACTTAGTCTATAGGTCCCTAATCCCTCATTTAAAAATCAACTCTTTAGAAATATTTAAATATGATGCTTCTTAATTTTACATATGAGGGGTAGATTTAGGTTAATCGTTTTGTTGCTGTATCTAATTTTTGGATTGTATTTTCTAAATTATCCTTTTAGTATTTTTACTCTCCCAGAAGTAATGTCCAGCTTAGACCCCTGGATAATTTTTATCGGGGGAATCTTGATTCTTTTTGGAGGAATTAATTACTTCAGGGCAGGAAGATACAGATATTAAATTTAATTTTATTTAGTGCTTATCATTTATTGTTTTATGCTTACTAAGTTACTTAGTAAATAAGTTATTAAGGAACATTTATATATTAGATTTTTTTTAGATTAAGATTAAGGGGTATCATGAAAAAATATTTGCTTCTTATAGAAGATGAAAAGCTCTGGGAGAAATTCAAATATAGTATAATAAAAGATATTAATACTGAAATAATAGAACTGATAAAGAAAAAAATCAGTGGGGTGAAGAAAAATGAAAAATAAAGGGCAGGTGACCATATTTATTATAATTGCCATACTTATTCTCGCAGGAGTTCTTTCTTATTTTATTTTAAGAGGTTCTTTAATAAGTATTGATTTACCTGCAAATATTGAACCTGTTTATACAGCTTTCTTGGCTTGTCTTGAAGAAGATACATCTGTGGGGGCAGGCATTCTGGAATCCCAGGGAGGTTATATTTTTCTGCCGGAATTTGAACCAGGTTCCCAATATATGCCTTTTTCCTCTCAACTGAATTTTTTGGGAAATCCTATTCCTTACTGGTATTATGTTTCTGGAAACAACATCCAAAAAGAACAGGTTCCCACTAAAAAGGAGATGGAAACTCAGCTTGAAGAGTTCATTGAAGAAAGGATTAATGACTGCAATTTTAATGATTATTATGAACAGGGATTTGAAATTTCTCTGGCAGAACCCGAGGCAAGCTCTAATATTAAAGATGATGAGGTTGAGATTGATTTGAGTATGAATTTGAATATAGTTTTTGGCAATGAATCTGCCACTGTAAAAAATCATAAGATTGTGGTCAAATCAAAGCTAGGAAATTTATATGATTCTGCAGTAAAAGTTTATGAACATGAACAGGAAACTCTGTTTCTTGAAGAATATGCTGTTGATACACTGAGATCATATGCTCCTGTTGACGGCGTTGAACTTACATGCAGTCCTTTAGTCTGGAATGCCAATAAGGTTTTTGATGAGCTTCAGGAAGCTATTGAGGCAAATACACTGGCAATTGAAACAGGAGTAGATAGTGATGATTACTTTAAGGTTGATTTGCCTGTGGAAGAAGAAGTAAGGTTCCTGAATTCTCGAAACTGGCCGAATAGTTTTGAAGTTTCGCCTTCTGAAGGAATCATTTTGATTTCAAATCCTGTGGGAAACCAGCCTGGTTTGGGAATTATTGGATTTTGTTATGTTCCTTATCATTTTGTTTACAGTATAAAATATCCTGTTTTAGTACAGGTTTCTGATGGAGATGAGATTTTCCAGTTTCCGATGGCTGTTGTTTTACAAAATAATAATCCACGTGAGTCTTTGAATGCAACTGCGATTGAAAATGTTGTTCCAGAGCTTTGCTTATATAAAAATGCAGAAATTCAGGTGAACACAAGAGACAGACAAGGAAGATCTGTTGATGCAGAAATTTCTTATGAATGTTTAGGAAATAAATGCAATATAGGAGAGACAAGTTTTGGAGCACTCAGAGAAAATTTTCCGCAATGTGTGAATGGTTATGTCCATGCGAGAGCCGACGGATTTAAAGATGCAAGATATTTATTTTCTACTGTTTCTTCTGGAAACATAGATATTATTCTTGACAAGCTTTACACGAAAAATATTGATTTGAAACTTGATGGAGCAAGTTACAGCGGAAATTCAATAATTCATTTTATTTCATCGGATTCAACAAAAACAATTGCTTATCCTGAACAAAGAACAGTTGAATTGGGCGAAGATCAGTATGAGATTCAGGTTTATATTTACAGGAGTTCCTCAATAAATATAGGAGCGACAACAACAGAGCAGTGCGTAAAAGTTCCAAAATCAGGAATCCTTGGGGTGTTTGGCGTGACAAAGGAGAGGTGTTTTGATATTGAAGTCCCAGAGCAGTTAATTTCAAATGCTTTAGCAGGAGGCGGAAAACAAAATTATTTCATTTTAGAGTCTGAATTGATAAACTCCGGCACTATTGAAATAAATGCAGAAAGTCTTTCTAAACCAGACACTCTTGAAAAACTTGAAACCAACTACTTATTGTTTGAAACTAAAGGACTTGATATAAATTTTAGATGATAATGATGAAAAATATTAATGTATATGGGCTACACAAGATGAAGTTAATAGCCGATAAAAAAGAATTAACAGATAATAATTTGAGATTAAAATTAAGCAAAATGCAATTGGTTTAAATTAAAAATGAAAATAAAATTTTGTCCGAGATGCAAGGGCAGGGAACTGGATTTAGTTGCAGGAGGAAATATAGGAATGATGGAATGCAGGAAATGCGGATACACTGGAAGCATTTTTCCAGAAGCAAAGGAAGAAATAAAAAAATCAAAAAAGAAATAAGATGAAGAAAAAACAAATAGTAATCGGAATTTTATTATTAATTGGAATTGTATTTGCATTATCTTTAATTTCATCGCAAATTTTCAGTGGTGCTAGCAATACTTACTCACGTTCCAATGTTGCTTATTACCCGACTTTTGTTCCTTTCCAGGGAGATTTGCAGTTTCCTTTATTTGACAGAAGCATGTGTGAAGCAGGACAGGATTTTATTCTTCAGGTTAACCCTTTGGGTTGTGAGCCATCTGTTGTAAGAAGCGACCTCCTTGAAGATCAGAACGTTCCTGTTTTTTGTCCAATAGTTGCAACACAATTAAATCCTTTGATAAAAATTGAAGCCATTAATAATATTATTTTTTCTTTTGCAGGACCAAAACCTAAAGAAGTTGTTGGAGTGACTTATGTGCCTGCAAGAGCTGCCTTGGGGAGATATGGTGCCCAGCTTAACCAGCCTGTTTTGAATAACATAGGTTATGCGGTCATAGTCCTGAGAAGGCAGGCAAATGAATCTGCAATGCCTGAATTTATTCTGGGAAATTTAACAGCAACAATAAGGTATGATGTAAAAAATGCTTTTGGTGTGGGAAGAGCTAATTTTTACCTTCCTGAATTAAGTGATGAGCAGTGGGAGGAAAATTTCCGTCAGTATGGCTTTTGGAGAGGTAAGGGGTATCTGAGAGCAGATTCAATTGATAATCTAGGTGCATCAATTTCAATTTATTCTGACAGAGAGACCTATGGCTCTGGGACTTCAGGTGTAAAAAGAAAACTTCAGACTGTGAATCTTAATGTAGGCGAAACATCAAGGGAAATTTTCATGCCTGGCTTTAATTATTGTCTTGGGTCAATGCAGGTTAGGCTAAATGGTTTGGAAAATCCAAACACAAGGGCAAAATTAAGAATAAATGAAGATGTTGTCGAGGTCAAGGAAGGAGAAAGATTCCTTGAAAACAAGTGTCAGGTAACAAGAATAATTAAAAACGGTGTAAATGAGGGAGTCAGGATTAGCTGCAGGGAAGATGTGAGAAGGGGTGTTTTTGATATGACAATCAATCCGAAAATAAACCTGAAAATAGAAGGAAAACCAATTGAAGTTAGTGTTGGGGACAGACTTTACCAGGAGATTGAAAAAGGTAAGGAAACTGAGAAATCAGTTTATCTCGCATATGTTGGAACAGAAGGCATTGGCACAGCTGAACAAAATTTATTTATTGTTACTGTTTCCATGCCTGGCCAGGGAGAAGCTTTAACAGAAAATGTATTAAATTCTATTGGTGGATTTGTAAACAGATTCCCTTCTTCAAACATAGACAACTTGAATCAGTTAATCAAGGAAGGGTTTAAGGGTGCTTTTTCAAGTGTAGAAAAAGGGCTCAGATTTCTTTCAGGACAATCATTTGAATCTGTTTCTTTCAGAGAGTCAGAAAAGGTTTTTGGAAAAACTCTTGCTATTGTTGGTTTTGCAGAAGCACAGGATTCAGACATTTCATCCTTGTCAGCAGATGTCAGTAATTTTTATGGGAAAGCAGAAAGAGATTATGATACTGTTATTGCAAGTTTTCCCCAGGAAGAATCTTTTGGGGAACTAACAGAAACTCTTGGTGAAGCGGCTTTATTTTCAAAAATAGAACTTGCGTGGTTAACAGGACAAAAAAGAACAGCTATTGAGTTATGTGATGAATTCAGGGATAGTTATCCTGATTCTGTTGTGACTGATATTTGTAGAAATGCTTACAAGCTTTCAAGCACTGAAAGTGCAGTCAGAGACGTTTTGATTGATGGACGAACCTACAGAATTGTTTTTGACAGAATAAGAGAGCCATCTCTTGACGAGTTTTCGGCAGAAATATTAGTCAGTCCTCCGGAAGGAAGCCCTTATAAAATAACTCTTAGGAAGAATAGCATTAATCATTTAAGCAAAGACGAATTCATCCAGCTTTTGGATTTGCGCAGAGATGATTTAGACAGGGAGGCAACAGCTACAGTAAGAGTTAATCTTCAGATAGAAAGAAGCACAACAGAAGCTACAAAAGCTTTTATTCTGGGAACTTCTACTAAAAGATTAAACAAAAACTTCCCGGAAAGTTTTGGAAGCAAATATAAATTTACACTTCTTGAAGTTAACCTAAAGAAACTGGCAAAAGTCTCAATAAATCCAAAAATAAATTACGCAAGAACAAGTGTTCCATTTAGATTTAAGATAGGAATTGAAAAAAGAGGAATTCAGTTATCCCCTGAAAAAACAAGAGAAAGAATTGAATCTTTAAATAAAACTTTAGAAAAATGGCAGGATATAAATGGGAAGCTCGGAACAGTTGTCAGTAGTCTAAAGGCTGCATGTCTTGGGGTCGGAACCACGTTGACTATAAAGAATTTCTTTTCAAATCTTGGAGGAAAGGGGATTGCAAGGCAGAATGTCATGAGGGGTGACTCTGGGTGGTTTGAATTCTGCAATAAAAAAGAGTCCATGGCAACATATGGAAGCGTGGATTCATGTCTTCTTGATAATTCAGATGCAATAGATGCAGATATTGACATTATCTTTGGAGGAATGGAAAAACAAAACCAGGAATTCAAAACTATTCGTGAAAAATTAGGGAAAGCTGGAGAAGATACAGAAAAAGTATTGAAAGAATATGTTGATAGTGATTTCAACAAGGAATTAAGTGATAATTTGAAAGGGGTTTTTGAAAATGATAAAATTAAAATAGGAAATCAGGATGTTCTTGTTTCAGATGCAATTGCCAGAATAAATTCAGACACTTCATTTTTAACACAGGCAAGAAATCTTCAGCTGAATTCAAGACTTGTGAATTCTGAAAATGAAAGAATAAGGGCAATTGCCCGGGCAGAAGTCAAAAAAGAACTTGCAGATATTTATGTTAATACACAGAGAGATGTCAAAAGACAAACTCTTGAAGGTGAATATGGTGGTCCAGTTATAATAGGCTCTACTAAAAAACTAAAGGAATATGCAATTACTGAAGTTAAAACATTTGAGGAAGTAAGGGCAAGGAATAATTATAAGAGTGATTCTATAGAAGATAAAGAATTTGTCCAGAAATTTTTTGACGAATCTGATGGAAAAGAATATCTTTTAACTTTAAATAATAATTTCATAATAACTCAAACTTACAGGATAAATAATGATGGTAGTTTGACTCCTGTAGAAGAAGATAACATAAATCCTCTAGGACTTGCTTTAAGAAGATATGATTCAACAACTTATCAAAATCAATTTGTAAATCCAAGAGTAAGATATTATGAGGTAGGCATTTACGCAGGATTTCCCGCAATTGTTCCATTTAATGTTAAAGAAGGTTGGTATGCTTATGTTAAACCAACTACACCAATAGGTGGGGCAATAAGAGCTTATGATGCTTCAGGAGTAGTTCGAAGTTTCTGGCTTTGCAATGTGGGAAGAAATGGAAGAGCAGAGTTTGATTCTGGAATAGGTGATGATACTTGTGAAATGATAAATCCAGGGACAAATCAACCTTACAATCAGTTTCCAGGATTAGATAAAAGCAAATCATCTTCATTGGCAATTAAGGCAGTAAGGGCAATTTCAGATGCTGAAAGAGGATATCATGATGGAGTTAGGAAAGTACAAATACTTGGCCGGTCAATTCAAGTGGGAGAACCTGCAATAGGTATTCCAGACATACAATGCCAGGATTTTATGTCTCCCACAGATTGTAATTTATTGTTTAATGTTTGTGATCCTGTTGTATGCCCAAGTTCAAGATGTGATTTAGGCGGAGCATATCCTGTTAAAGATGTTATACAGTCTGGAATAGCAGGCAGTTTGGCCTTGTGCCTACCAAACTTTCCAGAGGTAAAAATTCCTATCTGCCTTTCAGGAGTTCACGCAGGCATAGATGGCTTGTTGACTGTTTTTGATTCTTATCAGCAGTGTTTGCAGGCAAGTTTAGATACAGGGCAAACAACTGGAATTTGTGATGAAATTAATAGCATATACATGTGTGATTTCTTCTGGAGACAGTCTATTCCACTGGCAAAAATAGCGCTTACCAAAGGACTTGGAACAGTGCTTGGACAAAATGTTCGTGGAGGAGGAGAGTATCTTGGAGTTGCAAATGCATGGGATACTGCCTCACAATCCACAGGATACTTTACACAGTATTATGCTGCAAACTCTTTCCGGGCATTCAAGGCAAGGTCTGTAGAAGATGTAGGAACAGCTGTCTGCAAGAATTTTGTTTCTATTGCAGGGCCTTCTGGAGGAAATTTCTTTGACGCTCTTACAACCCCTGATTCTCCTGCACAATTTTATGGAAGATTTGACGAGATTCCCTTCACCACAGCCACTGTTCCACCTGTCTCACAATACAAGGTATTTTACCACATCTATGCAGGAAAAGATTTCCCAGCGTATTACCAAGTTTATCTTAGAGGAACAGGAGGTTCTTTCTACCAGGATACTGGTGTAAGAAGAATAATTGCTCAAGGGTTTATCAAGGCAGGAGACTTTTTCACTGAAACAAGAGATATTACAGCTCCTTCTGGTTATCGGGAGATGTGTATAATCGTCAATGGTCAGGAAGAGTGTGGCTTTAAGCAAGTTACAACATCTTTTGGAGTAAATTATATCACAGAACAATATGTCGCTTCTCAGGCTGCTCAGAAAGATATAACTTCTGAAACAGCATGTGTTTCAGGGACTCCAAGTATTTACAGTTTACTTTCTCCTAACTTGCAGGCTGGAGTAACAGAAGTCACAAATCCTGCTATTTACAATCGCGGAATCACAAGAATATGTGCAACAGCCAATCCAGGTTTGGGAACAGATGTACTTGCGAATACAGAAAAGGGAAGATGGCAACCTGTTGGAAATTGCGGAAACACAAAGATTCAGTGCTGGCTTGACACAGACAGTGTAAAAAGTACTCTAAGAAATACAAATCTTGAAAACGAAGTGCTTGGAAAAGTTGCACCTAATTACATTGAAACACTTCAAAAAGAAGGTGGTTTTGTTGAAGACTTCGAGAGTCTTTTGGAGGAAATTGATTCTGAAGATGATAACTTCAATAAAATAAATTTGATTAGTGATAATATTGATAGGGTTTTCTTTGGCAGTCAGAAGGGTTATTTGACACTTTTGAGAGGAGATGTTTATGCAGACCTTGCTATTATTGCATTTGAAAAACTCAAACCAGAAATTGATAAAATTGAAGAAGGAGAAAAAACATTGGCAGAGAAACTTCAAGAAGGAAGCATAACAGGAGAAGAAGCAATTAAAGCAGGATTAATCAGCGGTTTTCTTAGTTATCCCATATTTTTGTTTGAAGATGGAGTGGTTTTTGGGCAGGATTTCTACTATACTTATTCTGGAACAGAATGGCATGTATCTAGTAATAAAAATAATCTAGATTCGTGGTTAAATGTGGATGAAGCTTATATAAATGCTCCTGAAAAAGAAAAGAAGTTTTTGATTCAGTTAAAAGACAAAACTTATTCTGACGGTTTAAGATTGTTAATTGAAAGAACTAGATTCAATGATGAAGGTGGTTTTTTTGATGATGCTGAATTATATACAGAAAGGATTAAATTTACTGATAAGAAATTGTTTATTGTGACTGAAGACATTATAACGGGTGAGGAGTTGTATTTCAAATTTGATGATAATTTAAAAAAATGGACATGGTCTTTTGATATAATAAGTTGGGTGCTTGTTCCTGAAACAGAAAGCGTAAGAGATTTCGAAAAAACCAAACCTGAATCTGAATTTATTGATTTAATTAAAAATTTGGAAGGAAAGCAATTTTACGATGGCGCTGAAATTATTTTTGATATAGATTCTACATTTGAAGGTCCTAGAGAATATATTGAGGCTGGAGAGTCTAGAGAAGAAATTAAACTTACTTGTTCAACATCCACAGAGTGCCAGCAGGTTTTAGGGAAAAAAATAATTGAGCTTGCAGTTGAAATAAAACAGCAAAGAGGAATTGATGATGCCTCTGTCAAAGCAGATACAGGAGCAAGCTCTTTTGAATGTCTTGTATTGCAGGTCGCATACACTGAAAGCAGAATAAGGCACTGTCAAGGTCCATATGAAAACAATAACCCTCTTTATTGTGAAAATAACAAAGCAGAAATCCTTGCGGGAGATGAAGGAACGAGTCTGGGAATTATGCAGATAAATAAAAATGTGCATGGAGAAAAATTAAATTTTGATGAAAATGTGAATTTTGGAATTAATTTATTAATTAATAATCATGTTTCTTCTTCTAAGGAGTATGTTTGCAATGGAAAAACTTATAGTGGCTGGACAAGAGCTTTGAGAGGATATAATGGATGGAATACTGATTGCAGTAAAGGAAATATTAGGTATGTTGAAGATGTAATTGGTTTTAAGGATGAGATATACTCTTTATTCCTTGAATGCAGATAGAAATTCTTTATTGAATAATGCGGAAGCTAGGATTCGAAC
Source organism: Candidatus Woesearchaeota archaeon (assembly GCA_964617015.1). Lineage (GTDB taxonomy): Archaea > Nanobdellota > Nanobdellia > Pacearchaeales > GW2011-AR1 > ASMP01. The sequence goes on along the minus strand of CAZTVG010000001.1, from coordinate 66,317 downwards.
CTAGGTACGCACTAAGCTAACAGGTCTTAATGTGGAGAGGAGGATTCGAACCCCCGTAGGCACTAAGCCACTGCGTCCTAAGCGCAGCCCGTTTGACCACTCCGGCATCCCCACATAAAAATATCACTAAATAAGTCTATAAAAAGTTTTAGAATCTTGAAATTGAAGTATATTATTGTAAAGAATAATTATTAAAAACCTATTTTTGTACAGACGAGCAATGAGTGGAGAAAAGTTAAACATAATGAAAATAACGCCGGAAGAGCGATTTAAATTAGCACGGAAATTGAGAGAGAATCCTTGGCTTCTCTCTTCTGATTTGTTTGGAGACCCCTGGGAGATGAATGATTTCGAAATGCGTAATTACACGTTTTTTCTTGATAATGTTAGGTCTTTAGAGAATTTGTTAAAAGGTCTGTGTGAATTAAGCCCAATGGCAGATGATGCTTTAAGAGTAGCAGAACATATGAATCACCAAGATTTTTATGAGTTTAAGCTAGCATTGGCATATGAACGACTGGTGTGTGAACGCCAACAAGAAGATAGTAAAATGCCTGTGAGATATGATACTTTAGTTATACCAAGATGGTTTGTCTATGCGCTTCCATTGGCAGAGAAATGCGTTGTACCTTTAGGGGCTACCATTATCCGTTTAATGGAGTTTGAAAGTAATCTTTAGAATCCTACCTTTTTGCCTTGGTTTCGCTTTCTTTCTGCTTTATTTTATCCTCAAGATTAAGCTTTTCTATAAGTTCTTTATACCTGTTTCTTATTGTGACTTCTGTTATTCCCGCAATATCTGCAACCTCTCTCTGTGTTTTCTTTTCATCATTTATCAAAGCTGCAACATACAAAGCTGCAGCAGCAATCCCTGCAGGACCTCTTCCAGAGGTTAATTCAACCTCTTCTGCCCTTTTCAAGACCTTAAGGGCATCGTTTTGTGTTTTTGGCGAGAGCTTTAAAACAGAAGAGAATCTTGAGATATAGTCTTTAGGGGAACTTTGTTTAACTTTGATTCCGAGTTTTCTTATTACGAATCTATAAGTTCTTCCTATTTCCTTTCTCTCAACATCAGAAGCTGTTGCCATTTCATCCAGAGTTCTTGGGATGTTGTAGGATCTACAGGCAGCATATAAGCAGGCGGCAATTACAGATTCCATGCTTCTGCCACGAACAAGACCTCTCTGCAGGACATAATTGTAAATTCTTGCAGCATCGTCTTTTATCACGTTGGGAAGATTTAAGTAAGAAGCAATAACTCTCAGCTCAGCCATTGCCAGTCTTAGATTTCTTTCAATGCTTGTGGAGACCCTTTCCTGCCACCTTTTGAGTCTAAGGAATTTTCTGGTTTGCTTGGGTTCAAGTCTGTAAATATCAGAAATCTCCCCCACATTGGTTGTAAGTCCTTTGTCAAATTTCTGAATGCTTGTCGGAGCTCCTCCACGTCCTTTTTTCTCTCCCTTGTCAAACTTTCCCTGTAAATCAATGCCAGTATCAACCATCTTTTCTTCAACCACGAGGCCACAGTCATTACAGATAATTTCCCCTAAGTGAGGGTCATAGGTAAGATGAATGCTTCCACATTCAGGACATTTTTTTATAAAAGCCATTTTAAAATTAAGAAATTATATTATTTTCAGCTTAACGTAATCTTTATAAAGCTTTCGTATTTATAAAGCTTTTGTTTTTTATAGTTTATTAGAGTAGTAAATTTTGTTTCAGAATTCTTAAGTTATTCTATCAAAATACCGTTGACAACACCTTCCTGGCTTGGTCTGTTTGTAACACGAACTTTTCCAAGATCTGTTTCAACAACAGTTCCTTTTGTAACTATGTTTTGTCTTGCCAGGAATCTGTTTGAAGGGGTCTCAGCAACGTTTTTTATTTCCGTTTTTTTATTTCCGTCTTTTGTAATCACATTTATGAATTTCGCTTTAAGCAGGAAAGTTTTTTTGTTCCCTCCCCTGATTCTTTTTGACTTTCTTTTCTCTTCTCCGAGTCTGACTGTTCTTTTTTGTCCTGCTAACTCATAAAGTTTTTTCTTTCTTCCTTTTCTATATTTACCGCCAGAAACCTTTCTTCCTTTATGCATTTTACTTATTAAAATATATTTTTTTACGCATTTTAATTTATTAAAGTGTGTTTTCTTTTCATAAACTAAAAAATTTGATTTTTGTTTAAATATCTTTCTGTTTTGCATTAACGAAATCTTTATAAACAAATCCTGCAGAAGATAGAATATGGTTAATGGAATTGAAAGACCCTTGGATCTTTTAAATAACTCGAAGGGAAAGGAAATTTTGGTGCACCTGAAGGGAGATAAGCAATTTGTCGGAACTTTACTAGCTTTTGATATCCACATTAATCTTGTTTTGGATAATATTAAGGAAATGGAAAATAATGAGATAAAGAGGAATCTTGGACTGACTTTTTTAAGAGGAGACACCATCATATTCATTTCTCCAGCATCAACAGCTCTGAAAAAAGAATAAAGAGTTTAATTTTTAAATAACCCTTTCTTTGATTATTCATGGAAGGAAATATAACAGAGGGAGATTAAAGAAAAGATACCCATACAGAAAAAAATAATTCAGGTTTTTCACAACTTATATAAATCAATTTAACTATTTTTTTTCATGACAGAAAAGATAAAATTAACTTTTCTTGGAACTTCTGATGCAATTCCCACTTCAACGAGAAACCATACGGCAATTTTATTAACTTACAATGGGGAAAATATTCTTGTTGATTGTGGTGAAGGAACTCAGAGACAATTCAGAAAAGCGAGACTGAATCCCTGCAGGCTGACAAGGATTTTGATCACCCACTGGCACGCAGACCATATACTTGGAATCCCTGGACTTTTAAAGACTCTTGGTCTGAGTGGTTACAACAAAAAACTTTCTGTCTACGGACCAAGGAAAACCAAATTTTTTATGCAAGAGCTTTTGAAACTTTTTGCAGTAAAAAAATACTTCCATTTGGATATTAAAGAAGTTTCCAGAAAGTTTTTTGAAACTAAAGATTTTTATTTGAAAGCAGAATCAATGACGCACAAAGTTCCGTGTAATGCGTACTCTTTTGTCAAAAAAGGGCGAATAAGAGTTGACAAGAGAAAATTAAGGAAATCAGGATTGCCTCATGGACCTTTGATTAAAAGACTGAAAGAAGGAAAGAATGTGACCTATAGGGGAAAAAAATATCTTGCAGAGAATTTAACTTTTAAGGAAAAAGAGAAAAAGATTTCCTTTGTTCTTGACACATCTATAAACAAAAAAATAGCTCCCTTTGTCAAAAATTCTGATATTCTGGTTTGTGAGGCAAGTTTTGGTTCAGAACTTGAAAATAAGGCCAGGGAATATAAACATCTGACGGCAAAACAGGCTGCAGAAATAGCCAAGAAATCAAATTCCAAGAAACTTATATTGACACACGTTAGTCAAAGATACAGCAGAAAACCAGAAAAAATTCTGAATGAAGCCAAAAAAATCTTTAAGAATTCTTCTCTCGCGCATGATTTAGAGGTCATTGAGATTTAGGAAGATATTTTGTCAATTTTAGAAGCTAATATGAAATCATTTTCTCTTAATCCATTTATAGCATGGGTGTATAATTCAATATTGCACTTGCCCCATGTGAAATAAGTATCAGGATGATGCCCCTCTTTTTCAGCTATTTTTCCTACTTTATTGACAAATTTTAATGTTTCTCTAAAATCTTTAAATTTAAATTCTTTGTATAATTTTCCTTTCTTTAATCTCCATCTTTTAATTTTTTTTAGGTATTTTTTAATTAAGGTTTTTTTCATAGGAGAAGTTTCGCTTTCACATGGAACACACTTCTTTTTGCTTAAATCCATAAACTTATAGATAATCTATTCTTTTTAAATTTTATATGATTGAAAAAGGGAAAGATTTTAAATAGAACTTTTTCTTATTTTTTAGTGAGCCCCTGTAGCTCAGTCTGGATAGAGTGACTGCCTTCTAAGCAGTAGGTCGCAGGTTCAAATCCTGTCAGGGGCATCCCATACATGAATTAATGATGCGGGGGTGGCGAAGTGGTTAACGCGCTCGGTTGCAGCCCGAGTATTCCTGGGTTCGAATCCCAGCCTCCGCTTTATGCGAAGTGTATCTTCACAAGCATACTTTCCCTTTATGCGAAGTGTATCTTCACGAGCATTTTTTTAAAATGAAAATTCATACAAAATACCTTACAATAAACACAAAGAAAAGAATAGACTTTGTGAACATAACTGAACAGGTAAGAAAAGCTGTTCGTGAATCAGGAATTAATGACGGTATTGCTCTTGTGAATCCCATGCATATAACAGCAAGTGTGTTTATTAATGATAATGAGTCTGGCTTGCTTCAAGATTTCAGGAAATGGCTTGAAAAACTTGCACCAATGGATAAAGATTTGTATAAACACAATTTAACAGGAGAAGACAATGCATATGCCCATCTATGGAGAACAATAATGGGGAGAGAAACCACACTTGCAATTAAGGGCGGGGATCTGGATTTTGGACCATGGGAGGCAATCTTTTATGCAGAGTTTGATGGCCAGAGAAACAAAAGAATCTTAATTAAGGTTTTAGGGGAATGATCTCTTTTTTGTTAGTGATTCCTTTTTTATAAATGCTTTTCTTAAAAATAATTTTTCCATATTATGTAAAAATCTTTGAATTCTTTTGTTTTTATAAATTATTATAAATATTACTACTAAAGTAAAGATTATCAATAAAACTTTTTCTATTTTTCTGGTTTCAAACCAATTAAATTTTTTTTCAACGTTGAACCAGGCGCTTGAACTTGCTACAGTGTTGTCATAAATTAATCTTACATATAGAACATATCTTCCAAATCCGATATCTTCTGGAATTTTTATTAGTTTTTCAAACGTTTTTCTTCCCTCTACAGAAATTCTCTCCCCCTCAGTAAGCATTATATTTCCATTTATATCCTTGATTATGTATTCTAAATCTATATTTGTTTCTGTCTCACTTACTAAATTATGCAAATCTATTTTCACGAGCAATTCTTCTCCAGGAGAGATATCTAAAAATCTTTCAGGTATTTCTATTGAGATGTCAAAAAGAGCTACCTTGGATTCTACTTCTATTGTGATTGGGATTATTTTTTTTACTCCCAATGCTTCAATAAATAAATTTCCTAAATATAATTCCGGAATAGTATTTTCTCTGGCTATGAAATCAATAATTATTGTTTTCTTCTCTTTTGGCCCAATTTGGAAGTTTTCTTGATTTATTTTTACAAATTCTCCTATATCAGAAGTTACTGAAAACGAAAGTTTATTGTTTCCTAGATTATTGATTGTTATCTCTTTTGTTTTTACATCCCCTTGTTTCAGAGATATGCTTATTTCATCTACACTTGTAGTGAAAATCAGACCTCCGCCCCCTCCTCCTGGTGGTGGAGGAAGAACAAGTTCATCTTCAGGAGTTTCTTCTGCAGAATAAACAGTGAAACCTGTTACATTAAAACTCAGAGTGCCTCCTGAATAACTGTTCTGCGTGCAGACTGTAGAAGGGCAAACCGCTCCATCTTTCAATATTCTTGGGTTAGAAAAAGTTAGATTGTAAAGGTAGAGGTTGGCATTTTTATTGAAATTGGGCAAGGCAATGGAATCTAATTCAATCCTATTGAATGAAATATTTGTGTTGGTATCTAAATCTGTTTCACTATAAGTTGTATTTGCATCATCTGTCACGTTAATGGCATCATTAAAAATAATCTTTCCATAAATGGTATCTTCTAAAACAATATCACTTAAATTCTGTATTTCTGTAAACGAAAATTCACTGAAATTTGTTGAGACGCCTTTATTGGCATCTTTATAATTTTCATGAATAATTTCATAGAGGCTGCCATCGACAGTAAATGTAACGTTTTTAGTTGTTGTTCCAAAACTATTATTGGCAAAAACATAAATTGTATGCCCTCCTTCTGATGTATTGAAAAGCACCTCATCTGTAAAGGTTATATTAGCTCCATTATCCAGATTATACCACATATCATTTGTGTTGGTATCAACCTTTAATCTAAGGCTTTCATTTTCAAAATAAGTCTGATTTAATGGTTTAATAATTGTTAAAAAAGGAACGCCAGTAATAGCTATTGTGATAGTCACACTAGCCTCTGTTATCTCCCCTGTTGTAACCACTTCTCCTGTAGCTGTATCTCCTGTCGTGGTTTCTGTATTTATAGCCCATATTAATATAAAAAATAAACCTATGCCTAATAAAAGAATAAATATCAATCTTTTCATTAATAGAACAATAAAATAATCTATTTAAAGTTTATTAGGAATTTTAAATTTGATGATTATTTGTTTCTTAATCTTTTCTACTTCTTGCAATAAGGAAAATTGTCAGTGCAACAGCCAGAGCAATTACAATCATCCAAAAACCAGAAAGGCCTTTTTTAGCTTCAGGGGTATATAATTCACTTTCCTCTTCACCAACTACTTCAACAGGGAGATTACTCACGACACCCCCTGTAAGACGCACCATACCACCTTCTCCAGAAGCAACCTGTGTAAATGAAACAGTTATTTGATGTGTAATGCCTGTCTCAGCATCTTCTGAAAGTTCTATTCTTATGGGAACTCCGACACCCCCTCCCACAGGAACAAAGTAATCTAAATCTTCATCAACCAGTGTCGCTATTCCTCCACCGTCATTTGTAAGCTCTGCTCTTAGAGTTATATCTTCAGTTCCACCCCCGCCATTTTGTAATCCCAGCGAAACAGTTATTGATTCTCCGGGAGCTATTCTTAGTGGATTCTCGTCCCAATAAGAAGTTGAAACCCCGAATGCACTTGCAAATAAACTCATCATCACCAATAATCCAACTGCTCCAACAATCATTCCTATTTTTTTATTCATTTTTCTCATTTTATTTAGTTAATAGTAATTGTCCATGCACCCAATGCTATTGAGGAATATTCCTGTGAACTAATATCCTGGGGAACACCCTTCAGACAGAAGGAAATCTCTTCCTGTCCTGAAGTTGCATTATTATAATTTAAAGTATTGTTACCTCTCTGTAGTATTGATGAAGTCACGTTTGTGGAAGTTGCATTTACCATAGCTGTTCCAGTACAACCAGGATAGGTATTTTCAACAGTGAAGTTTTCTGCAAAAATATAGTGTGTCAGTGTTGTATTTCCCTGAAGGTCGAGTGATGTTACATTAATATTTAGATCAACATCATTACCTGTATTATTTATAGTAATATTATCATTGGCACCTGTATCTGTAGCTGTCAATCCTACCTCAGGCCAGCCAAGTGCTGTCGGAGCCATAACCATTGCTGTAAGCAAGTTGTAAGTGAATGATGTAGAAGAATTTTCAGCAGTTGCCTGGCTATTATCTCTTACAGTCACATTTATTGTCCATGAAGCATCATTTTTATCAAAGTAATACATATCAATTGTACATGTAAAATTAACATCGTTTCCAGCAGATGCCCAGTCACTGCATGATAAATTTACTCTTGTCGTTTCTCCTGTTAGCTGAAACCTTCCCTGCGCACTACTCAAATTGATGTTAGAAGCTCCGTCAGTGTCTGTCGCAGTAAAATTAAAAGTAGTTGAATTAAACCCCCCTTCATTAGGAGCTATGTTAGGTATTGGTTCAACCCTGTCAATTGTAGGAGGATTGTTTCCTATTGTAATGTTTACCGTGGTTGTGCCCTCGGTTAATTTTCCTGTTATCTTACCCCACCAATCTGAAAAGATTCCTGCAGATACCAACGGAACCATTAATAATATCAAGAGTCCTAAAAAAACAATCACCTTTGTACCTCTTTTCACCATTCAAAAATTACGTTTTCTTTATTTTTAAACATTTCTTTCCTTTTTTATTTATATTCAATCTCTATGTTCTACTTTTTCCGCTCTTCTTTTTCCATTTTTAACACTTTTTATTTGTTTTTTATTTTTTTCATGGCTCTTGAATAAATTGTTCCTATGTTTCTCTGGTCTCTTTCAAGCAATTTTTCCATCTCGCTGAATTTGAATCCTTTTTGTTTCAAATAAATTATTATGGATTCAAGCATTGTCAATTTTTTATTTTCAAAGACTGATGATGGTATGTTTATTTTTGTTTCTTTTGGCTTTATTGGCTCTTTTTGTTTTTCATTTGCTTTTTTGTAAGATGTCCAGATTGTTCTTTCATCTCTTCCGAGCTCTTTCGCGATTTCGCGATAATTCATTCCAAGATTTTCCTTCATGTATTTTACTATTGACTCCAATGCTCCGAGTTTTTTTGAGAAAATTGTAACCGGAATATCTATGCCCTCTCTTGCCTTTATTGTCCTTAAGAGTTTTGTTCTATCTAAATTATATTTCTTGCTTGCTTTTTCAATTATTGTCTTGACTATTTCTTCATTGCTGAATCCATACTGTTCTTTTAATTTATCCACAATGTGTAAGTATTCTAACAAATCAAGAGATTCTATTAGCTTGTCTTCTTCCTTCTTCTTTTTCTTTCTTCTTGCAGCAGGGATTATTGCAACCAACAGGATTCTTATTTCCCAGGCACCATATGCAATTGAAGAATATTCCTGTGCGCTGATGTCCTGAGGAACCCCCTTCAGACAGAAAAATATTTGCTCTTGTCCCGAAGTTGCATTATTATAATTTAAAGTATTGTTACCTCTCTGTAGTATTGATGAAGTCACGTTTGTGGAAGTTGCATTTACCATAGCTGTTCCAGTACAGCCTTCTGAAGCATCTTCAACAGTGAAGTTTTCTGCAAAAATATATTCTGTCAGAGTTGTATTTCCCTGCAGATTAAATGCTGTTATATTGATGTTTAAGTTCACGGCATTACCTGTATTATTCAAAGTAATTGGGTCACTGGTTGAACCAGTGTCTGTATCAGTCAAATTTATAGTATCCCAGCCAAGAGCTGTAGGAGACATCACCATTGCAGTTAATGTGAGATAGGTAAATGTTGTTGAAGAATTTTCAGCAGTTTCATCAGCATTGTCTCTCACAGTCACATTTATGGTCCACGAGCCTGCTTCATCATAATAAAACATACCTATAGTACATGTGAAGTTAACGTCATTTCCAGACTGACTCCAGTTAACACAGGATAGGTCACTTCTTGTCGTCTCCCCTGCTCTCTGGAAAAATCCCTGTGCAGAACTTACATTTATGTCTGTAAATCCATCAGTATCTGTTGCAGTGAAGTTAAATGATGTGGTATTTGTGGAACTTTCATTAGGGGTTAGGCCAGGTATTGCTTCGACAAAATCAATTGTTGGGGCTGCGTTTGCTGATGTCGTAGTATAAATAAAAGTATCTGTATTGTTAAAATTATTTGAAGAATCATTAGCATAGACTATCCATTGTATTGTTGAACCAACTGTTGAATTAACTACTTTAGTAACATTACTATAATTATTAGTTCCAGTCATTGAAACAAAAGAATCATTGACGAAAGTTCCTGTTCCATTGTCAAAGCTAAAGATAAAACCATCCAAGGCAGTATCATCTGTCCATCTCACACTGTGTTTTATCAATGTTCCTGCTTCTGTGCTGTTTGTAGTATTCTCCTGCCATTTTGGTTGTTCTGTATCTGATACTACTGTAAAATTTATTGTTACATTAACATAAAGGACATCACCAGTTTGACCCTGGCCTGCATCTGAATTCCTTATATTAAATCTTAAATCATCTAACTCTGCTTTTGTATCTACACAACCTGTAAATATATCTATTACTGTATATACATCTTCAGCTAAGTCTGTTTGAGGTACTGCTATAGCAGTACAATAATTTGTCAATCCATCTTGTGATTGAGGTGTTATACCCCATTGACCATCTAAGTTCACCACATTTGTCCATCTAAAATCTAAAGTTACATTATTTATTGTATCTAATCCTCCCAAATCTGAAGTAGCAGAAATATTTACCTGATCTTCACTATTTTTACTAATACTTGCTCCTATTGAAGTTGTATTATCATTGTAATTTGTAACACTACAACCAGATATGGTGCATGTAATAACAGTTAATGATTCGAAAGGATCAATTATATGGTCAATCTCAACACTTCCGTCGAGAATTTTCAAGTCAAAAGTGTCTTGAATTTTATCTCCCAAACCAGCTCCGCTTGAACCATCTAAAAAGATTTTATTATACTCATTTGAATTTAAACTTGTGAATTCTGCAATAATTTCTGTTCCTTGGAATTCATAAACTTCTATTTTTGGATTTCCTGAAACAACTCGTGGATAAATTGTAATATCTCTCTTATTATCCAAAGGAATCTCAAATACAACTCTTACATAATCTTCTGAAGGAATTTCTTCTGACCAGATATTATCTAAATCTTTAACTTCTTCGTAAATATCACTTACGAAGTTTCTATTGCTGTCAAGATGCTCTGCTTTTATTATAACAATTATATCAAAAGTCTGCTCAGACAATACAGGCGCAATCCATTCAATGTAATCGTAAATTCCGTTGTTGTTTGTATCTTGAATAGATGTAGGAGAAATGAATTTATTTTCTTCTCTCCAGAAAATTTTTACATTTCTTGGATTTTTAATGTTAAGACTTTCATCAAGTGTTGTAAAGGATAAAACATTTTCATAATGAATTGTTTCAGGTCCGATAATTTTTACTCTTTTGCCTTTGGCTGTTGTTAAAGGTTCTTCAATTGCATATGGTGCATCTGTCTGATATTCAATTTCATATTCTGTTGCAGTGTCATTAATCTCAATTTCAAGTTTTTCCTCTGGTTCATAGATTGCTCGCCCTGTAATTCTTCCTAGATTTCTGAAGAATCTAGATAAAAGGCCTTCTCGAATTCCTGCATCTTCTGCAGTCACAAGACCTGTTATGCTAAACAATGCTTCTTGTTTTTCTGTTTCAGAAGAGGGAAGAGGTTCTTCTTGGAAAGGACTCGTTTGGTTTTGAAGAACCTCCACCAAATTTTCTTCTGAATATGATATTTTGTTTACAGATATATTTGTGGCTTCTATCGGTAATCTTATTTTTGTTTTTGTTGGTTTGTCTAAAGAAATAGTTTTAGTCCATTTTACTGGCTGACCGAGAATAGCTTGTTGTTGCGTTGTTGTAATTGTTGCATTTGCATCTGTTACAATTTCTGAAACAGGAACTGGTTCTTGGATTAAAAATCCAACAAATCTTGGCTGTGTGTATAGACTCACGCTAAGCAAAACAATAATTAGGATGAATGAGAAGACAAAAGTTCTAAAATGCCCTTTCAGAAGATCTTTTTTGTGTTTCTTAATTAATATTTCACATTCGTTTATGTAATTGTCATAATATTCAACCCATTCTTTGAGGGTTTTACCGTCGAAATGTCTGTGAGCTGTTTCTACATAGAAATCACGGGAAATTTTTCCTGTCTGGTATTTTTCCCAGAGTTCCTGAAGATATTGCGTAATCTTTGATTTTCGTTCTTGCGCCAGAATTATTCTTTTTTTAAGCTCGCTTATGCTAGTCCTTGCTAAACGAGTCCTTTCCATACTTATTATACATGTATTAATACTTAAAAATATATGTATTTATGATTTTAATACTTATTATGTATGTATTATTAAAAGTCAGATGGCTGGGAGTTATAGAAACTTTCTGAAAAATATATCAATTTGAACTGGCCATTTAGGATAAAAATTGAAGAGGAAATGGAAATAATTACAAATTCAGGATAAATATAAACATAATTTACATTATCTTAGTTTATTTTTAAAAATTATAGTATATATTGGATTTCAAAAAACTTTTTAAACCAGAAAAACCTAAGGAGGGTATGAAAAGAGGAGCAGGTGGGGGTATGAAAAGAGGGGTAGGTAATCATATCCTTATAGGTCTTCTTATCGTTGCAGTAGTCTTACTTGCTTTATTTTTTCTTGGCGACAGGGGTTTCACAGGATTTGCAGTTTTTGAACAACAAAACCGGAGTGACTTTGATAAGGGAAGTTACACAGGAGTAGGATATAATGGCAGTGCTGTAGTTTTAAGTTCTGGTCAAAATACAGGAACATACACCTCTGAGATTTTTGATGCAAATTCAACAATGCAGTGGGATAGTTTAATATGGCAGGGGGGAATTCCAGGAAGCTATAATGTATTTTTAACTTCTGCAATCCACAACGGGAATAGTGTTACCGAAGTAGCTTCTCAGGATGATGTTTATTATTTGGCAGACATGTCAAACTCAAGTAATTTTGATTTGGATTTTGCTAGTGACTTGACTTCTGGAAGTATATTGAATATATATGCAAAGATGAATAAAAGCGAAGTTGTCGGGGTTTATGCTCAATCAGACACATCAGGAAATAATGCCTTAGGAACTTTTACAGTAACTTCTGATACAGGAGAATTAATTGAAGTAACTTTGAATCTTGGAAATTCAACAAATGCTTTGTGGTTTGGAGAGGGTGCTGGCTCTGGAGTAGCTCCTGCAGAAGAATTTGATTATATTTTTGCAGAGGTTCCGACAGGCGCAGATTTGACTTTTCAGGTTAGAGTTTGCTCTTCTTCGGATTGCGCTAATGAGAGTTTTGTTACTGTATCTGATTTAACCAATATTGGTCTTGAAGGAAGATACTTCCAGTATCAAGCTGATTTCACTAGCTCTGATTCAAGTTTAAGCCCTTATTTAGAAAGTGTTGTCGTTGGTTCTTCTCTCGGAATTGTATCTTTGAATATATCTGAACCAACAGGAATAAAATCTTCACAAACAGGAATCTCCATAAGTTTTACCAAGGTAGGAAATAATCTAACTTGTTGGTATAATATTAATAATGGAATCAATACAACTCTTCCTGGTTGCGGTAGCAGTAGTTTTGATGTTTCAGACGACGGAAACTATGTATTCAACCTATACGCAAATAACTCATTGGGTGCTTCTGACCACCAGTCATCTTCATTTTCAGTAGACACTCCTCCTCCATCCAGCAGTCCAGAGAAGACTTCAGAAGAGAGTAATATTACAGGAACAACTACAGAAGTTACCGAGATAGTCAAGTTAATATTAGAAGACATTCAGAGTTTGACAATGAATCCTGGTGAAACTAGGGAAATTACATGGAGCGTTGAAAGCGTTTTGACTTTTCCGCTACAAGCATGCTTGTTTGAAAGTGTAGGGGAAGTTTCTTCATGGATAAGTCATACCGAAACACTTGATTTGAATGCAGGAGAAAAACACACTTTTGTCTTTGATGTAGTTGTTCCTGAGGGAACTGCGGCAGGGTCCTACGGCTTAGGTGTATCTTTGGACTGTCCTGGCACAGACGTAGCCGATCTTTTCACTGTTGAGGTTGTAGAAAAGAAATTAGAATTTGGATTAATTAGTGTTGAAAGAACAGAACAAAATGAAGTTGAAGTAACTTATTCATTAGAAGAACTTTCTGGTGAAGACCAAAATGTTGAAATTGGATTATCGCTTTTAAAAGATATCGAGAAGGTGGCAGAAGTTAGTACAAGTCAGGCGCTTGCAGCAAATGCTCTTGAGGAATTTTTAGCTGTGGTTCCTGTAGATGAAGCCTTGGAAGGAGAACTTACGCTTGTGGCAGATTTGAACTCTGAGATTTATTCTGCTTCTGTACAGGAGAGAGTTGTTATAAGCGGAACTCCTACAGCAGGATTCGCAATCTTCGGTGGAGAAGGAGGAGCAGGAGGATTCATCATATTCTTGATAGTCGTTGTTGTTCTTGTGGCAATATTCTTTATTGTCAGATACATGAGGAAATCAGGGGTATCATTAAAGGACTTTCTTAGATTTAAGTTCAGGCAATAAGTAGTGCCTACCAAAAGGTTTAAATATTTCTTTGTAGTGCCTAATAACATGTTTAACAAAATTAAAGGGAAGTTGACCCTTAAAAATTTGGAGAGACAGGTGTCTTACCATGGCATTTATTGTTAAGAAAAAAATTCATGACAGAGAATATTACTATCTTAATGAAAATAAGAGAGTGAATGGTAAAGTAAAGACAAAGACTATTGCTTACCTTGGCAAAACGAAAAAAGGAGCTGAGAAGAAAGCAAAAGAAATTCTTAAGAAACCAAAACAAAAGGAACCAATAAAAAAGAAACCTGTTCAGGAAAAACCAACAAAAATTTCAATTGAAGATATGGCAGTTTTTTGCAAAAGAAGGGGTTTTGTTTATCAGTCTGGAGAAATTTACGGAGGTTTTGCAGGATTCTGGGATTTCGGGCATCTTGGCGTTGAGATGAAAAACAATATCAAGAAAGCGTGGTGGCAGTTTCATGTTACAGGAAGAGAAGATATTGTGGGAATTGATGGCTCTATTATAACTCATCCTCAGACCTGGGAAGCATCAGGGCATATAGACAGTTTTTCAGATTTAATTGTTGTATGTAAGAAATGCAGAAAACCGGGAAAAGTTGACAGAAATGAACTTGGTAAAGTCAAGTGTGAATTCTGCGGAGGGGATTACGACGAGAAAACCGCAAAAGAATTTAAGTTAATGTTTGAAACAAACGTTGGGGAATCAGGAAAAGCTTATCTCAGACCAGAAACAGCGCAACTTATTTTTACTAACTTTAAATCTGTTTATGAAAACTCCAGAATGAAACTTCCTTTTGGAATTGCACAGATAGGAAAAGCTTTCAGGAATGAAATTGCTCCAAGAGATTTTTTATTTCGTTCAAGAGAGTTTGAGCAGATGGAAATAGAGTATTTTATAAATCCCGAGGAAAGTTCCCATTCTCATAAAATTCCTGATGTGAAAATTTTTGTTTACTCTGCAGAAGCTCAGGAAAAAAATCAGGAGCCAGTAAAAATGAAAATAAAAGATGCTTTAAAGAAAGGAATAATAAAAAAATACTGGCATGCCTATTGGCTTGCGACAGAACTATCATGGTTTCTTAATTTAGGAGCAAATTCTGAAAATTTCAGAATAAGACAGCATCCTAAAAGTGAGCTTTCACATTATTCAACAGATACATGGGATATTGAATATAATTTTCCTTTTGGATGGAAAGAACTTGAAGGAATTGCTGACCGCGGAAACTATGATTTGAGCCAGCATGAGAAATCTTCAAAAAAAGATTTAAAGATTTTTGATGAAATCTCAAAAGGCAAAATTCTCCCCCATGTTATTTGTGAGCCAAGCCTTGGTGTTGAAAGAGCTTTCTTGGTTTTTATGTTTGACTCTTATTTTTATGATAAAGAAAGGGGAAATGTGGTGTTAAAACTGCAGCCAAAACTTGCGCCGATAAAAGCAGCAGTGTTTCCGATTGTAAAAAAAGAAAGGTATGAAAAACTTTCTAAGGAAATTTTTGAAGATTTAAGGAGAGAATGGAATGTTATTTATGATAAGTCAGGAAGCATAGGAAGACGATATGCCCGAAATGATGAAATAGGAACTCCTTTTTGCATAACAATTGACCAAGATAGTCTAAAGAAAAAAGACGCCACAATCCGTGACAGAGATACGACAGATCAGATAAGAATTAAAATAAAAGATTTGAAAGAAATTTTTAGAAAAATTATTTATGAAAATAAAAAATTATCTGATTTTGGAAAAATAATAAGCACGAGAAAAAAAATCTGAGAAGTTCTAGATTTACCGACGGTAAAATTTAATCTATCAAAAAACATTAAAAATTATTCAAGAAAGATTTATAAATAAAATATTCTTAATATAAATAATTAAAATAAAAAGAGGAAAAAATATGGCTGCAAGAAGAAGAAAAGCTGCAAGAAAAACTTCTAGAAGAAGGCCTTCAAGAAGAAAAGCAGCACCTAAGAGAAGTTCTTCAAGAAGAAGAGCTGCACCTAGAAGAAGGAAAAGATAGGTAAGATTGAGATTTTTTTATATCATTTTCTTATTGTATAATATCTTTACAACATATTTTTAAACTATTTTTTTCTTTTACTTTCATGGAAGAGTGTGTTTTTTGTAAGATAGCCGAAGGGAATATACCAGCAAATAAAATTTATGAAAATGAGAATTTTTATTCTATTCCAGACAAAAATCCAATAATCAAAGGGCATAGCTTAATTATTTCCAAAAAACATTTTAAAACAATACTTGATCTTAATTCAACCCTTGGTCAAGAGCTTTTGGACTGCATTAAACAGACAGCTATAAAGCTAATAAAAATGAACAATTCTGAGGGTTTTAATCTAATAAGTAATAATTTTGACGTAGCAGGGCAGATTATAAAGCATGTTCATTTTCATATTGTGCCAAGGAAAAAGAACGATGGCTTAAAAATTATCGGATAATTTTATTTTTTTCTATAATAAAAATATAGTATTATAGATGAAAAAATTCCAATTGTATTTGTTAAAACATCCTGTATCGAAGGATTTCTAAAAGCCACAAACATCTGATGAAATTCATCTAAAACCGCGTATATTACAGATATTATTAAAGTGATTACCACATAACTTATTTTTATTTTTTTGTTACCAATTATAGAGAGCAAAAGAAAAAAACTAAATAAAAAAAATACCAAAAAATGATAAATAATTGAAATTCTTATTCCTCCCCCCATCCTAGGAGACCCACCTGGAATTGAAGAAAAATAGAAGATTTCTGCTGCAATCAGCATCGTTAAGATTATTGCCGCATATCTATTTTTCTCAAGCCATTCAATCATTTATTCTTAATTTATTATGGGTTAAAAAAGATTATTGCAAATAACTATACAAATAAAATGGCTGCACTGGGAGTTGAACCCAGGACCCCTAGCTCATGAGACTAGTGCTCTGCCACTGAGCTATGCAGCCAAAATTAAAAGAAATACTTAATTTAAAAGCTTTAAGGTAATATTAACAGAAAAGTTATTATTTTTCTTTCTTTTTTAGTTTTGCAATGTAACCTGCCATCTGATTTCTTATTTTTTTGCTAGGCATAGTTCTTCCGAGAACTTTTTTGTTTTCTTCGAAATCATTGCTGAATGTGATTCCTCTCTTTATCAATTCATGAGCAGATCTTTTTACAAGTTTTGACTTTATTTTTCCCATACTTATTGATTAAATGTCTTTATTTTTAAAAGTTGTTATTTTAGTTTTTCTATAGAGGACAGGTTTTTTATGGCGTCAATTAACCCGCGCATTTTTTTTAATGGCTCGCCCAAGCCTATAATTATGTAAGGCAGATTGAATTCTGAAGCTTTTTTTGATGCTTTAATCAGATCATTTTCACCTATTCTTCTTTTATTGTATACAATAAGAAGTTTTTCTTCTCCATTATCCCTGATACGCAGCAATATTTCATTTTTACTAAAGTTTGTGATATCTATAATCTCCATTGATTTTTCTGATAAAAATTCTTTTACTTTACTGAATAATTTGTTTTCTTTTTCTCTGGAAATTTTTTTTGAAGTTTTTGCTCTTCCTGGCTTGTCAAAAATATCAAGTGTTCTTTCTTTTTCAGGTTCTATTTTTTTTGTTTCTTTCTTTGCTATTAACTTTGGTTTTTCCTTTATTTTAAATTCTTTCTCGGAGACAGTAAAATATCTCCAGATAATTTCTCCTTCTTTTTTGAAAGGCACTGCAAAATCTTTTATTTCCCTTAAAGCCACGCGAATTGCAGGTTCTTGTTCGTTATCTTCCAAAAATTTTCTTTCTTTCAGAGACGCGAAGGCATCTTTTTCCCTGCTTTTCAAATACTGAGAAAATTTTTCAAGCATTGGATCCTGTCCTTGAATAAAATATAAGGGAGAATTTCCAACTTTCATGTTACTTATCTTTATTCTTTTTTCAGCAGCAAGTTCAGAAAGGAAAGCTGATGTAAAAAGCATGTTTGATTCTATTTCCCTTGCAATGTGAACAGGAAGGCTTGGACCATTTTTCCTTAGAACAGAAATTATTTTTTCCTTTATTTCTGATGTATCTTTAATCATGTTTGAAAGACAAATTGAAGGATTATAAATTTTCTCTTACGCCGCCGCAAAACGGCGAAGTCATTTTTTAAAGAAAAATGCCTATGGTCTTATCCATTTAACTTCATAATAACTTACATCTTCTTCTTCATCGACAACTGCCAAAAGTAAATTCTTTTTTGTACTGTGGGCGACACGATTTTTTGCAGAGAATTCATGCCAGGTCAGACTTTTAGATTCATGGTCAGCAAAAACTATCCACTTTGCATGTTTTCCCCCTGGTTTAGTGCCTTTCTCATAAACTCTGAAATCTGCTCCGAATTTAAGAGCTGTTTTTATAATATAACCTCTTTCTCTTAAGTCTCTGAAAACAGGATACTTAATATATATTTTTTTATCAGTTTTCTGGAATTTTTTCATTAATTCTTTTGAGGAAATTTCCTTTCCTCTCAAGAAGATTTCCATCTTTCCTCTTTCAACAAGAAAAAGTGCTTCTGACAAAGAATACTGAACTTTTTCACCAACAGGCTCTCCGAATGCGCTTTTTTTATAAAGTGAAAATGCTTCTGCAGAATTACTTGAAACACTTTCACCAACGATATGGGCTATGATTTTCTCCATATCTTTTACAGTTAAGGATAATATTTAAAAGTTGCTGAATAGTTTCATTAGTATTAATCAAATGAAAAGAAATTTTAAAACCAAAGAAACCAGAAAATTCTCTAGGCTCCAAAATTCTCTGAATTTTGCAGAAATAGAACGAAAATGGCAGAAAAAATGGGAAAAATCCAAAATTTTTCAGGTGAAAGAAAATAAAAAGGAAAAATTTTATGTTCTGGAGATGTACCCTTACCCTTCTGGTTCTGACTTGCATATGGGTCATGCCTTCAACTATACTATAGGGGATATTTATGCGAGATTTAAGCGAATGCAAGGTTTCAATGTTTTGTATCCTATGGGTTATGATAGTTTTGGATTGCCTGCTGAAAACGCGGCAATTCAGGAAAAAGTTCATCCAAAGAAATTTACAGAGAAGTCTATTAACCATTTCATAAAACAGCAGAAAGAGTTTGGATTAAGTTATGACTGGTCCCGCATTATTGAAACTCACAAACCTGAATATTATAAATGGAATCAGTTTTTCTTTTTGAAATTTCTTGAGAAGGGGCTTGTCTATAGAAAAAAAGCTCCTGTTAACTGGTGTCCTGAATGCAATACTGTTCTGGCTAATGAGCAGGTTCACAGAGGAAAATGCTGGAGACATCCTGATACAGAAGTTAAGATTAAACAACTGGAGCAGTGGTTCATAAAAACAACAGATTATGTTGAAGAAATTCTGGACATGGTTGATGATTTGAAATGGCCTGATAAAATTAAGGTTATGCAAAAGAACTGGATTGGAAAATCTCGCGGAACAGAGATTGATTTTGAGGTTGAAGGAAAGAAATGGTCTGTTTTTACGACAAGGCCGGACACAATTTATGGGGTAACTTTCATGGTTATTTCTGCCCAGCACTCAAGACTTGCTGAACTTGTAAAAAAAGAGCAAAAGAAAGAAGTTGAAACTTTCCTGAAAAAAATAAAATCTGCCAGCGAAAAAAATTCAGAACTTCTTGAGAAAGAAGGAGTTTTTACAGGAAGCTATGCTATAAATCCTATAAATGGGGAGAAAGTTCCTGTTTATGCGGGAAATTTTGTTATTGCTGATTATGGAAGCGGAATGGTTATGGCTGTTCCTGCCCACGATCAGCGTGATTTTGAGTTTTCAGTAAAGTATGATATTCCTGTAAAAGTTGTTATTGAACCAAAAGATTTTGAAATTTATTCAAGAAAAGGACAATTGCCAAGAGCATATGCCGGCGAAGGGATTTTGGTTAATTCCGGAGAATTTAACGGGCTTGACAGCAAGAAAGCAATTGAAAAAATAACTAAACATATGGAAAAGAAAAAACTTGGAAGAAAGTCTCTTCAACATAAAATGCGTGACTGGCTTGTTTCAAGGCAAAGATACTGGGGGACACCCATACCTGTAGTATATTGTGAAAGATGTGGTATTGTTCCTGTTCCTGAAAAAGAACTTCCTGTTGTTCTTCCTGAAAAAGTAAAATTCGGAAAAGGAAATCCTCTAAAAACCAATAAAAGTTTTCTTGAAACCAGGTGTTCCCAGTGTAATGGAAAAGCTAGAAGAGAGACAGATACAATGGACACGTTTTTTGACAGTAGCTGGTATTATCTAAGATATTGTGACAGCAAAAATAAAAGAGTGGCGTTTGACAAGAAAAAAATAAGTTACTGGATGCCTGTTAATCAGTATATCGGCGGAGCTGAGCACGCATGCATGCATCTGCTTTATGCGAGATTCTTCACAAAAGCTCTTCGTGATTTAGGGTTTTTAGAGTTTGATGAACCTTTCATAAAACTGTTCAACCAGGGAATGCTTCATGGCTCTGATGGTTTTGTAATGTCCAAATCAAGAGGGAATACTGTTTCGCCTGAAAAGATTTCTGAAAAATACGGAATAGATACTGCAAGACTTTTTTTGATATCAATAGCTTCTCCTGACAAAGATATTCAGTGGAGTGAAAAAGGAGTAGGGGGAAGTTTTAGGTTTATTAACAGAATCATGAATTATTTCAAAGATTTAAAATTCGGAAGACAAAAGGCAAAACCTTTAGCTGCTTCGTCTGTAAACAGTCAAAGTAAAGCTGATGCAAGAACAGAAAGCAAACTGAACAAAACAATCAAAGAAGTTACCAAGGATATAGAATATTTTCAGTATAATCTGGCTGTTATCAAGATAAGAGAGTTTTTTTCTGTTTTGCCAGATAATACCGGTAAGGATGTTATTGAAAAATTTTTGAGAATTTTGCACCCTTTTTGTCCGCATATTACTGAAGAACTCTGGCAGCAGATTGGGAACAAGAGCTTTATAAGTCTGGAAAAATGGCCTGTTTTCGATGAGAAAAAGATTGATCAGAATCTTGAAAGGCAAGAGCAGGAAGTTGAAAACCTTATCAAAGACATTAATCATATCAAAGAGATTATTAAAGTAAGACCGAAGAAGGCATTTGTTTACGTTCTTCCTGTCGAGAAAGCATATGTGGAAGACCTTGATACAATTAAAAAAAGAACAGGTCTTGATATCATAATTTATTCAGTTAATGATAAAGGCAAATATGACCCTGAAAATAAATCAAAAAAAGTCAAGCCAGGAAAACCTGGGATTTATCTGGAATAGATAATCTTTTATAATTTCTTTTCTGAATTATTTAATGCCTTACAAAAAAAGAAGAAAAAAGCGTCAACAAAAGAAAATTCATCGTTTTCATCTGGAGTCTATATTAATAATAACCTTTGTTGTGATTGTTCTTGTATTGGTTTCTTTTGATATTGCGTCAAACAAAAAAACTCCTGAAGGAATTCCCACATGCGGTGACGGCACATTTAAAAATACATGCTCTCCTATGAAGCCATATTTCTGTGATGATGGAATTTTAGTGGAAAAGGCATCTCTCTGCGGATGCAATAATTTTCTGACTAAATCTGGAGATTCATGCATTTCAGATTATTATAAAAAACCAGGAGTTGTGGCTTTAAGGTACATTCTGAACGGACAGGAAAATGAAATTGATTTTACTGTTTATGAAGAAGCAAATGATTATGTTTCAAATATTTCAAGAGTAATTTATTATATCGGAGAAGAAATTCCTTCCAGAGCTGATTTTAAACACAAAAACATTAATGGGGAAATTCAAAGAGCCATGATTTTGCCTCTGGTTAAAGAAATACAGAATTTGGTTCCTGATGATAAAGTTGAGCAGGCAAGAATTGCTATTAGCCTGGTTCAGAATATCCCTTACGGATTTTCAGAAAAAATATTTTCCTTTGAAGGAGGAAAAATTAATCATTCAAGATATTCTTATGAGGTTCTTTATGAGAATCAGGGGATTTGCGGCGAGAAATCATCACTCATGGCTTTCTTGCTTAAGGAAATTGGATATGGCGTTTCCATATTTTACTTTGCAGATGAAAATCACGAGGCAGTAGGAATTAAATGTCCTGTGGAGAAAAGCCTCTATAACAGCGGATATTGTTTTGTTGAGACAGGAGGGCCTGCGATAATTACAGACAATTCTATAGAATTTATAGGTGGAGTAAATCTAAACTCAATTCCGGAAATAATTCTGATTTCAGAAGGAATATCTCTTCCTGAAAACATGTATGAGTACAATGATGCCAAAACCCTGGAAGACATAAGGGAAAAAAGACTTTTAGGATATCTTAAAATATGGAGATACAACAGCATAAAAGAAAGATATAATCTTGGCGAGGTTTATAATTTGAGGTGAGTGATTTTGAATCATTCTATAACAGATTTGATTCTTCTTACATCTGCTGCACTTGATTCTTCCTTAACTATCTTAAATTTTCCTATTTCGCGAGTATTGGTTACATGAGGTCCTGTGCAGATTTCTTTTGAGAAGTCCCCTATTGTATACACCCTGACTATTTCAGGATATCTTGCGCCGAATTCTGAACTTGCCCCTGTTTTCAAGGCTTTTTTCAGAGGCATTTCTTCACGTATGACCTCAAGTCCTTCAGAAATCTTTTTATTAACTAAATCCTCAACTTTTTTTATTTCTTCTTCGGTCAATTTCCTTGGAAAGTTAAAGTCAAACCTTAACCTATCTGGCGTGATGTTTGAGCCTTTTTGTCTGATATTTTTATTTAAAACTCTTCTGAGTGCCTCATTTAAAAGATGGTTGGCTGTATGAAGTTTTGTAGTTTCTTTTGAACTATCTGAGAGTCCTGATTTGAATGTTCTTGAGGAAGCTGTCCTTGAAAGATTTTGGTGTTTTTTGAGTTCGGTTTCGAATTCTTTGATATTGACATTTGCTCCCCATTCTGCAGCTAACTCTTTAGTTATTTCAATCGGAAATCCATAAGATTGGTGGAGAAGAAAAGCGTTGTTGCCGGAAATAATATTTTTCCAAACTAACTTTTTGAGAACTTTTAAGCCTTGTTCTAATTTTTTGAGAAATTTTTCTTCTTCTTTCTTCAATTCATCAATAATTTTCCCTTTATTTTGTTTTAATTCCTTGTAATCTTTGTAAATATCAAAAACAGGTTCTGCAATTTTGTTTGTAAAATCTTTAAGTCCTAATTTTCTTCCATGTACTATCGCTCTTCTAATTAATCTTCTAAGGACATATCCTTGGCTGGTATTGCTTGGAACAATTCCATCTGATATTATGAAAACGGCAGCCTTTATGTGGTCTGCAATTATTCTCATTGATTTCTCATTTCCTTGGTATTTCTTTCCGGAAAGTTTTTCAATTTTTTTTATTATAGGAAGAAAAACTTCTGTTAGATAATTATCATCTAATTTATTTAAAACAGCCAATGTTCTTTCCACACCCATTCCCGTGTCAACATTTTTTTGTTTTAAAGGAATAAATACCTGAAGGTTTTCTTCTATAAATTTCTTTATTGATTTGGCATCTGTGTAATGTTTAGATAGAATACCTAATTTTTTTGCAGTTTCGATATTTTTTTTATCATGATCGAAATACATTACTTCCTCAGGCACAAGATGGAACCTTTCTAATAATGTCTTAAAATATTCCAGTGTGTCTTTCTCTATCCCTTTTTCTTCTAATGAAAAGGCTTCCCAATTTGTATCCCGTGTCATATTATAATTCTTTACTAAGCTACGCCCCCTTTCTCTAAATTTGTTAACGACTAATATATAATGACTATTAAAGCTGTTTACTGTCTCTAACAATTCTTTATTTATTTTAAAATTTTTGTCATAAAGGCAATGCATTCCATCAACCAATATAAGTCTTTTATCCTTATTATATTGCATGAAAACGTCATTCCATATTTCAACCCATCTTTTATCTTTTGGATTGAATTTTTTAGGAGGCTTTGTTTTTGAAGCCCAATAAAATATTTCTGTATCTGGTCCACAAGGTCCTGTAGCTTTTATCTCTGGAGAAGGCCACCAATTATCTTTTTCTCCAAGAGCTTTTATTCTTTCTTTTGGGATTCCAAGAGAAATCCATATTTTGGGTGATTCATAATCTGTAGTATGTCCTTTTGTTTTAAACGTAGTCACAGCTAATCTTTCCACAGGAAGTTTTAACTTTCTTGTTAAAAATTCAAAACTCATTTCAATAGCTTCTTTTTTCCAGTAATCCCCCAAGCTCCAGTTTCCAAGCATTTCAAAAAAAGTATGGTGTGTTTCATTACCAACCTCATCTATATCGGTTGTTCTTATGCATTTCTGGACATTTACCAACCTTTTTCCAAGAGGATGTTTTTTTCCCAGAAGATAAGGAACTAGTGGCTGCATGCCCGCAGAAATAAACAATGTTGTAGAATCATTTAAGGGAATTAGTGACGAATTTGGAATCACCTTATGATTCTTTGCCTTAAAAAATTCCAAATAATTTTGAATCAGTTTTTTCCTTGTTATCATAATTTTTTTAGGAGGCGTTCGTATTTAAAATTTAGTCTTTTAGTATTTGTTAATAATTATTAAACTTAGACTAAGAGTTATTATTAAAATTAATTTATCTGATAATCTACTTGAGATTAAACTATTCAATTAGACTTACCTGCTCTGTAACTCATTAAGCCTTCTCTGAATGTCCTGCAGTTGCTCTTCCAGGCTTCCATCCTGATGTTTTTTTCTTTCAGGATATTTGTGCTCTTTTTCCACATGTTCCTCTTTTCTCAGTATTTCAGGAATTTTTAGTTTTGGAAGAATTTTCAGCAAATTCCATATATGTGATTTCAGTTCTTTTATTTTTTTAGAAAGATTTATTTTTAATTCAAATCCATGAGATCTGTAACTGTGATATCCTCTTATTGTTTTTTCAACTTTCAGCAGAGCCATCTGGGAGGAAAGAATATCTTTTTTTGACTGAAGAGCCTCTTCATATTCAAGTTTAATGTGTATTAAGTTCTCACCCGTCATTTTATATTTTGGAAAAAATATCCCTGTCTATTTTTTCTATTTGTCCTCTCATGGATCTCACCTCATTTTCCCATGATTGCAACTCTTTGTCTTCTTTTTCTTTTATTCTTTTAATATCTTCGAGAATCCTTTCTATTTCGGAAATTTTTCTTTTTGTCTGCCCAAAAACTTTAAGAGCTTCTTCAAACCTGTCTATTCTGATGAATACAGGTTCTGCAACGCTTCTCTTTCTTTCAAATCTTTCCGAAATTCTATCTCCAACCTCTTCTGTTAATGGTTTTTTCAGAGGCTCCCGCATCATTCGAATTTCATCTTCATCCAAGAATTCATCTTCATCAGCCTCAAATCCTTCTTTTTTCCCAGCTACGGCTTCTTTTATCGTGTCTTGCGAAAATTTTGTTCCAAAAGAGTTAGACGGAAAACTTGGTAATTGATGAAGCTTTATTGATTCTTCATCATCTAACTTTGGAAATTCAGGGAGTCTTGGAAGATCCGGCAATGATTCAATCTCAACTCTTTTCTTTTCCTTCTTGTTAAATAATCCCATTGTACCAATCTAATATAGATTTTTTGATGTATATAAAATACCCTCCAGGTTTAAAAACTTTTATTTTTTATAGAACCAACCGAAAGATATTTATTTAGATCATTTTTAGTCTTCAAATGCTGAAAAAATTTCTTAAAGAGGTTATAACCCTCATTGCTGGAAAACAAGCGGAAGACATAGTTGACCTGTTGGATACAAAAAAACATATTAATGAGTTTGTTATAGCAAAGAAACTTAATTTGACAATTAATCAGACAAGAAACATTTTGTATAAAATTTCTGACCATGGCATTGTTTCTTCTATAAGAAAAAAAGACAAAAAGAAGGGCTGGTATACTTATTTCTGGAAAATAGAAACTCTGAAATCTCTAGAATTTCTCAGGAATGACTTGTTTAAGAAGATAGACCAGTTAAATCATCAGATAAAAAGCAGAGAGACAAAAAGATTTTACGTTTGTGAAAGGTGCCATATAGAGCTTAGCGAGGAAAGCGCGCTTCTTTATAACTTTACATGCAATGAATGCGGTGCTATCTTTGTTTTGAAAGATAACACAAGATTAATAAAGGAAATGAGAAGAAACTTAGATAAATTAAAAAAAGATTTTGAGCTTGTGAGAGAAGAAATAAGAAAAGAAAAAGAAAAAACTGAAAAGACGAAATTAAAAGAGACTAAAAAAGAGGAAAAAGCAAAAAGAAAGAAAAGAAAACTTAGGAAAAAAATAACTAAGAAAAAGAAAGTTAAGGAAAAAATTAAAAATAAGCCAGTGAAGAAAAAAATGAAAAAATCAAAATCAAAAAAATACAGAAAGAAAATCAGGAGAGGGTATAAAAAGTAATTTCAGAAATGGTAAGAATTTCCAGTTTTTCTCTCAAGAAAAGGAAGAGTCCTTTTGGTTCAGTTAGTGTAACTTTCATACTAATTCTTATTAATGTTATTGCCTTTATCTTTTTTGCAACTTTGCTGGCATTAGATGTGCTCTCTCTTGATTCTATAGCATTAAAACCCTCTAATATTACTCAGGGAAAATACCTCTGGACTTTTGTCACAAGTATGTTTATGCATGGCGGGCTTTTTCATATCTTTGCAAATATGTTTTCCTTACTTTTTATAGGATCGCTTGTTGAGAGGCTTCTTGGGGCAAAAAGATATTTTTATTTTTATATGATTTCCGGCCTTCTTGCAGGGGTATTTTTCGTTCTTTCTTCTCTGATTTTTACTGGTGATTTCAATACTTTTGCTGTCGGTGCTTCAGGAGCTTTGTTTGGTATTGTGGGATTGCTTGTTCTTTTAACTCCCAATCTTCCTGTTTACATCTTTTTTATTCCAATCCCAGTAAAAATGAAATACGCCGGTATAGGAATATTGGTTGTTTTGTGGTTCATTTCAATAGCAGGAGATGTTCCTATCGGAAACACAGCCCATCTTGGGGGATTTGTGGTAGGAATAGTCTATGGATTATATTTAAAAAATAAATTTCCTAATAAAACAAGAATGATCAGCAGGCATTTCAGATGAAAAAAGCAAAGAATCATTTTTTCAGAGAAAACTATAAGCAGAGCTGGAATTATATCAAGGAATCTAGGAATTTTATATACATTGTTTTAATTGTTTTTTCTTTGTTTTTTTTGCTTGGCTATTTTATCCGTGTTCCTGAAAATATTGCACAGCTGATTTTGGAGTTTATTGGGGAATTATTGAGGAGAACAGAGGGAATGTCTTACGCAGAGCTAACCAGCTTTATTTTCTTTAATAATCTCCAGAGCAGTTTTTTTGGTATGATATTTGGGGTTGTTTTTGGAATTTTTTCGGTAATGACCATTGTTTCAAATGGGTATCTTCTTGGATTTGTGTCTTCAAGCGCAGCGCAAAGCGAAGGATTTTTGATTTTGTGGAGGCTTTTTCCTCACGGAATTTTTGAGTTACCCGCATTAATCATTTCAATGGGGCTTGGTCTAAAAATTGGAACATTTATATTTCAGAAAAAAAAGATGGAATTTCTTAAAAATTATTTATGGAACTCCTTGAGAGTATTCTTGTTTGTAATTATTCCTTTATTGTTCATTGCAGCAATCATAGAGGGAAGTCTTATCTTTCTTTTTAGAGGTTAAATTTATATACTTGTTTTTTTTATTAAATGTATTAAATTAAATTAAAAAAGGAGGTTTGAAATGGAAGGTTGGCATAAATGGCTCATTGTGCTTGGAGGACTTACAGCAGTATTAGGTCAATTTTGGGGAGGACCTGGAATGAGTCCTAATCTATATCTACCCTTAGTTGGCGGAGCTGTTGCAGCAATAGTTGGCTTAATGCAATAAAATTTGCAACTTTATTTTTTATTTTTTAGAAGTTTTATTCTCTTAAATCATTTATCCCTAGAATAATTAGAAGGAAGGCTATCATAACAAGAAGCCAGAATATTCCCCCTTTGAGAAAAATCCATGCGGGATGTAAAAAGTTTAAATCCTTTCCAAACAAGATCCAGGAATATGCTGAAGATGCCCATGCAATTATAATCACCGCTACAAGAAGAGTCATGCCTGTTAGGAGTTCAAGCCATTTATTCATATAATATTCAAAGACTTTTCATTTAAAAATATTTTTATAGTAGAGTATTGATTTGTTTTTCCCCTAAATTTAAAAAGACACCCTTTATTGATTAAAAGTATGAAACCGGTTAAAGATATAAATATTAAGGAAGGGGAAACTATAAAAAATCTTGTTAAGCAGATGCATGACTCAGGGGGATTTATGGCAAAAAATCTGGCAGTTAGCGTTGATATTCTGAATGAATTCATACATGAAAAAGATTGTTTGAGATTCTTATCTTTCCCTGCAGATATAATATCAACAGGAACAAGAGGTGTTATCAAGGACATGGTGAAGAACAAATTCTTTGATGTGATAATAACCACCTGCGGAACTCTTGATCATGACTTGGCAAGGGCATTTAAAGATTACCATCACGGAAGTTTTAGTCTGGATGATGGGGAACTTTACAAAAAGAAAATGCACAGGCTTGGAAATATTGTAATACCCATAGATTCTTATGGGAAAATAATAGAAACAAAGGTAAAAGAGTTTCTTGCGGATCTAATTAAAGACAGGAAAGAGATATCAACATACGAACTTTGCTGGGAAATTGGAAAAAAAATAGATAATGAGGACTCTATTTTATATTGGGCATATAAAAATAAGATTCCTGTCATAGTTCCCGGAATAACCGATGGTTCAGTAGGATACAACATCTGGGAGCTAACTCAAAATAAAGATTTTAAATTTGATATCCTTAAAGATGAAACTCTTCTTAGTGATATTGTCTGGAATTCTAAGAAGAGGGCAGCCTTGATTCTCGGAGGAGGCATAAGCAAGCACCATGTTATATGGTGGAACCAATTTAAAAAAGGACTGGATTATGCAGTTTACATAACAACTGCACAAGAATATGACGGCAGCCTGAGCGGGGCAAAACCAAGAGAAGCAATATCATGGGGAAAGATAAATGAAAAAGCAAAATGTGTAACTCTCTATGGGGATATAACATTAACTCTTCCAATTATTTATGCAGCTTTGATTTAATTTTTATAACAAATGTTGAACTGGCAAAAATTATTGTAACTTATGATGGTTGAGGTAAAATGTTAATGCAAATCAAATCAGGGTTGAAAAAAGAGGTTTAAATAAAGTTAGCGTTAATAGCGAGAAGATTATTGTTCATTAACAAAAAATTAAACTAAAGATAAAAATAATTTAATGAAAATTTAAATACCTTGTTTTTTTTATTTTAATTCATGCTGACTAAAAAACAGGTAGAGGAAATAAGGGAGCACCTGAATAAGGCTCAAACTCCAATATTCTTTTTTGATAATGACCCTGACGGACTTTGTTCTTTTCTTTTATTACAGAGATATCTGGGAAGAGGTAAAGGGGTTCCTATAAAATCTTTTCCTGAATTAACTGGTGATTATTTCAGAAAAGTTCATGAGTTAAAAGCAGATTATATTTTCATTCTTGACAAGCCTATTGTTTCAGAGGAATTTTTTAAAGAAGCAGAGAAAATAAACATACCTGTTGTATGGATAGACCATCATATCGTCGATAAAAATAAAATCCCTAATTTTATTAACTATTACAACCCTATTTTTAATAAGCCAAAAACCGAAGAACCTGTTACTTGTTTGTGTTATCAGGTAACGAATAAAAAAGATGATATTTGGATTGCTGTTGTGGGTTGCATTTCTGATGGATTTGTGCCTGATTTTTATGATGAACTTGAAAAAAAATATCCTGAGATGACAATTAAATCAAAAAAAGCTCTTGATAGTCTTTACAAATCTCAGATAGGAAGAATTGCAAGAATTTTTAATTTTGGTCTTAAAGACAGAACCACAAATGTGATAAATATGATAAGGTTTTTGATTAAAGCAAGAAGCCCTAATGAAATTTTGGAGGAAAACAGCAAAAATTATGCTATGCACCAGAGATTCAATCAGATAAAATCAGTATATCAAAAATTACTGCATAAAGCAATTTTGGCAGAAAAAAAGCAAGGAAAGCTGTTGTTTTTTCAGTATGGGGGAGACTTAAGCATAACAGGTGATCTGGCGAATGAACTGACTTATCTTTTTCCAGAAAGGATAATTGTTGTCATGTACGTGAAAGGAATAAAAGCAAACATCTCCATGAGGGGAAAAAATTCCAGAAAAATACTCCTGAAAGCAATTAAAGGTCTGGAGAATGCAACAGGCGGGGGGCATGATGAGGCTGTTGGAGGCAAGATAAACATTAAAGATACGGAAAAATTCAGGGAAAACCTGGAAAAGTTGTTTCTTAAACAACAAATTCAAAAATAGAAAAATATAAAAAGCGTTTTTTCTTGAAATAAATATGGATACTGGACGAAGTGGTTTTAGTTGGAATGCCTTTGTCTCAGTATACACTGTAAATAAAATTAATAAAAATTATTCAATTTAATTCAGAGTTCTCTTTCGGGTCTGAATTGGATTGAGTTTTCTTCTGTAAATTTGATTTAGGCTTGGAAGGGATTTCTGAATTTTTGACATTTCAAAAATGGAAAGCCAAACAGAAAGTCTTTTTGAACCAAGTGAAGAAGCTGAGTTAGAAAGAGAGCTTAACATACTGGTGGAAACTACCATGAGACTTGAGTATGAATTAGATCTCGTGGTTAAGCTAAGAGACAACTAACAAAACAAAACAAGAAATCCAAGCAATTTTCCAGTTATTAGTAACTTCTTCCTATGTAAACTACTTCTTTTGCAGAGCTATTACATATTACACATTTTCCTTTTGGTAATTCTTTTTTACTTGCCAGAGTTCCCCGAACTTCTGCATTTATTTCTTTTTCAATACGCTCTGCGCATTTTTCCCCTTCTTTTCCGACAGAGCAGAAGTTTGCCTTCACGATTTTTTTATTTTTTAGTGCTTTCCTAATTTCTTCATTGTTTTTGCAGTATACAATGCTGTCTTTAACGAATTTGTCTGCTTTTTTCCTGAGCTTTTTGTCAAATTTTTTTCCGTATTCTTTTAAACCAGACAAATTTTTTTCAGGAATGTTTTCTTTTTTCCCAGTATTCCTTACATACAATGTTAATTTTTTTCCCCTGAATTCTTTTTCCCCTATTTCAATTCTTAAAGGAACTCCTTTTAATTCCCATTCATTAAATTTCCATCCAGGACTATAGCTTTCACGTTCATCCAGATGAACCCTGTAATTTTTCAATTTATTTTTTATTTCATTTGAATATTTCAAAATTTTTCCCATGTTTTTTTTGGTGTATATGGGAACAATCACTATCTGTACAGGCGAAATCGAGAAAGGCAAAACCAATCCCTTGTCATCTCCATGAATAGAGATTACTGAAGCTAAAATCCTGGAGATTGCAGGTCCGTAAGCTGTTGTCCACAAATAATTTTCTTTCCCTTCCTTATTTTTGAATTTTGCATCAAATGCTTTTGAGAATTTTTGTCCCATGAGATGAGTGGACGGCTGCTGGATTAATCTTCCATTAGGCATTAAGACATCTGATGCAATTGTATATTCTGCTCCTGCAAACTTATCCCAGACAGGTCTTTTTAATGGAAGAAAAGGAACACAGAATTTCTGATGCATTATATTTTCAGTCATCACTATATCCTCCTGCACTTGTTTTTCTGCTTCCTTTTTTGTTGCAAAGGCATCATGGGCTTCTATCCACTGAAATTCCCTTCCCCTGATTAAGGGTCTTGTTGACTTTGTGTCATATCTGAAAACAGAACCTCTTTGATAT
Source organism: Candidatus Woesearchaeota archaeon (assembly GCA_964617015.1). GTDB lineage: Archaea > Nanobdellota > Nanobdellia > Pacearchaeales > GW2011-AR1 > ASMP01. The sequence goes on along the minus strand of CAZTVG010000001.1, from coordinate 34,632 downwards.
AATTTCAAAGGCAAATCCCTGTGACTTCTAATCCACAATTTGAACATGGGGGTGTAAAGGGTCTCACTTGTCGGTCTTAGTGCCAGTTTTTCCTCCCCTTTTCCTGTTTTGAGCCAGAAAACCTCTGGAGTAAATCCCTTAATATGGCCTGATTCTTTTTTCAGATTTGATTCAGGAATTACAGAGGGCATTATTGTTGGCTTGTGGGCTTTTTTCTGAAGTTCTTCCTCATATAAATCATACATGTTTTCCATAGTTAGTGCACCCAATGGTCTTATGATAATAAAACCCTTAATTCCAAGTCTTATGTCAACTACCTCTGCTTTTTCAATAACTTCAGAATACCATTCACTAAAATTTTCCTCTTTTTTTGCATTTAATCCTTCCTGTGACTTTTTAGGCGCAGCAACTAAAATCTTTGATTTTTGTTTTTGGATTTTCTTTGGCATATTAAATCAGGTTCTCATTAAAAGCCTCCTGGTAAATTTCATTTATTGCGAATTTTATAAGATTAGATTCAAGCGCAAAACCAAGACTCTCACTTCCACCAATCTTGAAGTTATTAATTCCTACAACCAATCCTTTATTATTTATCAAGGGACCTCCTGAATTGCCACTGTTTAATGCAGCATCTGTCTGAATATACACGTCAAGGCCGTTAGGTCCTTGCCTGTGAACTGCGGAAATAATTCCTTCAGAAACAGAGAATTGCAATCCAAGAGGGTTTCCTATCGCAATTACTTTTTCCCCAACCTGGACTTTGTCTGAATTTCCAAATTTCAAGGTATCATAGGTTCCGGGAATTTTTAATAAAGCAATGTCAAAAAAAGTATCATATCCCACTAAATCAGCCTTGATAATTTCCTGTTCATAGGTTATTACATTCACTAAAGTTCCATCAGCCAAGACATGGGCATTTGTTACAATATAACCTCTTTCTTCAACTATAAAGCCTGTTCCCTGGCTTACATCTGTCCTGATTGTGACAACTGAAGGAATAGAATTTTCTACTATTCCTGAGAAATCTGCACCAACAGAAGCTTTTAAGAAACTAAATTCTTCATGAATAATTCCCAGCTGAGAGCCAATATTTTCTAGGTCTTCATTTGTTTGAATAAGCCCTTCTGACAGAGAATTAATGTTTGTCTGGGTTTCTATTTTTAAATCTGTGATTTTTTTTCCAAGCAAATTGTAATTGAGTTCCTGCCTTACAAATATAAGGTATGTAAAAATGCTGATTGTTATCATGAAAATAATAATTACAGAGCTTCCCCCAATAATCAATTTATGATGTTTTTTTAATGCCATTTTATTGATTAGATTAACCTTTTATTTTTTTTAAATGTTCCCTCACTCTTTTTGAGCCTATTTTTTTTAATTTCCGCTTTAATTTTTTATCAACCCTTATTAAATAGATTTCAGAATAATTCATTTTTTTATCTTGTCCCGTCATACTTTTTACAATTTTATTTAACTTATAAACATTTCTGTAATACTAATATAAAGAATGACCGAAAAATATATAAACATATTTGTATTACTAATATGATGACAAAAGTAACTCCTGAATTGGCTGAGATTTTCGGAATTCATGCTGGAGACGGTTATCTTAGAAACAGAGGAGGTAAAATAGAATTAGATATAACGGGACATATTGAGGAAAAAGAGTATTATGATAATCACGTTATTCTATTATTTAATAAATTATTTAATTTAAATTTGAAAGCAAAAGCTTATGTTAAAGGAACTTATGGCTTTGTAACTACAAATAACCAATTTAAGATCTTTAATGAATTAGGTTTTCCTTTCGGAAAGAAATCTTTTTTAGTACAAGTTCCAAAACAAATTTTAGAAAGCAAAGATAGAATTCTTTTTTCAAGATTTCTGAGAGGTTTATTTGATACTGATGGAAATCTATACTTTAAAAATAGAAAAACATTACCATCTTATAGCGAATTTAAGAGGATACATAATTATTATCCTATTATTAGGTTTACTACTATATCACAAATTCTTAGTGGCCAAATTATCTTATTACTTAAGAAACTTGGATTTAATAAAGTAAGATTACATTCTTTTCAACCAAAAGACCTGAGAGATAGTAGAAAATATATTGTTTATATGTCTGGGAGGGATATGATAATTAAATTTTTTGATGTAATAGGATCAAAGAACCCTGTTAAGTTTTCTAGATATCTTATTTGGAGAAAATTTGGTTTTTGTCCTCCTCACACTACCATTGAACAAAGGAAAGATATTTTAAAGGGTAAATTGGATATCTATAGCATAAAAGGTCTGTGATGTAATGGATAACATAAACGGTTTCGGCCCGTTTCATGAGGGTTCGAATCCCTCCAGGCCTATTTTGATTAACTTAGTTTTCTTTTCCTGTGATTTTCAAGAGAAATCTCGTGAAACTCTTTTGTACTGTATAACGCATAACCTTCTTCATGTTTTAATACAAAATAAAGTATTCCTGCCTGAAGAACATGCTTGCTGCAATCAGCACATCTTGGTTTTCTGGAATCCTGCAAAATACCATTCTCAACTCTTGCATGATACATAGTTCCTCCTTCCACACTATATCCATTTTTTCCAGCATCAAAAATCGCATTCATTTCTCCATGGACAGCAGGCACTCTGCATGAATCTCCACAGTAATTAGGTTCACATTTAAAATGTATAGGGGGAGCATTGACTCCTTTTCCAACAATTTTATCATCCTTAACAATGATTACACCCCTCTTATCTGTTCTACAAGGGGAGTTTTTAGCTGTTCTTACAGCAACCTCCATCCACTTTACTGCCTTTTCAAGATCACTTCTTTCAAGATATCTCATTTTGTCTTAACTGAGTGTATCTTTATATCTATTTTTATTATTCAGTATATGAATAATGGATAATTTTTTATACAACTCTTTATTAATTTTTATATGAAGACAAATATCAAGCCGAACACCTCCTAGTCTATCATTTAAAATGACAATAATATGTGTTTTTGGAGAGAGTACCACTTTGGGAGCTTGGGATTTAGATAAAGGAGGGTGGGTTAACAGATTAAATCTTGGATTGGCACCTATTTTAAATTATGAACTTGAAACCTATAATCTAGGAATTTCTAATCAAATAACAGAAGATATACTAAAAAGACTTGACAATGAATCGGAATCCAGAGAACCAGACATAATAATTATATCTACAGGAGGAAATGATGCTTGTTATGTTAATACTGAAGATAAACCTAGAGTTAGCTTAGATAAATTTAAAGATAACATACAAAAAATTATTAAGTTAGCTAAGAAACATACAAATAAAATTGTTTTTTTGGGTTTGAGAAATGTAAACGACTCTATAACAATGCCTATCCCTTGGGACAAAACAATATATTACTCTAATAAAAAGATGAAGCAGTATGACGGGGTTATTAAAGAACTATGTGAAAAAAATAAAGTTTATTTTATTGAGTTTTATGGTTCAATGGAAAAAAATGACTTTGATGAAGATGATGGATTACATCCAAATGCAGATGGACACGAAAAAATCTATAAAAAGGTAAAAGATTTTTTAATTAAGAATAAGCTAATTTAAAATGAAAACAAATGCCAGACAAAAGGATAAACCTTTATCTAGCTCGTCAAAATTAGGTCAAGCTAGGCCAGGAGACATGATTAAACTGTCTTTAGTAAAAAAAGAATACAAAGGAACTCTCCTGGAAAGTCATGATGAAAAAGGCATTGTTCTTCTGAAACTTGACTCTGGATATAATATCGGAATTAATAAGAAAGATATCTTGGAAATTAAAGTCTTGAAAAAAGCTATTGAAAAGAAGGAAGAGCCTGAATTAAAAAAAGACAGGGAAAAGCCAAATATTGCAATAGTTGTTACAGGAGGAACAATTTCCTCTGAACTTGACCCAAAAACAGGTGCTGTCAAGAGTCTTACATCTCCTGAAAAACTTTTCAGATTTTATCCGGGAATTTTTAGGAAAGCTAATCTTTTGAAGGTTGAGGTGCCTTTTATGAAAAGCTCTGAAAACATAACATTTCATGACCTGCAAAAAATCGCAAGAACAGCTGCCAAGCTTCTGAATGATTCAAATATCAGAGGAATCATAATCACCCATGGAACAGATACTCTTCATTACACTTCCGCAGCTCTGTCTTTCTTTTTACAGAATCTTAACAAGCCAGTTGTTTTGACTTATAGCCAGAGAAGCATTGACAGGGCGAGTTCTGACGCTGCTTTAAACCTCGAGTGTTCAGCAATAGCTGCTCTTTCCGACATAGCTGAAGTTGTTGTAGTAGGACATGCAACAATAGATGATGATTATTGTTATGCTCTTCGCGGAACAAAGACAAGAAAACTTCACAGTTCAAGAAGAGATGCTTTCAAGCCGGTTAATGCAGGGCCTCTTGCAAAAATTACAAAGGAATCATTTATTCCATTATCAAATTACAGGACAAGAATCAAAGGAAAAGTTAAAACAGATTTGAAGTTCGAGAAAAAAGTTGCTCTTGTAAAGGTTTATCCTGGTCAGACTCCTGAAATTCTTGATTATTATTTAAGAAAAAAATACAAAGGAATCGTTCTTGAACTTTTTGGTTTGGGCCATGTCCCGGGAAAAAACTGGATAAAAAAACTTAAAGAACTCAGGAGAAAAGGAGTTGTTGTTTGTGCAGCTGCCCAGACAATTTACGGAAGACTTGACCCTTTAGTTTATTCCAATGGCCGTGAACTTTTAAAATCCGGAATTATTTTTCTGGAGGATATGCTTGCAGAAACAGCTCTTGTAAAACTCGGGTGGGTTCTTGGGCATAAAGATTGGAAAAATAAAGTCAAGGAAAAAATGCTTGAAAATATTGCAGGTGAGTTTAGTGATAGATTAGAGAAGTAATTATTTCTTTCTTCCGGAAACAGACTTTTCAATTTTATTGAGCTGACTTTTTATCTCTCTGATTTCTTTTTCTGCTTTTCTGTTCACAGCATAATCATACTCAGCTCTTGCCCTATCTTTTTGTGATGTTCTGTTTTGACTCATTAAGATTATTGGTGCCTGAACTGCTGCAAGGGTTGAGAGTATAAAGTTCAAGAGTATGAAAGGATACGGATCCCAGCTTCTTCCAAAAAGGAGCCAGGCTGTATTAACACCCATCCAGATGAACAATAACACTCCTATGGATATTATAAAAGTCCAGCTGCCAGCCCATTCTGTAATCCAATCTGCAGCTTTTTGACCAAAAGTCTTTGGAGGAAGCCTGAAAGGTTTGTCTAATCGAAAATGAAGAAATTTTTCTTCAATATCCCCTATTTTTTCTTTTAGATCCTTTCCCATAAATTTAATTATCTAATAATGATTATAAATGTTATTGATTATTTATGGTTTTATTTATAACTTAAAAGGAGTTACAACAGAAAGGTTTTTAAGGAAAATAACACTTTAACTTCCATGAAAAGCAGATATATTTCAGAAGTATTGGGGAATGATATTAACCAAAAAATTCTTCTACTTGAAAAGGGAGACATCCCTGAAAGAGTGCTTCGCTGCCGTAAATTAGCTAGAAAAGCAATTGAAGAAAATGCACAAATTCAGTCACACAGAATTGAGCATCCTAATGAAAAAGTTCCTTTTTCAGTCCCAAGAAACAGAAACAGAGGAGAAATAAAAAATGGCATTAGAGATATTGCAAATGCTTTTGCATGGGGAAGAGAGAATTTTGATCTTGAGAATTTTAAAGAATCTTTTGTCAGAGGTATTGCAGGGAGAATAACTCCTTACCTCTATAAAGGCAATACAGCAGAATACAGGGAAACAGGAACTCGAGTTAAAGGTTCCAGTGTGACTCCTCCAGACTCTTATAAGTTAATTAAGTACGAAATTCCTTGGTTTGAGGAATCTATGGGTGAGCATTTAAAAGATGAAACAATAAACAGAATAGAACCAGCGATTTTTGCACATTTTCATGTAGCAAGAATGCACCCTTTTGTAGACGGTAATGGGAGAACATCCAGAACACTTCAAGATGTAATTTTAGATCATTACAATATTCCTTTGCCAGTTATTCAGGCTGCTGAAAGAATGTTTTATTATCAGCTCTTAGATGAAGCAATCTTTGCTTGGAAAAACAGGGGCAGCAGAGACTCTGACGAAGATTTATCTAAGGAAGAAAGGCGTTTTTATGATTTTATGGCAGGAAAAATAAACATTTCACTGGATAAAATTTTAAGGAACTGCCATAGATTAATTTAATAAACTCTTTTTCTTTTTTTGTTTTATGCAGGAAAAATTAAATTATGAGAAACTTGGGCTTAAATGCGGTCTTGAAATTCATCAGCATTTTCTTGCTTTGTAGAGTTAGATGAATTAGAAGACTATTTAAAGATCAGTGTATTTTATATTTTATGAAATCTATCTTTAATCATGATTTTGCTTATCTCATTGGAAATTTTATGGCGGATGGTTCTCTTTATTTTACAGGAAAAGGTTATAGATTTGAATTTGTTGACGGTTCTCCTTATGAAGACGAATTAAAGTATTCTCTGCAACACCTACGAAAAATAAAGAAAATTTTAGAAGGGTTCTTAAATAAAAAATTACCAAAAATAATAAGAAAGGATAAAAAATTTATATTAAAATTTAGAGATAAAATGTTGGCTAATTTATTTATGACTGAATTAGAAATTTCTCCGGGTAAAAAACATAGAATAATTGATATTCCTGAAGTTTATAGAAATTCTAAATATGAAAAATATTTTTGGATTGGGTATCTTGATGGAGATGGATCTATTGCTAGGAAATCAAGAAAGATTTCCGTTGAATCTATGAGTGAAAAAATTATTGAATCTTTTGCTAATTATTTAGAACAAAAGGGAATTTTATTCTCTAAATATAAGTCTAAGAGAAAGGATGATTATTCTCATGTTATTATTATAAGAAGTGTTTCTTTTAGGGATTTTACAAATGAAATTGGATTTAAACACCCCCTCAAGTCTAAATTGTTATCTCAAAAATTAAAAGATAAAGATTTTTTCGTTCAGAACGAAATTAATGTGAAAAAGGGCGTAATAGATTATACAAAAATATTTGATGATTCTGTTTTTATAGAGAAAGGGAGAAGTGTCTTTCTCAAATATGGAGAGACAAAATATCACCGTTCTAATGTGAGGTTTCGGGAAGTTGTTTTATTAATGAAAAAAAATAAGTTGACTAATAAAGAGATTTTAGATGAGATTACAAAATACAGATTCAAAAAGAGCAAGGGTTCTACTAATTCTATAAAATTACCATTGTCTATTAATAAGGATATATTAAAGCTAGCTAAGTTTGTTAGAATACGAGATGGAGGAATTTCTTTTTCAAAAAAATATGCGGAATCCTTTAATGAAGATTTTAATAAAATATTAAGAATAACTGAAAACATTTTTGATATAAAACCCAAATATACTTGTAAAAATGAACCTATATTTTGTAGTGGGGTACTTTCAGACTTTTTCAATAAAATTATAAAGAGGGAGACATAATTACCAAAATGGAAAAAGAAAAACAAGGACTTAAAATTGGTTTAGAAATACACCAGCAATTAGACACGGGAAAACTCTTCTGTAGGTGTCCATCATTTTTAAGAAAAGATGTCCCTGAGGTTATACTAAAAAGACAATTACATCCAGTGGCTGGAGAATCCGGAGAAATTGATATTGCAGTAAAACACGAAATGGAAAAAGAAAAAGAGTTTATTTATGAAGGATATTATGATAATTCTTGTTTGGTTGATTATGATGAATCCCCTCCAAGAGAAATAAATCCAAAAACCCTTAAAATTGTCTTGCATATATCTTTTCTGCTTAATGCAAAAGTTTTGCCTATTACACAAATTATGAGGAAAACAGTTATTGATGGTTCCAATACCTCTGGATTTCAGAGAACTATCCTGATTGCAAGAGGTGGATGGCTGGAAACTTCTAGAGGAAAAATAGGAATTGAGACGGTCTGTCTGGAAGAAGATTCTGCGAGAATAATAAATGCAAAAGAAGGAATCTTTAGGCTTGACAGACTTGGAATCCCTTTGATTGAGATTGCTACCCTTCCAGATATAAAAACCCCTGCTCAAGCACGTGAAGTTGCACTGCATATCGGAGAAATTTTAAGAACATGCAGGGTTAAGAGAGGTCTTGGAACAATAAGACAGGATGTGAATCTTTCTATCAGGGGCGGAGCAAGAGTTGAACTGAAGGGTTTTCAGGATATAAGAAATATTGAAAGAGCAATTGAGATTGAAGTCAAAAGACAGAGTGACCTGATAAGGAAAGGGAAGAGTGTTCCTGAGGTAAGAAAGGTTCTTCCTTCAGGAGAAAGTGAGTTTTTGAGACCAATGCCTGGCTCAGCAAGAATGTATCCTGAAACAGATTTGCCTCTTTTGAGAATTTCCAGAGATATGATTAATGAAGCTAAAAAATCACTACCTAAGCTGAAAAAAGATATTAAGAGAGAACTTGAGAGAGAAGGACTGAATCAGGAAATGATTTCTCTTTTGTTAAAGCAGGATAAGATTGAAGAGTTCAAAGAACTTCTGAAGATTATTAAAAAACCCCATCTCATTGGAAAAATTCTTTTGATTCTTCCTAAAGAGATTGCAAGCCATGAAAAAATTTCTCTGAGCAAAGTGGACAAAATTTTGAATAAAGATGTTTTGAGTAATGTTCTGGAGAATGTGAAAAAAGGAAAAATCTCTGAGTCAGGGGTCAAGCATATCCTGGAGAGAATTGTGAAAGGGGAAAGTCATGAAAAAGTTTTTAAAGTTAAAAAAGAAAATATTCATGTTATTGAAGAGAAAATTCTAAAAATGCTTAAGGAAAAACCAGGACTTTCTGCAAATGCTTATATGGGTCTTATCATGGAAGAATTTAAAGGAAAAATTTCAGGACGGGATGTAATGGAAATAATCAGAAAGTATGTCAGGTAAATCACGATAAAGAATCAGGGAAAAAATTAAAAACTCAGATAATTATTAATCATTAAAATTAAGAATGATTCCAAAAAAATTATTCTTTACAAGAGGGGTTGGAAGACACAAAGAGAAGCTGGCTAGTTTTGAGCTTGCTTTAAGAGATGCAGGAATAGAAAAATTTAATCTTGTCGGTGTTTCAAGCATTTTTCCCCCAAACTGTAAAATTATAAGTAAGGAGAAAGGACTTGAATTTTTAAAACCAGGAGAAGTGGTTTATTGCGTTCTTGCAAGAAATCAGACCGATGAAAACAACAGACTTGTTTCATCCTCTATAGGTTGTGCTATTCCTTCTGAATATAATTCTTACGGCTATCTTTCAGAGCATCATGCTTTCGGAGAAACAGAAAAAGTAGCGGGAGATTATGCAGAAGACCTTGCAGCAAGCATGCTTGCAACGACTTTAGGCATAGAGTTTGATGAGAATCTTGGATGGGATGAGAGAGAGGAGATCTACAAAATGTCTGGAAAGATAATAAGAACAAGAAACATTACCCAGTCTGCAGAAGGAAAAGCAGGAGTTTGGACTACTGTTTTTGTAGCAGCAGTATTCGTAGAGAATTAATCAATAAGTTAATAAATAATATTTTTCTTTTAATAAAATGAAAAGGTCTTATGTTTCGGATTTAAAGCCAAACCAAAAAGTTCTTCTGAAAGGGTGGATTCATGAAATTCGCGATTTGGCAAAACTAAAGTTTCTTTTGCTTAGAGACAATTCCGGAATTGTCCAGTGTGTTGTTAAAGACGAAAAAATTCCTGTTTCTGATTTAACCCTGGAAAGTGTTGTTGAAATTAAGGGAAGAGTTAAGAAAGCCAAAGTCAGGGCAGAGCTTGCAAGAAGTGATATTGAACTGGAAGTTTCAGAAATGGAGATTTTAAACAAGGCAGAAAATCTTCCCATCCAGGTTAATGAAAAGACCACAATTACAGAACTTCCGAGGAGGCTGGATTATCGTTCTTTGGACATAAGGAAACCGAAGATAAAAGCTATTTTCAAGATTCAGTCGGCTTTATTGGAGGGAATGAAGAATTATCTGGATAATAACGGATTTATTCAGATTTTTACTCCTTGTATCATAGGGGTTCCATCAGAATCCGGGTCAGAAGTTTTTGAAGTTAATTATTACGGCAAAAAAGCATTTCTTAGACAAGATCCACAATTGCACAGGCAGCTTACAATTCTTGGGGGGATTGAGAAGTTATATGATTTGGGCCCGAGTTGGAGAGCTGAAAAGAGCCATACCACCAAACACATTTCTGAACATAGAACATGTGCAGTAGAATTAGCTTTTATAGAAAGTGAAAAAGATACTATGCGGATTGAAGAACAATTAATTGTTTCTTCTATCAAGAATGTTTTAAGTAAATGTAAAGATGAGCTTAAATTATTGGGTGTTCAGATAAAAGTTCCCAAAACACCTTTTCCTGAATTGAAATTTCCAGAAATTTATGCTATTTTGAAAAAAGAAGGAAAAGACATATATGGACAAGACCCAGATACAGAAGCTGAGAAAATTTTATGGGCTTATGTGAAGAAGAAGTATAATGCTGATTTCTATTTCTTCAGTGGTTTTCCACATAAAATAAAACCCTTTTATGTGATGGAAGGTTATCCTAACCCTGAGTGGGCTAAAAGCGTTGATTTGAATTTTAAGGGGATGGAAATGTCTTCTGGCGGCCAGAGAGAACATAGGTATGATAAGTTAATAAAAAATGTTGAAGAGAGAGGTATGCCTTTGAAAAGCGTGGAGTGGTTTACAAAGTTTTTCAAATATGGTGCCCCTACTCACGGAGGTTTTGCTATTGGGATTGAAAGATTAACTCAAGTTCTATTGGGTTTGAGCAATATTAGGGAGGCTGTATTATTTCCAAGAGATACAAACAGAATAACACCTTAAAATGAAATTCATATCAATCAGTGAATCAATGAAAAAAGGAAAAGGCAAGGTAGCGGTCAGAGGATGGATTTATCGTCAGAGAGGAAGCAATGAGTTTAAGTTTCTTATTTTAAGGGATTCCAGTGATATCATGCAGTGTGTTCTTAAGAGAGAGAATTTTAGAAAACAATGGCTTGAAATTGATAAGCTTCAGATAGAGGCTTCTCTCGAGATTGAGGGAACAATCAAAAAAGAAAAGCGTGCACTCACAGGTTATGAAATTCTTGTTGATAAAATTAAAATTGTTGGAGCGAGTAATGAGTTTCCAATACAAAAAGATCTGAATGAAGAGCTTCTTGGAGACAGAAGACATCTTTGGCTTCGCAGCAGAAAAATGAATGCTATTCTAAAAATCAGAAGCACTGTTACAGGGGCATTGCATGAATATTTCAGGGGAAAAGGTTTCTATGAATTTCAATCTCCAGTTATAATTCCTGGAGGAGCTGAAGAAGGCCCAACTTTATTCAAAGTAGATTATTTTGGAAGGAAGATGTATCTGACACAGACCTGGCAGCTTTATGCAGAGGCAGCCATGTATTCTCTGGAAAAAATATACTGCATTGCCCCCAGCTTCAGGGCGGAAAAATCAAAAACAAGCAGGCATCTGACAGAATACTGGCACACTGAAATGGAGGTTGCGTGGGCAGAACTCGATGAATTAATGAACTATGCAGAAGAAATGGTTAAACATGTTCTGAAAAGAGTTCTTGAAAAAAACAAGAAAGAACTTGAAATTTTAAAAAGAGACATTAAGAAACTTGAACCTACCTTGAAAAAGAAATTTCCAAGGATAACTTATACCGAAGCTTTAAGATTTCTTAAAGAAAAGAAAAAAATAAATGTTTCATGGGGAAAAGATCTTAGGACAGTTGAAGAAGATAAGCTTATGGAACTCTACAATACACCTGTTTTTGTGCATCATTATCCCAAGGAGATAATGGCTTTTTACAAGCCACGTGATCCTAAGAACCCAAAAACCGCGAGATGTTTTGACCTTCTCGCACCAGAAGAAAATGGAGAATTGGCAGGAGGAAGCGAACGTGATACGAATCTTGGGGAATTAAAAAAATCCCTCAGGGCAAAAGGAGAAAAACTTGAGGATTACAGTTATTACTTTGATATCCACTCTTACGGAGCGATTCCTCACGGAGGATATGGCCTGGGAACAGAAAGGCTGATTAAATGGATTTGTGGCCTTGAAACAATAAAAGACGCCATAGCTTTCCCAAGAACCATGACAAGGTGGAAGCCTTAGATTTTTAAATGATTTTTTTCTAATTGATTCATGAGAATTTTGGCTATTGGGGATTTTCATGGAAATTTTCCTAAAAAAATTGAAAGAATCATTGAAAAAGAAAAGATAGATGTTATTGTTTCACTTGGAGATTATCCTTCGTTTTCTTTGAAAAAGGAATTTTTTAAATATTCCTTTTTAAATTATAAGAAGAATCTTTGGGATTTTGTAGGAAAGAAAAAGTATAAGGAAAAAAGAAAAAAAGATAATAAAAAAGGAGAAGATGTTTTGAAAAAATTAAATAAGCTTCACGTGCCTGTTTTTACAGTTTTAGGAAATCATGACCATCCTCCAACAGATGCGTGGGACCGAAATTTTAAGAGCTCGTGGAAGTGGGATAATAAAAAAATTTATTTTATTTCTAAAACACTGAAAAAATACTCTCATATTAAGAGAATAGATTATTCCTATGCAAAATTTAAAGATTATGTTTTTATTGGCATGAGGGGCCATAGTTTTACTGGAAGAGTTAAAAGCAAGGCTTACAAAAAACATAGAGATAAATTGGACAAATTATTCAAAAAATTTAGGAAAGAAAACAAAGAAGGAAAAGTTATTTTTGTTTCCCATAATTCTCCTTATAATACAAAATTAGATAAAGTTACTGCAAAAGATGCCCATAATGTAGTTAAAGGAAGACATTTAGGGTCCAAGATGTTTAAGAGAGTAATTAAATTTTATCAACCAATTCTTTCTCTTAGCGGCCATGTTGATGAGGGACGAGGAAAACAAAAAATTGGAAAGACTCTTGCAATAAATTGTGGCTCAATTCATCATGGATATGGGGCCATCATTGAACTTGACAAAGGAAAAATTAAAAAAATCAAATTTATCAAATAAGGATTTTGGAACAAAATCCTTAAAAACCTATGCTGATTTTTTCTATTATGAAAATAAATGGAATAGAAATCCGCTGGTTAGGGCATGCAGGATTTTTAATACGGAATAAAAGAATTATTTATATAGACCCTCTGAATATAAAAGAAGATTCTGAAAAAGCAGATATAATTCTTCTGACTCACAGCCATTACGATCACTGTAGTTTTTCAGACTTAAATAAGATTGTTAAGGAAGGAACAAGGATTATTGCAACTCCAGACTGCCAGAGTAAAATAACAAAGTTTGATGTTCCTATTAAAATAGAACTTATAGAACCTGGCCAGGAATTGGAATTAGGAGATGTAAAATTATATGCGTTGCCTGCCTATAATGTTGACAAGCATTTCCATCCCAAGGAAGAAGGATGGATTGGTTATGTCATAAAAATGAAGGATGTTATTGTTTATCATGCAGGAGACACAGATGTTATTCCTGAAATGCAAAAACTTACAGGTTACAAGCAAACTGGCAAGGAATTTGTTGCTTTATTGCCTGTCGGAGGCAGATTTACAATGTGTGCAGAAGAGGCTGCAGAAGCTGCAAAGCTTATAAAACCAACATTAGCTATTCCAATGCACTGGGGAACTGTTGTTGGAAGCGAAGAAGATGCAAAAGAGTTCATAGAACTTTGCAATGAGGAAGGAATTAAAGCTGAAATCTTGGAAAAGGAATGATTGAGAAAAATTTATTTTATGATTTTAACAATAAAAAGTTTATAGGCAGTTATTCTAAAAATATATACTTAATTAACTTAATTTGAACAATTTTTTCAAAATATATCTAAATAAATCATTATCCTGCATTAGGGAAATATTTTTAAAGAACAAAACTATTAGTTTTTTATAATATTAGTTTATTCATCTTGGCGGTTTGAATAAATTAATCTTACTGAGGTGAATTCTTATTATTAGTTGGAAGTGTATCTACTATTTAAACCTTTCTTTAGGAGAGGTTTGTAGTAAAGCACTCCAATGTCATAAAAATGTAAGGAGGTTAAAAAATGGTGCTAAATTTTACGCAAGAAGCAATACAAAACGCAGAAACCCATAGCATTAACTTTGATGAATTGAAAGCTGGAAAAGCCAACATCAAGGTTATTGGTGTTGGAGGATGCGGAGGTAATACAGTAACCTGGCTTTTTAACAAAGGAATAAATGGTGCTACTGTTTATGCAGCAAATACTGACGCACTTCATCTGAGTGTTACAAAAGCAGATGAAAAACTTCTTTTAGGTAGAGAGATGACAAGAGGTCTTGGAGCAGGAGGAAGACCCCAATTAGGAAGAGAGGCTGCAAAAGAGACTCTGACAGATTTGAAGAAAGCTGTTTCAGGTGCAGACATGGTATTTGTTGTTGCAGGACTTGGTGGTGGAACTGGAACAGGAGCTGCTCCGGTTATTGCCCAGCTTGCAAAGGAAACAGGTGCAGTTATCATTGGTGTCGTTACGATGCCGTTTGAATCAGAGAAAGCGAGAATTGACAAAGCTGAATTTGGCTTGCAGGAGTTGAGAGAAGTTACTGATACATGTATTGTTCTTGACAATAACAGACTTGTTGATATTGCAGGACAATTGCCTATTGAACAGGCTTTCGCAGTTGCGAACGAGCTTGTTAGTACAATGATCAAGGGAATTGTCGAAACAATTACTTTGCCAAGCTTGATTAATCTGGACTATGCTGATGTATCTGCAATTATGAAGAATGGCGGTGTTGCAGTTATTGGCATAGGTGAAGCAGATACCCAGGACCGTGTAAATGAAGCTGTCAAGCAGGCCCTTACAAATCCTCTACTTGATGTGGATTACCAAGGTGCTACCGGAGCTTTAATACACGTTACCTGTGGTCATGATTTGAAGCTGGAAGAGTTTGATAACATTGGAAGAATTGTTTCAGAGAACCTGAGTCCAGAAGCAAATATCATAATAGGTGCAAGAATCAGCAAAGACTTTACTGGAAAGGTACGAGTTATTACTATTATGACAGGAGTCAAATCGCCTTATGTGCTTGGAAAATCTGTTAATGAGCAGGCACAGCCTATTGCAAAGGAAATTTCTGATTTGGGGATACAAGTCTGGAAATAATTTAAGTTTGATTTATACCTGGGGATTTTTTCCTCAGGTTTTTTATTTTTTAATATTATTCTTTTAATTCATCCAGTGCTGTTAAAGCATAATACTGGATAGACTTTTCAATTCCATAAGTATTCTTCTCAATTTCTTCTCTGGTGAACCATCTACATTCTTCACTAACTTCTTTTTCTGAAAGTTTTAATTCATCTTTATCTGATTTGGCAAAATAAACTAAAGTGATATGCTCATGAGTATCATTTATTCTGTGCCTGTTTAGAAATCTTGGAGGAATTAATTCCCTATAATTTTTTTCTTCAAAAGAAACGGCTGAACCAAAAAGCCTGGCATCCAATCCAACTTCTTCCTTGACTTCCCTGATTGCTGCATGATTCGGATCTTCATCTAATTCTATGTGACCCCCTACACTTAACCATTTCATATACTTATCATGCTTTCTTAATAAAACCTTATTTTGATAAACTACAAAAGTTTCTACGGTAAAATCTATTTTATCGTGAATATGTGGCATTTATTGATTTATTCTTTAGAATTAATAAAAATTTGTATAATCAAACATCTAACTTCTTGGGAAGTTTCATTTTTTCCTGGCCATATGAATTAAAATAAAGAATTCTGTCCAAATCAATTCTGGATTTTCTTGCTCTCTTTTTTTCATATTCAAATCCTATAGGAAATACAGCTTCTACATTTACTTCTTCGGGAATATCTAATGCTCTTTTAATCTGGCTTTCCACGAAATAACCAACCCAGCATGTGGAAAGACCGAGCTCTGTTATTTTAAGAAGAAAATTCTGTATTGCAGCACCCGCCTGTTGTCTTGTATAAATTTCCCCTTGTTTTCCATAAGAATTCAGAGTTCTTGAGGGATTTGAGCACACGATTACAAGGTAATGAACCTGGGCAACGAAATTCTGCTGTGCAGCTTCCGCAATCTTTTTTATGATTTCAGCATCATCTACGAGAATAAATTTCAAGGTGTAATTATTTCCTGCCATTGGAGCATATCTTGCTGCATCAATGCATTCAATAATATTTCTCCAGTCAGGCTTTTTTGACTTGAATTTCCTGATACTTGTTCTGGATTGAATTGCTTTCTTTAGTTCCATTTTTTAACCAGTATCTTTTCATATAAAAATGTTATTGATTTTATTTGCCGTCCACCTCGCCACGGCCTTTTTATTATTTCTTATTAACAATTAAGCGAGCTAGAATAATAAATTATATTAATTATTTAAATCCGATAACACCCCCGCCGAGAACCTTCCCTCCGGAATAAAAAACAATTGCCTGGCCTTCTGAAACCCCTGTTATTGCTTTTTTGAGCATGACATGATATTGTTTTTTCTTTTTATTATATGAAAGTCTAGAGGGTAAAAGTTCACCCACCTGTCTGATTCTTGATTTAACCCTATGGACTCTGTTCTTGTCGGGAACTTCATTTATCCAGTGGGGTTTTTCTACTGTGATTTCCTTCCTGTAAAGCAGGGGATGTCCTTCTGGAGCCGCAATAATCTCATTTTTCCCTGCATTTTTTATTGCAACATACCATCTTTTCAGCTTTTTTCCTTTTCCTCTTTCAATTTCTATGCCAAAACGAGGCCCAATTCTTTGGCCTATTGCATAATAATAAATCCCGTCATGCTCCCCTACCAGATTTCCTTCAGGACCAATTATTTTACCTTTTTTTGATTTAATTTTTTTCTGCAAAAATTTCTTTAAATTTACTTTTCCTATAAAACAAATTCCTACAGTGCCTTTTCTGTTAAAATTCTCAAAGCCGTTCTTTTTTGCAATTTCACGAATCCGGGTTTTTGCATAATCTCCTATCGGAAACAATGAATATTTCAAATCTTTCTGGCTTAGTCTGTATAAAAAATAAGACTGGTCTTTTGATTCATCTTTCGCCCTGAGAAGTTCGTATTTGTAATTTTGTCCACCATCCACAAAGCGAGATTTATTTATCCTTAACTTTTTAGACTTTCTTACATTAACACTTTTTTTCACACCAACTTTTTTTATTCTTGAATAGTGTCCCGTCACAATATAGTCTGCTTTCAGGCTTTTGGCAGTTTTCCAGAGCAAAGGAAATTTAACTTTCTGATTGCAGTCTATATCAGGATTAGGGATAACTCCTTTTTTATAGAGTCTGAACATTTCATCCACAACTTCCCTTTTGTATTCCTTCTCAAAATCCAGAGTAATAAGGGGAATTTTTAATTTTGCAGCGATTTTTGCAGCAACTCGCCTGTCTTCTTTCCATGTGCATTCTCCTGATTCATTTTTTGTGTCAGACCAGTTTTTCATGAAAGCTCCTATTACATCATACCCTTTCCTCTTCATTAAAAGCGCTGCTACACTTGAATCAACTCCCCCTGACATTGCAACCAAAACTTTTTTTGCTTTCATTTTCAAGAAAACGTCCCGAAAGGTCCGCTCAAAATCGAACGTCCCGGGGAGGACTTGAACCTCCGACCTATCGGTTGCTGCGAGATCAAACATAACAGCCGATCGCTCTGACCAACTGAGCTACCGGGACTTGAAATTTTGAGTAGAAAACTATATTTAAAACTTATCTTTAATTGTCTTTCAGCCCTAAATCAAAAACAGGTTTTACCTGATGTTTTTCGAGAAAGCTGTAGACATTTGACTGCTTTGCACCCCTTATCAGGGAAATTACCGCTTCATGTGCGTTTCTTATGTGTTCGGGATCACCTATTATTCCCACATGATTGCCTTTTATTTCAAAATGACACGTGGTTAGTGTTTGAAGTGTCTGAAGTGTTTTTCCGTGTTTGCCTATAATTCTTGCCCTGACTATTTCCAGGTCTTTTCTGTTGGTGTAATCTTTTACATTTATGACTTCAAGCATAAAATCCTGCCCTTTAAGAAGCATAGCTGTTGAGAAAGGAAACCCAAATTCCAGGGCCTCTATAATTTTTTCTGCAACATACTCATCTTCTGCCTCCCCTTCTATACTGACTTCTTTACCACGATTTTTTATTTTTACATTAAGGGATTCTTCAAGTTTTTTTCTGTTTTTTATTATTCTGGAAATTTTTTCACAGACTAATTTTTCCATTTTAGAATTCAAGAGACTCAGATTTTAAATAACCTTTTTCTTTCAGCCATTCAATCTGGTTCTGTCTGTATTTGAAGATGATATCTCCTTTGTTCTTGTCAAGTTCCCAGAGTTCTATGATAACCACATCACCCGGGCGAAGCCATAAAGCCCTTCTTAATCTTCCAGGAACCCTGCAATTTCTGGTTTTTCCATCCAAACAATTGACAAGCATCTTGTTTCCTCCAAGTCTCTGCTCTATAATTCCTATTAATTCCTCATTTCTAGGAAGCCTTACTCTTGTGATTTTTTGTTCGTCTGGATTTTGATTTGGTCTCATAATTATTCTAAAAGAATTTTGTTTATAAATATTAACTTACAGTTGCACTGTCTTAATTATGTCATACTTTATTTATGTTAGGCCGGCTCTATATTTAATCTTTGGATAATTTTTTATCATAAAAAAATCAGAACAAAAGGGATTCCTTTGATTTTTCCAACATCATCTTCAGAGACAATGCCTGCTTTCACAGCAGTTGCCACAGATTTTTTGCCAACAATATTGAAAGTTGCATCTTCACAGGAAAAAGATTTCATTACCTTGATAAGATCTTCTTCAGAAGTCTCTTTTCCTTTATAGAAGCTTTCCTTTATATCAAGCTGAAATTTGCCCTCTTCAAATTTTTTTCCGAGAAGTTCTTTGTCACAGACAGCAACAACATCTCTGTAAGTTTTGATTACATTTACAAGCATTCTAAAGACCAATAGTTTTGTCCAATCTTCTTAAAAGATTATTTATTGAAATTACTTTTTTAATTTTAAGAATAGAGAGAGCTAAAAATTAAAAAGATTTTTTTGCTCCCTCTTTCATTGCTTTTTCTGCATTATCCTTGGATACCATAGCACTCATTCTTGTATTACATTTTTCACAATTTCCTTGAGCCATGTATCCCCCTCTCGAGGTTTGTTTTATTTCAGAGTTTTTCATCTCACTACCCTTTTTTTTACATTTTACGCAATATCCTGTTACCATTTTTATCCTCCGTTGAAATATTAAGGAAGTTTAATTTTTAAAGGTTTATATTTTGCTTCTTACAGAGTGTTTTGCCCCGCAGGCCATACAATGAACAAAATTTATCCTATCCTCTCTTATAATTTCTGTGTCGGGTTTTTTGCATTCCCTGCATAAGACAAATTCACGAATGTAAGCTTCTATTTTTTGGTTTATTTTTGAGCTCGGAACTTTTATATTTAGAATAAGTCTGTCTCCTTCCCTCTGGCCTGAAGCTGCCAATTCTTTTAAAATAAATTTCTGGAAGTGCTCTGGTTTTCTTCTCAAATAAGAGGCGATTTGATAAAAATTAGAAAGAATTGTTTTCCTTCCTTCAAAATGTCCCTCTATCTTTGGAATTTCAAACCTCTCACTATAATTGTCTGTTTGCTTTATCTTCCCATATGCTTCTTCAAGCATTTTTTCATAGGCTGTCATGGAAAATAGAAAAAAGATTAGTTTATAAGAGTTTGCTAATATTAAAAAAATAATCAAAATGCATGTAATTCTTTTCTGTTCTTGTTTCAAAAACAGCTGCAACTACCCTCTCTTTATAAAATAATAAATGAACATAATTATCTGACTGTTTTGGTGTCGGGGCTGATTCGCATAGATTTGCAATATCTAACCTAAATTTTGAAGGGCTTTCTTTGATACAAACTCTCTTTTCAATTTCTGATTTAACTTCTTCAAAGAATTTATCAATTGTTTCTCTAACTTCAGAATCTTCTCCTGTATTTACTGTGACTGTATCAGGGATTTTCATTTTTCGTAATCCATTGAAATCCTTATTTGGTAATATTTATAAATGTTTTATCTCTTTGGAGTTTATGGGTCTGAAAAATTATGTAATAAGCGTTGCAATAATAGTATTAACAATTTCTGTTGTGGTTTACGGGGTTAATCTCCTTTATGACAGGCCAGAGTATACTGATTTTTGTGAGGAGTTTAAGACAGCAGAAGTTATTAACAATTCTGAGCAGTGTGAAGCTATAGGGGGAAAGTGGAATTCTTACACAGGTCTCAGACCTGTTGTGGTGGATGTTGCAGAAGGTTATTGCGACAGGGATTTTACTTGCAGGGAAAATTATGATACTGCGAGGGAGAAATATTCAAGAAATATATTCCTTATAGCTCTTCCTTTGGGAATTCTGATTATTGCTGTAGGAGCATTGGTTTTCGGACTTGAGGCAGTAGGGGCTGGTTTGATGGGAGGAGGTGTCGGAATCATTTTATGGGGTGTCGGAGGTTTCTGGAGATTTGCAGATGATTTGCTTAAATTTATTTTATCTCTTGCTGGTTTAGTGGTTGTGATATGGGTTGCTTATTACTTTAACAAAAAGCTTGAAATGAAGAAGAAAAGGAAATAATCACCCCAAATATCTTATTTTGCCGGGGCGGGGTTCAAATGCAATCCCCTCCTCTAGGAGTTTTTGAATTTCCTGATTAATTATTGCAGGAGAGAACTCTCGGAGTTTCAAGATTATCTCATCCACTTCAATTCCCCCATTATCTTCAGAGTTCTTTGTTAGTTCAAGAATTTTATCTTTAACTGCAATGATTTGCCCTCTTTCAACTGGCCGGGCATTTAAAGCCTTATCTCTCTCTGTTTCAAGTTTTCTTAAGAGAAGATATTTTGGATCCCTTTCTCTTATAATTTCAGGAGAAATATATGTTTCATCATTCCAGTACCTTAAAATACCTATGACTATTACTGTTTGCCCCTGGTATATGTTCTTGAATTTGTCCGAGTCATCACCAAATGTCTTTAGTTTTATCTGGCCAGAGCCGTCATCCAGAGTCATAAAAAGATACTTTCTTTCATCCCCACTTTCATACTTATCCACAATATTTCCTATCACGTTAACGCGGATTATTTTTTTATTTCCGAGTTCAAGAAAAGAAAACCTATCGCCGTTCATTACAGGCTTGCCTATCAGGATATCTCCTATCCTGAATTTATACGCAACATTTCTCTTAAATCTTTGTTCAGCCATTTTTGAAAACTTTTTTACATTCTTCCAATGTAACCTTTTCTTGGTTCATAAATATCCCCTTTTTTCTTCAGTTCAACAATAGCCTGCTCAATCTCTATGGTATCCATTTTTCCTTCCAGTTCTTTTTCCACTTCTTCCAAAGGAATCATTTTTCCGACTTTGTTTTCAAGTTCTATTATTGTATGTAGCACATTGAGTATCTTGTTTATCTGGGATGTAGTTTTTCCCAGACTGATTCTGTCTATATCAAATGTTTTTGATTCATAATCATATCCTACCTGCATCAAGTAGTATTTCATTGTCTCTATTGATCTTCTTGCATCTTCTAAAGTTACTTTATCAGAAAGCCTCATTTTTGCAGAAGCTTCAGACATTCTTATCAAAGCCTGGAGCTGCCTTGCAGAGATTGGAATTGGTCTCATCATTCCCTCTGAAGAAACAGGCATGTTTCTTAATTCAACGTAAAACTTCTTTATTTCCTCAACAGCTTCGTCACTCAAGACAGGTTTTATTCTTTGTTTTGCATAAGCCACATATTTTCTGAAAAGTTCTTTCGGAATTAACATGCTTTCTCCTTTTTTCTGGTGCGAATGCAGGACGTGAGTTGCAATAAACTCGTCTTTTTTCCTGTTAGGAATATCTCTTAATGGAAAAATTACATCAAATCTGTTTATCAGTGTAGGAGGCAAATCTATCTGCTGTGCAATTGCCTGATAAGGATCAAATCTTCCAAACTTTGGATTTGCAGCAGCCAGAACAGATGTCTCTGCTCTTAAAGTTGCCTGGACATTTGCCTTGCTGATTGTTATTGTCTGCTGTTCCATTGCTTCATGCATGGCGCTTCTGTCATTTGGGTCCATTTTTTCAAGTTCATCTATGCAGACAAGTCCTCTATTTGCAAGAACCATTGCGCCTGCTTCCAGACTCCATCCACGCAAATATTCATCTCTTACAACAGTAGCTGTTAAACCAGCCCCGCTTGCTGATTTTCCGACAACATACCTTCCTTTTGGAGAAATTTTTGACATGAAAACCAAGGTATCGGATTTTGCCACACCAGGGTCTCCTATCAACAGAATGTGGATATCTCCACGACTTCTCTGCCCGTCTGCATGAATTTTTTTAACACCCCCAAATAACTGTAAAACAAGACTTTTCTTGATTTCATCATAACCCCAGACGCTTGGAATGATACTCTTCATTAATTTTTCAAATATCATTGGATCCTGCGCAAGTTCCAGGATTTGTCTCTCATCTTCCTCGTTTATATCCAGTTCTTCAAAAGTTTCTTCCATGGGAATAATATTGTTAACTTCAACTGCAAGCTCAAAACGGGTTGAAAGTCCGCCAGAATTAAGAGGCACTGGAACCTCTTTCAGAATTCCTATGACTTTTATTCTGCTTCCAGGAGTGGTTTTTTCTTCCATTCTGGGTTCTACAAGGTCTTCTTTTAAGAAGACATTTATCCTTTTTGGCTGCTCTCCCCCCGACAGAGATTCAGGAGCCTCCTCTACAATGAGTCTTTGAGTATCAACCATTTCTTTGCTGATTAACTTAAAACTACCCCTTCTTCCGCAGGAACACCTTGTGGGTTCTCTGAACTTTTTTTCTATTTGTAAAACAGAAGTTACTGTTCCGCAGCTAGGGCATTCAAATTTTGCATTTACAACCTGCGGTCTTACATCTGATGCCTGCCTTATAATACCTTCAATAACAATTATTTCATTCAGATTCCTTGAGCGGATATTTCTTACTTTTATCTCCTGGCTTTTTGGAAGATTTGTGAGTCTTATTCTAATATTGGTTACAAGCCCTGTTTCTTCAAGTGCCATCTCAACTATTCTCAAGGTTTCTTCAGGAACTATAAGGATTTCTTCAGAAAGTCTATTTGAGAATTCTATAAGTTTTGTGAAGTCAAGGTATATTGCGTTTTTCCCTTTTCTGATAGATTCTCCTATCTCTTTTTTATAAAATTCAAAGAAGTTTTTTGCTTCAATCATTAATTCATCATTTTTTGATTTTTCTGTGCCAAATTCGTGGGTTTGCTCGTCCATGGTTATTAAAGATACCTTTGGTTTTTATAAATTTATATAGATTTTTGAGTAGTTTTAGAAAATAATATAATTACTTTAGAAGGGTAGAAGTTATTTCTTTAAGATATAAATATTAACAAATAACTTTTATTTATAGTAATAATGCCTCAAGCCGAAGTAACTCGAAAATCAGAACTTGAAAATCTTTTAGAAAAACATGCTTCAGGAGAAGAATTAACTGGATGAATACAGGAGGGCTCACAAATTAATCGGAAATCCAGAATATTCAGCTGAAATTTGCGGTTTTTGTAGAGGTAAGGATAAGAAGCCAGCAATTTATGATACTGGAATGTGTCAGGGTCATGCCACCTATGCGCTAATAAGGGGAAGATAAATCTATTTTAGAATAATTATTTCTTGTAATTCTTCAGCACAGCTTTTACATTCTTGAGAAGCTTAACCATGCTATATTCAAGCTGTTGCTTATTTTTTGTTCCTGTACAGACTAGCTTTCCATTGCTAAAAAGAAGGAAAGTGGCATTTGGTTCTATAAGCTTATAAACCAATCCTGGAAATTGCTCTGGCTCATACTCTGTGTTTTCCATCTCCAGAGCCAGGAAATTCAGATTTAGCTTGAGGTTTATGGTGCCTGAAGCAACTATATTCTGAACCGTGATTTTTGGCTTTGTTGTTATGTTGACATTTATTTTTTTTAACTGCCTTATAACAGCCTGAATGACTTTCTTAACCTGCGCTACTGATTTTGTTCCTGTACAGACAAGGTTTCCTGAAGAAAACACGAGAACAGCTGATTTTGGCTCTTTAATTCTTAAAACCAATCCTGGAAATGTTTCAGGGTTGTATTCTGTATTTGGCTGAGTTCTTGCGAGTTTTGTCAGGGGAATAGGCTTTTCAAGAGAAGTTGTCGCAACAATGTTCTGTATCTTGTAGTTGCTTGCTTTGGCCATTTATAAATAACAGAAAAATGGCTTTATAAAGCTTTATAAAGGATTTCGAGGCTATCCGTATCTCCAGTTTCTTTTCTGGTTTTCAAAATCTTTCCTGACTTCTTCAATAGTTGTTATCTCGCTTAAAGGCTTGTCCGGACGCAATGCCGTAAATCTTGGAAATCTCAAGGCAAAGCCAGAGTTATAATTTGGGGATTTTTGAATTTCCTGGTATGCTACTGAAACAACAATCTTGGGTTTGATTCTTACCGATCTTCCTTTTTCATCAGTGATGTATGGCTTAAGTTTTTCAGTCAATTCTGCAAAAGAAACTCCTGCTTCTGTTTTCTCCTTCCGACTCTCATCCTTGGAAGTCGCTGGTAAAACCGCTTGCGGTTTTTCCTTTATTCCTGTTCCCACCTTTCCTATCTCAAGATAATTGCTTCCTGCTTTGCAGGAAAGAATGAAGCTTGAAATCCATCCAGATCTCTTTCCTGTTCCGTATTCTCCACCTGTTATCACAAGATCCAAATCACGCTCTTCTGGCTTTATTTTTAGCATATGCCCAACCCTTCTGCCTGGCTGATATTCTGCCTTAAGATTCTTGAACATGACTCCTTCCTGATTGTCTCTGAGAGCTTGCTTATAAAACTCTCTGACCTTCTTTTCATTTCCGGTGATTATCTGCTTGGCATGAATTATCTTATAAGGGTGATTTCTGATTATTTTTTTAATCAGAGATGTTCTCTTTTCAAAAGGCTCGTTAAGAAGTGATTTTCCATTATAGTAGAGAATGTCAAAAACATTGATTTCAACAGGAAGTTCTTCCCTGAGTTTTTCTATGTTATACTTTCTCCTTATCCTCTGACTTATTTCCTGAAAAGGCCTGTATTCTTTTGTTTTTTTATGAAAACCAACAGCCTCAGAATCGAGGATAGATGACTCTCCTTTAACATATTTTTTTATATATCCAACGATTTCCGGAAACTGTTTTGTCACGTTTTCGAGACTTCTTGTAAAAAGCATCACCTCATCATGTTTTTTGTGAATTAAAAGTCTGAAACCGTCATACTTGTATTCTACTGCACAGGGTTTCCCAACAGCATTAAAAGCTTCTTCAATTGTTTTTACTTTTTGCGCAAGCATGACTTTTATTGGCTTGCCAACCTGGAGATGAAGCTTTTCAAGGTCTTTTAGTTTCCTTTTTTTAGCAAAATCAAAAACAGATGCCATGTCATTGGATTTGTCTATGGCATCCTGGATTTTTTTTACAGCGTCTTTCCTTGAATCAAAAAATGCAGCAGCCATTGCACTTCTTATAGTGCTTTCCTTGATACCTATTCTTAAATCACCTATTAATGTTCTTACAAGATATAAGGATTCTAATGGTGTTGCAGAAGTCAAAAGTTCTGTTATTAGTGAAATTTTTTTGCCAACACTTCCTTTCCCTTCAAGCTCAGGAAGCTTTCTCAAATTCTCCAGAACTTTTTCTGTTGTAAGGATGTATCTGTGAAGAGTTGACTGTTTCTTTTTTGATGTCAGAACCTGTGCAACCTTCCCAAGGTCTCCTATGGTTCTCCATTCGTGGACAACGCTTTTTTCTTCTGTTCCTGTAGCCTTTGAAATGGCCTTGATTGTCAGCTGGTTGCTGATGCCTATTCTTCTTTCATCGTATTCAGGATAAATATCTCCGAGCAAAAGATACAAAACATCCCTGTCTGATTCCTGAAGATGTCTAAGAAATTTTGAAAGAATTTTGATTTTTACAAGTCTCTTGCTTGTGCTTCCGGCCTCTTCATAAAACTCAGCGAGTTTCTGATATCTCATCTTTTGCGTTTTCCTATTTTAATTAATCCATAAATAGACGATGCTACAAATACTGTCTGCAGAATTATAAATATTATGTCTTGAATGTAAAAACTGTAAATTGCTAAGAAAATTCCTCCTAAAATAAATAATGAGTAAGTGTATCTTTTTTTATGCGAAATTAACAAGGTTCCAGAAATTATTGATATTAGTCCAATTATTGCAATTAATCTGAAGATGTTTATTGCCATTCTCTTTTAACTTACTAGAAATAGATATTTTTAAGCTTGCTTATTTGCCCAATCTCCCACGGGCCCTTAAGCTCGGTCTTATTTTCATTTCATGGGACTTTTTTCTTAATCCCCTGGATTTTTTTCCTGAAGAGGTCAGGCCGCGGAAAACTCTTTTTCTGTTTTCTGGTGCTGCAATCCATTTCATTGATTCGTCATTTTTTATCTCAGGTCTCTCAGGGTCGACCAGAATAACTTCATAGAAATAATACATTCCGTCTTTTCCCAGCGGATAAGAATTTAATACTTCAAGATTAGTGTATTTTTTTGCAGCCCTTTGCTCTGCAATCCACTGGTAGTTCATCCTTAGGGTTTTTCTTGTGTGCAGCCTCTTGCTTCTTCTTCCCTTGTTTGGCCTTGTCCTTTTATGTCCTCCTCTTCTTACACGAACGCGGACAATAACAAAACCTTTTTTAGCCTTATAGCCAAGAGTTCTTGCTCTATCGAGTCTTAATGGTTTGTCAACTTTTGTGAGAACCCCTGATTTTCTCCAGGAAATCATCCTTTCTCTTAATATTTTCTTATCCGGCTTTTTCCAGGTTTCTTTTAAAAAATGGTATAATCCATGCGTCATATTTTATTGAGAAAAAGTTGGTTTTTAAAACTTCTGTGGTCGCAAAACTTATAAATAGTTTAATTATTTGGTTTTTATGTGAGCGCCTGTAGCTCAGCCTGGTTAAGGGTAATGCAAACCATCTTGAGATTGGCGACACAGGAGCCTGTAGCTCAGCCTGGTTAGAGCACTACTCTGATAAGGTAGGGGTCCTCGGTTCAAATCCGAGCAGGCTCATTTTTTCTTCACTGCTTTTGAATATATTGTCCAGAACACCTAAAAAAGGTTCTGATTAAAATTTAATGTAAGAACACTAAAAATTATATTTATTTATCTTTACTTCTAATTCTTTTAATCATGAATAATAAGCTAAGGAAGGTAAATAATAAAAATAAACTTATACCGAGATTAATTATATTATTTAAAAATACCAAGTTAATCAAGGTAATCCTCCCTATTACATTCAAGGTATTTATAATAAGACCAATAGTAAAAATAAGCTCTGTAATGACTAAGAATATTATAGTAGTTCTAAATTTTCCTGCAACTTTCCCGACTAATAATATTCCAATAAAAACACCTATTAACCCAAGTATTAAAGAAAAAATTATTATCAAGTCTAAATTTAAAGCCATTTTATTTTATTTTTTTTATCAAACTTTTTTTAGCAAGCAAGTTTTCGTCTACTTTATAAGGTTTTTTATATTTTTTAACTTTTCTAATTTTATTTAAGATAATAAAGGTAAGCACTATTAAGATTAACCCAAGAAGGATATATAAGTTTATTCCGGGTTTTAAAATGAATCTTTTTTTAACAGAAAACCAAGCGCTTGCACTTGCCACTTTTTCATTATAAATTACTCTTGTATAAAGGACATATCTTCCTGGTTCAATATTCTCTGGTATTTTAATTATTTTTACAAAACTTATTTGATTCTCAACCATAAGAGTATCCTCTTCAGATATTATTTCTCTGTTCTGTTCGTCTTTTATCAAATATTCTATCGTAACATTTACCCTTCCGGTTTCTACTATATTAAAAATTTCTATTTCAGAATTTAACTCTTCTCCAGGATAAACTTTTAAATATTTCTCAGGTATATTTAATCTCACATCAAATAGCGCTTCTTTAGACTCAATTTCTATTGTGATTGCAACCCTCTTTTTTATCCCCCCACTTTCAATAAAAAGATTTCCGAGATATAGCTCTGGAATAGTATCTTCTTTAGCTATAAAATCGATAAATATTGTTTTTTCCTCTTTTGGTTCAAGTTCAAACTCTCTTTCCCTTATATTTATAAGCTCTCCCATATCAGAAGATACTGAAAAAGAAATTTTAGTATTTCTTTCATTTTTGATTGTTATCTCTTCTGTTTTTATTTCCCCCTGCTTTAAGGAAATTATTATTTCATCCAAACTTATGGTAAAAGTCAAGCCTCCACCACCTCCACCAGGAGGAGGAGCAATTTCTTCTTCTTCCTCAGGGGTTTCTTCTGCCGAATAAACTGTGAATTGTGTTACATTGAATGTAAGATTCCCTCCCGAATAGCTCTGGAAAGTACATACACTCGATGGGCAAACAACTCCATCCCTCAATATCCTCGGATTAGAGAAAGTTAAATTATAGAGGTATAACGTGGCAGGTTTGTCGAAATTTGGCAATGCAGTAGAATTCAACTCTATTCTGTTCTGTGATATGTTGGTGTTATTGTCTAAGTCGAGAAGATTATCATTATTGATTAAGTCATCTGTCACATTAATGGCTTCATTAAAACGAATTTTTCCATATTGTGTGTTTTCTAAAATAATATTGCTGAGGTTTTGTATGTCTTCATATGTAGAAGAGTTGAAGTCTGTCGATTCTCCTTTTGTAGAATCGCTATATTCGTCATATGAGATTATAAATATCGTTGAGTTAACACTGAAAGTTACATTTTTTGATGTTATATTATTTTCACTGTTATTTGCAAA
This sequence comes from Candidatus Woesearchaeota archaeon, assembly GCA_964617015.1. Taxonomy (GTDB): domain Archaea; phylum Nanobdellota; class Nanobdellia; order Pacearchaeales; family GW2011-AR1; genus ASMP01. The sequence continues at coordinate 5,728 of CAZTVG010000001.1, read as the reverse complement.
CATGTAGAGCCTATGACTTCCCTGGGAAATATTGAAAAATATAGCAGAAGTTATTGTTGTATTCGCCGTATTATCGAAATTATACCACACAATTTCTTCATCTGTTACCGTAAAGTTTAACAATAACGATTCATTTTTTAAATATGTTTTATTTTCAGGGCTCAATATTGATAAAAAAGGAGCAAATCTAATCACCTGTATAGAAACATTTGTAGGTTGAGCGCTCACTTCACCGGTTACTGTTTCTCCTGTCAGGGTTTCTCCATTTATACTGGATATAATTAGTAAATAAATAAATGATATAAAAATTATAATTAATAGACTCACCTTTTTTTTCATACACTAAAAGAATAACTGCGTCTATTTAAAATTTATTAAAATTATACAGGTCTTTTATTTCTTTTTTCTTCTAAAAGCAGAAATTAAAATGAAGATTATTATGGCGATTAGTATAAGCATCCCTATAATAAAGTTTAAATTTACTCTTTCTGCTTTTTCTACTTCTACTTCTGCGACTAAAACATCGAAACTAGTGTCTATTGCTGTTCCCAAAACTACTCCACCTGTTCCTCCAGGGGTTACTGTTTTAAAAGACACTGTTACTCTGTATTCTGTACCTAATGGTGTATCAAAAGGAATGCTAATCTTAACAGGAACTTCTGTATCTTTTGTTCCATTTCTTACTAAATAATTTTTCTCTTCTGTACTTGCTATTTCAAAACCATCTGTTAAAATTGCCCTTACAGTGACATCATCTTCAGTTCCTATGTTTTGTAATCTCAGGGTGATAGTTTTTGTATCTCCAGGAGCTATCAGTAGGGGATTTCCCTTCCAATAAGAAGTTGAAACCCCAAACGCGCTAATAAAACTAATCAATAATATGATTAGGATTATTGTTGTCATACATATTTTTCTATTTATTTGTTCTTTCATTTTAAGGTATTTTTATTGTCCAGCTTCCTAACCCTGTTGTGGAATATGTCTGTGAAGAAATATCAGAAGGAACATCCTTTATACAATAGAAGAGCTGTTCCTGTCCTGAAGTTTCATTTTGAAAATTCAATGAATGGTTTCCAGGAGGTAAGATAGAGTTTGTTATTCCTGTGTCTGTTCCATTCACGAGACTTGTTTCATCGCATTCTGTATTGCTTCCTGTAGCATTTCCTACACTGAAGTTCGCAGCAAATATGAATTCTGTGCTTACACTTTCTCCTGCAAGATCAATTGCATTAACCTGAATATTTCCTGAGGTAACATCAAAGTTTCCTGTGTTATTAATTAAGGTGGGGTCATTATCTGAAGTCTGGTTTGTGTTTCCAGGAGATACTGATGGGAAGCTTAATGCATCAGGAGAAATTTTTATAGCCTTTAACTCGTTGTACTGGAAATTTTGTGAGGTATTAGATTGAGCAGTCTGGTTTCCTAAATCATTTCCAAATACTGTTATATTCCATGTACCAATTTCATAAAAATAATACATACCAATTGTGCATGAAAAGTTCGCGCTATTGCCATCTATATCTGAAACAAGAACACAGCTTGAATTAGTTCTTGTTGGTTGCCCTGTTCTACTAAAGGTTGCATTTGTAGCTGAGTCATTTATGTCATTGACCCCGTCTGAGTCAGTCACAGTAACCCAAAATTCTATATTATTAACAGAATCTTCTGTAGGGTCTGTGACTATGCCCGTAAGAGTATTATTAAAAACATCTACTGTTACAGGATTTACACCTGTTACAGATACCGAGACATTTGTTGGTCGAGATGGTGCCCTTCCAGTAATTTTAAACCAATCAGAAATTCCTGCTGATATTAGAGGAACTAATATTAAAATGATTAGAACTAAAACAACATAAATCTCTTTTTTTATCATTTTTAAATTATTCTTTTATTGGTTAAAGTTTAAACATTTTTTATTTTTTAAATATTATTCTTTTTTAATATTTAGTTTTCGGTTGAACTCCATACAACGCCTAAAAACTTACATTATTATTGAACTTCGCAAAGCACTGATATTGATCTAATCCTAGTAAAACCGCCACCTTCACCTCTAGTAATTTCATAATTAACTAGATCCCCTGCATTTACATTATCAGTGTTTACAGTATCACTAAATACTCCTGCAGTATTTCCTGGAATAAATATTGACAGATTCCCATTTACACTATTAATTCTAAGATTAACTGTTGAATTAGTACCACGGTTATTAAATTCAACATCTACATATAAATTCTTGAAAAGACAGTTTGTAGGGATTACATTCTGCCTTTTACTTTCATCACTATTAAAAGTATTTGCTCCTGAAAGAGCACCATAATCATTACCCACAGCTATTGTATCATCAATATTAATAGTAAATGATAAAATATTGGAATTTTCATCTATAGGGCAATTTGTTCCGTTTTCAAGACAAACTTTTGAACCCCCAACTTCAAGATTTTGTGTCGTAATATTAATAGCATCAATTTCGTTAAACCATGCTTTTATTATTCTTGAAACAGAACTTCCTAAGAAGTCAAAGAATCCATTTAATGAAAAGATATTTTGTCCCACTGTTAAATCATTTGCAATATTAACATTTTCAAATGTGGCGTTTTCGAGTGGTGGGCCTTCACCAATACTATAATTAGCTCCTGCATATGTTACATTGAATTTAACAGTTGCTGCATTTAGTGGAGTCAAGCTAATACAATCACTGCCACAATCAACCCCATTTCTAAGAATTGCAGGATTTGTAAAACTGAACGAATCCATTCCATACAAAGTTATGTCAGCAGAAGAATTAATCAAACTAGAATTAAATGCACTTGCATTCAAATAAGCAGTATTATTTCCAATTTCTAAATTAGTTCCTAAATCAATATGTCCTTCAATATCTAAGTCTTTTAGAAAACCCCCATCTGAAATATTTGTCCATCTTATTTCTCCGAAAGAATTGTTATAGATTAGATAATTAATATAAGAATTTCCTGTATCATCAAGAATCTCCCAATCTAAATCTGTAAGATGCGGTTGAGCATTAATTGTAATTCGATTATTTATAAGTTGATTGTTGTTTGAGCCTGAATCAAGATGGATTCCTGCATTTGTTGCAGTAAAACCGTATATTATATTATTTGTTATTATATTGTTTGAAGATGAAGACAATCTGAGTGAATCATCGTTTGAACCCCTCATTGAATTATCTTTTATTGTATTATTATCTGAAGACGATTGAAGATAAACTCCATATTGCGCACCAGATATTAAATTATTTGCCATTATATTATTTGAAGATGAAACAAATTTAAATCCTATTTGTTGGCCTTGTGCTACAACATCTGTTATTAATGAATTACCTATTGAAGAAAAATGAATACCACTATCTCCAAATTTTTCAATCTCAATAAAATTCTTTATTGTTAAATTATCTCTGCCAGAAGCATAAATTCCATCATCTTGTGTTCCTATCCAATCTCCCTCAATTCTATACCCATTTCCGTCTAAAGTAATATTATCTGCTGTTATTGTAAAACAAGACCCCACAATTCCCGTTATACTGTTTTGTAATGTGTATACTGTATTTGATTGATTCAATTCCCTACATACAGATATATTTTCTGCAGATGCTAAAGGAACCATTAATAATATCAAGAGCCCTAAAAAAATTATCACCTTTGCCCCCCTTTTCATTCTAAAATTATGTTCTCTTTACTTTTAAATATTTCTCTTCTTTTTCCTAACTGTTCTAGAATATATTGCCCAAATATTCCTCTGATCTCTTTCAATCAACCCTGCTATCTCGCTATATCTCAATCCTTGTTCTTTTAGATAAACTGTTACAGATTCTAGGATTGTTAGTTTCCT
>CAZTVG010000001.1:0-1782 GCA_964617015.1 Candidatus Woesearchaeota archaeon | reverse complement strand
AGAGTGGTTTCCAGGAGGTAAAATAGAGTTTGTTATTCCTGTATATGTTCCATTCACAAGACTTGTACCATCACACTCTGCAGGAGGACTTCCGCCTGTATCAATGTCTACACTAAAATTCGCAGCAAATATAAAGTCTGTGCTTATATCTACTCCTGCAAGGTCAATTGCATTGACCTGGACATTACCCAAAGTAACGTCAAAGTTTCCTGTATTGTTTATCAAGGTAGGGTCATTATCTGAGGTTTGATTTACAGCACCAATTTCAACATCAAAGCTAAAAGAATTAGGGGAAATTTTAATTGCTATTAACTGGTTGTATTGGAAGATTGTTGAATCGTTTATAGCAACTTCATCTGCAGAGTCATTAATAGAAACAGTGATATTCCAATCCCCAATTCCATCAAAGTAATACATACCGATTGTACAAGAATAGTTTGCTTCATTTCCAGATGAAGATATCTCAATACAACTTGAATTCAGTCTTACAGCTTCTCCAGGTCTTGTGAAGTTTGCAATTGCACTGTCATTCTTCAAATCAGAAGCACCGTCTGGATCATTTGCTGTAAAATTAAATGTTATGAATACAACAGAATCTTCTTCAGGGTCTATGGTTGGACCGATTGCCTCTACATTTGTTATTGTCGGAGGATTGTTTGCAGCTGTATCTATTGTAATAGTCCTTTCTTCTGTCTGATTTAAATTACTGCTTGTATCACTTGCAAATGCCTGATAAGTGTAAGTACCATCATCTAATCCATCAATTGAGTTTTTGCTTTGGTTCACATACAACAACCATTTGTCTGTGTCATATTTGTTTAAATTAGAGAAGTAGTGTTGTTGGATTTCAGAAGTTGATAAACTTCTGTTCCAGACTCGGACTTCGTCAAGAATTCCATCTCCAAACAATGAGCCACCTGCACGAGACATAAAGTACAATGTATCGTCTGCAAAGTTATCAGTGGAATCAATGCTAAGAAAGGTATCAATGGATTGCAATGTTCCATCTACATATACAGTATGATTGTCGGGATTGGTAGACTTGTCGAAGATAATCACATAATGATGAAATACATCAGTAGAAGGTCGAGAAAAAGTAGAAGCATGAACAGTAGCTTGACCATTATGGGAATGTGCAATTTCAAATTTTCCTCCTCCGTTAGCCGCAGAATTTGGGTCTACCAGGAATCCTCCAGCGTTATTATTATAATTTATTGTAAGTTCAAATGCAAGATCATCATCATTAGAAAAGGTATTCCAATTAAGCCAAAAAGATAAAGTAATTATGTTTGTTGAAGAAAGGTTCATGCTTGCACTTATATGATCATTAAACCCATCAAAACTATAACAATTCCCATATTTACAATCAGTAGTATTAACAATAGCTCCAGTTACAGTACCATTATTTCCATTTCCACTTATATCAACAACTAAATTATCATTTTCTCCAAGAGCAGAGACATTATCAAAATTCATCATCAAGACTAAAGAGTCATTGTAAATTGTATAATTTGTTGTGTTCCAATTAAACTTGACTTCATCTAAATTTGCTTCTGTGATTGAAACATTAATTTCAATTGATGTGTTGCTCGTGGTTGTGGCATTAGGAGGAGTAGGTGAAACAAATTCTATGAAAGGAGGGGTTGTGTCTGCTCCTTCTGTTATTATTATTGTCCTGTCTTCTGTATCATTTTCTGTTATGTCTGGGGAATAAGTTGTAGAATTAAATAAAACATCTATCTCATAAGCTGCTGGTGAACCTGTTGCATTTATTGTCCAGCT